>CAZMGM010000005.1:31459-45233 GCA_964565865.1 uncultured Acidobacteriota bacterium | reverse complement strand
CGTCCAGGCGCAAGGCCATGGGAAGAAAGGCACCCACGCGCTGGTCCTGGCGTTAGAACAGTTGTCGAACCCGTCCGCGGACGGGAAGTGATTCACCCCAGCGCCCCGGCAGCCATAGTAGACGCGGCTTCCCGCCCAGGTAGGTCGGGGCCGGGTGACGGACGAAAACGCACCCGTCCGGGTGCTGAAGCCCCTGCACCCAGTGTTTACCAGGCCTAACCGGATCGGGCCCGAAGACTGGAACGGGTGGGTCCAGGAGAGGGGACTCTATTTTCTAAGCCAGAAAGATTCGCGTTATCACGATCTTATTTCGACACAAGATCCTTTTCCTTACAACCCCGGAAAAAAACTGGGATCTCTGGTAGAAGCCCGCCACGGAAAAGGACGCTGGATCTATGTCGGACTCGGTCTGTGGCGGCAGCTATCGGCGGGAGTTCCGGGCAGCTACCGCCTGCTGGCCAATCTAGTCTCGTTGGGGCGAGGGGAATGAGGTGCCCGGTCACTAGTTGAAGGTTGTAGGTTGTTCTCGTGCTCGCTTCGCGTCGCACCATTTACCGTTAACGGTTGACACGGAACCCGGAGTTCCGAACTGGGGACAGGCCGAGTGAACCCTAAATCGGAACCCGTGGCGCGAGCGGAAGCAAGTGCTACAGTTGCACGAGTCTGTGGGAAAAGCAGAACGGATCGATCAGGTCCGTGATCTCAGGGAGAAAGCCAGGGCCCAGGTCCATCAGGAAATGGTTGAAGTTCAGCACTCGCTCCTGCGGCGTGTTCATGGGCCTAAGGTGAGTCAAGAGGTGATCGACGTGCTTTCTCAGCGAGGGGGCCGTGCGGCGATGATTGGCGATGAAACGCGCTTTGACTTTTTCCAGTTGATAGAGCATTTTGTCACGGGTTTTGTCGAGCATCGCCGACACGGTGGGATCGGAACCGTGGATCAGCTCCTGTAGCTCCACCAGTTTTCCCCGCAACTCTCCTGCTACTGAGTCGATTTGTTCCAAAGTCTGACCTTGCCGGGTCTCCCGCAAGACGATCTCAGTCAGAGTGTCCATCGGTTTCTGAAGCACATCCAGGGGTTGAATGTGGTGCCGGCGCAGATATCTCTGGTCCCGACTGTTTACGATTGTAAACCCTGCCCTGGGTAGAATGACTGGTTCCAGTTCCCAGTGATCGGCAATGGCGTTCAGCTGGGCAAAATAGGCAATCTCCGAAGGGCCACCAACATAAAAGGCTGTGGGAAACAGATAGTCTTGGAGGATGGGACGGAGCAGGACGTTGACTCCCATGCGATGGGGCTCCTGACGGGCCAGTTCAAGCAGTTCCGCGGTTGAAAAGGAAAGACTTGGCCTCTCCTTCGCGTGGTACCTTCCGTTCCTCCAAATCAGCTTATAGCGCCGGGATCCGTCCAGCAGAAAGAGAAGGCTCTCACTACTGTCGATCCAGACCTGAGGCTCATACCCGGCTTCGTCGATCCGGCAGTTCCGTTCCAGCAGCGTTTCAATGAGAGGTTCACGCTTGGTAACAGCAATTTCAAAAAAATGGGAAAGAAGACTCCCGTAGCCCCCCATAAGGGGATCGAATACGATCAAACCGTATTCACGGAAGAGCCTGCTGATCCACCTTGCAAATCCTTTTCGAAAGGTCCCTGAAGGATGGTAGTCTTGAGTCAAACGGTCGAGGACCGAATCCGCGAAGGGAGAGGATCTAACACCTGAGCGCAGTTGGTCGAGACATTCCCTGATCGAACTCAACTCTACCGTTCCCGCCATTTGGTAAGGGTCCTCGGGAGCATCGGGGAATGTCACCGACAGAAGGTCGTGATTGGAATCGACGAAGTGGCTGCGACGAATCTCCTCGAAGTCTGAATCGTTCGATGCCAACCAGAATACGGGTACCGCCTGGACTCCCTGTTCACGAAGCTGGGCTGCTAGACGGATAGCTGTCGCAGCCTTGTAGACGGTGAAGGACGGGCCACCAAACAAACCGACCTCCTGGCCAGTCACGACCGCGACGCAATCCTCGGACTGGAAGGATTTCAGGTGTTGATCCAGCAATGGGCCCCCACACAGAGTTCTGTTGTAGGCGGTTAGAGCAGCAGAAAAAGGACCTCGCGAGATCTGGTAGGAGCGGCGAGCTCGGTCGAGCCGATGTTCGATCGCAGAGTCCTCCAAAGGTGGTGGATGAAAAAAGTCGCGCACCCTTGGGAAGTGATGAGCGAAATCAATAAAAAGCGGGTTCTGTCCCGGGAGGATGCTGAAGGGCAGACAGACACTATCCATGGTTGTTCAAAGATTTTATCCGTTGTTATGAACTGGGCCACGCCGCTTTGCCTGAACGGAATACGCTTAAAGGGACGCCCTGTGTTGTTTTTTGTTTCAATTAATGTCGGGTTTTATCCTTTACGTTGGTTTTCAAGGGACCGAGCCTGTAGTTGTATTCCAGGCGATCTTTTCTCCGTCGGCGGCAGCTGTCATTTTAGCCGGGAATCCCGTACTCGGCACCTGTTCTAGAGAGAACTCGCCCTTCCCGGCCGACAGTGGGTTGGGTGCCAGGCACAGGAGTGCCATGCTTCCGGCAAACGACCGGTGGAAGTGCTTTGGTTTATCTCCTCTTACTTCCTTGTAACTCCCTGCAGTAAGGATGAGGGTAGCAGAAACGAGCTGCTGCTTCCGGGTCCGGGTTGTGCCGCCATGCTCGAACGTTGGAAGATCGGTAAGGGTAGGACACGTATTGTTTTCCCCCCGATTCTGGTATCATCCCCTTCCGCCGGCCCCAACGCGAGCCCGATCAGAAGGAGGGCAAAAGAGATGAAAATCGAAGTAAGACGGACTGATGATGTCGAAATTGTCGACCTTGAGGGACGTCTGGTTGCGGGTGTGGGTGCCGACCAGCTCCGGGACTCAATGGACCAGCTACTCGCGAGGAGAGAGGGGAAGGTCCTCCTGAATCTTGAGAAGGTGTCGCGGATTGACAGCACTGGAGTCGGTGAACTGGTAGCCTCTATTAAGCGCGCAGAGCGCTCCGGCTGCCAGGTAAAACTGCTCAGCATTGCTCCCCAGGTACGACATATCCTGGATTTGGCTAGAATCTTACCCCGGCTTGATTTTGCTGAAGACGAAGCGGAGGCTCTGGAGGATTTCCACGGTGGTCCTTACGTCAGTTATGCGGATTGAGCTTTCGGGTTTCAGCGTTCCATGTTCCACTAATTTTCAGCCTCCAACGGGGTGACCGTCCACCGGTACTTGTGGAATGCGAAACGTGACTCATGGAAATGAGATCAAGCGAACCGAGCGGCCTGCCAGGATTCGCGGAAAGGCTTCTCGAACTCTCCCTGACGGAGTTGACCGAGGTTCGTAATGGCTGTGTCAAAAACCTGAGTTTCCGGAAGGATCCGGCCTGACGCGGCAAGTTTCTGGAAATCCAGAAAATGTCTGCCCTGGATATCCCCCTCCGAATCGCGGAAAAAAACCAGCGATCGATCCAGTCCGTCAAGGCCGTGCTGGTCACGGAGATCCTTAAAGTTCTTTACGCTGCTGTCGATGGAACACCCGGAGATTCCAGCCGTTGATTGTCCGACCAGCAGCACAAAGCGGGCTTCGTGAATACTGAATCGGCCCTTAACCGGAGCCCCGTGCGAAACCCAGGTTGGAAGGAAGTGGCCCAGAGTCTGCCTGAGTAGGCTAGTCTCGGACTCATCGAGCGGATCCCGAAAGGGATAGATCCAGAGTCGGGTGTCATCTTCAAAAACCGAAAACTCTTGACAATCCACCATCTGGCCATACTAGCACGATGCCGAGTTTCAAGTTCTGAGTTCCGTGTCAACCGTCAACGGTCAACGGCGCGATGCGAAGCGAGCGCCAGAACAAGCTTCAACCTTAAGTGTTCAACCGCTAAGCAGTAACCGGCAACCGATATCCCTTACCGGAGCAAAAGCTCAATCGGTCCCAGGGTGACGATCGGAAGGTAGGTAATCAGGAGAACGACTGCCAGGAGGATGAGGACCATAGGGCAGGGTGGACCAGTAGACGTGCTAAGCGGCTTGTAGAAGCGGTAAGCGGAGAGAAACAGGTTCTCACCCATCCCCCCCCACAGGTAACCAGGAGGCGCCCGGACAGGAACCCACCTACCGCATGCGGCGGCATTTCGGGGTGCCGCTTCTTGAAGAGGTAGGCCAGCCTGTTTCGGCTCCGGAAGAAATCGATGAGGAGAGTCGCCATCTGCTTTCGGTCTTTTTGCCGTTTAGGTGACCGTAGAGACTGAATCAACGTAACGTCGTTCGACCCGCTGGTCGATTCCAGTCAGAATCTCGTAAGGGATCGTACCCGCAAGAGTTGCCAGAGCCGCGCAGGACAGTGGGGAGTTGGGCTCGGAGCTTAGGACTTCGACCTCGGTTCCCGGGCTGACGCCTTCTATGGAAGTCACATCGATACAGGTCACATCCATGCTCACCCGCCCCACCACTGCGGCGGGTCTCCCTCGAACCAGCATACTGGATCGATTGGAGAGGATACGAGGGTAGCCATCGGCGAATCCAACCGGCACGATCGCTATCCGGCTCTCCCGCTGAGTCTGAAACGAGCTCCCATAGCCGATCCACTCTCCAGCCTTGACGCGACGTACAGTCAGTAATCGGCTTTTCCAGCTCAGTACCGGTAGAAGATCTTCAAAGCCGGCACAAGGGGCCACACCATAAACTGCCAGACCAACTCGCACAAGGTCCAGATGAGCTTCTGGGAATCTCAGTCCAGCGCTGTTGCAGATGTGTTGGCGTTTCCCAAACCCGGCCGTTGCTTTCAACAGTCGCTGTAACTGCAGGCGGGAGAATTCGGCATCCGAGTCAGCTCGGGCAAAATGAGAGAAGACACCAGAAGCATTGGCCGTGGTAGAGGTTAAAATGCGGGCGGCTCTGTCCCACCCGATTCCCATCCGTGTCATACCGGTATCAACCTTGACTTCGACACGTAAATTGGGGGGTACGGGCCGGGCATCAATAAGGGCCGCGATCAGTCGATTCTCGACGAAAGTCGGGGCCTCCTTATCGTTGCAGCCGCTCAAAACCAGAATCTCGCTTTCAGGTAGAACCTGACGCAGTTTCACAGCTTCGTCCGGCCGAGCTACCGCGAAGCTGGAAATTCCTAGGTCACTAAGGATCTTCCCGATGCGTTCCAGGCCGTGCCCATAGGCATCTGCCTTGAGCACCGGCATGAGCGTTGTCCGTTCGCCCAGCCGTGATCGGACCGCATTCAGGTTGTGAAGAAGCTTGGAGACAGAGATCTCCAGCCACGACCGGGGTGTCATTCTCGATCAAATGCCATGTTCTCGAATCTTGTCCACTTGTCAATAAAGGCAAGCTTGATGGTTCCGGTAGGCCCGTTTCTCTGCTTGGCGATGATGATCTCGGCCACGCCCGGTTCGTCTTCTAGATCCTCAGGCTTCTTGTACAGGTCCTCGCGATAGATAAAGAGAACAACATCGGCGTCCTGTTCGATAGAACCCGATTCCCGCAGGTCGGAGAGCTGAGGCCGTCCGATCTGGCGTCCCTTTCTTTGTTCGGGAGCCCGGCTCAACTGGGAGAGTGCCACGACTGGGATGTTCAACTCTTTGGCTAGGGCCTTGAGTGATCTGCTGATCGCAGAAATCTCACGTTCCCTGTTATCGGATCTTCTGCCCCCTCTCGGGGGAGACATGAGCTGGAGGTAGTCTACGATGAGCAGGTCAAGACCGTGTTCCGCTTTGAGTCGGCGGGCCCTGGATCTCATTTCCAAGATGGAGATGGTGGCGCTGTCATCGATGAAGATTCTGGTCTGGTCGAGCCGGCCCATCGCCGAGGCCAGTTCTGTCCAGTCTCCTTTAGAAAGGCGTCCCGAGCGCAGCTTGTGACTGTCGATGCGTGCATGGGAGCAGAGGATTCTCGTTACCAGCTGAAAGTCACTCATCTCCAGGCTGAAGACTCCCACGCTCTTGTGCGCCAGCGCAGCACTTTGACCAATGTTCAACGCCAGACTGGTCTTTCCGAGGCCGGGGCGAGCGGCAATAATAATGAGATCCGTTTGTTGAAACCCCGATGTCAGCCGATCCAGATCGGTATAGCCTGTGGCAATTCCCGTAATCAGTTCCTTATGGTCGTAAAAGGCTTGGATCTGTTTGTAGGCATCCGGTAGGAGGTGCTCGAGTTTGGTGAAACCTCTTTCAATTCGCTCCTGACTGACTTCAAAGATCGATCGCTCTGCCTCCTCCAGCAGGTCAGGTGCATCGAGATCGTCGGCGTAGCTCTGTTCCAGGATCCTGTAAGCGGCGTGAATCAGTTTCCGTTGGACAGACTTTTCTTTGACGATGCGGGTGTAATGGTCGATGTTGGCCAGCCTGGGCACACCGTCGACCAGGGAAGAAATGTAGGAGGCTCCCCCGATCTGCACAAGATGGTTTCCCTTTTCAAGTTCGGATCGGAGGGTCACGGCGTCGATGGCCTTCTGTCCGGCCGAAAGCTTCGCCATGCTGGCAAAGATGATCTGGTTGGCCTGGAGGTGGAAGTCGTCTAGGTGCAGGATGCCTGCGGCCTGATCGTAGAGCTGGTTGTCGAGCAGAACTGCTCCCAGGACGGCCCGTTCTGCCTCTGCACTGTGGGGAAGAGTCTTCTCGAGAGTCACGTCGGAGACTGCCATTGATACAGGAGTGTATACAACCTGTCTGAGGGCGTAAACGAGGGAACTCCCATCAGTGATGCATGTGCAGCGGCAAGGGTCCGATAAGGCAGGTGTTTGGGGCGCAGTCAGGATGACAAACCAGGAGGAGTTCGATCTCGACCGTTTTTTTCAAAAACCGAGTTTGGGCGGTTTGGGTGGAACCCGGCTGTCCGTGAGTGTGAGGACTCAGGCCGGATTAAGTCGTGGACCCCGGATCTGAGAATTGGCGGAACTTCCAGGAGCGGTTATTCGGTCAGGGTTTGGCTGGGCTTTCAGCCGTCCGTTGTCTCTTTATCCGTCTCCTCCACCGCGTCTTCGAGGGGCTCTTTTGCAGGCTCTTCAGCTTGCCCTGTTGTCTGCTCCGTTACCTCGGTTGGCAGGGCCTGTTTTTGAGCTTCCAACTCTTCCTTGGCTTTGCGAAGCAGGCTCTCCACGTTGCTGACTATTCTCGCACTCTCATCGGTCTCGCATTTCAGCAACTCTGTGAAGGGCGCATCCTTCTCGAAGACGACCGACACCAGGAGCTCGATGTTGACCTCAGGGTGCGGGTGTGCAGAGACTGGAAAGTTTCCGATCGACTTCAACGGGTGCTCCAGTTCGATCCTACGGCGGTCCAGGTTGAACCCCTTTTGTTCGAGGAGATCTGCCAGATCTTTGGCTGTCACAGAGCCGAAAAGGGAGCCTGTTTCACCGGCTTTTCGACTGAGGACTAGATGGAGCTGGTTCATCTCCTTAGCCAAGATCTCAGCTTCCTCTTTAGCTTTAGCTTCCTTTCGCGCCAGATTGGCTCTCTGCTGTTCCACGATTTTTACGTTGGCAGAGGTAGCGGGAACCGCCAGTCCCTTTGGTATCAGATAGTTGCGTCCGTAGCCAGATGCTACGGTGACGATGTCGCCTCGTCTCCCCAGGTGAAGTACATCGTCGCTTAAGACTAATTGCATTACTGCTTCCTTCCCTGTGCGGGCTGCACACCGCTGGGGCACTCCGTTCGCGCTTCAGATTTGTTTCGACTGGGTGGATTGGCCAGCCGGTAACGGGGCCGGTTCTTCCGGCTTTTGCGGAGAGGGCTTCGCTGCCGCTGGTTCTGCAGAACCAGAGTCGGTGTGAGAATCGCCGCCCTTCTTTCGCCGCGCCTCGCGGCGGGCGATCACTTTCTGAATGCGTTTGTTGGTACCGTCTGTTCTGATGGTAAGAAACCGGATGACTGTGTCGGTCACCCTGAAACGGCGTTCCAGTTCGGTCACGGCTGTGCCCTGCTCCTCCTCTAGCAGAAGGAATACATAAGTTCCCTCGGTGTATTTCTTGACGGGAAATGCAAGCTGCTTTCGGACCCACTTTTCAACGCCGAGGACTTTGGCCCCCATTTCTTCCGCCGCGACCTTGTAGACATCGATCGTCTTTTCCAGGTCGGTATCGGGAAGGTCAGGAGCGAGAACGAAAACGACCTCATATCGCCTCATGGACAAATTCTCCTCAACTTCAAAAAAGCGCTTATTTTAACACATTGCAGGAAAGCTGGGGGCCAGGAGGCCTACCGCCATGCATTTTTCAGAACCTCCCCAGACGCGACAGATTGGACCCAGGTCTTCATTTTAGTAGGGGCGCTATAACGAGAGAGACTATGGACATCAGTTTGATAAGAATGTTCATGGCGGGTCCGCTGGTGTCCTTGAAGGGGTCGCCTACGGTGTCGCCTACTACTGCCGCCTTGTGTGGTTCAGATCCCTTGCCCCCCAGAATCCCCCCCCCGCTAAGGTTCTTGGCGTTCTCCCACCCCCCCCCGGCGCCCCCCGGTGATCGAGGCCTTGTGCGCCGGTGAGCCTTTGCCGCCGTAATGACCGTCTTCGATGAGTTTCTTCGCGTTGTCCCACGCGCCGCCGGCGTTCGCCATGAAGAGAGCCATCAGCACGCCGGTCAGAGTAGCCCCGGCCAGCATACCCCCTAGGGCCAGAGGCCCCAGCAGAAGGCCCACCAGAACCGGGGTCGAAATTGCGATGACACCCGGAAAGACCATTTCTCCGAGTGCGGCGCGGGTGGAGATGTCAATGCAGCGGTCGGTGTCGGGCTTGGCCGTGCCTTCCATCAACCCTTCGATCTCACGAAACTGGCGACGAACTTCCTCCACCATTTTGAAAGCAGCTCTGCCCACCGCCGACAGGGTGAGGTCTCCGATGAGAAAGGGGAGGCTTCCCCCCACGAAAAGACCGACCACGACAATCGGGTTCAGCAGATCGAGGACTTCGAGGTTGACGGTCTTGCTATAGGCTGAAAAGAGAGCCAGCGCAGTGAGGGCCGCAGACCCGATTGCAAAACCCTTTCCGATAGCCGCCGTGGTGTTCCCAATGGAGTCCAGGCTGTCCGTGATGGATCGAGTCTCTAGACCCAGCCCGCACATTTCGGAAATGCCGCCGGCATTGTCAGCGATGGGGCCGTAAGCATCAACTGACATGGTAACTCCCACGGTTGCGAGCATACCCACAGCGGCAATCCCGATTCCATACAGGCCTGCGTAATGGTGAGCAAGAAGGATGCTGGCACAAATAGTCAGGATGGGCAGCACGGTCGACTGCATACCTACTGCGAGGCCAGCAATGATGTTGGTGGCGGAACCTGTCTTGGATGCCTGGGCAATTCGTTTGATGGGCCCGGCAGAAGTGTACCATTCGGTCAACAGACCGATCACAGTTCCGCTGATCGTACCCATGAAGACGGCAAAAAAGATCCCCGTCTCTAGGCCTAGGGAGGAGATGGTGAAGTAAGTCCCCAGCAGCAGAAGAACGGCACTGACCAAAGGCGAGTAGCGAAGTGCCTCCGCGGGTCCCAGAGCCCGCAGGAACCGCATGGAAGCGATACCAAGCAATGAAGCGACCAGGCCGATGGTGATGATGAACAGAGGCAGAGCCATGTATACGATCCTATTGGAGTCGGTAATGTTCAACACATCTGACCCAGCCGCTCCCGCCAGGGCAATCGTTGCGATCACGGAACCGACATAACTTTCGAAGATATCCGCTCCCATTCCCGCAGTGTCGCCCACGCAATCACCTACATTGTCGGCGATGGTCGCGGGGTTGCGGGGATCATCTTCTGGAATTCCCGCCTCAACTTTTCCCACCAGATCCGCTCCGACATCCGCAGTTTTCGTGAAGATCCCTCCCCCGACTCTGGCGAACAGCGCGATCGAGCTGGCACCCATTGCAAATCCGCTGATATCACTGAACGAGATAGAGTCATGGAGAGCAAGCAAAAAGGCAGTGGAGACTCCGATCAGGCCCAGGCTGGCCACGGATAGCCCCATCACGGCTCCCCCAGAGAAAGCGACATTCAATGCCTGGGCAATGCCCAAGTCGTTGGCAGCCTGCGCCGTGCGCACGTTCGCTCGGGTGGCTGCCTTCAACCCGAAGAATCCGGCTACCATCGAGCTGGTGGAACCCAGGGCAAAGGCAACCGCCGTCGACAGAGAAACCGCCCAGGCGAGCAGGCCGAAAACCAATGCGATAAACAGAGCCAGAATGCCATATTCTCTCCGCAAAAAGACCATGGCACCGTCGTGTATCGCGTCGGAGACCTCGACCATTTTCCGGTTTGAGACCTCTATTCTTCGGGTAGAGATGTAAATGAGCCCTGCGAAAAAGAGGCCGACAAGACCCAGAAGTGGAAGAATCCAATAGTATTCAGTCATCCGTGGGTTCCTTCGAATTTAGGGGAGAATGAAGAGGTGGCTGGCGGTTATAGAGGGTCATGCTCTTTTCAATTCCGTTAACCAAGATCGAATCCACAACGCGCAGCACGAATTCGAGGATACGATCGAGTCGTTCTCTCTCGCCTTCGTCGAACACGTCCAAGACGAAGGAGCTCAGGTCGGCTCCGGGCCCTTCCCTGCCGATCCCAATCCGCAGCCGCGCAAACTCCTGTGAGCCCAACTCGGAGATGATCGATCTCATTCCGTTGTGACCGCCCGATCCACCTCGGGCCCGCAGCCGGATCCGTCCAAAGGGGAGATCCACGTCATCATAGATCACGAGTAGCTCTGAGTAGTCAAGGTTCTTCCACTCCAGCAATTGTCGAATAGCCTTACCACTACGATTCATATAGGTCTGGGGTTTAGCCACGAGCACTCGATGCTTACAGCGCCGGATCATCGCCACCAGCGCCCGGTGTAGCAATCTGAAGTCACCCCCCGCCGTCACGAGTCGGTCGGCGACCATGAAGCCTACGTTGTGTCGTGTCCCGGAAAACCGGCTATCAGGGTTTCCGAGTCCAGTTATCAAATACAAAAAGTGACGCCTTACTCGCTTGCCTCTTCCGCTTCCTGTCTGGCGTCTGGAGCCTCCTCACCCTCTTCGGGAACCCCTTCCTCAAGCTCCTCTTCTGCAGGTTCGGGTTCGACCTCGACTTTGGGAGGAACGACCGTCACAAGAACTAGGTCCCGGTTGGAGGAAATGTCGAAATCTCCCGATATGGAGGGCAGGTCACGCACTCTAAAGGCCTCTCCAATATTGAGGTGAGCAATATCGATCGAGATATGGTCGGGAACATCCCTGGGGAGGCAGACCACCTCTATCTCCCGCACCACGATGTCGACAATCCCTCCTTCTTTCACGCCTTCGGCGTCGCCGACCAGCTCAATGGGAACGTTGAAGACTCGTGTCTCATCCATTGAAATCGTCTGGAAATCGGCGTGCAGCAGGGTGCCTCGGATTGGATCGACCTGCAGGTCGCGGATCAGCACGTCCATCTGCTTTTCATTGATCTTGAGCTTGAAGACGGTGTTACGCCCCGACTCCAAGTGCAGAATCGAGACGACTTCCTTCGGATTGACCGCTACCGACATAGACTCGGTTGTCTTTCCGTAAACCACAGCGGGGATCTGTCCCCTGGAACGAAGTCGCCGGTTAGCGTTCTTTCCAATTTCTTTTCTGGGTATGGCAGTCAGGACTAAATCAAACATAATCTAGTTCTCCGGGAACCTCGAAAAGGTCAAATGAACAATTTGCTCACCGAGGTCTCCTCGTGGATAGATCGAATAGCCTCGCCCAACAGCGCCGCCACGCTCAGAACAGTCAGTTTATCGATCCGTTTTCCCTCGGGAATATCGATTGAATTGGTTACGATGACTCTTTCAACCGGCGACTCGCGAAGCCGCTGGATAGCGGGTCCGGACAGAACAGGATGAGTGGCGGCCGCGAAAACTTTCGTGGCACCTTGATCGAGCAGGGCGACCGCCGCTTTAACCAGGGTGCCGGCCGTGTCAATCATATCGTCGACCACCACGACCTCTTGCCCCCGTACATCTCCGATGATGTTCATGATCTCAGCTTCATTGGCTTCGAGCCGACGTTTGTCGATGATGGCGAGATTGCTCTTGAGCCGCTTAGCGTAAAAGCGTGCCCGCTCCACGCCCCCAGGATCGGGAGAAACGATGGCCAGATTCTTCAGATTCAGCGTGGCCAGATGTCCCAGGATTACGGGAGCCGCGAACAGGTGATCCACCGGGATGTTGAAGAAGCCCTGAATCTGACCCGCATGGAGGTCCATCGTAAGCAACCGGCTGGCCCCTACTGCGGTGAGAAGATCGCCTACGATTTTCGCCGAGATGGGGACGCGCGGCTTGTCCTTCCGGTCCTGGCGAGCATACCCGTAATAGGGCATAACTGCCGTAATACGACGCGCCGAGGCCCGCTTGAAGGCGTCAATCATGATGAGCATCTCCATGATGCTCTCGTTGACCGGGGGGCAGCTGGGCTGAACCACGAAGACGTCGGTTCCCCTGACATTCTCCCTCACCTGGTAGGCGACCTCGCCATCGCTGAAGCGCTTCAGCACCTGTTCACCCGGGGGCACACCGAGGTACTGGCAGATCTCCTCGGACAACTCCAGATTTGAACTACCTGCAAAAACTTTCAGCATCTGAAGAAAAATCTCAAAGTATCAAGCCCGCTTGTCGAAAGGCTGCTCTGTACTGATTACGAGAAAGAGTCGAGCTCTGGAAAATCTCTCCAATACCAGAACGAGATAGCTTCTCCACAATGAGTGTCGGCGGGGCAGGGGCAGGAACACCTAGAAGCGCTGAGCCGCTCCCGCACAATGCAACGCTTTCGCAACCCGCTCTTCGCAGCGCCCGATGAGTTGCTTTAAGCCGGGGGAACTGTTTCAGAAGAGGGGCGTCGAAGTCGTTCTCAAGAAGCACATGGACTCGCTGACTATCCTCCGCGTATTTGCAGAACCGTCGGATTTTAGTATCCGTCCCTCTCTTTGTCAAATGATCTGAGGCTGTGGCCATTCGGGGCCAGCGACCCATCTCGTAGGCTTTTGCGGTAGAAAGCGAGAACCCAGGGAAGCAAAGTACGAGACTCTCGGCTGGCGGGTCCGGCAAAGGTCTGACCCGCTCGCCTCGACCCCTTGCCAGAACAGCTCCTCCGAGTAGAAAAAAGGGGACATCCGAGCCCAACTCTCGGCCCAGCTGGCGAAGCTGCGTTAACTCGAGACCGCAACTCCAAAGTTGATTCAAAGCCAGCAGTGTTACTGCAGCGTTAGAGGACCCTCCTCCCAAACCAGCTCCTACCGGGATCCGCTTCCTGAGTGTGATGTCGGCTCCGCTGCCAGCCGGGGCTCGCTTTTTGAGCAATGCGGCAGCTCGCCAGATGAGGTTCTCTTCTCCCTTTGCAACTTCACGTCCTGAGGTCTCCAGCCGGATTCGGTCTGAGCTCGTCGCTCGAATTGAGATCTGGTCGGCCAGGTCCACGCTCTGGAGAATCGTGCTGATCTCGTGAAAAGAGTCCCGGCGACGGCCCAGCACCTTCAGGATCCAGTTGATCTTTGCAAAGGATGGAATTTGAATCCTGTCCGGAGCGTGCACTAACGGTTCTGTTTTCGAGGGCGACTGGCCCTGGGAAAATTTTTCTCCAGTTCGGTCAGCTTCGCCTTTACCTTTCGAAGCTCTCCTGGATCCTCTGCTACAGCCACTGACTTTCGGTAGTAGTTCAAAGCGCGAGATTGGTCCCCCAGCTTCAGATACAGATCACCCAGGTGCTCGAGGATGGTCGGGTCTCCCTGGTTGATCTGGATGGCTAGAACCAGGCTTTCTTCAG
>CAZMGM010000005.1:0-31449 GCA_964565865.1 uncultured Acidobacteriota bacterium | reverse complement strand
CCCAGCCCAGACTGTCCAGGTAGGCGCCGTTGTGCGGGTCCTGATCCAGAGCACGTTCGATGTAGACGAGAGCCTCCTCCAGCCTGAGTTCGCGATCGGCCAGCATATAGCCCAGATAGTTCAGAGTGGCAGCGTGCTGAGGGTCTGTGGCCAGCACCTTATTGAAGTACCTTTCGGCCGCTTCGATTTCGTTCAATCTCTCGAGCGTCGAGCCTAGAAGAAAAGTGAGGCTCTGGCTGTCCGGGTGATCCTCGAGACCTTCCTGCAGGATTGTCCGGGCTTTTTTGTATTTCCGGTGTTCGCTGTAAAGCTGGCCGACAGACAGGTAGAAGTCCTCGATCTCCTCGTCAAGGGACTGCGCTTCCTGCCTCTTTCGGAGTTCTTTGCGCAGCAAATGCGCCGCGTTGTCGAGGTGGCCAGTGTTGGCGAGAATCCGGGCGTGCGTGACGAGGACATTGGCGTCCCCGGGCTGATCCTCCAACAGCTGCGAGCTGAGTCGACGGGCGTCCTTCAGGCGGTCTCCTCCCTTCAATGCGTAAACCAGTCCCAGCTTTGCCTGTACGTCATCTGGCTGGTCGGCGCACAGCCGCTGGAACAGCTCGATAGCCTTTCCGTGTTGACCCGTTTCCTGGTAGAGCACTCCCAGGAACTGTCTGAAACGGGCGCGATACTGCTGGATCCCGGGGGGTGATGGATCCGGAGGGGAATCGGTGAGAGTCAGCAGATGGTTCATTCGAGCGATGGCCTCGTCCCTGCGACCCAGATTGCGGAGAGAGGAGGCAAGATAGTAATTCGCCTCCAGATGATCCGGCTCTTGAGCCAGCACCTTCTGGAAGTTCGCCACTGCTTTGGAATAGTGACGGGATCCTTCCTGCGCCTTTCCCAACTCGATCCGGGTTTGAGGATCCGTCGACCCGCTGGTCACTATATCTTCCAGCATCTCCTCGGCCTCCGGAAAACGCGACTCCTGCATCAGGAGTCGCGCCATCCCGAATTGCAGATTCCAGCGATTGTGGCCATCCGGAGTGAGTTCGATAGCCTGTGCATAGGTGTCGATCGCTTCTTTGAACCGTTTGCCGGTAGTGTAAAGCTGGGACAGAAGCACGAGGCGATCGAGCTCCAGGGAGCTGTCCTCAGAGGGGGTCTGGATCGAGTCGATGGCCTCTGCCGTCCTGCCCACGTTGGCCAGGGCCTTTGCTTGAAAAAGATCGATGCGGGGAAGGTCCGGACGGAGACCCTTAAGCACGGCGTAAATGCGCACGGCATTTTCCCAGTCCTGCCCGATTGAGTACAGCTGCCCCAGATGGAAGAGTGCTTCTACTTTCTGGGGCTCCAACTCGACTCCACGAGCCAGTACATCGATGGCTAGTAGCAGCATTTCAGAACGGCCGCGCTGAAAGAAATTTCGGTAGATCAAGCCGAGAAGAAAGTATGGATCGGAGTTGTAGGAATCCAGTTCGATAGCCTGTTTGCAGGCTTCGACTGATTCATCCAGGAGTGCTTGGTCGGCAAGGGATTGAGCTAGATAAAAATGCAGACTGGAGCTCTCGGGATCGTAGTCAAGGGCCTTGCGGAGTTCCTGGAGGGCCCGGTCATCATCACCGTCTAAGCGGAGAGTCTGGGAAAGGCTGAAGTGATAATAGGCTTGAGCCTGGGCTGATTGCGACTCCAGACTCGCAGTCTGGGCCGTGGGAACGGACATCGAGAGAGCTATCAGCAAAAGAGCGACCATGCTTCTTCATTATGACAAAAAAACGGATGTCGAGATCACAACAGTATCAACGGATCAATTGCTTCAGGTGGCCGCGTCAGTCGGGCAAGACGTTCCCGGGTACAGCAGAGAGGATCTCGCCGTTTTCGGAAAAGAACATCTCCACGGCGATCACTGGAAGGTCCGCCTCAAGGTCCATCCGACCTCCGATTTGTTCGATGGACCGGCCAAAAAGTTCTTCAACCAGAAGCGCTCTTCTCTCTCCAGGTAACAGGACCAATTGTGCAGTAGCCACTTCACTTCCGTCCTCAGCCCGTAAGACGACGTCGACAGTAGCCGTGCCGTCCCCGGGTTGGAGAGCGATCAAGCCTGTCACAAATCCCGACCCCTGAGCCACATGAGAAAAAAGGATCCGCCTGTTGCCTTCCGAAAAGAAAGGAAGGGCGCTCATGGCCTTCCCGTCGAACAGTTGAAACTCCACGCTACCGACGATTCCGACCCGATCGCTAGTGATTTCAACCCATCCAGAGACGATTTCACCGTTATCTTCGAGACTGAAAAGCTCATCTATATTTTGCTTCAATAGTGCCGCAGACGGCAGGACAGCCTCTACCGGATCCACCTGCAAGTTGCTGTTACGAGGATGAAGGGTGAGAGTGACCGTGGCTTCTTCAGGGTTCAGGTTGATTACTGTGAGAGTGGAGGAGTTTCCTCCGAACGCAATCACCTGGGGTGCAATCTGGTAGTCGACTAGCGGGGTAGTGTCACCGAGAGCGGTACCCTCGAGCACAGCCATCGTTCTGTCGTTGTAGTAGCGGACAAAGGAGATCAATGCCTCATCGGAATTGAGTAACAGGAAATGTGATTTTCCTTCCTCGAACTCTGCCGGACTAAAGATTCCGTTGGCTCCGATTGCAAAGTCGCGAATGGGGCGCGAGATCTGGCCAGCCGGCGCGATAGGGATGTTGGCGGTCTGGACCGCGAGTCCGTCGGAGTCGACCAGTCCGACATCCACGTCGGATAGGAACAGAGATGGATTGATGATCACGAGCTCGGCCACATAAGGGTCCTGCAGTCGAAAATGACTCAGAACCTGTACCCGGGCTCCATCCGCACCAAGGCTTCCGCCATCCATCCGCGTTACCTGCTGGTCCACGGAAAGAAAAAGTCCGCTAAAAGTTTCAGCGTTCACATCCAGGTCCAGCCACCCGTCAACCGTTGTTCCAGCAACCGCATCCAGGAAATCCAGAGGCGTAAAGGACAGTTGTTCCTCGGGTAGCATGTTGAACGTCTGAGGGTTCACCACTTCGATAACATTCTCACAGTCTTCGTCTTCGTTCGCTGGGTCGGCACACTCGTCAGTATCGGTGATAGGGGCCCCGACCTTGTTGTAGGCCAGGCCAATCACTTCCACCTCGACGCCCGAGACGTTGGTTAGGGCGATGCCTGTCAGCCATGTGGAATCGTGCATGAACTGAGGTATGGTAAACCGTTTGGTGGGCTGGAAGAGGTCAACACTGTTGTCGTTGAAAACCAGGGCTGCGATGGTACGGCCGTCCGGAGACACGGAAACATCTAGGGCTCCGGCCGGGATGGTAAAGCTTTCGGATTCAAACTCTGGACCTACTGCCACGATGTTGCGCAAATCACCGGTCTTCACCTTGAACCGGACCACTGCATCCCGGATGGGTGATCCAATGAGTACCTGATCGCCGCGGAAGGCCGGCCGGCTCGAGACCCGGAACTGACCTCTGGAATCCTGGGTCTTCCAGGAATCACGGCTGTCGTAGTCGATGAAGGTCAGGTTCACCGCCGACATCACGCCGAACACTTTTGAATCCGGCAGCAGAACCGAGGTTCCGGAGACTCCTCCCGTTTCGAAGGTCTCATCGACCTCTCTCGTCTCCATATCAATGAGAAACGCGCGATCATCGGTGAACTCCGGGACTGAACTTGATCTAGACCTCGATTGCTCAGCGATCATTGCCCATCGCCCATCCGCCGAAAAGGCAAGATTGTTTGTTCCCACGAAATCGTGGCCTATCTTCACCGTCGTGCCGTTGGGAAGCGGGATCTCAAGGGAGGCCGGGACAATGCTTCCCGCCTTGCTGAAACTCTCCGTATCGATGATTTGAACCGAATCGGGTATTTCGTCCCGGGGGAGCAGCGGGGAGCCGATCAGAGTTACAGCCAGGAGAGACGAATCGGGGGAAATCGAAACGGGCGTGGGCCGAGTACCCCCGTCGAACTTGATTCGAGGCCCAATCTCAGTCATGGTTGCGATGTCGATCTGAAGCAGTTCATCAGTGGTTGCGGAAGCAACAAAGGCCCGGGTGCCGTCCGAAGTGAAAACGAGATTGTTGAAAAAGGAGAAGAAGACCTCTGTGAGGTTCAGCGTGCTGATCTCAAGCGTCTCCAAGTCAACGATGCTGATGGCCCCGATCCTTTCACCCTCAAAGTTGTTGGAGGCGTTCCCAAAGTTCTCGTCGATGAAGAGCGAAACCACCCCGATTTGTGCACCGTTTGGGGCGGTGGTCACGGAAGCCGGATTACCAGGGATCTCGAGATCGGCCACAACTTCGCCACTCTCCACGTCCCAGCCAACCAGCCGGTCGGATCCCGGAAAGACGGCAAAAACTTGACTCGAGTCCGGGAGGAAGATGATTTTCGGGGCGTAGTTGGCGTCGAGTTCACTGGAACCCAGGCCGAGAGCGAGATTCGTCAGGGGCTGCTGGTTCGTGTCGAACTTGAGTTCTTCACCTTCGGGGCGCTCGGGCGGGCGTAGAGTACGGACAAGGCGCTGTCCTTCTGCGATATGAATACCACTGCAAGCCAGCGTTGCAGCAAGCACGATTCGCTTTAGCATCAGAATATCAGATTATAAGGTGTCGGTCCGTCCCTAAACAACTTCTGAAAACACAAGGAGATAACGCTTTCCTATCCTTTATAGTTTCTGCTCGGGATAGCAACCTGTGGTGAAAGTCCCATAGGCCGCTCAGCCCTGCGGTTGGCAGCGGAACAAAACGAAATCTCATTGTCGCTCCCCCTCGAAGATGTACAACGGAATCACCTCTTTGTCCCTTCGCGATCGTGTGTCCTTCACGCCAGGCACGAAGGACATCGTCCTGGAAGATAGTGAGTACAGAGCATGGCTTGCATCGGTTCGCCTTGCATCTGGACCTCCGGGGCCCGCAACGCGGCCAGTGGGACTTTCACCACGGGATGCTATCCCTTTAGACGCGTTTTAAACTCAATTCGATCAATCAGTCTGGCCTCCCAGAACCGATTGATCTTCCCGACCAGAAGGTGTTCCAAGGAGGCCAGCTCCCGGGTCCATCTGGGGGATGATGTCTCAACGGTCAGTGTCGAATGGTGGAGCCGGATGGGCTGGCTCTGGGCCGCAATCTCCTCTCCCGCCAGATGAGGCCACAAGCCCTGTAATGCTGCCACCTGCGTATCTGGGTCTCGCAGGGTATCAGAGAGCAGGTGTGAGAAGAAGGATTGAAAAGAGCGCAAATTGTTCTGGTGTCTCCTGTTTGTAAAAGAGTGAAGTCTCTTTTTAGTTTGCCCCAATCCAAGATTCAAGTCGAAAGAATGTGAGCGGCATTCGAATGGTTGTGCTAAATTTCCTACCCACGAAACGGCGCTACTCTAGTCGAGAGAGTCGGAAAAGACGGATGAATTCAACGCTCGTACTCAATGCTACCTACGAACCCATTCAGATCATCTCCTGGCAAAGGGCAGTCAGAATGCTGTTCCAGCGCAAGGTGGAGGTCGTGGCCGAATACAATTGCGAGATTCGAAGCATTTCCCTGACTATCAAGATGCCTTCGGTGCTACGGCTTCTCTACTACGTAAGAGTCAGACCGCACCACAGCCGCATTCGTTTTTCTCGGGCCAACATCTACGCTCGCGACAACCATACCTGCCAGTATTGTGCTCGCCATTTCAACGCAACACAACTGACTTATGATCATGTGGTTCCGGTGGCCCGAGGAGGTGCCAAGACCTGGGAAAACATTGTAACCTGCTGTGTGGCCTGCAATCGACGGAAAGGTAACCGCACCCCGGAGGAGGCTGGCCTGAGCCTCTCGAAGAATCCTAAAGCTCCCAATGGTTTTCATCACAAGATCCGATTGCAGTTGCACCAACGCAAGCCACCGGAAAGCTGGAAAGATTTTATTTTCTGGAACCTGGAAGTCCAGATTGAGTGAAGTGATCGCCATCTTTGCCCGGTTTCCTCGGCTGGGCAAGGTGAAGACCCGGCTGGCTGCTTCCGTGGGCGCGGAAGCGGCCCTGCAGTTCCACGAAGCCTTTCTTCTCGACACCATCGACCGTCTGGTGTGTGTTCCCGCTGACCTAACGCTTTTCCTGGCCGACTCGACGGAGGAAGAGAACAGGCAATTCGCTCAGTTCCATACACTTCCCGCCCGCCTTCGGCTTTGCTGCCAGAACGGTTCCGATCTGGGTCAACGCATGTGGCATGCGTACGGGGAGTTGAGCCGTTCCAGCCACAAGGTGGTTTTTGTAGGAACCGATTCCCCCACTCTTCCTCTCTCCTTCTTTCGTGAGGCTCGGGAGCAGTTGCGCCGCTACCCGGTTGTTTTGGCACCGGCTGCAGATGGAGGATATTGTCTGCTCGGTCTCTCCCGGCCGGTTCCAGAGATCTTTACTGCTATTCCCTGGGGCACCTCGAAAGTGCTGTCCGCGACGCGTGAGAGGCTGGGGCACAAGGATTACTATGAACTGCCCCACTGGTATGACGTGGACGGCGTAGAGGATTTAAAGATCCTCAACAATGACCTTTCAGCCTGTGACCCGATTCCAAGACGCACAGCCGCTCTGCTCGCTTCCAAACGATTCCAGTGAGCTGGAGAACTGTCGGGGAACCAGATCGTGGCGAAATGCGTCATAATGAATAGGTAGCCTTATCGGTGCTGGCTTGGTTGGGCCGCCTATCGTGCAGGCCTTCGAGCCGTGAAGAGTGAGACTTTTTGAAGGGGTATACATCGGATTGTAGCTGAGGGTGTTGAAAGCCCTACTCCGCAATCACCAGAATACAGATTGTTTTGGCCATGCTGGAACGACAAAGAGCAGGATTTAGGGGCTTTTTCGAGTGGCTCTTTGCCCTCAGAATCGTGCCCAGCGAGCGGCTCGTGTTTGTGGACGATCCCTACAATATTTTTAGTGAGGACGTGTCGAGACGGCGCCCTCTTTTGGTAGCGGCTATTCTTGGATTCGTATTCCACGTTTTTCTTTTGCTGATTGTCTGGCCCAGCCTGGGAGCAAGCGAGCTACCGCTAACCACTGAGAAGTTTGTGATCAAGCAGTTGGCGAGGCCTGCGCTACTGGAGGGTGCCGCTGGTAAACCCGTTGCTCCACCCCCCAAACCCAAACCCGTACTGCCCAAGCTCAAGCCAAAGTTCGTGCCCATTCCCGATCCCACGCCCGAAGCTCCCGAGCCGATTCATCGGGTTGCTGTTGAGATTCCGCGGATTCTCGAGGAACTGGTTGTGGATCTCAGTATCGGGGAGATCGAAGCACCTCCCGGTCCTCCCTCGCGGGGTGGTCTGGGACTCGGGAATCAAGGTGGGAGCGGCGTCGCTGGGCAGGGACTGGGACGCGGCGCCGGCAGAGGTGAGGGTGTCTTTCAGGTGGGTGGAGATGTCAGTATGCCAGTACTGCTGGTCAAAACTACTCCCGCTTATACGGACGATGCTATTAAGGCCAAAGTCCAGGGAGTCATCCTATTGCGAGGAGTGGTGCGAGGGAACGGTCAAGTCGACACCCTCAGCGTTGTCCGGGGCCTTGGATATGGTCTGGAGGAAAACGCGATTCTAGAAATTGTCTCGAACTGGAAGTTCCGCCCCGGAATGCGCAACGGACAGGCCGTTGACGTTTGGGCGACGATAGAGGTCACCTTCAACCTGCGCTGAACGGAGATGCGCAGGACATCGACGACCGATCCACTCACCTATAATGTCGGCTTGCATAACGGGTTTCTGGCCAGTCGACCGGAGAAGCATGAGAAGATTGTCAATCACGTTGGCTTTCATGGTGTTTGCTGCCGATCTGCTCACCAAATGGTGGGTCAAGAGCACCCTTTCTTGGCACGACTACCCGGTGATCGAGGGCTTTTTCACGATTCAATATGCTGAGAACACTGGAATTGCTTTTGGCCTTTTCGATGACTTCCAATCTCAGTGGAAAGGTCCTGCTCTGGGGCTTCTCGCGATCGGGGCCCTATGTATGGTGCTCTACTACATCTGGACAACCTCGCCCGACCCGTCCCCCATCTTGGTAGCTCTGGGCCTGGTGCTGGGGGGTGTACTGGGCAATTCTGTGGATCGCCTGGTTCGCGGGTTTGTGGTTGACTTCGTCAAGCTGCACTGGCGGGGTGTCTGGGCTTGGCCGACTTTCAACATTGCGGACTCGGCTATTACGACAGGCGTCTTCCTGATTCTGGCAATCAGTCTGCTGGGGGAGGGGAACGAATCGGCAACGGATCAGAGCACCATCAGGGAATGAAGGAGACAAGGTTTGAAGGCCTCGTAACCCGTGGTGAAAGTTCCGCGGCCCGCGTTGCGGGTGCTGTGGGTACAGATGGAAGGCGAACCGATGTAGGCCATTCCAAAGTATCGGCGAGGTGGGGTAACGCAGCAGATGGAACTGCGCCGCCCGTAAACCGAAGGGGGCCAGGTGTTTGCGTCCTCTGGCTGCCAGGCATGTTTCTCCTCATGAGCAGTGTTGGATGGAGCCAGGAAGCAGCAGAGGAGAGCATTTCGGCTCTGCAGGTGATCCAGCGTAGCCAGCAACACTATCGCGGGATCCGAACCCTCCAAGCAGAGTTCACACAGGTCTACACCGCCCATATGACGAGAGACGAGGAACACGGTGTTTTAATGCTGAAGAAACCGCAGAAGATGTACTGGGAATATCGGAATCCTACGGAAAAGTACCTGTTTTCGACCGGCAAACAAGCTTTTTTTTATATTCCGGGCGACCGGAAAATTTTCATTTACGAGCTGGCAAAAGATCGACTGGTGCTGTTTTTCATGGGCGAAGGACAGGTCGCTAGAGATTTTGAAATTGAGTTCGAGAGAGAAGAAATGCCTTCGGCCAAGGAGAACTTCCTGGTCCGTCTTATCCCTCGCCAGGCCGACGGATTCTTGCTTCGAATACTGTTGGAAATCGAGCCCACCTCGTATCAGATCGTGAGACTGGCGTCCATCGAACCCATCGGGGCTAGAAATGACTACATCTTGAAGAATGTCCGGGAGGATGTCAGTATTCCCGATCGACGATTCCGGTTCAAGCCACCGAAAGGTGTTGAAATCGTCCGGGAAAACAGCCAATAGGCGAAGTGCAGGCTCATGAGCTATTCGAGCAGGCCAAGGAAGCTGCGGATTGAGTAACCTTAAAGCTAGAATCACCGCAACGGGAATGTCTTTTCCCGAGAAGATAGTTTCCAATCAGGATTTAGCTGACTTGGTCAATACGTCAGATCAGTGGATTCGCGACAGAACGGGAATTGTTGAAAGGCGAGTTGTTTCAAACGGGCAAGCCAACAGTGATCTTTCGGTTCAGGCAGTCCGGCAGGCGCTCGACCAGACACCGTACAGTCCCGGTGACATAGATCTCATCATTGTTGCCACTGTGACTCCCGACATGATGTTTCCCTCAACCGCCTGCATTCTGCAGGACAAGCTGGGAGCCCGCAATGCCTGGGGATTTGATCTCTCGGGCGCCTGCTCCGGGTTTGTTTATGCCCTTGCCACGGGTGCCCAGTACATACAAAACGGAGTTTATGAGAAAGTCTTCGTGGTGGGTACGGACGTCATGAGCACGATCATTAACTTCGAGGACAGATCGACCTGTGTCTTGTTTGGGGACGGATCCGGTGCTGTTCTTCTGGAGCCCAGCAACGACGACAGTGGGATTCTCGACTTTCTGCTTCGCAGTGATGGATCTGGCGGCAAGTATCTCTCCATGCCGGCAGGGGGAAGTCTCAACCCGGCCAGTCATGAGACGGTCGAGAAACAGATGCACGTTGTTCATCAGGATGGGCGCATGGTTTTCAAATTCGCCGTCAAGCTGATGACCGAAGTGTGCCAGGAGTTGTTGCATAGGAACCACCTTGGTCCGGAGGACATCAAGCTTTTCATTCCCCACCAGGCCAACTTGAGAATTATCAACTCAGCGGTTGAACGGCTGGGTCTAAAAAAGGATCAGGTTTTCATCAACATCGATCGCTACGCGAACACCACGGCTGCCACGATTCCCGTGGGCCTTGCCGAGGCGCAGAAGGAAGGACGGCTTCAGGATGGCGATTTGGTTCTCCTTGCCTCGTTCGGAGCCGGGTTTACGTGGGGAGGCATCCTCTTGCGCTGGGGCTGCTAACAGCCCGTATCTGGACTCCTCTCCTGATACAGTTCAAAACTTGCCGCTGGCAGTTTAGATGCCGTGTCAGGCTCCGGCAGGAGTCCATTTCATCATGGTGAAAGTTCCACAAACTGTTTGGAGGGTTACCGATCACTAGTTAGAGATTGGAAGTTCCCGAACGGGGAACTGGAAACAGGGGTGAGCACGGTAAGTACCAGATCCAGAAGCCAGTTAAGGCAGATAATTCCGAAGCTGTCTGGCGATCTCCCGACCCGCAGCCCGGTGTCCCTCCGCTGTGAAGTGGGCAAAATCCATATAGAGTCCACTGCCTCCGGCAGCATGGAGGGCCGGCCGGAGATCAATGAAAAAGATTCCTTTTGATCGAGCCCATTCGGCCATCCGGTCGACCAGGCTGTTGCCAAAGTTGCTCACATCCGCGTTTTCATGGAATGCAAAAAGGGTTGGGATCAACAGCAGAACGAACTGCGAGCCTTTCTTGCGGGCATTTTCACCGATCAGGGTAAACGCTTCCAAAGATCGCTTCCAACCGAGCTCGATGCGCTCGGGCGAGAGAAGGAAACGGTCGAACTCCTGGTGGTAGTAGAAGTTTTCCGGAGCTGAAAGGGCGGTGTGTTGAGGGAAAGCGTTGTCCAAAGTGGTGAACAGACGACGGGTGAGCATCGTGTAGAGATAGGTTTGCTCATAAAAGTACGGACCCAGGGTGATCGAACCCAGAAGGTTGCCGTCCCAGGCGACGCTGTAGCGGCCACCTCGAACCTCTGGAGCCAGCCCAGCCCCCGCCACTACCCGAAGGAGGGCCTCATCTGTGACGTCGTTGGACGGCTCCATTTGCACCAGGATCAGATTCGGCTCAAAATCAAAACCCTCCGCCACCAGGTAGGCGAGGTAGGACGACGGGCTGTAGCCCTGTCCGGATGCGTTAATAAAACGAACTCGTTTCCCCAAATTCAGTACAGCTTCCGCCTGCCTGGCATACGTTGCTTCCACACTTACGCCGACCCCGAAACCGACGGAATCTCCCAGAGCGAGAATCCTCAACTCTGAGCGAGGACGCGCTCGCGGGAAGTCAGGTTGCCCTCGGAAGCCGTACCGATTTGTGAATATCCCCTCGATCCCCCCTACCGAGCCCTGGAAATGTGCTCGAACTCTTGTGGGCATGAACTCGCCGGGAATGGTGTCCTGCCTGGCTGGGCCCTCGACCTTCCCAAACTTAATAATGAGCTCGACCGGTAGAAGGAAGAACACGAGAAAGATCGGGGTCAGGAGTGTCCGGAGCGAGACCAGGCTTGTTTTCGGGAATCCACCTGGTCGGCTAGTCCCACGCACCATAGGTTCTGAACCGCCTACTAGGATAAACTCTTACACGCCTCGGAGCGGCCATGGGGAACCAGTTAGAGCTTGTCTTCCGCATTGAAGACAGCAAACGACCATATCCCCATTCTCTGAAGCCGGTACTGGAGGCCGCACGCCATAACTCCGATTCCGTACAAGATCGACCGACGGAGGTTAAGGGTCGAGGCATCGGAATTGTATCTCGTGGGGCAGCTGATTTCACCCAGTCGGAAACCGAAATGGAGGGCCTGGACCAGAATCTGGTTGTCGAAAACGAAATCGTCGGAGTTGTTGGCCAGGGGTAGCTCTTCCAGAAGCTTGCGGCTGAACGCACGAAATCCAGTGTGGTATTCGGACAGTTGGGCTCCGGTTAGAAGGTTCTCGAACCAGGTCAGGAAACGGTTGGCAAGGTATTTGTAGAGGGGCATTCCACCTTTCAGGGCGGTGCCTCCCAGGATTCTGGAACCCAGGACGAGATCAAATTCACCACTGACGACCATGGCAGCGATTGCAGGAATAAGCCGGGGCGAGTACTGATAGTCCGGATGGAGCATTACGAAGACATCAGCTGGTAGAGCGAGGGCACTTCGATAGCAGGTCTTCTGGTTGGCCCCGTAACCGAGGTTTCGGTCGTGCTGGATTGTTCTAATGCCCAGGTCTCGCGAGATCCGTGCCGTTTCATCGAAGCTTCCGTCGTCGACCAGCAAGAGTTCATCGACAATGTTCCAGGGGATCTCGCTGACGGTGCGTTGCAAAGTGGCAGCCGCATTGTAAGCCGGAAGGATCACAACGATTCTCTGGTTCTCAAGCATCTGGAATTGTCTGAGATCGGGAACTGGGGAGAAAACGGTGAGAGTGCATCCCCATCATTTCCCTGATTTTCTCGCGGCCACCTGGGCGTCGGGCGTAAAGAGTTTGGCCAGGAATGAGACTCCAGCCGGGCCCCCTTTCAGAAGCTCCAGGTTGATGGATTCCGGGTAGCCGGAGCTGTAGAGAATCCTGAGTTTTCTGCCAAGCCTGGTCTCTCTGAGCTCTTGGACTAACTCCCATCCCCCCATTGCCGGCATAACCAGGTTGGTTATGAGGAGGTCAACAACTCCCAGCATCTTTGCCAGTGGAAGCGCCCTTTCTTCATTCGAGCCCTCAAAGACGGTGTATCTCCTGCGGCTCAAAATCTCACCGAGCAACTTCCGAATGCAGTCTTCATCCTCTACCAGTAGAATGGGCTCGTCGTCACCTTTTGCGTGCAATATGGAGCTCTACGATCCCGCCACTCAGTCTAAGAGAATCAGGTGTCGAAAAACCGGCCCCGCGGAACAAATCGTTCAGCTTCGAGCCCCGGGGGAATTCCTTGACCGATTCTGGCAGGTACCGGTAAGAACTGATATTCCCCGACACAAGCCCTCCGAGCAGGGGCAGTAAGCGCTCGAAATAGATCCGATAAACCGTTCCCAGAATAGGGGAGACCGGAACAGCGAACTCAAGTACGGCTAGATGCCCTCCTTCCCGCACAACTCGAGCCACTTCGCTGAGGCCCTTTTGGTAGTTCTCCAGGTTGCGAAGCCCGAAAGCAATGGTAGCTGCCTGGAAACTCCCCGCGGGGAAGGGAAGCGCAAGAGCATCGCCTTCGACGAAGAAGATTCGGTGTGGGGGCTGGCGCCGGTGCACCTTTTTGACACCTCTGGTTAGCATGGGATGAGCAAAGTCACAGGCTACGACCGGAGCGATCTTGGCCATTTCCATGGCCAGGTCCCCGGTTCCCGTACACAAGTCCAATAAGCGGTCCTTCTGACACAGCTGCGCCTCCAGACTTCTCCGGGCCATTTTTCTCCAGTGGCGATCCACGAACAACGACAGGACATGATTCAGCAGGTCGTAGGTTGGGGCTATTGCCCCAAACATGGCGCGGATCCGGGGACCACTGCGTTCAACCATAGGCTTTCAACCACGGGAAAGAGATGGCACAGATAGCAGGACCCTCTCCCATACCCGACCGAGAAGATCCGAGTCGAGATCTCCGCGGATGGTAGTCTCACCGATACGCTTCAGGAGCACGAAGTGAATAACGTCCTCCTTCCGCTTCTTGTCGTGCTCCATAATTTCCAGAAGCTCCGAAGAATCGAGGGGCCCCAAAAAGGGCAGGGGGCCTACTCCACGAATCAGTTCTCCGATTCTGTGACCCGTCTCTTCGTCTAGCAGATCGAGTTCCCTTGACAGCTCGGTTGCGACAAGCATCCCGACAGCGACAGCTTCTCCATGTGTCAGGAGCTTGTAGGACGTGACGGCTTCAAGGGCATGACCGAATGTGTGACCGAAGTTAAGAATCCTCCGGAGGCCGGTTTCTCTTTCGTCTCGGGAAGTGACTTCAGCTTTGATCTCGCAACAACGGGCAATCACTTTCTCCAGGTCATCCTCGCCACCGGCCAACAAACCGGCGAGGTGCCGCTCGAGAAAAGAAAAAAACTGGATATCATAAATAATACCGTATTTCAGGATCTCGTAAAGGCCGGAGCGGAACTCCCGGCGAGGCAACGTGGAGAGTGTAGTCGTATCGATGAGAACCAGGCGAGGCTGATGGAAGGCGCCCACTAGGTTTTTCCCTTTGTGATGATTCACCCCGGTCTTTCCACCGACTGAACTGTCCACCTGGGCAAGAAGGGTGGTGGGTATCTGAACACAATGGATCCCTCTCAGGAAGGTGGCGGCTACGAATCCCGAAATATCTCCCGTGACCCCTCCCCCAAGAGCCACAATCGTTGCGTCCCGGTCCGCCCGCTGAGCGGCCAGATAGGTGTAAATGTTTTCGACCGTATGAAGATTCTTGTGGGCCTCTCCGTCGGGAATGAAGATTTCCGTAACTTCGAATCCGGCAGACTGCAGGCTGTCCCGCACGATTGAGCCATGAAGCGAGAAAACCTTCTGGTTGGAAACCAGGAAAATCTTCCTGCCCAGCGCATGCTTCAGAAAGAGAGAACCCGTCTTCTTACGAAGGTCTGGAGCGATCAGAATGTTGTAGCTTCTAGGGCCCAGCTCGACCCGAACTGTTTTCACGCAGGGAGCATTCCTTCCAGGGGACTGCTGGCCGTGGCGTAGCTGCGTCGGGGGATTCTCCCTGCCCGGTAGGCCAGCCGGCCGGCCTCTACCGCTAGGCGCATTGCGCGAGCCATGCTTACCGGGTCTTCGGCCCCGGCTATGCCCGTATTCATCAGCACTCCATCCGCTCCCAGTTCCAGGGCCAGAGCGGCATCCGAAGCCGTTCCAACTCCTGCATCCACGATTAGCGGTACGGAAACCGTTTCCCGGATAATGCGAAGATTGTTGGGGTTCTGGATCCCCAGTCCTGACCCAATCGGGGCGCCCAGGGGCATCACCGCCGCCGCTCCCAGATCTTCTAGTTTCTTGCAAACCACCGGATCGTCATTCGTGTATGGGAGAACCGTGAAACCCTCGCTTACCAGCGTTCGGGTCGCCTTCATTAGTGCCTCGTTGTCGGGAAACAAGGTGCGTTCGTCTCCGATCACCTCCAGCTTGACCATAGAAGAAAGGCCCGCTTCGCGCCCCAGTCGCGCGTAACGAACCGCGTCCTCAGCTGTGTAACAGGCTGCCGTGTTCGGAAGAATGTGAAACTGTTCTCTGTCAATATAGTTCAGGAGCGATTCCGACTGGTTGCTCAGATCTATACGTCGCATGGCAACCGTTACCATGTCGGCTCCGCTGGCCAGCAGGGCCTGACGCATCAGCTCGTTGTTCTTGTATTTTCCGGTACCCACTATGAGGCGTGATCGCAGCCGGTATTCACCGATCACCAGTTCATGCTCTCCAGAGTGGGGTGCTGCCTCTCCGCCGCCCACGAAGTGGACCACTTCAATCTGGTCTCCGGACCGGACCTGCTGGGACACCCACCGATCCCGACGAACAATCTTCCGGTTCAACTCCACGGCCACCGGACCGGAAGGATCGACCAGACGATGAACGACATCACCGATCGTCCACTGTTTGGGTAGGCTGTGCTTCTCGCCGTTGACGAGAACTTCAACTGTGGCCGTCATATTTCTTCCCATCCGCAGAAGCGCTGAGGTTCTCTGTGGTACCGGGGGAGACTTAAGAAGCCGTCCTCCGGGCGTCTGGCCCTGACCCCCCGAGGTGGGGTCTGTCGCTTTATCCCGCGCTGAATGCTCGCTTCAAATCTTATCCGGCAGCAGGTCGGACTTCAATACCGCTAACAATCCATAGTGAAAGTTCCGCGGGCTGGGTGCTGGATACTGCACTCGTTCAACCGGTAACCCGTAACCAGGAACTAATAATCAGAATCGCGCAGCCTCTGGGTCGCCTTGACAGCCTTGGAAAGCGAACATAAGATCTCTTTTCTGTTCGCCCGAGCCGCAATATTCCCCAGTTTGTCGATGCAGCTGGGAGTCAGGATGGGGTCCTTTGAAAGAGGCAAAGCGGAAACTGGAACAACAGGTCAGAACGCTGGATCGGGAGCTCAGTGAGGAGTTGCCTGCGGCCCTCAAGAAGGCGCTGGAGATGGGTGACCTTCGCGAAAACGCAGAGTACCAGGCAGCCAAGGAGCGCCAATCGTACGTTCAGGCACAATTGGCCCTTCTCCGTAAACGACTTGCCGACCTCTCCATGATCGACCTGCGCAGGCTTCCCAGGGACCGCGTTTCCTATGGCTCTATAGTCTTGCTGTTCAACCTGGATACCGAGCAAGAGACCACCTACCGCCTGGTTACCAGTGAGGAAGCGGATGTTAAAGCGGGACTCATCTCTACGAGTTCGCCCATCGGACGGAGTCTGATGGGAAAGCAGAAGGGGGACGAGGTCGAGGTAGTAACACCGGGAGGCAGGGGCAACTTCGAGATCGTCGATCTAACGACGATCCACGACCAGGAGGACTGACCGGACGTGCGCTCGCTCCGGTTGCTAGTTGAAGGTCGAAAGTTGAGGAGTTAATGGTTGAGAACTGACCACTCAACGCTAAACTCTGAACCCCGAACTCGGAACAGGTACGACCACGGCGTTGAGGTAAGATGGGAACCCATGCCGGCGCAAAGAGTCAAAGCCTTGAAGGGTTAGAAGATGATTTTGCGGAATGTCTTGCGCAGGTTCGGGGCCGTGGTAACCGAACGGGGTTCTCTTTTCTGGCTGACCTATGCCGGACTTGTGTTGCTGACCGTCCTGTTTGGGGGACTGTTGGGAGTTGTTCTCGGTTACAACATCGATCTTCCCCAAATCGAAGAACTCCAGGATGTCCGTCCAAATGTCGTTTCCTCGGTGTATTCCTCTGATGGGAGCGTCATTGGCGAGTTTGCTCTGGAGAGACGCATTCTTGTCACCTTTGACCAGATTCCAGAGCGGCTGAAGCAGGCCATTCTGGCGGCGGAAGACGCTGATTTCTTTGAACACTCGGGAATTGACTTCTCGCGGTTGATGATCGAAATGGTTCGAAATCTCTGGAATCACGGACTCCACTACACTCGCTGGAAGGCTGCTTCAACGCTCACCATGCAGCTGTGTAAGTTGCGGTTTACGGGCTCAGAGAAACGGCTTGAGCGGAAGATCAAGGACTGGCTGTTCGCACTCAAGACCGAGCAGAATTATTCGAAGGAGCAGATTCTTGCGCTCTATGTAAACCAGATTTACCTGGGTCATGGAGTCTATGGGATGGCTGCCGCCGGGGAGTTCTATTTCAACAAGCCCCTGGCCTCCCTGTCGCTTTCCGAATGCGCTCTATTGGCAGGGATTCTCCAAGTTCCCAGCAGGTTTTCCCCGATTCGTAACCCCGAAGCGGCGCTGGCCCGACGGGAATATGCGCTCAACCGACTGCTGGACGAAGGGTACATATCAGCAGAGGAGAAGGATGAGGCGCGTCGGGAACCCCTTTTGCCCAGAGGGAGCCGGACCCACAATCTGGCACCCTACTTCGTAGAGTGGGTTCGACAAGCCCTTGAGAGGAACTATTCCGCAGAAACGATTTGGAAAGGAGGACTCAGAGTCTATACAACTCTCGATCACGACCTTCAAGCGGTGGCTCGGCGCACCATGCGAGAAGGTTTGAAGGAATTTGACAAAAGCCATAGACCCTGGGAAGGGTCTTCCCGGAATGTCCTCGACGAGAAGAGAAGCCTTGAAGAATACAACAATCCCGAGTGGCGGCAGGTCTTTGATGAAGGGGATATGGTTATGGGCCTGGTCATGGAGGTCGATAGGGATAGCGCCCGGGTGCGGTTCGGAAAATATATGTCACAGGTGGTTCCAAAAAGTGTTGAGTGGACCGGTGAAGAGGATCTGACCAGAGTCTTCCGAGTAGGAGACCTGGCCCATTTTCAGATTCAGAAGGTCGATGTCGAGGCGCAGAAGCTCGAGGTGGGGCTGGACCGGATTCCTGAGGTCCAGGGTGCGATGGTCGTGCTGGACAACAAGACTGGAGCAATCAGGGCTATGGTCGGGGGGTTTGATTTTGAATTGAGCCAGTTTAATCGGGTTACCCAGGCCTTGCGCCAGCCAGGCTCCATCTTCAAGCCCTTTACATATCTGGTTGCCCTCGAGGAGGAAAGATCACCCCATGAACGGGTTCTGGACGCTCCCGTAAGTTATCTGGATGCAGTCGGGAATCTCTATGAGCCCAAGAACTCAGACGAGAAATTCAAGGGTCTCATTCCCATGTATCAGGCTCTGGCAGAGTCAAGAAATGTACCAACCGTCCGGTTGGCGAGGGCGCTCGGAGTCGGGAAAATCATTGAGGCTGTGCAGCGGTTTGGGATCCACCACGAGTTTCTGCCGGTTCTGTCGATAGCCCTCGGTTCGGGGGAAACCACTTTGCTCGAGCTCTCCTCAGCCTTCAGTGCCTTTCCCAACAGCGGTGTTCGTGCTGAACCCCACTACATCGTTCGGGTAGAAGACTACGAGGAAGTCACACAAGAGGAACACCGGATGAGGTTCGAGCAGGCAACATCTCCGGACATAGCGGCTAGAATGGTCTACCTGCTGAGACAGGTAGTCTTAAAAGGAACGGCCAGGCGAGCCAACGTACTGAGAAAACCGGTGGCTGGAAAGACGGGAACCACGAATGAATCTACTGACGTCTGGTTCGTCGGTTTCACTCCCGATATCACAGCCGGGGTATGGGTGGGGTACGACGAAAAGAAGTCTTTAGGTGAGAAGATCTACGGAGCCAACCTGGCCTTGCCAATCTGGATTGAGTTCATGGAGGCGGCTCTAGAGAACGTTCCAGGCAGAGACTTCGATAACATTTATCGGCCCACGCCCCTCGAGATCGCGCTGGCCGAACAGCAGGCCACGCGCCAGATTGTAGCCCGTCCCATTCAGGTAGAAGAGATCCCACCGCCCCCGCGGGACCGCGTTTCCCATGGCTCTACAGTCTTGCTGTTCAACCTCGATACTGACGAGGAGACCACCTACCGCCTGGTTACCAGAGAGGAAGCGGATGTTAAGGTGGGACTCATATCTGCGAGTTCGCCCCTCGGACGGAGTTTGATGGGGAAGCAGAAGGGGAACGTAGTTGTGGTAGTAACACCGGGAGGCAGAGACAACTTTGAGATCGTCGAACTAACGACGATCTACGACCCAGAGGAAGAGTCAGCAGCAGGGACAGCCGGAACCAAAGGGAAGGCGCCACAGCAGTCTCACCGGCCGCCAGCGGGATAGACGACGTTCACGGTGTGAGGTTCATGCCCAGGTTCTAGGAGCACAAACGAGGACCGGCCGCCAAGCCGAATTGGCTCAGTCCATCCGGTCCAGGATGTAGGCGGGGATGTACATCAATGACTCTAGTGCCGGGGAGTCGGGAAAGTCGCTCAGAATTTCCACAGCCTGAGACGCGTAGTCACGGACCATGGCCCGCGTCTCATTCAGAGTGTGATAGCGTTGTACCAGCGCAACAATTTCCAGTTTTTCCTTGCTCCCGAGTTTTCCGCCAACGGCAACCCTGCTGATGAACTCCCGCTCAACTCGGTTCGCCTTCTGGAAAAGAAGGATGATGGGGAGTGTGACCTTCCCTTCTTCCAGGTCTTTCATGACCGGTTTCCCGATGCCCGACTGATCAGCCGTGTAGTCGAGCATGTCGTCCGTTAGCTGAAAGGCCATTCCGACAGCCTTTCCGTACGCTGCAAGCTTCGCTTCAACTTCGGAAGAAGCTCCTGCTAGCATCGCCGGGAGAGAAGTACAGGCAGAGAAGAGTTGCGCCGTTTTTCGCTGGCAGATCTCAAGCTGGTCCTCAATCGACGTCTCAATCATTCGATTCAGATCCAGCTGCATCATCTCCCCCGTGACCATGGTCCGAGTCAGTTGAATCAAAACGTCCAGAACCCTGAAATTTCTTAGTTCCAGGGCAAGCTGGAACGCAGTCATATACATCCAATCGCCCATTAGGACGGTAATCTCGTTTCCCCAGCGTGCGTTTACGGACAGGTGACCGCGGCGAAGGTTGGCTTTGTCGATAATGTCATCGTGTACCAGTGTAGCTACATGGATCAGCTCCACTACGGTACCCAGCTTGACAACTTTGTCGCCGCCAACACCACAGATTTTCGAAACCAACAGCAGGACAGTGGGGCGAAACCGCTTTCCGCCGCTGTCATGAAGGTAAAGGTTGATCTCGTCTATAAGGGGATAGGCCGTGTCGGTGTAGCTCTTCAGCTCGGCCTCGACTTTCGCTAGATCCTCTGCAACTGGACTCACAAGCTGCTGCTTGGTTAGAGCCTGGCTCAGAGAGAGGTCACTTTTCATCCGCAACATTATAGCGAGATGCTACCAGGGAGGGAACGAAACCCGGATTTCAGAGTTCTGATCGTGGGTGGCTCTGGCTGTTCGTAGACGGGGAAACTAAAACGTCGAACTTGGAACCCGGAACTTCGCACTTATGAGAGGCCAAACAGGTGTTCAAAATTCCTGGAAGACTCTCTGGCTACTGTCTCGACGTCGATTCCCCGTAAGTCCGCCAATTTCTCAGCCACCTTAACCACGTAGGCGGGCCTGTTGGTTTTACTCCGAAAGGGGACGGGCGCCAGGTACGGGGAATCCGTTTCAATCAAATAGCGATCGGAGGGCGTCTCCCGTGCAATCGACCTGAGTTCCCTCGCCTTCGAAAAAGTGAGGATGCCGCCAAAGGAAAGAAGGAAACCGAGATTCAGACAGCGATCCGCAGTTTTCCGGTCATAGGTGAAACAGTGCATGACACCCTTCAGGCCGGAATCTTTGTAATCCTCCAGAATCTCACAGGTCTGTCGTGCTGCGGCCCGGGAATGAATAATCACGGGCTTGCCGGCGCTGAGGGCAAGTTCCAGCTGGCACCGAAAACTGTTGATCTGGCTCTTAGAGTCGGAATTCTGGTAGTGGTAGTCTAGGCCGATCTCGCCCCAAGCCACGACTTCAGGATGTCGCATAGCCTTCAGAATACGGGCCCCTATCTTGTCGCTGTACATGCCAGCATCATGTGGGTGGACTCCCAGAGCCGCAAGGATTCCGGGGTACTTTTCCGCAATCTCAAGGGGTGTGTTCAGAGTATCGACATCTCTAGAGACGCAGCCGATAGTCAGAATACGTAAAACCGCGGCAGCCCTCGCCTCCTCGATCAGTTCCTCCAGCTGATCCAGGAGCTGGGGGGAATCTAGGTGGGCATGGGAATCGACCAGTGGCATCGCCGGCAATCCAGACTTCACTTGAGGCGGGCTCCCACCTCCACTGGTTCTGTGAAGGTAGTCAGGACGGGACGGCCTCTGATCTCCGCCGCCACAATCATGCCGTTGGATTCCACTCCCATCAGCCGGGCAGGCTGAAGGTTAGTGACCACCGCAACCAGGCGTCCAGGAAGTTCTGCCGGATCGTATTCCTTGCCAATGCCGGCTACGACCTGCCGTCTTCCCGAACCAATGTCCACGCTCAGCTTCAACAGTTTCCCGGAGCGCTTGATTCGCTCCGCTTCCACAATTCGGCCTACCCGCATCTCTACCCGGGAGAAGTCGTCTATGGAAATCCGGTCGGTCTCCGGATTGCACACGGCAGGTTCCGGGGACTCCTCTTCTTTCTCCAAGTTTTGGGAAGGCTGGAGAGTGGCCTCAATGGTCTTTCTTTCGAGCCTGGGGTAAACGGGCTCGACGGCCGGAATCCTAGCTCCTGGCTTCAGTCCGCCCCAGGTGAGCTTGTCGAGGCGAATCTGGTGCGGGGACTCTTCCATTCCCAGCAGGGAGAAAATGGTACGTGTTCCTTCTACTAGAACAGGGGCCAGAAGCACACAGATAATTCGCAAAGCCTCCGCCGAATTGTAAAGAACGGTCGCGAGCCGGTCGTTCTTGGAAGGATCCTTGGCCAGAACCCAGGGCTCATGAGCAACGATGTATTTGTTCACCAATGAGATGAGCTCCCAGACGTTCTCAAGCGCCTTGTTGATCCGAAACTGGTCGAAGTTTTCTGTATAGAGACCGATGGTTTCTTTGCTGAACCGAACCAGTTCTTGGTCCCGATCTTCCAGTCCGGCGCTCTCCGGAATCCGTCCATCGAAGTAGCTCTCGATCATTTTGAGGACCCGACTGCACAAGTTGCCGAGGTCATTAGAGAGATCGCTATTGACGCGGGTGATCAGGGACCGCAGCGAGAAGTTGCTGTCTGATCCCAGGTTGCTCTCTCGCACCAGGAAATAGCGAACGGCATCCAGCGGAAGGGAGTCGATGAGCTGTTGGGCCGTGATGAAGTTGCCTAGAGACTTTGACATCTTTTCCCCATCGATGGTCCACCAGCCGTGAACCAGGAGGCGCCGCGGTAGTCTGAGATCGGCTGCCATGAGAAACGCAGGCCAATAGACCCCGTGAAAGCGGAGGATATCCTTGCCCATAAGCTGTACATCCGCCGGCCAATTCTTTTCGAATTGTTCTTGTTCTCCACCGAAGCCTACCCCAGAAAGGTACCCCAGCAGAGCGTCAAACCAGACGTAGAAAATGTGCTTGTCATCCTGAGGAACAGGAATGCCCCAGGAGAAGGACGTCCGGCTGATACTGATATCTTTCAGCCCGCGGACCACGAAGCTCACGATTTCATTCATCCGGCTCCCGGGAATCACGAAGTCGGGATTGTCGTGATAGAAGGCCGCTAGGCGATCCTGGAAGGCTGAAAGCTTGAAGAAGTAGGTTTCTTCGCGGATGAACTCGGTCTTGCCCCCACAGTTGGGGCACACGTCTGTATCATTGGCCACGTATGCCTCGTCGCGCACACAGTACTGGCCCGAGTACTCTCCAAGATAGATATATCCGTTGTCCTGAATCCTTTTGAAGATGGTCTGCACGGCCTCGACGTGTTTTGGGTCGGTCGTGCGGATAACAGCGTCGAAACGGAGCTGCATTTTCTCCCACACGTCGTGGAAGGCAGCAGCATTCTGGTCTGTAAGCTGCTGAGCCGAAAGGCCGCGTTTGCGAGCGGTCCTCTCGATCTTCAGCCCGTGCTCGTCCGTGCCAGTTAGGTAGCAAACGCGTCGTCCCAGCATTCGCTGGTAGCGGGCTAAAATGTCCCCAATGACGGTGGTATAGGTATGCCCGACGTGGGGCACGTCATTCACGTAGTAAAGGGGTGTGGTCAAGTAATAGTTTTTACTCATCTAGATTCAGCTGTCTGGCGACCGCCAGGCGCAACATCTTCAAGGGTACTCCCTTTTTTTCGGAAAGCGCCTTGAGATCTTCGTACTCAGGCCACATATTAACGATTCTCCTACCCATTTTCCCGATTTTGACCCGAACCGGTCCGTAGACGGTGTCGATGGTCCTGTCCCCCCTAGCGAGCACGAGTCGGTCTCGGCGGGAGCGCCTCAGTCCCAAAGTCGTCGTTTCACTGAATATCAAATGACTAAAGCGTTCTTCGTCCTCAGTCCGACAAAGCAGTGTGAGAAGCACACCGGGCCGGTTCTTTTTCATTTGCAGCGCCGAATAGTAGACGTCGAGAGCTCCCTCGCTCAGTGCCCGGTCGATGAAGTAGCCAAGTATCTCGCCGTCCATGTTGTCCAACGTTGCCTCCAGCATACTGACTGACTCCAGAGTTGGACCGTCCCCGCTGGCCTCCGGCGCGAAGACACTTTCTCCCAGCGTCACCCGTAGCAGATTCGGGATGGAATCGAAGACGTTCGTGCCAGACCCGAACCCCCACCTTCGGGGAAGAAATGTCGGGGCTCGACCCGAGGCTGCAACGCTGGTGATTATGGCAGCGCCCGTTGGAGTCAGAAGTTCCGCGTCAACCGGTCCCGGGGAGACCGGGACGCCCTTGATAAGTTCCAGGGTAGCCGGTGCCGGTACGGGCCAACTGCCATGGGAAAAATGGACCGTTCCTCCGCCCAGGGCGAGGGGTGCCGTGTAGAACTCCTCTATCTCGAAGTACGCGAAGCCAATAGCTGATCCCACGATGTCAACGATGGAGTCGATGGCTCCGACCTCATGGAAATGAACCTCCTCGAGTGGCGTTCCGTGGACCTTTGCCTCGGCCTCGCCAAGCCGCCGGAAAATGAGCAGGGCCGTTGCCTTGATTTTGGAATCCAGCGAACTTGCCTCGACGAGCTCTTCGATTTGACTAAGATTTCGACTTCCGTCTTGGTGATGGGAATGGTGCCTGCCGAGGCCCTCCGACCGCAGGTGAGAGTGGCCCTGGTGCGGGCCCTTGGAAGAGGCCTGGGAGCTGCTGTCGTCTTTGAGAAGGACCTGGAAATCGGTCGCCTTCAAGCCCTGCCGTTCTACGGGTTGGGCTTTCAGATCGAGTTCGCGGTCGATACCAAGCCTGGAGATCTCTTGGCGCAGGTGATCCAGGGGCATTCCCAGGTCTAGCAGCGCCCCGACGATCATGTCTCCGCTGGCTCCATTAAACGGTTCGAAGTATAGAGATGTGCCCATATTGGAACCTCGCCTCCGACTATCATACTTTCCCCGGTGGTGAGGCAGTAGTCCGAATGAGATCCTTGTAGCCTCTCACTGCTCCTCGCGCTATTGCGGGTTGCGGGTTTGGTGCTCGTTGGCACTCACAGCTTCCGGGTTCCAAACTCCACGTTTCACGTCGGCTCTAGTTTCTACATTCCACGAAATTTCAACTTTCAAGCTTTTAACCAGTAACAAGCGAACGGTAACCAGAAACCAGTGCTCCTACGTTATGATTAGAACATGTTTGTCGAGCGAGTCGAAAGGGTGCGTCAGCACCTGCTGGATTTTGTGGAGGAGCACTTTCAGACGACCCTGGAGTTCCTGGTTGTCGAGTCGCCGCCCAAGGTTGAGTTGGGTGATCTGGCTTTTCCTTTCCCCTTTGAACTGGCCAAAATCCTGCGGCGTCCTCCCCGGTCGATTGCCGAGGAAATCGCCGACCAGGTTCCCCCGCTCTCGGAGGTGGACCGCTTTGAGGCGGCCGGAGGGGGTTACGTCAACGCGTTCTTTGACCGGCCCGCCTTTTTGCAGGGTTTGGATACCTGGTTGGTTGGCTCCCAAGGGGAGCCTCGCCCCGGCAAAGTGATTGTCGAGCACACCAACATCAATCCGAACAAGGCTGCGCACATTGGGCACCTGCGCAACGCGGCCTTGGGCGACTCGTTTGTTCGGCTGGTTCGAGCCGTTGGGTATCAGGTTGAAGTCCAGAACTACATCGATAACACGGGCGTACAGGTTGCCGACGTGGTGGTGGGGTTCAGGCAACTATTGAACATGAATCTAGCGGAAGTGAGGCAGATTAACGAACCTTTTGACTATTTCTGCTGGGACCTCTATGCCCATGTGTCGGACTGGTATGGCGAGGATGACTCGCGGCTGCAGTATCGACACGAGATGCTCGAAGCCATCGAGCAGGCGCAGGGTGAGGTCGCGGAGCTGGCAGACCACATCTCGACTCGAATTGTCCACGCCCATCTCGAAACCATGCTGCGCATTGGAGTGCGTTACGATGTTCTCCCTCGGGAGAGCGAGATACTGGCTCTCCAGTTCTGGGATCGGGCCTTTGAGAAGCTGCGCGAGCGCAGGGCCATTGTCTATCGAGAGAAGGGTCCCCATGCAGGTTGCTGGGTAATGGAGTTGCCCGAGGAGGATGGTCTTCCTGCCGATGAAAAAATCATCGTGCGCAGTAACGGAACGGTCACTTATGTCGGAAAAGACATTGCCTACCAACTCTGGAAGTTTGGACTTCTTGGGAAAACCTTCCACTTCAAACCGTTCCGCACCGACGAGACCGGTCATCTGACCTGGGTGACAACCAAGGAACCTGGCAACGGAAAGAAACCTGAATTCGGCAATGGATCTCTTGTCTATAACGTGATCGACGTGCGCCAATCCTACCTTCAACGGGTGGTAGTTCAGGGTTTGCGCAGGCTCGGCTTTGACTCAGAGGCGGACCGTTCAACTCACTTTTCATATGAGATGGTGGCGCTCTCCCCCGCCTGCTGCGCGGAACTGGGAATGAAGCTTTCCGTCGAAGATAAGACGAGACCTTATGTCGAGGTTTCCGGGCGCAAGGGACAGGGTGTCAAGGCCGACGATCTGATCGACAAGCTGGTTGAGAAGGCGTTGCTCGAGGTCGAGAAGCGGCAGCCCAGTCTGGCACCAGATCAGAGGGAAGAGATCGCTGCGACAATTGCAATTGGCGCTCTTCGCTACTTCCTTTTGAAGTATACGAGAAATGCCGTGATTGCCTTCGATTTCTCTGAGGCCCTGAGCTTTGAGGGAGAAACCGGACCTTACCTGCAGTATTCCGTCGTCCGAGCCAACAATATTTTTCGTAGACTTTTTGAGCAAGAGGGAAACTGGAATCATCAGGAGTGGACGCGGCAACGCAACAGCGATCCGGCCCGGGTTCGGGAAGTACTGGGTGACGATCGTGTTTGGCAACTTCTCCTGACGCTGGCACGAATAGAAGAGGTGATGGAGAAGTCAGTCAAAACCCTGGAGGTGACACACCTAGCAAAGCATGCGTTCCTGGTGGCCCAGCAGTTCAACCTCTTTTACCACAATTTCCACATCCTGTCTGAGGAAGAGAAGCGACGAGATGTTCTCCTCCAGGTTGCCGATCATTCCAGGCGAGGCCTGACAAAAGCTCTGGGTCTGCTGGGAATCGAGATTCCACAGAGGATGTGATGGGACCTGTCTTGACTCTGGTTATGCTAAGCCTCTTCCTGCTGGAACAGAAGGGTGAAACCCACAGCTTTGAGGAACTGCTCACAGTTGCTGAACAGCGGAGCTTTACAGCGGCCACGAATTACCGGAAAGAGATGAAAATCTTACGTCTTGTGTTGGATCGCTATGCCGCGATTGCCAAGCTGAGAGTAGAGCGGAAGGATCTCGATGCGGTCGAGTCTGCGGTCCATGCTATTCAGACCCTGGCCCTCAAGGGGATGGAGCTAAAGCGACAGGTTAGGAGCCCGAAGGTCTTGCGTTCCAGGTCCGTCCGCCGAATGGAAATCCGGCTCCGTCAAATGCTGGGGGAATTGGAGAATCTGAGGAGGGCTTCACCCTCTGCGCTTTGGGAGGTTTTCGACGAGGCCCTGGAAGATGTAAAAGCCTTTCGAGACCAGTTGCTCCAGGGGTTTTTTATCTACGGGACTCAATCCGACTTGAACCTAGCAGTCCAAAAACTCGCGGGGAACTCCCCCCCCGGGCTCCAGGAACCGATTGGGGCCAGCTTGCTGTCCACGGGCACCAGGGCGGTAAGTCAGACCAGGATGAGCAGATCGATTAGCGGGGACCAGTTTACCAATGTGGAATACGAGAGGCTCCAGCATGCTCAAAAGTTGAAAGACCGGGTCAAAGTATTCCTCCAGATTGCCGAGAAGCGGCTCGATGAGATCGAGAGAAGGACGTCCCGAGTCGAATGGGATAAAGACAAACGGAATCCCCTGGAGTTCTACACGTACGGAGAGTTGGTGAGAGCTTATCAGCGTTCTGTGGACGGGATCATGGTCAACATTGATGACAAGGTGAGTTACAAGACTGCGACTGAGAAGGATATCAAGAAGTCCCTTCGTCAGCTCAACTTCAAGATAAAGGACTTCATAGCACGCCTCGAGCCGGTCAGGAACCTTGCCGAGGAGCGGAGTGATGAAAATCTTTACCTGGAATGGAGAAAGGCCTGGAAATCTTCGCAGACAGCTCTCAAGGGCTCGCAACTCGGTTCCGGGGGGACGGGGAAGCCGTAGCGATCCCTCCTGGGTAGCATCTGGTCGACTTACAAGAAGGAATAATGCCCAGGATTGTCAGTGTCGGAGTGGCCGTTCCGCCCCACGCGGTTTCTCAAATCGAGCTGCGCGAGCTTGCCAGGAGCCACTTCAGCCCGGCCATTTGGGACATCAGCCGTTTGATCTCCGTCTTCGACAATGTTCGGGTACACCAAAGGCATTTCTGCGTGCCTGTGGAGTGGTTTCAGGAGCCGCATACTTTTGAAGACAGAAACGGGCTTTACAACCGCTGGGCCGAGGACCTCGCCGCCGCCGCAATCCAGAGGTGTCTAGATCCTCTGGACATTCACCCGTCCCAGATTGACCATCTCCTGTTTGTGTCCACGAGCGGTTTTTCGACACCCAGCGTCGATGCAAGACTCATTAACCGTCTGGGTTTTGACTGCCATGTTTCTCGGACTCCCATTTTCGGTCTGGGTTGTGCCGGGGGTGCCGCCGGTCTGGCTCGAAGCTACCAGCTGGCCAGGATTGACCCTCAGGCGCTGGTCCTTCTGGTGGCAGTGGAAATCTCTTCCCTTACTTTCCAGATGGGGGACCTCAGCAGAAGCAACCTGGTGGCTGCAGCGCTGTTCTCCGATGGGGCCGGCGCTGTTCTGGTAGCGGGACGAGATCGGATCTGGGAAGGACCGGAGATCACGGATGTACAGAGCACTCTCTGGCCCGACACATTGGAAGTGATGGGTTGGGACTTCAGCAGCCAGGGCCTGAAAGTAATTTTCTCAAAGAGCATTCCTTTTCTGCTTCGGAAACTGCTGCGTGAGAATGTGGAGGGATTTCTAGACCGTAGCGATATGACGATCTCTTCTCTGAGTTACTTCGCGATTCACCCCGGCGGGGCAAAAATCCTGGAGTCGATGTGTGAATCCTTGCAGATCAGTGAAGAGGACCTGGGAGACAGCCGGGCTGTGCTCGAGCAATACGGAAACATGTCGAGCCCCACCCTTCTCTTTGTTCTAAAAAGACTGCTCGAGGATAAGCGACCCTCGAAAGGTGCCCTCGGATTGGCAGCCGCCTTCGGTCCAGGGTTCAGCTCCGAGCTACTGCTGCTGCGATGGTGAAGCGCTGTACTTGTTGCTGGGCGCTGTCTACTGGTTGCCAGGGTTGAAAGTTGGAGAAGAAAACAGAACGATGAACCTGCAACCAGTGTTTGATATCTTAGTACCACATGACTGATTCTGCTGTTCCGAGGCCCTCCCCCGGGGGCCATCCACCCTGGTTAAAAGTACGCGCTCCTCTCGGAGGCAGCGTCCATAACGTGCAAAAGCTCGTGGCGGACCTGGAACTCAACACGGTTTGCCAGGAGGCACGGTGTCCCAACATGGGTGAGTGCTGGCAGCATGGGGTGGCAACCTTCATGATCCTTGGAGATATCTGCACTCGCGGATGCCGTTATTGTGCCGTCAGCAAGGGAACACCCCTGAGACTGGATGAGGAAGAGCCTTTTCGGGTAGCGGAGGCTGTTTCCCGGATGGGACTCCGGCATGCAGTAATTACGTCTGTGGATCGAGACGACCTGGCAGATGGAGGAGCGTCGGTTTTCGCAGCAACCGTTGCAGCCACTCGCCGGCGCGTTCCAGACTGCACGATCGAGGTACTGATCCCGGACTTTCAGGGATCCATTTCTGCCCTTAAAGTGGTCCTGGATGCGGGTCCCGAGATCCTCAACCATAATGTAGAAACGGTGCCCCGGCTCTACCCCGCGGCCCGGGGTGGTGGAGATTATGGCGTCTCACTTCAGCTCCTAGAACGCTCCCGGAACATCGCCCCTCACATTGTCACCAAGACCGGCATGATGCTGGGTCTAGGAGAGACAGACGAGGAGACCCTAGCCGTGTTGAGAGATCTGATCACAGCCGGAGTTTCCATCCTGACAATCGGCCAGTATCTGCGACCCTCCGGTTGGCATCTACCTGTGGACCGCTATTATCATCCGGACGAATTCAAGGCCTGGAAGGCAATCGGTGAAAAACTTGGCTTTGCTCACGTAGAAGCGGGTCCCCTGGTGCGCTCCAGCTACCTGGCTGACCGCCAGTTTGAGTCCCTGAGGCGGTCCACCTCCAGGATTTCCAGACACGCTAACGAGGGAATCTGAAATGGAGCGGCCAGCGGCGGAAGCGATTGCCACTCGGAGTTGATCTTTTCTCGATCGAAAAGCTGAACACCGACCAATACTGCCAGGTCGAAAAACCCCCTGGATGCTCTCAAGACTGCTTCGTTGGGCCCCAACAGCGCAACCGCTTCCCCCTTCTCAACGTGCAGGCTCAATTGGTCGATCGTCGTCCTCTTCTTGAATCTCTTGGTCAGTTCCCGGACCTGAATGAGGAGCTCTACACAGGGTGCTAAAGCATAAGCTCACCGTTGAGAAACGGCAGGCTCACGCCTTGCCGTTCTGTTTTCTAACTCTACTAGCTAGTTACCCACTGTGGAACGTGCTACCATTCCCGATCTGCGAGAGGAGATCATGCCCAGATACCTTCCTGTGCAATCAGATGCGGCCTACCAAGAGATCAAAGAAACCTATAAAGCTGTCGAAAAGGAGCTGGGAATCGTACCCAATTACCTGAAGACACTGGCCCACAGCCCCCACTTCTTAAGGCCCATGACAGAGCTCTACTTGAAGGTCAACGGCGAATGCGGTTTGAGCGAAAAGTTGAAACAGCTGGTCATCTTGAAGACTTGCAAGCTGGATCGGTGCAAGGGGACTGTGCAGTGGCATAAGGAACTAGCAGAGAAGGCCGGCTGGTCGGATGACCAGATTGGAGCCATGGACAGCTTCCAGGACAGCGACCTTTTTAATTACTGTGAAAAAGACGCACTGGCTCTGGCAGAATACGTTCTGGAAGGGCCAGATGACATCCCCGAGGCCGCATTCTGGACTACTCTGGACAATCACTTCACTTCCGACCAGGTCGTTGAAATGATCACGCTGATCGGGTTTTACAACATGATCAACCGCTTCCTCCTGGCCATTGAAGTGGACCCGGATCCCATCCCGGTGGAAACCGCCTAATACTTACCCCAGGCAAAAGACCGCGACCTCCACTGGGAGGAAGCGATGAAAAGCCGTACCATCCTACATGTCGATATGCATGTATTTTCCATGACTCCGATTTCATCCAGGGCTCAAGCACCCCAACAGAAGTGACGATGCCACGAGAGTTGTTGCCAGGACTCCCCTCCGGCCAGGTCAGCATCTTGATGCGGGGTGACTTTCCCATACTTCTTACCCCCGTTCAGAGGTGAGTCCATGGGCTGTTAGAATGTTGCTTTCCAGCGCAGCCCGAATCAAATCGTGAATGAGGGCACACAATGCCCTGTCGCCTGATCCGCTTTGCTGTTCGCAAGGACTATCCTGAGCTCACATGTTCCGGACTCCGAACAGATTGAGGTCACACTATGACGTCGACATCATCGTCGGCGGAGGTCACGGCCTGGCTTGTGCTTACCATTTAGCCAGCGACTACGGAATTACCGATGTGGAGGTTCTAGAAAAGAGTCACATCGGAAGTGGTGGCACAGGGCGCAATACCGCCATTGTCCAGTCTAACTACCTCACGAAAGAAGGCGCCCATGTTGCCATTATGGACAGAAAAGAGGCTGTCAGGAGAGGACATCTGGACAACTCACCAGAACACCACGTAGCTGAGAATCACGCTCGTCACAACCAGGCCGATAGTCAATAATACGGGAAGAAGCGATTCCAACTTCGACCGATCGACCTGCCTTGTTGCCTCCAATTGCAACTGACTGTTTCGAAGCCAGCCCCGCTCTTCTCGCCGAGAAATCCGGACTCCACCATCCTGTCCAG
>CAZMGM010000004.1:66008-119174 GCA_964565865.1 uncultured Acidobacteriota bacterium | reverse complement strand
ACCCGCGACTTCAACCTTGGCAAGGTTGCACTCTACCACTGAGTTATTCCCGCTCCGGCAAGAGAGGCCAATGTTAGAATCAGGCTTTCGATCCTGTCAAGCTAGTCCGGGGCCACCACAGAACCCTCTGGCGAAGTAAGTGTTCGGGCGCGTAACAAGGTCGAGCAGAGCAAGGTAGGTGTGGTTTGAGTTCAACATCTCTTCGAATTGGAATCAGCGTTCTGTCGCTACTTTTACTCTCCGCCTGCGGGGGATCTCCCACTTCCCCTGAGAGCGGTGACAGGCGCTTTCTGAGTATCGGGACCGCCCCACCGGGTGGAACCTTCTTCGTGGTGGGAGGTGCGCTGGCCGAGGTGCTCAGCGGGGCCGATGAGAAAGCCCAGTGGCAGGTCAGTGCTGAGTCAACCAAGGGAAGCCGCGAGAACATCCGGCGCCTGGCCAGTAGGGAACTCGATCTGGCGCTGGCCAATGCTTCCATCTCCTACTTCTCCGTGCGGGGCAAAGACGGTGGGGAACAGGCCTATCCGGTTCGCACTGTCATGACCCTGGCGCCCAATATTGCGCTGTTCATCTCCCCCGCTTCAGCGGGGATTCGACAGCTGCTCGATCTGCGGGGCCAGCGGGTTGTACTGGGACCCGCGGGAGCCGGGTTCGAGTTATTCGTCGGCCTAATTCTGAAGGCTCACGGCCTCTCTTATGAGGACCTAGACGTGCTCCACGCCACCCAGGCAGGGGCAGTCGATCTGCTGGCTGACGGAGCAGCGTCTGCCGCCTTTCTGGGAGGGGGTGTGCCGACTGCCTCCATTACGCAGGCCGCAGCCTCCCAGGAGATTGCCTTCGTCCCCTTTGACCCCGCTGCCAGAGAGCAGTTGATCGCGGACTACCCCTTTTTCGAGGCGGCCACAATTCCGGCGGGAACCTACCGGAACCAGAGTAAGGATTTTGAAGGTCTCAACGTGGGATCCATGCATCTGATCGCCCATGCGCGCACGAACCCTGACCTGATCTACCGGATCACTCGAATCCTCTTCGAGAACCGGGAGCGAATTGAAGCCAGACATCCGGCGGGCCGCTTCATCAACGAGTCCAACGTCACCAGGGACACCGGAACCGAGTTCCACCCCGGGGCGGTTCGCTACTACAGGGAGATAGGCATTTGGGCCGGGGAGTAGATTCTCCGAGCAGCGGGGAGAGCACTGCTGAACGCCCTTTTTCCTTCCGGTCTGCTCTTGCTGCTCTGCTCTGTCTGTTCGTCCTGTTCGAGGTCAACTATCCGAGCCTTTCTCCGCAGTCGCAACTAGTCATTTTCGGCTCTCTAGGCCTAGGCTACTGTTTTTCCGGGAGCCAAACCGGTTGCTTGCAAGCGTGGCTGGATCGCCTCTGTGTTCTCATGTCCGCTCTGTGCGGTGGGTACATGGTTCTTCAGACGGAGGACTGGTTCGCCCCACTCTGGTTGGAGAAGACTTCTCTGGGCAACCGGGCCGGTCAGGAGCACAGCCTGGATCTGGTGGTGGGTCTGATCGGGCTGCTGCTGGTTCTGGAGGCGGCCCGTCGCAGCCTGGGCTGGGCTCTTCCAGTCCTGTCCTGTGTGTTCCTTGCGTATTGTTTTGCTGGGCCGTACCTGCCTGACTGGCTGTTGCCCCATCGAGGCTACAGTCTCGGTCGCGTGGTCTCGCAGGTGTTCCTGCACAGCCAGGGAGTCTTCGGGATTGCACTGCGGGTCATGTTTACCTACGTTTTTCTTTTCGTTGTCTTTGGAGCTCTGCTGGAACTGACAGGAGTCACTGCTTGCATTCTCGGCCTGACCCACCGTCTGTTCTCGCGCAGCAGTGGAGCAGCGGGAAAGGTCTCGGTGGTGGCCAGCGGGTTGATGGGGTCCCTCTCGGGCAGCGCCGTTGCCAACACGGCAACCACGGGTACGTTTACGATCCCCCTGATGAAGAACTCGGGATTTCGGCCGGCAATGGCCGGCGGAGTGGAAGCAGCAGCCAGCTCCGGAGGAGCCCTGATGCCCCCCGTCATGGGCGCGGCGGCTTACATGATGCTGGAGATGGTTAGCCCTGCCGTAACCTATCTCCAGATCATCCGCAGCGCCCTGTTGCCGGCTCTTCTTTACTACTTCTCCCTTCTCCTGCTAGTCCATCTGTATTCCAAACGCTACGGCCTGGCAGAAGAGAAAACAAACCCGGATAAGGGTCCGGCAACGCCCTGGGCCGGGGTCGTCTTCTCGACCTCCCTGGCCCTCCTTCTGATTTTCTTGTTTCTCGGATACACGCCCTTCCGAGCCATAACCGTTTCCATTCTCGGAGTTGCTGTGCTGAGCACCTTCTCGAGGCGCACTCGTCTCACCCGGCCTGAGGTGGTGAAGATATTTCAGAAGTCCGCTCAGGGAGGGGTTCCCCTGATCTGCGCGTCTGCCTGTGTGGGAATCATCATCGGAGTGGTGACGCTGACAGGCCTAGGCACCCGATTACCGTCTCTGATCCTTCCCCTGGCCCAGCAGAATCTTTTTGCGGCGCTGGTTCTGATCATGGTGTGCTCTCTGATTATGGGTATGGGACTGCCCTCGGCGGTCTGCTATCTCTTGCTGGCGACGTTTATTGGTCCGGTCCTAGGCGACCTGGGCATCGTTCCGCTGGCCGGTCATTTCTTTATCTTCTACTTCGGAATGATGTCGATGGTGACACCACCGGTAGCCTTGGCGGCCTACGCGGCCGCTACCATTGCGGGTTCCCGGATCATGGTGACGGCGTGGAGGGCGTTTTCATTCGCTCTGGTGGGGTTCACCCTCCCTTATATGTTCGTTCTGCAGCCTCAGCTGCTGCTGCTGGACTCCAGTGGCGAACCGGTTTCGCCGCTGGCCGCGGCACCATCCCTGAGCACGGCGGTGCTGGGCATTACAGCCCTGGCGGGCGGCCTGTCCGGGTTCTTTTTTTCTCCGTTGAGTCGAACGCTCCGCACGGTCCTATTGCTGAGCGCGTGCCTACTACTCTATCCGGCCGATTTCCTGGGATCCCTGGCGGCCCTCTTCCCCACTCTCACTGGATTTGTGCTGCTCCTGTTGTGCCTGACCTGGAGCTGGTACCGGCGCTACCCTGATGCAACCACAAAGACCCACAAAAATGCAGGATGATTCTGATGGCCGCTGTACCCCTTTTGTTCCTGGGGAGTGAAGAATTCCCTCCCCAGCGCTGCTATCATGGAGACACGGCGACTCCCAACAGGTTCAGTCCGCTAATCTTCAACTTGCGGCCTTGAACCTTTACCCCTCAACCTTCAAACTCTTGCATGATGGAGGATCGATTCTTCACTCTGGCCAGGGCCAGATCCCTTTTGCCGCGGATCCGGGACCTGACGGGAAAGATGGTGTCGCTGGCGGGCCAGTTACAGAGCTTTCACCCGGAAGTACGAGCACTTGCCGAAAAAGGAGGCGAAAATGCAGGAAGCCCTTTGGGCACTCTCTATCTGACGTATTTGCTACAGATGCAGGACTGTATCGGTTGGATCCAAGGCCTGGGATGCGTGGTCAAGGGCGTCGAGGAGGGTCTAGTCGATTTTCCCCACCTGAGGGATGGCAGGGAAGTTTGCCTGTGCTGGAAACTAGGAGAGGACGACATTCATTTCTGGCACGAAACCGATACCGGATTCGGAGGGCGGATGCCCTTGGAGGATGAAGGAAATGCTAATTGAGCGCGGACCTGAACTACTTCTGTTACTGGCATTGATAGCAGTATCAGCTTCCGGCGTGGCTTGCTCCAAAAACTTCGTTGAGCCGGAGACAGCGGCGAAGACTTCTACTCTGGAGGGCCCTGGTGCAGGCACGTCCGCACCGAGAGCGGGGGCTCAACGAGTGCACTTTAAGGCTCCGGCGGGTTGGGTGGAACAGCAACCCTCCAGCTCTATGCGAAAAGCGCAGTATCTTTTGCCTCAGGCCGAGGGGGATCCGGAGGACGCTGAGCTGGTGGTGTATCATTTTCCGGGACAGGGGGGATCCATCAGTTCCAATCTTTCCCGCTGGGTCGGTCAGATGAGCCGTCCCGACGGCAGTCCGGCTTCAGATGACGCTCAGGTCTCGGAAAGGCAAGTCAGGGGAAAAGCAATAACCTTGCTGGATGTCGGGGGTACGTACCGGGGGATGATGGGACCCCGCGCCCAGGGCAAAGCCAAACCCGGCTTTCGGATGCTGGGTGCCATCGTCGATACGAGGGACGGTCCCTGGTTTTTTAAACTGACAGGTCCGGCTGCCACTGTGGCTAAATGGTCCGTGTCCTGGGATAAGTTTGTAGAGAGCTTCCAGGTGTATTAAAGCAGTTCGGAATTACCCTTCCCCCGCCAGTATCTCGAGCCTCTCGATCCGGCTTTCTACCACCTTTCTCAACGAGTTGTCCGAGGTCTTCTCAATAAAGGCTCTGAAGTCATCGAGGGCCGCACGATATTCTTCCAGCTCCACCAGCGTCATCCCGCGTTCCAGGACTTCGGACAAAGGATCGGACAGCAGCGGAATCCGGCGATTCAGCACGCGCACGAGGCTTACGGACTCTGCGCGGCTGCGGTAAATTTGTTTCAGATTCATAAGCATTCGCAAGACAATGGCGGAGTTGGGCAGCGGATTGAGGAAGGATGTTTCGAATTCTATCTTATTGCCGAAAAGATCGTTGAGCAGGGCTCGACAGTCGTCGGGCAAGAGGATTCTACCGCCATTGAAAGCATCCAGGTACAGTTCTCTTGAACTGGCACGGAATCCGAGCAGGAAGTGCCCCGGCATGCCTACACCCCAGGTCGGCAGGCCCAGTCCGCCTACTACCTCCCGGTAGAGAATCGACAAAGTGATGGGAATGCCGGTACGCTTCTCGAGTACCCGATCCATCAGGCTATTGAAGGGATGGTAGTAGTCCTCCCCGTTTCCACAATAGCCGAGCTCCTGAAACATAATCTCATTCGTGTGCTCGATGATTGAGTAAGGGTCGGGTGAATTGAGTTTCCTCTCTACTTTGTTGCGGATATGGCTGACCTGGGCCAGGCATTTGTCGCGCTGCAGATCAGTATCGTCGACCCGGGCGACGTCCAACGACATATCAAACAGATCCCACTCCGTTCGCGGCTGCTCGAGCCCTTGCAGATACTTTCCCAGATGAGGATCCAGTCTCTGGTAGCAATCTTCGGTCTTCAACTATAGATTACCCCTCTTGCCTTCCGATTTCTCAGAATCCCCCTTCTTAAATACAGTAGCGCTTGCGGCCCACTCTTGCCAGGTTGGAGTCACCAACCGATTCATCGCCAGTACCCTATTTGGAAGATTGCGCACCAGTTTTTCAATAGCAAAAAGTGAAGAAAAGTTTTTGCCTTTTTCAGAGTTCTTCGCTAGAGTGCCTGGGTGACTCGGCAGGAGAAATTCGTGTGCCGATTTGCCCCTTTTTTGCAAGGAGGTAAAGGATGCTTCTGGGCATTTTGATCTGGGTGTTTACGATTGTTACCACCATTGCTTTCGCGAGCCGCCACTGGTGGTTTCCGGAGTCCGCCTCCAGCCATGGAGAGATCCTGGATAATCAGTTTGTCGTTACTCTGGTAGTTACGGGAATCGTTTTTATTGTTGCTCAGGTTGGATTGGGCTGGGTCCTTTTTCGATACCGGGACACGGGAAAAAATCAGGCGGTCTACAGTCACGGGAACAACAAGCTAGAAATCATCTGGACCGGCCTGACCGCAATAGTATTCTTTCTGATGGTCCTGCCTGGACAGAAGATATGGGCGGACCTCTACCTCAAACCTGCCCCCGAGGATGCCTTTCAAATTGAAGTAACGGGCCAGCAGTTCGCGTGGAATATCCGCTACCCGGGGCTCGATGGTCAGTTTGGGATCGTCAAACCAGAATTGATCAATGATTCGGCAGGGAATCCGCTGGGCCTGGACTTCGACGATCCAGCGGCCCAGGATGATCTGGTTCTGCCCACCATGGCCATCCCGGTGAACCGCCCCATTGAATTACTGCTTCGATCCAAGGATGTGACTCACGCCTTCTCCGTCAGAGAGCTCCGGATCAAACAGGATACCGTCCCCGGATTGTTGATCCCCTTGCGCTTTACTGCAACCAGGACAGGATCTTTTGAAATCGCCTGCGCTGAACTGTGTGGGATGGGCCATCACCGCATGCGTTCATTTATTGAAGTCCTGACTGAGGATGCATACCGGGGTTGGCTCCGTGAAATGGCTGAGGAATAGGAGAGTTAGGAGACGAACTTATGGTCGATACGGCTAATTCTCACGCTGTACATGAGCCTCCCTCTGGCTTCATCTGGAAGTACATTTTCAGCAAAGACCACAAGGTTATCGGGATCCAGTATTATCTGCTGGCGCTGTTCTCAGTCTTCGTGGGGATGGGGCTGTCAGTTCTCATCCGCCTCAACCTGGTCTGGTCTGGGACCGAGTTTTCCATTCTGGAGACGCTTTTCCCCGTAGGTGCTCCGGGGGGCATCATGACTCCGGAGTTCTACCTGGCCATGTTGACCATGCACGGAACCATGATGGTCTTCATGGTTCTGACCACCGCCCCTCAGAGTGGCTTCGGGAATTACTTTCTGCCGATTCAGATCGGAGCCCTGGACATGGCGTTTCCGATCCTCAACATGCTCTCCTTCTGGTTCACTTTCTTGTCACTGATTGTCTTGCTGGCAGCTTTCTTTGTGGCGGGGGGCCCTCCCATCTCAGGCTGGACGGGTTATGCGCCCTTGAGTGCTCTCGGAGAAGTTGCCGGACCTGGACTGGGGGCCGGGCAGGACCTGTGGATCCTGAGCATCGCCATTTTTTGTGTCGCTTCTCTCCTCGGTGCTATCAATTTCATTACGACGACTCTGGATTTGAGAGCCAGGGGAATGACCCTGATGAAGATGCCGCTGACCTGCTGGAGCTGGTTGGTGACGGCCATCCTGGGTCTTTTGGCCTTTGGAGTACTTTTGTCGGCAGGCGTCCTGCTTCTGCTGGATCGCCAGGCCGGTACCAGTTTCTTTATCCCAGGCGGCCTGGTCGTGAGTGACCAGCTCATCGACCACAAGGGTGGCTCACCTCTCCTGTGGCAGCACCTATTCTGGTTCTTTGGCCATCCTGAGGTTTATATCGCCATTCTACCCGCCATGGGAGTGACCTCCCAGGTTTTGTCCGTATTCGCACGTAAGCCCATCTTTGGCTACCGGGCCATGGTCTACGCCATGTTTTCCATCGGTATTCTGGGCTTCATGGTTTGGGGTCACCACATGTTCATGAGCGGGATGAGTCCCTACTCGGCCATTGTGTTCTCCCTAGTCACAACGGCCATCGCCGTGCCTTCAGCAATTAAGACATTCAACTGGCTCGGAACGATGTGGGGAGGGAAGATCCGGTTCGATTCCCCGATGCTCTTCGCCATCGGCTTTGTCTCTCTGTTCGTGAGCGGCGGCCTGGGCGGGCTGTTTCTTAACCAGCCCAGCACTGATATCTATCTGCACGACGGATATTTCGTGGTTGGCCATTTTCATCTCGTCATGGGCGTCGCATCCATCTTCGGCATCTTCACCGGTACCTACTACTGGTTTCCCAAAATGTTCGGACGGCACCTGAATGAAGGCCTGGGGAAGGTCCATTTCTGGTTCACCTTCGTGGGCGTTAACGCAATCTTCATGCCCATGCATTTTCTGGGAATCGAGGGGCATCCCCGTCGCTATGCGGAGCTCTCGGGATTCAATTTCCTGGCTGACCTGCAACCGCTTCATCTGTTCATCACGATAGCGGCATTTATCACGATAGCGGCCCAGTTCCTATTTCTTTTCAACTTTTGCTGGTCGCTGTTCAAGGGTTGTAAAGCCACAATGAATCCCTGGAATGCCACCACGCTGGAGTGGGAAGTACCGTCACCACCACCCCATGACAACTTTGGTGGCCGGCAGGTGGTGGTCCACCATGGTCCCTACGAGTACAGCCCTCCGGGTCGAGACCAGGATTTCGTCATGCAGACGGAAGGCGAAAAGGAGTCCGCTGACGTCTGATGCCCACCATTGCTCGCCCCCTTTCCAAGAATCAGGAACCTGGACCCGGAGGCGTGGGAACGTTCTTCGACGTTCCTCCGGGAGACGCCGACCGGAGTGGATCTGGAGGTTCCTTCCCCGGTGCCCAGCGTCGCTACTATACCGGGATGATGGTCGGCCTGGGCGGTATCCTCATGGTCTTCGCTGGTTTTACCAGTGCCTATCTGGTCCGCCGTGGCCTGGGGGCTGACTGGGAGTCGGTTCCATTGCCGTCCTTGGTATGGGTGAATACTCTGATCCTCTTGCTTAGCAGCGCCTGTCTGGAGCATGCCCGTCGATGGGTAGACGATATTCCTGTTTTGCGCAGGTGGTGGTTGTCTGCCACGGCTCTGGGGCTGGCCTTTCTGGTGGGCCAGGGGATCGTCTGGAGACAACTCTGGGATGCCGGGGTTTTCCTCAGTACGAATCCGAGTAGCGCCTTCTTTTATGTCCTGACGGCAATCCACGGGATCCACCTGCTGGGTGGTGTCATGGCCCTGCTGGTCCTGGGCTGGAAGTTGTGGAAGGGATTGATGAGTCAAATGCACGTCAATGTCATGGCCATATACTGGCATTTTATGGACGGGCTGTGGGTCTTCCTGTTGCTCTTGTTCGTGGTTGGGAGGTGAGTGGAATGGCAAACAGTAACACGGGGCTTTGGAGTGGCGGAGGTTCTCCTTTCGCCATGGGCTCTAAGAAGCTGGGAATGTGGCTTTTCATTCTCTCCGACACATTGACATTCTCAGCCGCCCTCATTGCCTACAGCTATGTTAGGGTAGCCAACCCGGACTGGCCGAGACCCTTCGACAGTCACAGTATTGTCCTGTCCAGCATCATGACGTTTTGTTTGCTTTCCAGCTCGCTCACGATGGTGCTGGCCGTAGGAGCAGCACATCGGGGAAACCGCAAGAAGACGGTTCGATGGATTCTGGCCACCATGCTCGGAGGCCTGCTTTTCATCGTCCTGCATGTCAATGAGTGGATGGGATTGATCCACGCAGGAGTGACACCCTTTGACAACCCTTGGGGTGTACCCTTGTTCGGAGCGACCTTTTTCGCCCTCACAGGTCTGCACATGACTCACGTCACCCTGGGAGTCATCTACTTGGCTGTGATTGCCTGGGGCTTTGGAGGCGGGAGATTCAATACGGAGGATGTCGAAGTGAGTGGTCTTTACTGGCACTTCGTCGACCTGGTGTGGATGTTCGTCTTTCCCTTGGTCTATCTGATGTCGAACAAAATTTAGCAGGGGAAAACCATGAGTTCCGTAGATCACACGAAAACTTATCTGGTTATCTGGAGCGGCCTACTGGGGCTGACGATCCTGGAGGTCGTGCTGGCTTACCTGAGCCTGACGGTTCTGGTCATGCTCGTCACACTGTTGAGTCTGTCCTTTGTCAAGGCCGGCTTGATCGTTGCCTATTTCATGCACATGAAATTCGAGCACAAGAACCTATTCTGGACCTTGATCCCGGCGACCGTGCTCTGCATAACCTTAATGGCGGCATTCTTTCCCGACAGCCTGCGAATTCTGCAGTTGCCGGCGCGCTAGCTGGAAACTGAGACAAGAGATGAAGAGAACAGGACTTCCGGCGGTGATCGGCTTTGTATCCGGTGTCGTGGCGATGCAGCCAGGGCTGGCGCAGGGTTGTGCCATGTGCCGCAGCACCCTCGAGGCTCAGAACGAGACGATCACCAGCGCTCTGCAGCTGGGAATCCTGGTTCTATTGGTCCCTCCCCTCGCGATTATGGGAACTTTTCTCTACATTGTCTTTCGGAAAGAAGGCGACCCCTTGGCCAACTCTCCTGGATCTTGAACACCAGATGGAGACATGAGGATAATTAGGCAACTGCTCGATACATTAAGCGTGTAAACTCTTGAGGAATATGGCAAGGCAGGTCGTACGGAAAAAAGGGAAAAAAGAGAGTCCGGAAGAGAAGGGGAAGATCCGACGGCGCAATTTTACCTACGCCTGTATCTTCGGTTTTCTGGGGGCCAACTTTCTCATGACCCTGCGCTTTTTCTTCCCGCGAACCTTATTCGAGCCAAAGACCAACTTCACCATCGGCTACCCGGGAGATTTCGGGTTTGGGATCGATACCCGCTTCCAGCAAAAGTATCGGATCTGGGTCGTGAGAAATGCCCAACGCCTGTTCGTGATTTACGCTCGCTGTACTCATCTGGGGTGCACGCCTGACTGGGTCGAGAGTGAGAACAAGTTCAAGTGCCCCTGTCACGGTAGCGGTTACGACAACGAGGGGGTCAACTTCGAGGGGCCGGCCCCAAGGCCCATGGACCGGGCCAAACTCTCCCTCAACCCGCAGGGCCAGATTATTGTGGATGTCAGTCAACTCTACCAGTGTCCACCCGGAGCGCCCTGCAATTTCGAGAACCCTGACGCCTATTTGACCGTATAACCGGTCCTCGACAAAGCCTGCGAGGAAAGAATATATGCCGGACGATCCAGTCTCGACCAAGCAAAAAGTAAAAAAACAGTCTTCGTCGGCCATCGACAAGGTCAAAGATGGCATTCAGCCCTTTATTAACAAGGGCAAAGAAGATCTGAAGGCCGCTCAGGACTACAAGAAGACCCAGGTATGGAAGTCGGTCTTCCGGCACAAGCTGGACGAGACACCGCGGACCCGGGCCCTAGCAGTCCTGACCAACGTCTTCCTGCACCTGCACCCGGCCAAGGTCAATCGAGACGCGGTCCGGTTCAGTTTCACGTGGGGCATGGGGGGCATCAGTTTTTATCTGTTCTTTGTTCTGACCATTACAGGCGTCTTCCTGATGTTCTATTACCACCCGACCAAGGGTCAGGCCTTCGCAGATATCATGTACCTGGAAAACGACGTGCCGTTTGGTGGGCTGCTGCGCAATATGCATCGGTGGGCAGCCCATGCCATGATCATTACGGTGTGGCTGCACATGCTCCGTGTTTTTCTAACCGGCTCTTATAAGACTCCGAGGGAGTTCAACTGGACCATCGGTGTCATTCTGCTGGTGCTGACACTTTTGCTCTCCTTTACCGGATACCTTCTGCCCGACGACCAGCTTGGCTTCTGGGCGGTAACAGTGGGTACCAGCATGGCCCGAGCCACTCCCCTTCTGGGGGCCGAGGGCCCGTTCGGTCCGGAGTTGGGTATGACGGCGTTCAACGATGTGCGTTTTGCCTTGCTGGGCGGGTCGATTGTAGACGCTAATGCGTTGCTACGTGCCTATATCTGGCACTGTATCGCTATCCCGCTGATTCTTTCGGCACTCCTGGCCGTACACTTCTGGCGGGTCCGAAAAGACGGCAGTATCTCAGGTCCGGCTCAGGTGGTCCTCGAGTCCGAGATGAAAAAAAAGTACAAGGTCTGAAGCTGCTAGATGGGGAAACAGGTGAAGAGAGGTCAATAGATGTTTGATTGGGCTCAACTTTGGGAAATTGTTTCGCTTCCCGACAACATTCCCATTATCCTCCTGCTGTTGATGGTTCCCTTTTTCCTTTGGTATGGACTGCGTCAGGCATTCGCCAATGACCGCCTGATTGGTAAACTCGAAGCCGACCCTGAGCTGGCCAAGACCCACCATCGCAAAAACGAGCCGTTTCGGGAAGGTTGGGATCAGAAGGTCTATGTGTGGCCCTATCTCCTGCGCATCGAGTTGCTGGCCGCCGTGATCGTGACGTTTGTGCTGATGATCTGGTCCATAGCCTTGAACGCTCCGCTGGAAGAGCCGGCCAATCCCAACCTGACCATGAACCCGGCAAAGGCACCCTGGTATTTTCTGGGTCTGCAGGAAATGCTGGTCTATTTCGATCCCTGGATCGCCGGCGTCGTCATGCCGACGCTGATCATCATGGGACTGATGGCGATTCCCTTTGCGGACAAGAACCCGCTTGGAAACGGCTACTATACATACCGGCAGAGAAAATTCGCCATTCTTGCCTTCTGCTTTGGCTTCGTCGTTCTTTGGGTCGTTTTCATCCTGATTGGAACCTTTATCCGTGGACCCGGCTGGATGTGGTTCTGGCCCGGCCAGACCTGGGATCATCACAAACTTGTGTTTGAGACCAATCGTCATTTTCACGAGATACTCGGAGTCACTAGTCAACCCTGGATGGGACTGGTAGGTGGAATGGCGGTGGGGCTCTATTTTCTAGTGGCGGGTTGGATTTGCCACAGATTTCTGGTCTGGAATGATTTCACCCGTCGCATCTACGCGCAGATGACGCTCACCCAGTACCTGATCTTCCAATTGTTCATGACGACGATGATCTCGCTGCCCGTGAAAATGGTACTCCGGCTGCTCTTTCGAGTTAAGTATGTGATGGTGACCCCATGGTTCAATATATAAAGGGATGGTTTCGGAAGCTCGACGAGCGACCGGTTCCCGAGAAAGATCCGATCGTCTACTCTTCTCTGGGTACACTCCTAGCCGTCTTCTCTTTCCTCCTCATGTTGAGCCTGGTGTGGGCGTTTTACGAAGAGATGGTGGGATTGAGACCCTGGCGCCAGCACCAGGAAGACTTTGCTTCGCTGTACCGAGCAGCATTAGAGGACATGCGACCCTCGAGGGCGCAGGAGGTAGAGGAGATTAAGGCCAGCTCTGGGTATCAGGAGCTTGCACAACAACTTCAGAAAGCCGAAAACCAGGTTTCTTCGAACCTGCAGGGACTGGAAGAGGAGGAACGCCGGATCCGAGCTCAGCTGGCCATGATCACCATGCCCTTAGCCACCGCTCGCAGCGAACTCCAGTCCAGGATTTACGCGTTGGAGACCTCCCACGGAGAAAATTCTAGAGCAGCTCTGGGCAAGGAAGTCGAGGAACTAAGCAAGCGATCCTATGAATTCGATCTGGCGGACGGAGCCAAAGTCTTCACATACACCGAGTTGGACGAACTGTTTAAAGATTTGAAGGACCGTCAGGGGGAAGTACAGGCGGGCAAGTCCCGTATTTTGAGGCGCCCCGGGCAGTTGCGGGCCGAGCTCAACACCTATCTCGGGAATCGATTAACCGGTCTCACGGAGACGCAAATCAACGGACTGATCGCCGGCGTGGATGCCTCTAGAATCGAGATCCAGCAGATCCACAACGAGGAAATGAATCTAGTGGACCGTTGTGAGTCGTGTCACCTAGGGATTCGAGAACCGGTCGAACTGACTCCCGACAACATGGCCGGGAATCGACTGTTTGTCAGCCACCCCCGTTCCTCGGAACTCCTGGGCGTTCATGATCCCGAGGTTTTCGGCTGCTCACCCTGCCACAACGGTAACGGTGTGGGTACGGTCAGTATCGACAGGGCTCATGGCCAGTACAAACACTGGTTGTGGCCTCTTTACGACCAGGAGAATTTCGAAGGAGGCTGCGTCCAGTGTCATCGTCTTGATCGGCAGTTGGAGGGCGCTGACACGTTCAACGCCGCCAAGAACCTGTTCCAGGATCGAGGGTGTAGAGGCTGTCACGCCTACGAAGGGTTTGATGTCGAGTCCGCCCAGATGCGGGAGGCTCACAAGGGAATCGCTGACTTGAAACTCGACAGAGAAGCCACCGAGGTCGAGATCGAGAGATTGCTGGAGCAGGGAGACCGTGCGGAAACCAACGAGCAGGCCAACCGTTTTTACGCCGAGGCAACAAAGAGGACCCTCCGGGTTGCCGAGATCGACGCCGATGCCAGTACGCTCGATGCTCGCCTCGATGAACTCCTCATGGAGCGAAAACGGGTCGCCCCCAATCTCAAGGAGATTCGAAACAAGCTGCACCGCGACTGGATTCCCTCATGGATCAAGAACCCTCAGGACTTCCGACCCACTACCAAGATGCCTCAGTTTCGGCTGACGGATGAAGAAATCCGGGCGATTTCAGCATTTATCTGGCAGGCGGCGATTCGAGAAGGAATTCCTTCCCAGCCTCCAGGAAAAACCTCCCGGGGACGGCAGCTTTTCGAGATGCGAGGGTGCCTGGCCTGCCACTCCGTGGGAGAAGGCGAGGAGGCCAGGGGTGGTACCTTTGCCTCCAATCTGACACGGGTGGGGGAGAAGGTGAACTACGATTATCTGGTTCGTTGGGTCCACAACCCGCGGAATCGGACCCTCCCCTACGATCCGGTCCTGGAGCGGGATGTTACCAGGGAAGACTATGAAAGCCACGGCCTGCCCTTTCAGTTCGACCTCGAGAACAACAAGAGCCCTCTGGGGGACCACTCTCTTCAGGTCCAGAACGAAACCGTGATGCCCAACCTTAGGTTGAGTTGGGGAGAGTCGCGCGACGTTGCCTCCTATCTGATGACTTTGAAGAGAGATGACGCTCACTACGACGACGCCTCGTTCATGGAGGATTCTGAACTCTACGATCGGGGTCGATTTCTGGTCAGACACTACGGCTGCGCGGGCTGTCATGAAATAGCCACCCTCGAGAAAGAAGGGAAGATCGGGACGAACCTGACCCTAGAAGGCAGTAAACCCAAGGAGCGCCTTGACTTTGCCCTGCTGACTCACGAGGCCAAGGAGGAGGGCTGGTACAACCACAAGGGTTTCTTCGAGCACAAGCTCGCAGACCCGGCCGTTTTTGACGCGGGCAAAATAAAGAATGAGCTCGAGCAGCTCAGGATGCCAGATTTCCACTTCGACGAAGAGGAGATCGATCAGCTGACGACCCTGCTGCTGGGAAGTGTGGAGTCCTGGATTCCGGACCGGTTTCACTATTCTCCCTCGGCTGAGCGAACACACGTTCAGGACGGATGGTGGGTGGTCAACAAATACAACTGCCAGGCCTGTCACCAGTTTTCCCCGGGACAAGGGACCGTGCTGCAGGGGCTTCCCCAGTATCAAGGAGATCAGGCGGAAAAGCTCCCTCCCTCTCTGGTTGGACAAGGAGCACGCACCAACCCGGAGTGGCTCACGAGGTTTCTCAAAAACCCGGCCCTGACTACCACTGATCTCCATACCAACGGCGTTCGGCCGTACCTGGATGTCAGAATGCCCTCCTTCAATCTGTCAGACGGGGAGATCGGCGTACTGGTGCGCTTCTTTGCTGCTCTGTCAAAACAACCTGTGCCCTATATCGCGCCACAGTTGAAGCCACTTTCGCGAAAAGAGACTTCTATGGCCCGCCAGCTTTTCACCAGCAATGCGGCTCCCTGTCTGCGTTGTCACGCCACTGGGGATGCGAGAACAGACGCTGAAAAGACGGCGCCCAATTTCGCCCTAGTCAACCCCCGTCTCAAGCCAGACTGGACCCGGCGCTGGCTTGTACATCCGGAGATCATTCGTCCTGGAACGGCCATGCCGTCCGGACTGTTCCGGTGGGACGGCGACCGTTGGGTCTTCGCCCTGGCCGACCTCCCCAGCTTTCGCGACTACCAGGGAGACCATGCGGACCTTGTGGTACGATACATGTTCGAATTCAGACCGGAGGAGCAGCGGAGGCTGAGCCACAGGTGAGGGCAATTTCTCATACCCGGCACGAAGTAGTCTCGCTATTAACGAACAAAGAGCTGGCGGGTTTCTCCGAACGCCGCTGCGACTCACTCCCTTGTTTCTAGGTACTTACTTCCATGAGAGGTTCAGAAATGTATTGCTCTAGACATCTAATCATTCTGGCATTTGTAGGAATTGTTGCAGCGAGTTGTGGCGGCGGAGAAGCTCCGTCCACGACTCCGGCTCCCGTCGACCCTCTTGGAGCGCCTGCAGCCGGTAAGACCGTGGATCGTTCGACGGCCGGAGCTGTTTCGGGGAGTGTCCAATACACGGGCGAGCCGGGGCGAAAAGTACGGATCCGAATGAATGCCGATCCAAATTGCGCCGCCAAGCACACTTCTCGGGTCTACGCACAGGACCTGCAGATTAGTGAAGACGGCGCCCTTCACAACGCGTTTGTGTGGGTCAAATCAGGCCTGGATGACTACACGTTCCAGCCTCCCGCTGAGCCGGTCTCCCTGGACCAGCGTGGCTGCATCTACACTCCCCACGTGCTGGGGATTCAGGCCGGACAGGTGTTGGAAGTCATGAATAACGACGATACGACTCACAACATCAACCCCTCACCGTCCAACAATCGCGACTGGAACGTCTCACAGGCTCCTGCCTCTGTACCCATCCAGAAGAGGTTCGCCCGGTCGGAAGTTATGATTCCGGTCAAATGCAACGTTCACCCCTGGATGAAGTCCTATATCGGAGTCGTGGCTCACCCCTATTTCACGGTAACCGGATCTGACGGAGGGTACAGTCTGGAGGGTCTCCCACCGGGTGAATACACGGTTGAGGTCTGGCATGAGAGGCTCGGGGCTGAGGAACAGAAGATCACCGTCGCAACAGGGCAGACCTCGGCGCTCGATTTTAGCTAGGGAGACTAGCAGCCCGTCGTGGAACCCTCCCCCCCCCCCGCGGTACCGTCCCACAGGGGAGCCGGTAGAGCGCCTGGACGACGGGAAGATAACAAGGGCTTCGATTGGACGCTTCGATAGTTAGCTCGATGAGCGGGGGTGAGAATCGTGCACTCCATATCTTCTGTGTCGTTCTCGCCACCTGCACGTTTATCCTGATTATTGCTGGTGGATTGGTGACCAGCAACAACGCAGGTTTGTCGGTTCCCGATTGGCCGCGGTCCTATGGTCGGTGGATGCCGGACATGGTGGGTGGGGTTTTTTACGAGCATGGGCACAGAATGATCGCCGCGGTGGTAGGGCTTCTCACTCTAATCCTCAATGGCCTTTTGTTTCTTGTGAAAGCCGATCGAGCGCTTAAACGACTGGGCCTGATCGCCCTTGCTGCGATTGTCGTGCAGGCTATGCTGGGTGGCTTTGCTGTATTGTTGAAACTCCCCGTTATGATGTCGGTCCTGCATGCCAGTCTGGCTCAGGCGTTCTTTTGCCTGGTAGTCTCGCTGGCTCTATTTACGTCCCGATCCTGGCCTCCGGCGGCCCTACGGGGTCAGGCCGATCCGGCTCATGTTAAATACTCAAATGCACGCCTGCTGACGTTCACACTGTTCACTCAGTTGTTCCTGGGAGCTCTGCTTCGGCACAGTGGGACGATCGACGGTGTGAAGGCTACCCAGGTGAATGTCTGGGCCCTGGCAGGGCATCTTTTAGGAGCGCTAGCAGTCGTTGTCATGATTGTCACCATAGTATTTCCGGCTCTTCGACAGGGTTCGACAGGCCTTGTTGGACAGGCCTGTCGAACCCTGCTGGGACTTGTCTTTGTCCAGCTCGGGCTTGGAGTTGGCGCCCTCGTAATTCGCCTGGATTCCTTGAGCCGGCCTCAGCCGGTTTCGGTCGAGGTGGCGATAATGACGGGCCATCTGGCAATTGGCGCCCTTATGCTGGCGGCCAGCCTTACGCTGAGCCTGTTGTGCAGGTCCTCCCACATGGGGACGGGAGGACTGCACCCGAGCAAGGTCTCATGAAAACTGACGAAAATGTGAGTGTTTCCACTCCGGCTGGAACACTACGGCCCTACTTGCAGCTTTTGAAACCGAGGGTTTCCAGCCTGGTGGTGGTCACGACTGCGGCTGGCTTTTATCTGGCCTCAGGCACCCCGGTCGACTCCTGGGGTCTGGTCTGCACCGTTCTGGCCACCGCCCTGCTGGCGGGTGGATCCGTCTGTCTGAATCAGGTCCTGGAGCGGAATGAGGATGCCCGGATGCACCGAACGGCGGGAAGACCCCTGCCGGCCGGCCGGGTCAGTGTGTTGTCCGCAACGGTCTACGGGCTTAGCCTCATTGTTGCAGGGACTCTCGTTCTGGCGTTCATGCTCAGCCTCTCGCCGGCCATACTGGGGTTGACCAGCAGCCTGATCTACCTGCTTGCCTATACACCCCTGAAAAGGCAGACGCCGCTTTGTACGACGGTAGGGGCCTTACCGGGAGCGATTCCGCCCCTCATCGGGTGGACGGCTGCCGGAGGTGAGCTTACGGTCAAGGCCTGGATCCTGTTCGGGATTTTGTTCCTGTGGCAGTATCCGCACTTTTTGGCGATCGCGTGGATTCATCGGGAAGACTATCGGCGGGCGGGATTCAAAATGCTTCCGCTGGTAGATGCCTCCGGGAGAAGGACAGCTGGACAGATCGTTCTTTTCACCTTGCTTCTGGCGTGCTTCAGTATCCTTCCCTGGAACCTGGAGCTGGCAGGCAACGTTTATCTCGGGGTGGCGGTCGGCCTCAGCCTGGGTTTTTTGGCTGCCACTCTGAGCCTTCTGATAACTCCGACGCAGGCGTATGCGGTCTACGTCATGCGCGCTTCGGTCCTCTACTTACCCTTTCTTCTGGGGGTGCTGGTAGTGGACAGGGTGTAGGGGCCGGCCTTGTGCCCAACGCCGACATAGTGTCCCCTTCCTAGGTCTTCAGAATCTTGGCGTGCTGGTGTGAGACATACGGGTCCGCCAGGATAATGTCGGTATCCGAGTTTTGCCCCAGAACAGCCTGGTCAACGGAAAAAACGAAAACCTGTTCCTGCCCTTCTGACGTAACCCATCTCAAATACGGACTTCTCATATTCCGGTCTCAAGCAGGCTGTCCAATGTTCCTGTATTTGCCTCTGAAAAAAAGCAGGGGCTTGCCCTGCCTGGGCCGCAGACGGCCCTCCACGACTCGCCCCACCAGGATGGTGTGATCGCCGGCGGTGTGGGTGTTTTCCAGATGGCATTCGAGATGACCCAGACATCCTCGGATCAAGGGGACTCCAGAGGCGGCTCTCCAGCTCAGGTGGCGGGAGCGGTCCCTTCGGGAGGCGGCAAAATAGTTGGAAATGTGGACCTGTTTTCGGGAGAGAATATTGATGGCAAACAGCTGGCTTTCAAGGAGGGCAGTCAATCCACCCAGGCGGTTGTGAAGGCAGAGAAGCACTAGAATCGGGTCCAGGGAAACGGACGTAAAGGAGTTGACGGTAACGCCATAAGGTTGATCTCGGCGGCCAATTGCGCTGACCACCGTGACTCCGCTGGCGAAATTCCCCATGATTTTCCGAAAGAAATCTGGATTCATTGTCACAGGTAGGTTCTCTAGCCGCCAAGCCGAATGGGAGAACTTTAGAACAAGTTCATTTCAAATGCTAGTAGAAGTACCCTCCGTGGTCCGAACAGATCTGTTCGTAAGGGCCGGTCTTGTGCCGGCCCGCGTGATGGGCGACCACCGACCTCCCCCGGGACCCATCTTCAATGAAAATCATGAGAGGGAAGGTGCGCTGCTTTAATTTCAAGGGGCCAGAAGCGATCAGCCAGAATGGAGACGACGTTGTCAGCGTTCTGCAAAGTGCCTTCAATGAGAAGAAACGGGTGGTTGACAAGAGTGTCCCTGTTCTTCTTGAAAACTGGAGGTTTGACAACAATGTTGGAAATTCCGGTTTCATCTTCGAGGCTCAGAAAAAAGAATCCTTTGGCCGTTAGAGGCCGCTGTCGGACGATAATTCCACCCGCCACTCTAACGAGCTGACCATTCTTGATCGAAGGCAGATGGGAGACTGGAGAGGCACCCTTCTTTGATACAGCCTGGCGAATCAGCGCTACCGGATGAGGTCCGGTAGTCAGTTTGGTGCCTCTAAAGTCAGCCTGCAGGCGTTCCAGAGCAGCCATGTCGTGAAGCGGGGAGGAACTCTCGGCAAGGGAAGGAATGGAGTTGAAAAGAGGGCCGGACGGGCGGGAAACTTTTGCTACTTGCCAGAGAGCTTCACGGCGCTTCATTCCGAAGCAATTCAAGGCGCCGATTTCAGCCAGAGTGACCAATTCTGGTTTCTGTAACTGACACCTTTGTACAAAATCCCCCAGGTTTCGGGACGGGGCTTTGTGCCGTTGTTCTACGATGCGAAGGGCCGCCTTTTCCCGCAGTCTCTGCACGTAGCACAAACCCAGTCTTAAGGAACCGTCGGGTTCAAGTGTGCACAGCCAGTTGGAGAACTGTACATCAATCGGTTTGACTCTCAGGCCTCGGTGCTGAGCATCTTTTACAAGAGTGGCAGGACGGTAGAAACCCATGGGCTGATTGTTTAAGAGCGAAGCATAAAACGCAGCCGGGAAATGGACCTTCAGGTATGCACTCGCATAAGTGAGTAAGGCAAAGCTGGCCGAATGGGATTCCGGGAAACCATACAGCGCAAAAGATGAGATGTAACGAATAATTGTTTCCGCTCTTTCTCCTTCGATTCCGTTGTTTTCCATGCCCTGGCGCAGTTTTACTTCAATTTCTCCCATTCGCTGTTCAGATCGATTGCAGCCGAGTGCCCGTCTCAGTTTCTCCGCTTCGCCTCCGGAGAATCCTGCAACTGTCATCGCGATTTTCAGCAGCTGTTCCTGGAAGATAGGAACTCCAAGAGTCCGTTTGAGAATAGGCTCCAGAGAAGGATGCGGATAGGTGACCGGATCCAGTCCGGCTCGTCTCCTCAGGTAAGGATGCACCATCTGACCAACGATCGGCCCCGGGCGTATGATCGCGATCTCAACGACTAAATCGTAGAAACAGCGGGGTTTTAGACGAGGCAAAGTCGCCATCTGAGCCCGGCTTTCCACCTGAAACAAGCCCACTGTATCGGCCTTCCGTAATAGTTCGTACACTTGGGGATCATCCGCAGGAAGAGAGGCTAGATCCACCTCTTTTCCCGAGTGCTGTCGAATCAACTGGATCGCATCCTGGAGTACCGACATCATTCCTAGGCCCAGCAAATCGACTTTGATAATACCCAGATCGGCACAGTCTTCTTTGTCCCATTGGAGGACTCTTCGACCCGGCATGGAGGCGTTTTCCAGGGGGACAACTGAATCGAGCCGGTTCCGGGCAATGACCATTCCGCCACTGTGTTGTCCGAGATGTCGGGGAAGATGTTGGATCTGCTTCCAGAGCTCAAAGAAAAGCCGGGTTTGATGATGACAGGCATCCAGTCCCGATTTCTCCAAGTGATCAGGATCGATCTCCTCGGCATGTGGTTCCCAGGTGGTTAGAACTTTGGCCAGTCGATCAATCTTCTGGGAGGGAAATCCCAGGCTTTTTCCAACTGCACGTGCCGCACCACGGGCACGATAAGTGATCACGTTGGCTGTCATAGCTGCACCCAGTTGTCCGTAACGCTTGTAGACGTATTGAATGACTCTTTCTCGCCGTTCTCCACTGGGGAGGTCAATATCGATATCCGGCCACTCTCCTCGCTCCTCCGAAAGGAAGCGTTCGAAGAGTAGATCCATCCCTACTGGGTCGACTGCAGTAATTCCGAGGCTGTAGCAAACAGCACTGTTGGCGGCAGACCCCCGGCCTTGCGCCAGAATCCCCTGTGCTCGACAAAACTGAACCAGGTCCCAAACAATGAGAAAGTAGCCTGCAAGGTCCAATTTTCGAACTAACGCAAGCTCCTTCTCAATTTGCCGTCGAGCTGATTGGTTATAGGGCCGATAACGCTCTCGCGCTCCTTGACGAGTCAATTTTCTCAGATAACTGTTCATGGTCTCGCCTGTAGGAAGAGGGAAGAGCGGAAACTGATACCCTAGATTCTCCAGTGTGAAATGGAGTCGCTGACCCAGGAGACAGCTGGTGCGGAGAGCCACCTTTAAATCACTGAAGAGAGACTCCATTGCTGCCGGTGATTTGAGATATCGTTCGGAGTTCAGAGAGAGAAGCCGGCCGGCTTCGCGCAATGTCGTCTTGTGGCGGATGCAGGTCAGAACATCCTGAAGAGGCCTTCTGTTCCGGTTTGCATAAAGCACTCCGTTCGAGGCCAGCAAGGGCAGTCTATGGTGCTCCGACAGGCTGATAAGAATTTGATTGAGGCGTTCCTGTTCGCGCAGAAAATGGCGTTGGATCTCGACGAATACACTTTGCGGACCGAACATCATCTTGAGACGATCCAGCATTCGTGAGGCCTGGCGCAAACCGCCTCGTGAAACTGCAATCGCGATTGGTCCCTGCAGATTTCCGGTCAGGCAAACCAGTCCTCTGGAATATGATTCGACCTCGTCAAGTTCGATTTCCCCTTTTCCTTTTGGGGCTCTTAGTTTCATTCGAGTCAGGAGCTGGCAAAGGTTTTTATAGCCTTTTCGATTCTCCACTAAAAGGGGAAGTTCCCCACCTTCTTTCAAGCTGATCCTTGCCCCGACCAGAGGGCGGACTCCAACTTTGCGACAAGCCTTGTAGAATCGGGGTGCTCCATAAACGCCGTCTCTGTCGAGCATGGCAACGGCAGGATATTCCAACCGGGCTGCTTCCCGGGCAAGCTCTTCCGGCAAAGAAGCACCTTCCAGGAAACTGAAGGCGCTACTGGTCTTGAGTTCGATGTACATGAGTTCTGGTTTTACTGGTTGAAAGTGGAATGTTGAACGTTTGTGGAACGTGAAATGGGACACACTGGTGTGTGAGGAATCTTGGGGGTGGCGACCGGCTGGTGATCGAGGCCCTGAGGCCGCTCTCACTCTAAAGATTCCAGAACTCAGTCATAAACCCCTTCCATAAAGTATCGGTTTGCAGATTTGTCCCAGAAAATACGACACACTACGCCATTCACCATTTCGATATCCCACTCGTCTCTTGACCAGTAACCGGTGCTGTCATGGCTTGGCGACTCTTGGACTCTTTCCGTTGCCCACCAGTTTCCGGAGGAGCGCCAGGGACCGGAGCAGTCCACAATCTGACGGATGTGTACTTCGATCGGACGAGGAGGACGCAGTCTTCGCAAAACCAGTCTCACTCCAGGGTCTCTTTTGTTCTCCGGAATCGATTGCTTATCGAGGGAAACTGAAAAACCAACCTGTCGAAATCGATCCGGTTGATGCGTGTCCAGCGCCACGGCCACTCCCAGATTGGATTCACCAGCAAGTGAACACAGCCTGGAAATTGTTCGCGACAACTTTTCCGGATTGGTTTGATTCGGCTCCAGCAAAGAATGTTGGAAAATGTGGGGTCGCGAAGGCCGCGCCTCCAGTTCAACTCGAGAAATAGGAGCCCCCGGGTGGGTGGACTGGATTTTTAGACGCAATAGCGACAGCAGGACTTTAGCATTGCGCATCGGGAAAGCCAGAGAAATGGATTGCCGATAATACTTCTTGCCCCTCAGTCCCAGCTTGAGATCGAGTTGGTCGGTTGAAAGCCCGTGATTCTCCAGTTCGCGACACAGTTTCTCCAGGAGCTTCCTGAACAGGAAAGTCAAGCGTTCCAGGTCTTCGATATCCCATTGCAAATCTTCCGCTGCCACAAAGCTAATCGGCTCAGGGAGGGGCTCAAAGGGCTTCAGATCTTTTCCTTGAGCCAGCCTCTTAAGTTGTAGCCCTTCACTTCCCATTCGAGCCACTAGTTGTGACCGGGGCAGGTCGGCTAGTTGACCGATCTTGTGAATTCCCCACCGTCTCAAGATTTCCGAGGCTTCAGCCGTGAAGGGATGCAGCGCAAATAAATGTTCAGTTGCGAAAAGTCGGATGAATTGGCTGGTCTGTCTTTCCGGGACTCGGCTGCCAGGCTTCAGACGGGCGGCCAGAATGGCAACGGTTCGAGTGGAAGCTAGTCCAAAATGAAGAGGCTTTGCCTGGATTCTGATTTGAAGCAGCCGGTCGCATGCCTGTTGCTGATATCGTCTGGAAACAGGGAAGAGAACGGAACCCGTGAGATGCTTTTCTACATGAGGAGAAAAAGATCTGGCAATACTCAAAGTTGAATGCGGATCAGGGCTGTAGATGGCAATGAATTTTGACCTGGCCATGATACCTGCCCCGAAGCAAACTCACTCGGGTTGTGAGTCCTCGTAAGAGTTGATAATGGTTGGAAAAGTTCGGTTGAGATGCAGGCCGGGTCGACCGCCACCGAACCGATGATCTGTCCAGACCAAGTACAGTGTTGGCTGCACTCCCTGCACTGGAACTGTTCGAAACCAGCAGAAAAGCGACCTTCTTATGATGAAGCACCTTTTTTATTCGAAACCAGCAGTGAAAGGGAACTTTCTGAATTACTGCTTTTGGAGTACGCTCCGAAGCGGTTTCCAGGTCGAGGACGATGACCCCAAAGTCCTGAGAGCGAGCCAGAATGTCAGCGGCTTTTAATGACTTTTTGATCCTGTTCGAGAAAGAACCCCTTTGGAAACGGATCCACAACAGTTGCTGTAAGCGGATTCCGGAGGTCTGGGCATAGCAGGGGTCAAATGTGTCAAAGGTATCAATATAAGCGACGCGCAAATGTTCGGAAGTAGCCCTAGCAAGAAAGGTGAAAAGCACGCTTGTTTTCCCACTCGAGAAAGAGCCCGTCAATTCTGAAATGGCTCCCATCGGAAGACCTCCGTGCAGTAGTTTGTCCAACGACGTAATGCCGGTAGGAATATAGGTTTCGGGTTTTGAGTAGAGAGGACAAGCCATGGTGTTCACCTTTTCTTCACCTATATTAAGCACTCGCTTAGGGAGATGCAAGCTTCGGATGTCGGTTGAAGGTATCTGACGGACTGCAACAGAACAACACAGCGTAAGCCGGTCGTTAACGGTAGGCTCATGCCTATCTCTGTTCTTGCTTCTCAAGACGTGGGAGCCGGAACCCGGAACGTGAGATAATCACTCACTCCAATGGCAACGACCCCTCATTCCCAGGAACCCAAACCAGCCTTTCCGCTTCGATCAAAACTTCTGATTCTGCTCGCCTTCATCATTGGTATTTTCATTCCGGTCCAGTTCTGGCGGGGTGTCTGGTTCGGTCGTGAACTGACGGATCAACAGTTAGAAAAGCTCTTTGGCCAGGAAAGTAACCCCCGAGGCATTCAACACGCACTGGTCCAAATCGACAAACGGATTCGGAACCGGGATCCTGAGGTCAACCGCTGGTATCCAGAGATAGCTTCACTCTCTACCCATCCTCTAGTGCAGATACGCGCCGAAGCAGCATGGGTGATGGGGCAGGACAATGAATCTGCCCTATTTCATCAAACACTGCTTTACTGTCTGAAAGATTCAAGCCCCCTGGTTCGTCGCAATGCAGCATTGGCAGTAGTCAGATTCCAGGACCTGGCGGCACTCGAAGAATTGCGTTCAATGCTGAAAAACTGGCTGGTCAAAAGCCCTGCTGACGGGCGAGTAGAGCTTCGAGCCAAATTGGGGCAATGGGTGCACAGTGATGTGGAGCTGGCGATCGTGACCCGTGAAGGGGGACATCAGGCGACGGTTGGCTCAGATTTGAGAGGCAGGGTGCTGGAGGTAAAAGCAACCGACGAAGAGGTCGTTGCTCAAGGACGGGTTCTACTCGTCCTCTCACCCGACCCGGAGCATGTCAGAGAGTCTCTTCGAGCTCTGTACCTGATCGGTGGAGAAAGCGAATTGGAGCTGGTCGAACCTTACACACACAATCTGGAATACACGGAGGAGTTGAGAAGCCAAGCCCAGGTGACAGCCCGGGCGATTCGGGGCCGTCTCTCGAAAAGATCCCGGGAAAGAACAGAACGGTAGAGCTTCAGCTCACGTCTTGCCGTTCTGTGTCCAGGTTTCCGTCCGCCGTAGCAATAGAATCTGTTCACCAGGGAAGCGGACCCAGGTGGGCTTCCACCTGCGCGACATCGACCATGTCAATGGCGTCCCAGGGACACCCGTCCAGGAAGGTATCGTTGGGCCCCTTGCTGATACACAGCTTGCAGCCGATGCAGAGAAGGGGATCGACTTCAATGCGGCCGAAAGGCGGAGCTTCCGGATCGGTCACCCATACCATGCAGTTTTCTACCGGACAGTAATCGACACAGGCGGGCGATCCGGCACAACCGGTGCAGGCCGCGTTGATGACCGCAATAATGCGAGGCTTCCTCTTGCGTCGATGGCTTTGTTTGACCGTTGTAGGGTCTTTCAGAGGATCTACAGACATTATGGTGAACTCCCGTTTTCACCATGGGGCTCGGGGGCGGTATCCGAGCTTGGAGAAGGAGGTGTTTCCTCTGGGATTTGCGTTGCCTGTGAGGACCGGGCAGTAGCCCCAGATTCAGAGGTTGCGGACTTTTGCCGCTCAGCCTTCCTGGCAGCTCGTTCGGCCGCGGCCTTCGCTTTTTCTTTCTTAGCTATTCCTTCCTGTTCTTTGAAATAGCCCGTTTCGAACCAGGAAATCTCGTGGCCTGAGAACCGTTCCTGGACCAGCCGGGCAACGGCTTCCCGCTCTTCCTCGGGACCATACTCCGGGCTCTCGCCAAAAAGGGTAACGGTTCCGTAATAAGGATTAATGTTAAGTGTTCCACCACCACCCACACTGAGCTGCGCTCCGGATTCGTCGAATCCGAACTCTTCCAGGCCCTGCCAGGTCCAATTAATGATCTGTTGCTCCAGTTCGTCTCGGTAGGGTCGAAAGTTGAGAGCTCGGACCAGGAGCCTGGTCTCGTCGGATTGCTCCGGCGAGAGATATTGAAATCGTGGCCATAGCTTGGCAACGAACTTGCATTGCAGCTGAAAAACAAGGTAGCGGAAATGAACTCCGCCTCGTTCCACATTCACAGCAGGGATGTTACTCAAGTCCTTGGATCTATTGGATCCCACAAGAAATACTCCCTTTTATGAATAGATACGACGTCATCGTATTCGTTATAGCTAGGTCAACAGTACACATAGCGAAAGGCCGAGTAGCAACAGCAGCAATCCGATCCGGTAGCCCCAGAGGCTGAGAATCGAGTTCGCCGAACCCGATAGTCCGAAGATCGAGAGCAAGAGCAGTCCCAGCAGGCAAACACTCAAACCCAGCCAGATAAACCCCACAGTTTTCCTCCAAATAAGCCATTAAGATACGCGGATCTCTTCGAACAGGCATAGCCTGATTTGAAGACCTGTCGCGCATCACCCAGGCGACTGATCCTCAGAAAGGGTCTGGCCCGAGCAGGCGGCCCGGGTCCAACCCACGGTGCGCAATTCTAGCTTTGCATGATTCGGGAAACAAGGAGGATTTCCGAAAACCGACGTTGTCGTGTCTTATGCAGAAGTTAGGACAATGCCGATTATCGTGATCCCGAGGGCAGCAAGCCACTGGCATTCCGTGGTAAAAGTCGCGCGCGGGCGTGCGCCGGGGAACTACGTTCGATGGCAAGGCACGAGGAGGAAACCGATGCGGGTTCATCGGAGACCACGAGAAACACAGCTAAAAGGCGCAACTCTTACCATGATGACATGGATTCCTCCCTTAGGCTAGACGGTATCTAAAGTTCTAGATCTAAAGTGTTTAACTGTATCAGGAGGAGTCCAGATGCGGGCTACTAGGCCATCTGGTAGGAGCTCTCTTTCTCGTTCTCCTCGGCGGCAACACCGTTGAGTTTAGCCAATTCTTTCTCGGTTACTTTGAGACGGCGGGAAGTCTTCTTGTAGTAATGGGGATGCTCCTTTTTACGTGCGTTGTATACTTCGCCCCAGCACTGCTTGCATTCCTCAAGATGCTCCAGAAAATCAAGCTTCGGGTCCAGCTCGAGCTCGTTGTTGAGAAAGCGAGCAACCACTCGGATATCACAAATCTCTGTGAGAATCATGGTAAGAATCTCCTATGAAGTCCTATGAATCACCCTATAAGAGCGAGGCATGCCCCCAAAAGTTTCAAAAAAAGCGCATTTTCTTCCGCTCAACCCATTCTCCTAGACAGAGGGATTTGGATGTGACTATGGTCACTTTGTTGGATCTTTTTTAGGGCGCGAGGCGGGGTAGGCAGGCGTTGCCCTGAGCACTCAATTGAACCGGAATCTGTATCTCATCCCAAAGCGAACATAGATGCCGGGGTCAGGAAATCCCACAAAGTGGTGGAACTGACGGTCCAGCAGATTATCGAATCGGGCGAACAGGGTCAGGTTCTCTGCGGGATGGTAACTCAAGGCCAACGCGGTGAGCATGTAGCCTCCCACCTGGACCTGCTCGGGCACCGGGATCTGGAAATCGAAACGTGGTCCCACCCAGGAGTTGTCGACATGAAGCCGGGCCAGATGATGGAATTCCCAGTCCAGACGAACGCCTCCCCGCCATCGGGGACGATCTCGCAACGGTTCGTCTGACCCTTCGATCTCAAAATCCACATAGGTGAGGTGACCGGCGAGTTGAACGGATTTCCACAGTTTGCTGCGTCCCTCTGCCTCTATGCCCTGCGTCCGCACTCGCGAACGGTTGACGAGGCGGAACTGTTCCGGACTAAAGTCAATCAGATCCCTGAATCGGTTGCGGTAGTAGATGATGGACATTGTCCCCCTTCCGTGACCGAATGGCTGCTCAATTCCTGCATCGAAGCCACGGCTCTTTTCCGGTTTGAGGTCGGGATTGCCAACATTCGGCTCTCCCAGCGCAAAAAAGGACGGTAATTTGAAACCTTTTGCCCAGCTGGCTCTAAGACGCGTTTGATGGGATCCTATTCGAATGCTTCCCCCCAACCTGGGGGAAGTCTCGATGACAAAATCTTCGCTGTCATCGACACGTAGGCCCATGTCAAACTGATATCTCTTCCGGGCATAGCGTAGCTCTCCGCCCCAGGACCAGACGTCTCTCTCCTTTAGAAAACCGCCTGGCAAAAGGTCGGCAATGACCGCGTCGACTTCACCTTCTTCCGTTCTATAGGAAAGTTCGGCGCCGGCCTTCCAGTGCGACCCGAAATGCCAATAGTGGTCAAACTGAAGGCGGATCCTCTCGAAGTTGCTGTTTGAGTCGATCCCGGGCAGCGAGTTGAAGCCGGGGGAAACCTGGTCCAGAATGGGAGGCGTCCGGATGTCTTCGAGGCGGTTGTAATAATCAAATCGGAGCTGCTGGAACCAGCTTCCGGTGAACTCTTGAAGCCAGGTTGCACCAAAGACCGTTTCCTCGACATCCGAATGCTGGGGCTCACTAAGTATTGAGAATTCGGATCCCCCTCCGTTCGGTGGAAAACCCTGAGCCTGGCGGTCATGCAGGCGAAAATGGAAGTCGACAGCCGACTCTCTTCCCAGGCTCACTCCGGTTCCAATCGAGAAGGAGGTTCGCTCCAGATCTTCTTTCTCGACCTGTTCTCCAACCTGCAAATGGGACACATCGAGCGAGTAGTGCCAGGCCTTGAGCCGGCCGTGGCTGCGAGCTGCAAGCTGCCACGTATCAAAGGATCCGCCCAAAACGTCTAACGCCACTTCGGGTTCTCCTTCGCCCTTTCGAGTGATGATGTTAATAATCCCGGAAATCGCCTCCGATCCGTGCCGAACCGACATCGGTCCTCGAACAATCTCGATCCGATCGACCCGGTCGAGACTGAAAGCTGCAAGATCAAATGCACCTCCCAGAATGTTGTTGGGATCGTTCAGGGGAATCCCATCAATCATGACCAGAGTAAAATTGGCATCCCCGCCCCGCACCGAGACCGTGCTCAATCCTCCGCGTCCCCCTATCTGAGACAGGTAGACAAAGGGCGTGTGCTGCAACAGCTCGACGATCGTCTCCGCATGGCTGTCTTCAATGTCATTCCGAGAAATCACCGAGACCGAAGCGGAGACCTCGCTCAGCGGAAGTCGCTGCGCGGAAACCGTAACCACCACCGGCTCTGGTTCCGGGCTCCGAGGAGGAGAGCCCCCTGGCTGGCCTCTCAAATCAAGGACCGAGAAGGATGCCGTTATGAGCAGGACCGCCGCCTGCAGATACGTCTTAATCGATACCATAGGAGATCCAAGAAGTTTCTTTTTTCCCAGAATTGCAAATCTCAATGATTGAAGCTTTGCATATTTTATGCGGGATATAGTCTTGACCTCGCTTTGCATGGCGCCGCTTCAGGTTTCAGATTGCAGATATTGAGAACCCGGAACTGAACTTCCCGGCAGCTTACGGGCGACCGCCGGCAGGACCAGCGTCACATCTCCAGTGATGATCAGGTCGGCATAGGCGTCGTGGCCCGTGGATCCCTGATTGACAATGGCATAAAAGGCTCCCGATTGTTTGGCAGTGAGCGGAACGGAGGCGGCCGGATCCACCGACAGCGAAGATCCACTCGACACCACCAGGTCGGCCTGCTCTGCTGCCTCCAGGGCCTTCTGCATGGGTTCCCAGGGCATACTCTGTCCAAAGGAAACAGTGGCAGGCTTCAGGAAGCCGCCACATTCGCAGAGTGGTGGCTCGTTTGTATTTCGAAAGGATTCATAGGCGGGCCCAGGGTCCGACTTCCGGTTACAGCGCACACATTGGACGAGACAGTTCGTGCCGTGCAATTCGATCACCGCATCCTGAGGGTAGCCCGCCAGCTGGTGGAGACCATCGATGTTTTGCGTGACCAGCTTCTGGATCCGGCCGCTGCGTTGAAGCTCGGCGAGGGCCTTATGAGCCTCGTTGGGGGAAGCTTCCCGAAACGCATCCCATCCGGCCAGCTTGAACCGCCAATGCTCGATTCGGGATCGGTGCGAGGCCAGAAAGTCCTGATAGTAGACAGGCTTCCATTGTTTCCAGAGCCCCTTGGGCCCTCTAAAGTCTGGAATCCCGGATGCGGTTGAGATTCCTGCTCCCGTAAAGACGAGTACGCTTCTCGACCCCAACCAGACCTCGACTAGTCTGTCAATCCGACTCATGGGAAAAAACAACTACTGGCTGGGCAGCCTCACCCGTCTGCCGTGCTACAGCCAAGAAGGAATCACCGTAAAAAAGACGGCAGTAACCGGGTGGACCGGACAGGGAAATTGAATTCCCGTGCCGGATCCGCCGGGCAGCAGGTTCCTCCACATCAACCCTGTGAAAAGCGGGCAGAAGATACTCGAGAGCTTTGAATCCACGTTCCGGAGGTCGAGAAAGCTCCTCGAGAGGTACTGCGTCCGCCAACCGAAAATCTCCTGATCGGAGACGACAAAGATCCCACAAACAGGCTCCGCAGCCCAGCGCCGTTCCAATCTCATGTGCCAGCACCCGGACATAGGTACCGGCCGAACAGATAAGGTCAACGGTCAGGCGGGATCCGGAGAACTTCTTTAGCTCCAGGCGACGGATTGACACTCGTCTGGGTGGCCTTTCAATTTCTTCTCCCCGGCGGGCTTTTTCATAGAGGTGTTCTCCTTCCATACGGACTGCCGAATACATCGGGGGGATTTGCTCGAATTCTCCCTTGAAACCGTCCAGGACATCTTCAACCTGCCGCCGGGAGTAATCGGGTACCGGTTCCCGGCTTCTTGTCTTACCCTCCCGGTCATAGGTATTGGTGGACACACCAAGTTGGACAGTAGCCCGATAGGACTTCTCATTTTCTTGCAGGAAGCGGGCCAGCCGCGTCGCTTTCCCGAGCAGCAGCACCAGAACCCCCGAAGCCAGCGGATCCAGGGTCCCGGTATGACCTGCTCGGGTGTTGTAGAATCGACGGACACTTCGAACAATGTCGTGGGAGGTCGGACCGGAAGGCTTGTGCACAGCCAACGCTCCATGTATCGGTCGGTCCCGGTTACTTCGCAACTCGGTCATCGAGCTCTCTGACCACCTGCTCCCGGGCGTCCGCCAAGGAGGCTGAGACGGTGAGACCCGCCGCGTTCTTATGGCCTCCACCTCCCCAGATCCGCGCGACCTCAGCTACGTCAAGACCATTCTTGGCACGCAGGCTGACCCGTGTTTTCTGTGTGCTCTCCTCCCTGAAAAAGGCGACGACCCCAACCTGGTTAAGAGACAGTGGGTAATTGACGAACCCTTCGGTAAGATCGCTGCTTGCTCCCGTCTTGCGCAACATCTCCCGGGTGAGCATCATCCAGGCGATCGGTTTGGTAGGGTGAACCTGAAGAGTACCCAGCACCTCCACCAAAAGCTTCAGGCGAGCATAGGGTTGATTCATGTAGACGGCTCGGGCGATTTCGGCTGGCTCGGCACCTCTGGAGACCAGGTCCGCCGTTATAGAAAACGTCTTTGGGGTAGTGTTCGAGAACTGGAACGATCCGGTGTCGGTCAAGATTGCAGCATAAAGATTGTTTGCAATCGATGGAGTCATCCGCGCCCCCAGAGCCAGGATGAGCTCGTAGACGAGCTCCGCCACGGCGGCAGCCGAGTCGTCCACCCAGTTGAGATCACCGAACATCTGGGTGTTCGGATGGTGATCGATATTGATGACGTGTCGGCCCTTGAGGTTTCCCAGGCCGGTCCGGTCCAGGCTGTTGCACTCGAGTACGATGAGCGAGTCGAATGCGCCCTCCAATCTCGACCCAAAATGCAATAGATCGACATCCGGGAGTCTTTTATAGGCCTGCGGCACGGGGTCGGCCTGGGAAATGGAAACCTGTTTGTCAAGTAGACGCAGGGCACATCCCAGAGCTAGAGACGATCCGAGGGAGTCGCCGTCCGGCCGCTGGTGAGAGAGAATGGCGAAGGACTCATGCTCCTTTACGAACTGAACGATCTGGCTCAGGTCTGATCCCATACGCTACCCCAAACTACTTTCACCAGGGAGTGCTAGTCCAGATCAACGATGTCGATTTCCGATCGGACCAGATCGCCTCCCAGAATTCGTTCGCCCTCCTGCACCAGCTTCTGTGCTATGTGTTCGAGCTTGTGCCGTTCACTTCCAATCGACACGGCACCAATCAGGCCCCTTTGCCAGATATCCTGGTACCCGATTTCTGCAACGGAAAAGTTGAAACGGGAGCGCAGGCGATTGGAAACCTTCCGAACAACGTTCCGTTTTTCCTTAATGGAGTGGCAGTAGGGAAGGTACAACTCGAAAGAACAGTAGACGATGGGCAAGTTCTATTCCCTCTCGGGGGGGGCGAAAGTCGTCTCTATCGACTACTTCTGTTCGAGGTCACGTGAGCTCGGTTGAACTTCCTTTTTTGTAAAAGCCTCGACTATGTCGCCTGGCTTAAGATCATTGAAGTTGGAGAGCGAGATGCCGCACTCATATCCGTTTCTGACTTCGGGCACATCTTCTTTGAAGCGTCGCAATGAATCGATTTTCCCCTCGTGGATCACAACGTTGTCCCGAAGAAGTCGCATCTGGGCGCCCCGTCTGACGCTTCCGTCACGGACGTAGCTTCCTGCAATCCTGCCAAATTTGGGAACGCTAAAGATTTCTCGGACCTCAGCACGGCCTAAACTGACCTCTTCGAAGGTTGGTTCGAGTAGCCCCACCATAGCCTGGCTGACCTCTTCCGTTAACTCATAGATAACCGTATGTAGTCTGATGTCAACCCCCTCTTTCTCGGCCTCGGCTCGGGCCTTGGGCTCGGGGCGGACATTGAATCCGATGATAATGCCTCCAGAGGCCGACGCCAGCACTACATCCGCTTCTGAAATCGCGCCAACACTGCTGTGAATGGCTTTGATCTTGACTTTATCGGTGCTAAGTTTAGTGAGAGTGTCGACCACGACCTCCGCTGACCCCTGGGTGTCAGCTTTGATCACAACGGGTAGTTCCTTCACCTCACCACGTTGCATTTTCCCATACAGGTCCTCGAGGCTGAGCTTGGACTCCTGGGCCTGTTCTTTCTGTCTCTCCTGGTCAACCCGGTAATCGATGATCTGGCGGGCTTTTGTGACGTCATCAATGGCCTGGAAGGAATCCCCGGCCAGCGGGACACCCTGTAGTCCCAGGATTTCGACTGCACTACTGGGCCCGGCCTCCCGAATGCCGTTCCCACGGTCGTCAAACATGGCTCGGATCCGTCCAATGGAGGTTCCGGCAATGAAGGAATCGCCGACCGCCAGAGATCCGTTCTGCACCAACACGGTGGCTACTGCTCCACGTCCCTTATCCAGTCGGGCCTCCAGGACCACTCCGGAGCCAGCCCGGTCGGGATTGGCTCGCAGTTCAGCAACGTCAGTCACGAGAAGAATCATCTCGAGGAGCAGATCGAGATTGGTTTTTTTAGTTGCGGAGACCTCCACCATTACGGTGTCTCCACCCCAGTCTTCCGCGATCAACTGGTATTCGGTCAACTGCTGTTTGGCCCGCTGGACATCAGCTTCGGGTCGGTCCACCTTATTGATGGCAACGATGATCGGAACGTCAGCAGCCCGGGCGTGGTCAATAGCTTCTTTGGTCTGTGGCATGACACCGTCATCAGCAGCAATGACCAGGATGACGATGTCGGTGACTTGCGCACCTCGAGAACGCATCATCGTAAAAGCCGCGTGGCCCGGTGTGTCAATAAACACGATTTTCTTTCCGTCGACGTTCACATGGTAAGCACCGATGTGCTGGGTAATACCCCCAGCCTCGCCAGCTGCAACGCTGGTGTTGCGGATGGCGTCCAGCAGCGAGGTTTTGCCATGATCGACGTGTCCCATCACGGTCACGACGGGGGCACGTGGCACCAGGTCTTCGGGCTTCTCTTCCCTCTGTTCAGCTTTGATAACAGCTTCTTCAAAAGAGACGAAATGGGGAATGATTTCGAAGGCAAGGCAGAGCTCTTCAACCGTGTTTTTATCGAGGGACTGGTTAATGTTGGCCACCATAACCCCCATGCCGATCAACTGTCGGAGAACGTCCTTGCTCTTGATACCGATTCGCTCGGCGAGTTCGCGAACAGTGACGTTTTCAGACAGCGTCACCTCGGTTGGGAGACCTTCTTCGACCACGTCGCTCCGGTCAAGCTCTGCTGGGCTCGTGACCTCGGTATCCAAGTCGGGTTCGGCTTTGGCCAGAGTCCCCTCCAGCGCTTCAACGTCCGCGCTCCCAGGCCCCAATGATGGCGGAACATCCAGCGCCGGAGTCTTTTCAACCCGCCCCAAAGGAACCGGGTGCTTAGGTGCTTGGGGGGCTACAGGAGACTGGTGGGCGACGAGTTCCGCTTCAATAGACGGGCTCGACAGCGCCTTCTCCAGAGCTTCCGCGGAAACGCTGGCCTCGACCTTTTCAATCAGTGGTTCGTCATCAATAGAAACTTCAAAGCGGTCGGTAAGCGTGGGTTCCTCGATCTCGCTGAGACCCCTGTAATGTGCTTGACCCTTTCGGGGTTTCATAGCACTGGTCAGGGGGCTGAGAAAGGACGAAATCTCCTCCCTGGCCTTGGCGGGTCGACGTCTGGCCTTCCCCAATTGCTGGATCGTCTTCTTAGGCTTAGGCGCTTTCCTGGGCTTCGCTATGGTCTTCTTTTTCTTAGCCTTTTCAGCCCTGAGATTTTCTTCCTGTTCCAGCTCGGCTTGCAGTTGCAGTCGGCGCCGAATGCGATTCGCAATGGCCTGATCCACGGGGGTGTCGGAGGACGGGACCCAAACGCCAATCTGCTTGAGCTCGGAAATCACATGAGCGTTATGAATCTCGAATTCAGAAGCCAGGTCTCTGACCTTGATATGTTCCATGCCGTCGATCCTAATGTATCATGCCCTATTTCGAATCGATGGGCTGCTCCTGACTCTCCCCGGAATTTCCCGATTCAGACTTCTCAGAGTTACCTGACACCTGGGAATCCGGCAGGGAGTTGTGCTCTTCCAGCGACATTTCATCAGTGCCAGCAGCACCTGAGGGAACTTCCTCACCTCCACTCTCTTCTTCAGCTTCTTCCTGATCGGATGGCTGCTGGAACTCCTGCACCTTTTCCAGGAGCTGTTCAGCAGTCTTCGGGCCGACGCCAGGAATGGATTTCAGATCTTGTGCGCTCTTGGCGGCGAGGGATTCGATACCTGTGATTCCGTGTTCTTCGAGTTTGCCTCTCAGCTTTTCACTGACTCCTTTCAGCTCCCGAAGCGGTGTTTCAGCAGCCACCGCAAGTCTCTCCATTTGCTTCAGAATCTCAAGCTTCTTCTCTTCTTCGCCCCTGATGTCAATTTCCCAGCCCAGGAGTTTAGAGGCGAGTCGCACGTTCTGGCCCTTTTTGCCGATTGCCAGAGAGAGCTGGTCTTCCGGAACAATAACCTCCAGGGCTTGGGCAACCGGATCTGAAATGAGAACCTTAGAGATCTTGGCTGGATTCAGCGCGTTCACTGTGTAGTCAATGATGTCATCCGCGTACTGAATGATGTCAATCTTCTCGCCTTTCAATTCCCGGATCACCGCGTTGATGCGGCTTCCCTTCATGCCTACACAGGCCCCGACAGGATCAACCGTCTCGTCCCGGCTGGCGACCGCCACCTTGGCTCGCTCTCCGCCTTCTCGGACTACATTTTTGATCACCACCGTCCCATCATAGACTTCCGGGATCTCGGTCTCGAAAAGTCGAATCAGAAGGCTAGGATCGGCGCGGGAGATTATGATCTGGGGGCCTTTTGAGAGCCGGTGAACCCTGATGATGACCGCGCGCACCCGGTCGCCCTGCTTGTAGAGTTCCGTCCGCGACTGTTCGGGGAGGGGCAACACCGCCTCGGTACGACCGATATCCAGGATAACGTCGCGCCCTTCAATTCTTCGCACGATGCCGTTGACAACCTGTCCGACCTGACCTGAAAACTCATCGAATACAATTTCACGCTCGGCCTCCCGGACCTTCTGCGTGATCACTTGCTTCGCCGTCTGAGCGGCAATTCTTCCTAGCTCGAGGGTCGGCTTTGGGATCTCGATGTAGTCGCCGACAATGAACGTTTCATCCACTTCCAGGGCGTCCGACAGAGACATTTCTGTTTCGTCTGTTTCCACAACCTCGACAATTCTCTTGACGGCAAAGATCTCGATCGTGCCCGATTCAGGATCGTAGCGGCTTTGCAGCTCTTCTTCGGTCTTAAAGAACCGTCTGGCTGCGGCCACCATCGCATCTTCGAGAGCCTCTTGAATCAGTTGTGGCTCAATGCCTTTCTCGCGACTGATCTGCTCGATCATCTGGGCCAACGGATTTGCCATACTGCAAGTCTCGGTAGTTTCGGCGACTTCTTTTTAGAAGTGGTAGACCAGGTTTGCCTTCCTGACGTTGTGCAGAGGAATGTGAAGAGTTTCGTGTTCGCATTCCAGCTCGATTGTTTTTGCCGCAATGCCCTTCAGCACACCTTTAAATCTCCTTCGATCTTTTACTTTCTCCTTGGTAGTCAGTCGGATCTCACGCCCTGCATATCTCTGGTAGTCGCCGACTTTGAATAGTGGCCGCTCCAACCCCGGGGATGAAACCTCCAGCGTGTAGCGGTGCGGGATCAAATCCTCGACGTCCAAGAGGACTCCTATCTGCCGGCTGACCTTTTGGCAGTCGTCGAGATTGACTCCCCCTTCCTTATCGATGAAAACGCGGAGCCGCGACCCAGACCCCTCTGCAAGGTATTGGACATGCACCAGTTCGCACCCTTCTTTCTCAACTGCCGGCTGGATGGACTCTTGTATTCGAATGGCCATAAAAGAAAAAAGTGGGCAAAAGCCCACTGACCTCAAACACCAGCTTGCAGGTAAGTATACGCCAGGGAATAGGTCAGTTCAAGATTTGAACAGTGCCAAACTGGCTGAGGGATTTACCGATTTCAGAAGCCGGTCCGGCCACTACGATGAGTAGAGAATCTCCCCTCAAATAGGTGGTCAGAACATCAGGAATCTGACGCTGTTGGACCCGATCGAGGCGCAACCCAAAGTTGACAAGATGCGAGACTCCAAGACCGTTTAGATTTGCTCGCAGGAGTTCGAAAAGTTGTCCAGTCGGCTCGTCAAGCTTTCGCTTCAGGTCAAGAAAAGAAAGTTTCTTTGCCTCCTGGTAACGTTCGGGGTTGATCTCGCCATCGGCCAGGCGATCCAGGGTGCTCAGGCACCTGCGAAGATAATCTCCAACGTGCGAGTGGGCAACTTGCAGGGTAATCTGAAAGTCGCCCGGCATGTGCAGCGCTGAGAGCCTTGCCGAGCCTCGAATCTGATTCGAATCCTCGATCTCCTTTGCCCAGTCGGGAAGACTCAAAGTCAGATAGTGCTCCAGAACCTTGAAAGGATAGTAGTAACGGTCGGACTTGGACACGGCCAGGCCCCCGAGGCGAATCACACTTTCGGAAGCACCCAAATTGACGAGGACGATCCGCCGGGCTGTGCCGGGCTGCGCTTTCCGGAAGGTAAAGGGCGCTGGGTCGGAACGCACCCACCCTCCCCAGGGGCGACCCAGTGACAAGAACAGTCGGCCATCGAAGTCGTCGTAGTGGAGGGCGAGTTGGGACTGGTTAGGCATGATCAGCTTGCGGTATTGGATCTTTACGTCGACAAGAGTCAGGCTCGCGACGGACACGATGGTCCCCTCAATCGGACGCCCGTACGGATTTGGGACGAACAGTTGCCCGCGAAAGACGCTCTGAGCTCTAGAATTCGGATCCTCCGGAATCTGAAGGTCCTTCAGCATCCGGGTCCGCTCCCGTTCAAGATGCTCCTCCGTCAAATCCGGGTGTACAATGAGTTCTGCCAGAATCGAGAGTGTATCCTGCAACTGCGCGGAAGGAACTTCGCCGGAAATGAAAAGAGCGTCCCATTCGACACGGTACCTGACCTGGGCGCCCCTCGCCTCAAGGTCCTGTTTAATCTGCTCGGATGAGCGAGCTCGAGTTCCTCCGTTGAGGAGCATGCGGAGCATGAGGTTCGTGACACCCCATTTGTCCGTCGGATCAAAGGCAGCACCGTTTTTGATCATAAAGACGAACTGAGACACCTCTCGATTTCGGGGTGGGAGGAAATAGACTTCGAATCCGTTGAGCAGGGCCTTTTTCTGGATTCTCGAAACATTCACCTGAGCGAGACTGTCCGAGATTTGGGTGAATGAGAGGGCAAGGAGAAGCAGTGCCCCACATCGACCTGGAACCTTCATAGGCATGACCGGCCTCTTGCGCAGAATCCTCGCATTCTATCAGAAAGATCCTGGAACAATGGGAGTACGAGCGTTTCCAATGCATCGGTAGGTTGCCCGAAGTGAAAATAGTGGGGCTGAATTCGTGACACTGGCAGGCAAGATGCATCGGTTGCAGCGCAGCGATTCGTACCGACTGGGACTTTGGATTGCTACGTTGATGATGATTTTGGCATGGCTTTTCCCTTCTGGCTGTATCCGGCGCGCTCGGACCGGAAAGCCCCCCCCTGTAAGCGAACCGGTAGAGCATTCGGCTGTCCGCTCCAGCCGGCCTGACCTGATCGTGTTTCTGGTTGACGAAAGGGCCGGTGGAGGGAGGGTTTGGCTGGTATGGGAAGCCACGGAAGTGGATTCCGTTGTGATTGACAACGGGATTGGTGAAGTACTGCCGAGTGGACGGATACAGCTCTCTCCTACCATTTCGGTCACTTACCGTGTCAGCGCTCGTGGCCCCGGTGGACAGACCGAGCGCGAGGTTCGGGTGGAGCCCGATAATTCAGTGGAACAAAAGTTCTCCGGGAGCGTGGAGCCCACTTATTTCCGTTTGGGCAGTTTTGAACTGGATGAGCACGGCCTCAGCATTCTGGATGGGAACATCGCATGGTTGATCCTGCCCCGGAACCGTTCGGTTACGATCCTGGTTAAGGGATACAGTGATCCGCGTGGCACCAATCAATATGGCCACGCGCTGGCGGACGCCCGTGCCTCGGTGATAAGAAAGCACATGATCGAACGGGGAATCTCTCCAGATCGAATCCAGGCTGTCTCCATGGGGGAAGAGCCGGACCAGGGCGAGCACAAGGGTGAATCGAGGGGCAGAGCGGAGTTCCTGGTCAGCAGGTAGGTTAGCCGACTCATGAACCATTTGGTTCGAGGTCTTCCTGCAACATCGCGAGTGCTGGATCTGGGCGCGGGAGTTTCGATTACGCCTCCACGAAGTCGGGAATCGTCGCGATGGATCTTGCTTTCCCGACCAGTGCTCAGGAAGCCCTGGGCCGTATTTGCTCCAGTTCCTCGGCGATTCCCTTGCAAACCGAATCCGTGGACCTGGTAGTGTGGAATCATGCCCTGGAGCATTTCCAGGAGCTGGACGCGTCGCTCTTCGAGGTCGATCGCATTTTGAAAAAGAAGGGCGCCTTGTGGCTCGCCGTTCCCGAGGGGTCCTGCTGAACGAGATCCTGTATCGCTAGGTCTCCCACGGAGGCGGCCACCTGAATCAGTTCACACTGTCCTCGCTCATTTCTAGGGTCAAGGTCGCGAGTTAAAGACGCTCTTCTCTAGATTCGTTTACCTCATCCCCCCCCCCCCGGATTCTGAAAAGCTGAGTCATTTTCCACCTACAGCCCGGTGGCTGGGGATCGTTCCCCCGGCCTTGCCCCGCTTTACGCTGCACTGGTGGAACTACCTCATACGACTTTATGATCGCTGGTTTCCAGGATCGCCGGGGCAGGGTTAGCCTACGGATCCTTCGACAGATCCAGGCGGTTGATTCTGGAGTTCTGCGCCAAGCCTGGTACAGGCCAACAGAACGGTTAGGCGTGACACTCTGTCGTTCTGTTTGTCAGGCATCGGGCATTTCAACATCTGAGGAGGGTACTGGTTAGCGCAACCCAGGGCTTCTCGACTTTTGGCGCCACCTCTCACCGGGCTCGTCGTACAATGAAGGGCGGGGAAGTAAGTGTGTTGGAAGCGGTGAGCGAAAACAGATCGAGCCTGTTCTGGAAGGTCCTCGTGGCGGCCGTGGTGGTGTCGATCTCTGGGCTGGCAGTGCTCCTGTATTTCACTCAGGAGACACCAGAATCGAGTCCACCTCTGGCGGCGGTTATTCGCTCCGACGACCCAGATTTCGAGCGTTACTCGAGTCAGCTGGTATTCGAGGACCGGGGAATCCGAATGCTCAAGAATTTCACGGGGAGCCGAATGGTTCTGTTTGCCGGAGCTGTGACCAATCACAGTGACCGCCCCCTCGACGTAGTAGAGGTCCGCCTGATTCTCTTCAATGCCCATGAACCGGTTTTCGAAAGTTTCCGGACGCCTATCCGACCCAGCCCGTACACGCCTGCGCTTCTATCGGGAGAAACACGTGGTTTCACGCTCTATCTGGAAGACTTTCCGAAGAACTGGTGGGCCAGCCGAGCCGAAATGGAGATCAGCGGCTTCCGATTCGCAGGTGCCGATTCGGAAACAGGTTGAAAAGTTGCGGATCCAATCTGAGTAAGCGCCACTGTATGATACGCTGCACCGGCGGGACATCTCTAACCATGGTATTCATCGACGGACTAGGGATTGGCCCATGGACCCCGACCGGAACCCGTTGGCCCGCTTCGATCCCAGGGTACTGAGTTTTGTCGAGGAGGCAATCGGGCCGTTCAGGGGTAACGGAATCGCCCTGCTGACGGACGCCGAAATGGGTGTCTGAGGTACTCCCTAAAGAGTGCCACCAACCAGGCCACATTTTTCACGGGAACCAACGCCGCTGGGATTCTGGAAGGACACTTGATTGTCTTTCCAAACAAGGCACTGAAGGAAGTGCTCGACAAGCAAGTCCCTGATGCGCAGATTGCAAGCTAGGGGCATAGATACAGGCTTTGTGAATGCCTATCATCCCCACTTTTTCACCCATCGTCCACGCTGGATCTCGGTGACCGCGGCCATGTGCGAAACGGCCGGCGGACCCCTCAGGACTTTGGAGGACCTGCACGAGGAGCGAGCTCTCTACATGGATTACACCAACCAGTTACTTTGGGAGCGAGGTTGTGCTGTACCTCTGTGTTCGCTAAGAAAGGCCGCAAAGATCTGCTCCAAGCTGGCCCGCAATTATTCATTCTGCCTGTACGAATACTTCCTGACCGATCCGGTCGAACACCGTGGGACCCTCGCGGGAGCGACCAGGATGCTGGATAACCTGGACAAATTCCTCTTCGTTCGGGTTGAGCAGGCCCTTCTGCAGAGCTTTCTCTATTTGGTAAGGAGTGATCAGGGGAACATCGAGGCGATGAGTCATAATGGGCACACTGGCAATCAGGTTCCCACCCTTATTTGGGGAGACATGCAGGCACTAGTAGCCGGGGAGTCATCGGTTTTGATTGCCAGATCAGCTCTCTGGTCGAAGACTTTCTGAGCGAAGACCGGATGTGACCCGATCCCCGATTTCGACATCCGTAAGAGGGCTAGACCCAAATACACGACTCCACACTTCGGGTCTTTCCATGCAGGCGTAGATACCAGTTGAGCTGGAGGAGCGCTGCCGCAGCCACTCCAGCATTCTCAAGTACATTCTCGTCCGAATCCGCTTAACGTAGCGGAGTTTTCCGTCGTCACAGGGGACCAGTTCACCCAGGGGAAGGAAGCTGTTCGGAAAACGACTTCGCATTTTGTCGCGCAACTGAGGAGCCATGCGGAGGGCGCCAATCGAGAACCAGGCGATTGATTCAGCAGGCAGCCGGTCGAATACCTCGGTAACCAGGCCATAATAGTCGTTCTCCCAATCCGGATAGTGGATGAGAGGATCAAAGTGAAACCCCACCCGGTATCCTGCTGCCACGCACCTCTGTGCAGCGACCAGACGGTCTTCGATGGACACGGTCTTGTGCTCTTCCTGTTGTTGAACGAACGGTGTGTTGATCGACCAGGCTACGACCGTTCTCCCCCGGTGCCGCAGGTCCAGCAGCCCTCCTACACAGTCAGTCTTGGTTTTGAGCTCGAGAACCGCGTTCCCGAATCCGGAAAAGAATTCGACCAGCCTCTGCGCATAGTTCGTAAGGGGGTCCAGGGCCAAACTGTCGGCCAATTCTCCAGTGCCGATTCGAAAGTAAGAATTCGGGGAGCTCGAAAGGGCCTCCTCAACCTCTGCGAAAAGATCCTCCACGTTCGCATAGATAATCATGTACGGAAAATTTAAGTAGGACTGAAGATAACAGTAGCTGCATTCCATGTGACAGTTGCTGGCGAAGTTGACGACGAAGTAATTGCAGCAAACATTGGCTTTCCCCCCACGAGTCTGGCTTCCTGGGCAGTACTTGAAGAAGCTTCCTCGATGGCGGGCCAACACAAGTGTTCTCTTACCGACCGCAATCGTCGGGGTCAACGTTTTGACCCGGGCCCGAAGTTGCCCGACGGAATCAATCAGGTGTACAGGTACCCCTGGCAGCTTCTGCAGAACCTGCCGCGTAATGATGGAACGAGTGACCCCCCGTTCAACGAACACCTGGTTGGGACGATAGGTCGAGTTCATGGAGGTTCCAGTCGATTGTCGAAGCTCGAGATTATAGCAAGTCGAACAGCTTGGCCATTTCTGTCGCAGAGGCAGCCGCACCCAGCTGTTCCGATACGCTAGCCAGCTGTCGTGGCGACTTTACCGAGAATTGAAAAGTAAGATGCTCTCCTTCGAAAAAAGGAGGCGCCGACACACGCACCTTCCGGGGAAGGTTGAGGGCCTTCAGGTTGTTCTCGTACCTGGAGATCATTTCCGAGAATTCGGGATAGCGGATGCAGTGCAGGGCTTTCAGGATCTCGCGAAAGACCGACGTGTTCCCCTCGTGACTTTCCTGGTGAAGAGACTCGCAGCCGCTTTGGCTCCAGATTTCGGCTATGCTGGTCGCTTTTCCCCGGGCGCGCAGCTGGGCACGTAGTTCGTCCAGAAGTTCGAAGAATCTCTTCATATTGCTACGACTAGCACGGTAGTGCTTGATCGTCCCGAGGAAGAACTCCTGCTCCTCGCGTCTCCAGCGAGCCAGCCGGAGGCCTATCTCGATCGGCACACTGGAAAGGCTTTTCTGGATAACCGACGGTAGCCGGGCGGTAGCTAGGCAACGCTGGAAGTGAAACCGGTCCGGCCGAAGAGACAGGGCCGGGAGATAGCTGGAGATGATTTCTTCCTCGTTTAGGTCCAGCTCGTATCGAAGTTTTGTAACGGCTCGGGCCTTTTCCAGGTCAGAGAGTTGCCGAGTACCTAGATTGTCGAACAGAGCAAGATCGAAAAGCTGACGAGCACCTTGCTGCTCCGTAATCAGACAGGGAATCATTGTTGCTTCAGCCACGCTTGCCAACCGTAGTCTCTGGAAGCCGCACACGACACGGAAAGGTTGCCCTGTGGGTTTCTGAACCAGAATTGGCGTCGTGACCCCCGCTACTTCGATAGAGTGGCGTAAGGCTTGGTTGACAAGCCAGTCCGGGGCAGTGGCATAAGTGAGGTTCGCCTCGTCAATTTCACGGACTGGAAGCACTTGGAAAACTGGTTTGCAGTGTTGATTTCTGAAACTCGCTTGCATAATTGTGGCAACTATCCTATTTCAGAACTCGTCTGAGATGACTGGAAAGAAAAGGCGACAATGCCTATAATCCATGCCTTGTCAGGTCGGGGTCTATGGAGGAGCGCCTAGCTTTCTTTAAGAATCCTGCGGATTAAACAGTTCCGATTTCACCGCCATGAGACGGCGACTACTGAGGAGAAGAAATGACTCCCAAGCATTTGACCAAGGTTGTCGGCTTAGTGCTTGCGCTGAGCTTGGTTGCCTCGGTTTCACTCTGGGCGCTGGCCCAGGAGGTCGATTATACGCGCGAAGAATACGATGCGTACAGCGAGTGCACTAATCTGACCGATCCAGCAGCCAAACAGAAGTGTGTACTCAAGTTTATTGAAGCTCACCCGAAGCTTTCACTCGTAGAGTACGGGATCGCGGAGTACGGCCGGGCCCTCCAGGAACAGATTCAGGCCGGCCAGCACGAGAAGGTCGTGACCGCCGGAGAAGCTATGCTCAAGTACCGGCCGGACCAGATCAACCTGATCACACAGTTATGCTATTCAGCCTACAATTCCGGCCAGTACGAGAAAGCTGCGAAATATGGGGAACTGGCCTATTCGAAGACGAACTCTCAGGATTTCATTCAGATTTTGAGCGATGCTTACAAGAAGAGCGGGAACCAGCAGAAATACAAGGTGTGGGCTCTCAAGGCGATCAACGATCTCGAACCCAGCCAGAGTTTTGCCTTTGTGGAGGAATTTCGGTCCAACGCTGCCAGGCGAGAAGACTGGCGTCAGGCAGCGCGCTACGCCAGGAAAACACTGGACTCTCTGTCCAAAATGGAACCCAATCCCAATATCTCGCAGTCTGAATGGAACAAGTGGCTCAGAAGCCAGAAAGCTATTTCCTACCTGCTACTGGGTCGGAATGCGTATGAGGGTCAGAGCTGGGCCAGTGCAGTGGTCCACTATCAGAGAGTTATCCGGCACTCCAGGGACAGGAACCTGCGAGGTGAGTCTCACTACTACATCGGGATGTCGAACTGGAAGGAAAACCGGCTCCAGCCCGCCATGGAGGCTTTCGCCTGCGGTTCAGGCCAGAAGGGTTCGCCCCATGCGGGAGCCAGCGACGCCTATTTGACACGCCTTTACAGATCCACCCACAATGATTCGACTGCGGGCCTCGACGAATTCAAAGTGAGGGCCAAGAGAAGCTGCGGCCGTTCTTCCTGAATCCCAAGGGAGCGTTTCTGTTCTCCCTTTTCACCCCGTAACCTCTTGTGTCCCGAGCCTACACCCCGGGAGAAATCTTCTGCTCCTCTTTGCGCCTTTACGCAAGGATGGCGTATGCAGCACTTAGCTTTGTACCCAGACAATGAACACCCTGAAAAGAGTGATGTCGAAGACCTGATGCTGTTGGGGGCGCATGATAGCCTAGCTGCTAGGAGCCTGTGGTGGCGATTGGCGTGGCATCAGAAGGGATTTCTGAGCCTTAAGACGACTCAGTTATGGTGACGGGGAAAGAGTTTTTCCAGCAATTGAACGGACCGCAGCAGGAAGCGGTCAAGCAATGTGAAGGGCCTCTCCTGATTGTGGCCGGAGCCGGAAGCGGAAAGACCCGAACGATTACTCACAAGGTGGCTTTCCTGATCCACCAGCATGGTGTGCGGCCGGATAGCATTCTGGCGGTGACCTTCACCAACAAAGCTGCGGATGAGATGAAGGAAAGGGTGGAGAAACTGGTCGGAGAAGTTCCTGTGACGCCACTTGTCTCGACCTTTCATTCCTTTTCAGCTCAACTCCTGCGACGCCACGCAAAGATCCTTGGTTTTGGCAATAACTATTCGATTTGCGACGTCGAAGATCAACGTCGGGTCTATCGACGCGTGTACCAGACCCTTGGCGTGGACAGCGAGCAGCTGCCTATACGACTGGTGCAGGCAGTCGTGAGTCGAGCCAAGAACAAAGGGCAATCCTCTTCCGAGTTTCAGGTCGGGAACCCGGAAACTCCCAACAATGAGATGATTGCCGAGATTTTTGAGGCCTATCAGGATGCTTTGCGTTCATCGAACGCCATGGATTTTGACGATCTGATCCTCAACGCCGTCCGGCTCCTGGTAAGAGACACGGAGCTGGGAAGACGCTATTCCAACAGGTTCCGGTATGTTCTGGTTGACGAATATCAGGACACGAATGCGCCGCAGAATGACCTTCTACGAGTCCTGGTGCAGGAACACCAGAATGTGACTGCGGTTGGTGACGAAGATCAATCGATCTACAGTTTCCGAGGTGCTGATATTTCCAACATCTTACGTTTTGAAAAGGATTTCCCAGGAGCACGAATCATCACACTTGAGCAGAATTATCGTTCCACTCAAGTGATCCTGGACGCTGCCGACTCAGTTATTTCCCATAATGCCAACCGCCGTCCAAAGAAACTGTGGACGGAATTACAGGGCGGCGAGTCAGTTTCTCTCTTCATAGCCGGAGATGCTCGGACTGAAGCCCGATTCGCGGCCAGACAGGTGTTCCATCTTGTCAAGGACAGGGGAGGTAAAATCGGTGTCCTTTATCGGACTAACTTTCAGTCCAGAGTCCTCGAAGAAGAGTTCAGACGTCTTTACATACCCTATCGCCTAGTGGGTGGAGAAAGCTTCTATAACCGGAAAGAGGTCAAGGATGCACTGGCGTACCTGCGGCTGACGTGTAGCCTCGAAGACGATATCGCGCTTCTACGGATCATTAACGAACCATCCCGGGGAATCGGAAAGGTCACACTGGGTCGCCTCCAGCGAATCGCCGACCAGGAAGGGATCCATCTGTGGAGGGCAATTCAAAAAGGCCTCGACGAAGGTTCCTTTCCCGGTCGTGCACACATAGCGGTCGGGGCTTTTCAGCGGCTAATTCAGGACTGCCAGGGGGAGCTTTCCTCTCCTCTTCATATCTGCCTCGGCAGGATTCTCGAGCGGGTTGGTTACAAGCAGTACCTGGAGAAAATCGGTACGGAAGAGTCCAGCAGCCGCCTTCTCAACCTGAACGAATTGCTCAACGTGGCCCGGGATTTCTATCAGACAGCTGAAGGAACCCAGGCCTTCCTGGACAACGCGTCGCTCTACTCGGAGACAGACGAGTATGACTCATCTTCACCGGTAACATTGATGACGCTCCATAACGCCAAGGGGTTGGAGTTTGACTATGTGTTTCTGATGGGCTGTGAAGAAGGTCTTTTCCCCCACAGCCGCAGTACTACCCAGGAAGAGCTTGAGGAGGAGAGGAGACTCTGCTACGTGGGCATGACCCGAGCCCGGCAAAAACTACATCTGAGTTATTCTCGAACCAGACGCTTTTTCGGACAGGAGTCACAGGGCTTCAATCAGCCCAGCCGCTTTCTGGCCGAGATACCCGAGCGTCTGGTAGAACTCGAAATGGGATCCTTTCATCTAGCGGCTGATCTTGCAGACAGTACCGTCTTTGGACGCGCTGGAACTGGAACTCACAAGGCTTATCAGGGGAAGACTTACAACTCACCGGCTGCCGTCAATGAATTCCTGCACACGAAGAGGTCTAACGCCAAAGTAGTCCGCAAGCTGACTTCGGGAATGCTGGTTCAGCACAACCGCTACGGTCGTGGGCGAGTTCTCCAGGTGGAGAACACTGGACAGGATCTGAAGGTGACGGTCCGGTTTCCGGGGATTGGGATCAAGAAGCTCCTGCAGAGTTACGCCCGGCTGGTCGTCATCTAAGTCAGGTTTGGCAGTGACGCTGGAGGGTTTCGGTTCTAGTACGCGCTGTCGCTCGTGCCTTCCAGGTTCAGCGTTTCATGCACCCACAATCCTCAACTGGAAATAAGGCCCAGGACCTGAGCGTCCCGGTCGGAAAGCCAGCCCCCGTCGGATCTTTCCCTAACCGTTCCGTCCCGTTTCCAGGAGCGCTCACAGCGGGGTTCATCCCGGATGTCCCGGATCCCGATGCTGTTAGCCGATGCGGCCTGGAGTGTGAAACGGCTTACCCCGCACAGATCGGCCATTTCGGGTTCCAGAGGTCGCAGAGTCTCGAGCTGTTCTTCCGACACCCGGGCTGTGATTGCGGCGTCCAGCGGGTTCTTAAGGCCGCCGCTTCCAGGATCCTTGGCTTTCTCCAGGTCTTTCAACGCATCGGCGCGCAGAGCCATGGCCTCTGTCCAGCCCCGATCCGCTGCGAAGTCAAATGTCTCCGGCAGCAGATGTAGATGAACGGACTCTTCGGACTCTTCAGACAAGCCTTGAAGGTGAAGCCAGGCCTCCTCAGCGGTATACACGAGTATGGGAGCTACAGAGCGAATCAGGGCGTCGGCAATCCTGTACATTACTGTTTGCGCACGGCGTCTTCGAGGCCCATTCCGGGGATCGCAATAAAGCCGGTCCTTTACCGCAGCCAGATAAACAGAACTCAGGGTCTGGTTACAGAAGTGGAAAATCGCATCCGAAACCGCCTTGAAACGGTAGGAGTCGTAGCCTTCACGAATCTCCGTTACGAATGCCGAAAGTTCCTGCATGGCCCAGGAATCGATCGAGTATCGATCCTGGTCGGTGAGCGGAGCAGAAAGCGCCGGCCGGAAATCGCTCAGGTTGCCGAGAAGGAACCGGATTGTGTTCCGGATCTTCCGATATTCTTCGCTGGCAACTCGAAAGAATTCCCAGTCCACCTTAATGTCGTTCGTGTAGTTCAGGGAACTCACCCACCAGCGGCAGATATCGGCTCCGTGCTGCTTCAGGATGTCGGCTACATCGATTGCATTCCCCAGGGACTTGCTCATTTTTCGGCCTGCCGCGTCGACCATGAACCCGTGAGTTAATAGCGCCAGGAACGGGTTCTTCCCAGTTGCCCCGAGCGCCGGTAGCATGGAAAGTTGAAACCAGCCGCGATGCTGGTCCGAACCTTCCAGGTATAGATCGGCCGGATAACCAAGCTGGCGCTGGAGGAGAACCGCATTCCAGGAAGAACCGGACTCGAACCAGACATCGAAAATATCCTTGCTCTTCTGGAATCCGGAGATGGCGTCCCTGCCCGATTTTTTCAAGGGCTCTGGCAGGTTCGGATCTGCAGCCGGCTCATACCCCTTCAATAATTGCGCAGGAGTTTCACAAAACCAGACATCTGACCCAGCCTCGGAGAAGCGTCTCGCGACTGCCCGAATCGAGTCGGGAGTCAGAACCAGCTCTCCCTGGGATGTAAAGAAAGCAGGGATCGGCAGGCCCCAGGCACGCTGTCTACTGATGCACCAGTCAGGACGTGATTCCAGCATTCCAGTCAGTCGATTGCGGCCCCAGTCGTGGACAAAATCTATGGTTTTTCTGGCAGCCTGCAGAGCTTTCTCCCGGAGTGACTGCCGGTCCTCTCCGAAGGGTCGGTCGACGCTTACGAACCACTGTTCGGTGGCCCGGAATATGGTCGGCGTTTTACTTCGCCAATCGTGAGGGTAACTGTGCCGATAGTCTTCCTGGTGAAAAAGAACTCCCGCCTCCCTGAGGTAATCAATGATCACCGGGTTCGCTTTCCAGACACTCAAGCCGTGGAGCCAGTCGGGTACCGTGGTGTCAAACGTCCCGTCCTCCAGAACCGGACAATAGATGTCCAGCTCCTCCTTCATCCCGGTCAAATAATCATCAGGCCCGTGTCCCGGGGCAGTATGCACCAGACCTGTTCCGTCTTCGAGAGTGACGTAGTCGACTCCCACGACCGGGGCCTGTTTCTCCTGAAATGGATGTTCATAGCGGATTCCAGAGTCCACCAGTTTGCTCCCGTAGCAGTTACCAAGAACTTTTATTCCCGAGATCTCAGAAAACACCTTCGGAACCAGGTCTCTAGCCACGATGGCGAGCCGGACGGTTCCTTCTTTGGTAAAACGAACCAGCGAATATTCAGCTGCGGGAGCTACCGCAACAGCTTCATTGGCAGGAAGAGTCCACGGGGTCGTGGTCCAGATCATCAGCCAGATGTCCTTTTCAGGGGGGGCGTGGAGCGACCCTGGGAGATTGACCTTTTCATCTAGGAGAAACAATACGTAAATGCTGGAGTCTGTCCGATCGTAATACTCCAATTCAGCATCAGCCAGGGCGGTCCGGTTCTCGATCGACCAGTGAACGGGTTTCAGGTCTCTGTAGACTAGCCCTTTCTCAGCCAGCCGGGCGAACACCTCCAGGACCGCTCCTTCGTATTCGGGCTGCATGGTCAGGTAGGGTGACTCGTAGGTGGCCATGGTTCCCAGCCGCTCGAGTTGTTCCGCCTGAATCGTGACATATCGGGTCGCATAGTCGTGACAGCGCTTACGAATGGCAGGAGTTGAAAGCTCTTTGCTACGCGGGCCAAGTTCTTTGAGAACCTTGTGTTCGATGGGGAGACCGTGACAGTCCCATCCAGGGACAAACGTTGCGTCGTAGCCCGCCATGAGCCGGCTGCGAACTACCAGGTCCTTAAGGGTCTTGTTCAGGAGATGACCCATATGAATGGGCCCGTTTGCATAGGGAGGACCGTCGTGGAGGACGTAGCTCCCAAGGGAACGTTCCGTGTCAAGAATCTGGCGATACAAATCCATTTTCTCCCAGCGCAGCTGGAGTCTGGGCTCCAGTTGCAACAGGCTGCCCCGCATTGGGAAGCTCGTCGTAGGTAGTTGCAGAGTCGAACGATAGTCGTTCTTGGCCTTCATAATGTCGTGTCTCGAATTTCACAGGGCCGCGGCAAGTCGCGCCTTTTGGATCGGCATTCCTGCAGATGGCCAGGAGAGATTGAGTTTAGCAGTCCGTGGTGAAAGTCGCGCGGCCACCGCTCTGATGTCTTTGTTGCGCCTTGTACCTCATCAAGATCCCCCTTCCACACCCTTTCAACCTTCAACTTCCAACCTTGGCTCGACTGGCGAGGCCGCCAGATCCGGCTGCGAGAGCAGCCGGAGGGGAGCATTACAGGCTGTTTCCATTCTCCGATCTGGAAAAGCCCTTTCCTTTTTCGCAAGAATTCCGGCAGGATAGCAGGCATGACGATTTTCAAGAAGATCCTCAACGGTGAGATTCCAGCCGAGGTCGTTCACGACGATGCAGACTGCCTCGCCTTCCGTGATGTTAATCCACAGGCGCCGGTCCACATTCTGGTCATCCCCAAGAAGGAGATTGCGAACCTGGCAGATACGGAACCGGACGACAAGAGGCTACTCGGACACCTGTTGCTCAAAGTGGCTCAAGTCGCGCGCAGCCAGGGACTGGATAAAGAAGGCTATCGGGTCGTCGTCAATACTGGCAGAAACGGAGGTCAGTCAGTCGATCACCTGCATTTTCATTTGCTGGGAGGGCGTTCTCTCACCTGGCCCCCCGGGTAGTAGCAGACCGTGGGCTGCTAGCAACTCAATTCCCCGAACTGCATCCTTATTTCATCAAGATTAGCGCTTCTGGCTAGGCCGGGTGAAGTCGGGGACGATGGGAATTCAACCGGGGCCCTGGTAAGTTGTCGTTAGAGTCTTTTTGGGAAAACCATGACCGGGAAAACCGAATCCTCCAGATACGACTTCAGAACCATTGAGAGAAAGTGGCAGGATTACTGGCAGAAAAACAAAACGTTTGCATCAAAATACGACCCGAGCCTGCCCAAGTATTACTGTCTGGACATGTTTCCTTATCCCTCCGGCCAGGGTCTACACGTGGGCCATCCAGAAGGGTATACGGCCACCGACATCGTTTCCCGCTATAAGAGGATGAGGGGCTTTAACGTTCTTCACCCTATGGGTTGGGACGCATTCGGGCTTCCTGCCGAGCAGTACGCGATTGAAACCGGAACTCATCCCCGGGAAACCACTGCACGCAACATTGATTCCTTTCGCAAACAACTGAAGCTTCTTGGCTTCTCTTATGATTGGGATCGTGAGATCGACACGACTGATGAGCGCTATTACCGGTGGACGCAGTGGATCTTTCTCAAGCTTTACGAAAAGGGCCTCGCCTACCAGTCAGAAGAGCCGGTCAACTGGTGTTCGGAGCTGGGCACGGTGCTGGCTAACGAGGAGGTGATCGACGGAAGGTCGGAGAGAGGCGGCCACCCGGTGATCAAGAGGCCAATGCGGCAGTGGGTTCTGAAGATCACGGAGTATGCAGAGCGTCTCCTGGAAGATCTGAACGACCTGGACTGGCCCGAGAGCCTCAAGGACATGCAACGCAACTGGATCGGGAAAAGCCATGGTGCCACGATCGACTTCAAGATCAGCGGGGGAAACCTGAGTTTTCGAATCTACACGACCAGACCGGATACGCTTTTTGGAGCTACCTTTTGTGTTCTGGCTCCGGAGCACGAGCTAGTAGAACACATCACTCATTCGTCCCGAAGACAGGAGGTCTCGGAGTATGTTGAGTCGAGCCTGCGGAAGACCGATCGTGAGCGGAGCGTCGTGACAAGGGAAAAGACCGGCGTGGACACCGGAGCCCGTGCCATCAACCCCGCCAATGATCAGGAAATACCGGTTTTCATCGCCGACTACGTGTTTTTTACTTATGGTCATGGCGCCATCATGGCCGTCCCCGGTCATGACGAGCGGGACCACGAGTTCGCATTGCAGAGGGGCCTTCCCATCCGCCGGGTTCTCACGGGTGGCGAAGAAGAAGACATCTGCCAGGCGGCACACCCGGGAGAAGGGACTCTCGTCAACTCAGGATTTCTCGATGGGCTGACTAAGGACAGTGCCATCCAAGCCATGATTGAGTGGCTCGAGAGCGAAGGCAAGGGGGAGGGCGCAGTTAACTACAAGCTCCGAGACTGGCTTTTTTCACGGCAGCGTTACTGGGGTGAACCCTTCCCGCTGGCCCACGACGAGCAGGGCGGCGTATTGGCCCTGCCCAAAGAGGATCTTCCGGTCGTGCTCCCTGAACTGGCGGATTTCAAGCCCTCGGACACTGGCGAACCTCCGCTCTCTAGAGCTGAGCGATGGGTCCATTTCGAAAGGGACGGCATCCACTACCGGCGGGAGACCAATACCATGCCGCAGTGGGCCGGATCGTGCTGGTATTTTACGCGTTTCGTCGATCCCCACAATGATGAAGAACCCTGGGATCCACAGAAGGAAGCCTACTGGATGCCGGTTGATCTTTATATCGGTGGTGCGGAACACGCCGTCTTGCATCTACTCTATGCCCGCTTTTGGCACAAGGTGCTCCACGATCTGGGTTATGTATCGACCAGCGAGCCCTTCAAAAAGATCGTTAACCAGGGCATGATCCTGGGTGAAAATGGCGAGCGCATGTCCAAGAGCCGGGGCAACGTCGTGAATCCCGATGACGTCATCGGAGCCTGGGGCGCAGATTCCTTTCGGCTTTATGAGATG
>CAZMGM010000004.1:0-65989 GCA_964565865.1 uncultured Acidobacteriota bacterium | reverse complement strand
CCCGCTGGAAGCCACCAAGCCCTGGCAAACGAAAGGTATTGCCGGAGTCTATCGATTCCTTTCCAGATTCTGGAGATTGGTTGTTGATCCCGACGGCGGCATCAGTCTTCGAGTCCAGTCGCACGAGCAGTCGCAGGACTTCGAGCGGAAGATGCATAAGACCATACAGAAGGTGACGGAGGATATTGAAACGCTGCAGTTCAATACGGCGATCTCTGCAATGATGGAACTACTCAACGCTGCCTACAAAGAGCCGGCCATCGAAAGGCGTTCCCTGGAAGCTTTCTTACTTCTAATCAGCCCTTTCGCCCCGCATGTGAGCGAAGAGCTTTGGAGCCGCCTCGGGCACAGCGAGACGCTGGCTTATGAGTCGTGGCCCACGTATGATCCTGAGCTGGTTCGGGAGGAGCACATCACGATTTCAGTCCAGGTGAACGGCAGGTTGAGGGGAACGCTAAGCGTTCCCCTCTCGGCTGAAAAGGAAGCGATCCTTCAACAGGCCAGGGCACTGCAGAGCGTGGGCCGCCACCTGCTGGGAAAGACGATCCAAAGAGAGATCTTTGTTCCGGGCCGGATCGTGAACTTTGTGGCGAATTAGCGTTTTATTTCGGCTGACGGGCGTATGGGTACGGGTTGAGGGTAAATCCGTGACCCTGGCGGAAACCGGGGAAAGGTCGGAAACAGATTGTAACCTTCCCCTCCGGCTGCACCACCAGCCCGCTCGAATGATTCTGTCCGGCTAGAGGCTGAACAGAACCAGCGTGCTAGAATCAGAAAATCAAACCAAATACTGTAAGATCGCGTCTAAAAAGAGCAGGTTAACCAGAAACAGATTGCCCTGCCGACAGGGTTGGCTTAGCTCTAGAAGGAGAAAGAATTGATGGGGGAAACGAAGCGCTTTTTTAAGACCGGGCCAAAGGTTTCTTTTCTGGCCCTGCTGGTCACGCTGGCGCTGGGAGTAGTGATTGGCTCGATTGTTTTGAACGGGGTTGGAGCCAATCCCTCCGAGGGGCAGGTTTCAAAGCTGACGCGTAAAGGAGGGGGCACCCCTCTTGTATTGGATCGTGAAGCTCCTCTTCGTGAAGGTTTTGCCCGTTTGGTCGAGACGGTTGGACCCGCCGTCGTGAATATCCGGACTCAAGGACTTGTCGAGCTTGGGGCGAATATGCCCCCGGACGCCTTCCGAAATTTTTTCGGTCCAGAGCTCTTTGACCGCTTTTTCGACCAGCAAGAGCGGCCGCGTGAGCGCAAGCGATTGGGTGTTGGATCGGGTGTTATCGTCGACAGTGCAGGCTATATCTTGACCAACAACCACGTGGTGCAGCAGGCAGATAAGATCACGGTGACACTTGCCAACAATTCTAAGTACTCGGCCGAGGTCATCGGAATAGACCGGCAGTCGGACCTTGCGGTGCTCAAGATAGATGCTAATGAGCCCATTCCCTTTGCCAAGATTGGGGACTCGGATACGGTGAAGGTTGGAGACTGGGTCCTGGCCCTTGGGAGTCCCTTTGGCTTGTCAAAAACCGTCACTGCCGGGATTGTGTCAGCAACGGGCCGAGTGGGCCTGACCGAGATATTCGGTGATTACATCCAGACGGATGCTGCCATAAACCCTGGGAACAGCGGGGGGCCGCTGGTCAATACTCGAGGCGAAGTGGTTGGTCTGAACGCTTTCATCACAACCCAGACCGGTGGATCTCTGGGAGTTGGTTTCGCTATTCCCTCGACCGTTTTTATCAACTCCTACAATCAGCTGGTCACCAAGGGAAAAATCGAGCGAGGCTTCATGGGAATCAAGATGAATGTCGGATCCTTGACTCCTGAAATGGCCGATTTTTTCGGTGTTATGGGAAATGACCCTGAAGGTGTCACCGACGGCGATGGAATACTCGTAACCGAAGTGATTGAATCCGGCCCGGCCGACCAGGCAGGACTGCAAGCCGAAGACGTCATCGTCAAAGTGGACGGTCGTGAGGTGCAGACTTCCTGGGACCTGCGCGCTGCGATCGCCAACACGCCTCCCAACGAAGAAGTCCCGATTGTGGCGGTTCGCAAGGGACAGGTTCTCGAGGTGACCGTGGTACTTGAGGAAAGAACTCTGGAACAGGAGCTGGAGGCTCAGACTAAGGGGATCTCTCTGGATGAGAAGGTTGAGCGGGATAGGAAAAAGGAGATCGGCCTGGAAGTCAGGTCAGCAACGGAGCGTGATCTGGAACGGCTCGGGATTGAGGACGAAAAGGGAATTCTCATTCTCGAGGTAACTCCGACCAGTCTGGCCGATGACGCTGCTCTGAGACAGGGAGAGATTGTTACTCACGTCAACGGTGAGCCCGTGACTTCGGGGCCAGAGTTCAGGGACAAAATCCTCAATCTCGAATCCGGAGCCGGCGTCGTACTGCGCGTCGTCTATTCGGCGGATCGCGAGAAGGGAATCCGATATTCTTCGTTCGTGAAGCCTTGACTGGATTCCGCATTTGTGGAGCCGCTCGTGCCTGTACTGGTTCCGCGGTCCGGGGGTTCATGTCAGGTTGTGGGATCACCATTTACCCATTCAGACAGTTTCGACATGACTCACCGCCAACTTTCAACCCTTAGCCTTTGAGCTGCATCTAGCAACAGGCAGCCTGAAGACTACAAAATCGCCCCTCCCAAGGGAAACTCTGGCGAGTGTTGCACCTCAGAGGTCCGGAGAGCTGTCGAGACACACCACCTGCCAGTGTGTATGCCTCGATCCCGCTGCCTCCGGCGCAGCAAACATGTACAGGGATCGGACTCTTCTGGAACGCGCGGAAGCTTCCCGGATCTCCATCACGGTAGTTAGTTTTTAGCACTGGTCAGACCCAACCGTTTGGGTGCGATGCAACCAGGATCTGGAGCAGGTGGCTGATTTGTCGTACTGTGCAAGAAACGGAATCCAGTGGGTCAGGAGGTTGACCGGAGGTCGTGGAGTCGTGCACGATCAAGAACTTACCTATGCCGACGTTTCCAATGACACGCAACTGTTTCCTGTAGGTGATATCAGCGGGACCTATCACCGGATTTCTGACTTGATTACAGACGCGATGAGGAACCTGGCCCGAAGGGAACTCTGCAGCGAGGGAGACAATTGGCTAAGCAAAGCCCGGGCACCTTGAGTCGCTGTTTTGTTGCAGAAACACGGCATGAACTGCTGTTTCAAGAAAAAAGATGATGGAAAGCGACCAGTGCCAATTTCGACGCAACTTTCTCCGATATGGCTCCATCCCGATCAGCCTCGAAGGTGACACGTGGAATGGTCAGTAGACCCAGGTTCGCAGCCCCACGATTCCGTGACTCCAGAGGTAGACTGCGATTCCAAGGCTGCCACATGAAGAAGCCAGGGCCAGAATTCGGACTTCCAGACGGGTTTTTGTCCAGGTTAGGCCTCTGACCGACTGAAACATACCCAGGATAGCGAAAGCCGCAAAGAGACTACCCAGAGCGAAAATCGAAAAAGACCAGAAGGTCAGGTTGCCGAGTCGCTGAACAGGATCGTGTAATGCTGCCGCAACAACAGCTGTGCCCAGAAGCATCGTCGCTGAGGCCAGAGCGGGCAGCAGACCCAGCCCAATCCATTTCCGCTCCCGGAGCCGCACCATCAACCGGAGAGGGACCCAGGAGAAGGCGAAAGCCAGACCGGAGAGCATGAGGACGCAAGCTGTCACGGCCGCAGCTCTCTCCGACCACAACCGCCATGAGGGAACCGCGAGATAGCTGCCCTCGATAATTCGTCCGGTACCCTGGAGGATCATTCTTCCCTGGTCCTTCACGAAGACAGCGCTGGGGATGGGATCATCCGGCCCCCGAAACCGGCGATCTGTAAGCGGGATGAGAATCTGGTTGGGATTTTTGCCAGCGACCCGCAACTGGTTCCCTTCCAAATCCAGCCGGATCACGCCCAGGAGATTGCCCAGGAAACGATTCAGTTCCCGGCGTGGGGAGATGGGTCGATAGTATCCAGCCAGGCCGGCTATTCGCCAGGCCGGGATTTCGGAGCGAGGTGGTTGGGACTGTGGAAGATCTTTCAGCAGGTGCTGGCGGATGATCCGGGCTGATCGGGAAAGAGCCGCTGTGCTGGTTGAATTGATGAACAGGACAAATCCCTTTCCGCACCGTGGAAGATACTCGAAGTGAGACCGGTATCCCCTTATGCTCCCGGAGTGTCCACGAACCAGAAAGCCGTCTAGAATCGTCGTATTCAGACAAAGACCGTATCCCGTTCTTATGCCGTTCCTGGCGGCCAGGCTGGTGGATGGCGTCTCCATTCGGTAGATGGATTCGGGTGTGAGAACCTGTCGCTGCCCGTACCGACCCCGATTCAGGAACAAGAGCAGCAGCGCAGCCATCTCACCGGGCGAAGAATTGACCCCCCCGGAAGCGCGGAGGCCAAGGTGCTGGTAGTCAGCCACCCTGCCCTTCACATAGCCTCTGGCCAGGCTCTCATTCGGGTAGAAAGTAGACGTCTCCATTCCCAGAGGAGCAAACAGTTCTTCCTGTACGTATGACTCAAAGGGCTGGCCCGTGATTTGCTCTACGACTAGAGCAGCCATGGCCGGACCGGCGTCGGAGTAGGAAAAGAGCTTCCCCGGCGGCCATCGACAGAGGTGCACAGGACGGAGAGCCAGTCCTTCGCGGAGCGAAATCGGGCTGGGGGCGTTGTGAGCACACTCGTGCGCCTGCAAGTCAGCAAGACCTCCTGTGTGCTCGAGAAGGTGAGCCAGTGTCAAAGGGTGGCTTTGGGTCCAGGGGTTTTGGACTTCGAGGCCAGGCGCCAGGGAGCTCACAAAATCTCCCAGCTCGAGGTGCCCTCTCTCCTGCAGCCTGAGAACGGAAAGGGCTACGAAGATGTTCGAAATCGACCCGATTCGGAAAAGGGTTGTACCCGTTACAACACGTCCGGCTTCCACATCAGCATAGCCCACTCCACCAGCCCACTCCAGGCGCTCGCGGCTCACGAGAGCGAGACCAGCGCCCGGTGTATCCGTTTCGCGCAGCACTTCTTGAATGGATTCGAGGAGCCTCGCCGGAGCGGAAGATGGGAAATCGGATTGCGCATGCAGAGCCATGATTGCAAGCTCCGAAGCGACAAGAGTCAAAAGGAATCCGACGAAGACCGAACCCCCGGGCAACTGATGTGCTGCAAGGTTCATTGGAGTAGGAGCTATATAGTACGCGATTCTCTCTAAAAATACGATGACGTTTGCGAACAAAAGCGCACTCGAAATTTCCCTGTAAGATACGTTTTCCCCGGTTCTTTCTCGAGTGACGGGGCAAATTGCGCCTCGCCAGAGCCCTGTGCTATAAGAAACCCAACCTTCATGAACGAAGAGACCCTGTCACGTCGGAAAAATGAGATCCTCAGAGACCTGGTGCGAGAGTATATCCGCACCGGCAAACCGGTAGGTTCGAGACGTCTGGCGGTCTTCAACCGTGAAGGCATAAGTCCCGCCTCGATTCGTACTGTTGTCGCCGAGCTGGAAAGAGCAGGTTTCGTGTCTCAACCGCACACGTCGGCCGGCCGCGTTCCCACTGAAAAGGGATATTCTCTTTATGTCAATTCTCTGATCCGCCTCACGGAAGTGTCGGGTCTTAACGTGAATTGGATCCGGAGTGTCCTTGAAACAGAAACGGATCCAGGGCATCTGATGAATCAAGTTTCGCAGATCCTGGCCAATTTGTCCGATCAGGTGGGATTCATGGTGGCTCCTCCCCTGTCGGGCGCCCCCATTCGGCAGATAGAGTTCCTGAAACTGTCACCCCACCGGGTTCTCGCTATCCTGGTTTCTCAGAGCGGCCTGGTACAAAACCGGTTGCTCCGAGTCGAGGATACGTTCAGCCAGCGCGAGTTGGATGCCGCAGGAAAGTACCTGACAGGGAACTACGCGGGTGAAACTCTGGCCCAAATTCGGGCGAATCTGATTCAACTCATGTCCGAAGACAAGGCAAGGTACGATAGTCTGCTGAAAAGTATAATCGTCCTTGGATCGGCCGGTCTCATGCGAGAGGGGTCCGGTGAGTTTGACGTCTACCTGGGCGGAACGACCACCATGATCGGTGCGATGGGAGAGCGCGATCTCGACCAGTTGACCATGCTCTTCAGCGCTTTTGAGCGGAAAAACCGTCTTGTCAGAATTGTGAATGCCTGCATTGGCGATGAAGATGGGACCCATGTCACGATCGGTCTGGAGGATCATTTCCCCGGTGGCCGCGATTTCAGCCTCGTTTCCTCTTCCTACAGCTGGGGGCAAGGTCGGGGGACTCTGGGTGTGCTCGGGCCCCGCAGGATGGAGTATGAGAAAGCCATCAGCGTGGTTGACTGCGTCGCCAGATTGTGCTGTCAGGTGATGGGTTCTGCTGGGAGCCAGGAGGCCACCTCGGATTGAGCGAAGAGAAGGCTACTGAAGACCTGACCGACTTCGATCCTGCAGATACCGTTCCCGACAAGGTCGAGAATTCCCAGTCTGCCGAAGAATCACGGGAGTTCCTGCGTAAGGAAAGGGACGACCTCCGTGACCGTTGGCTGCGCAAAGAGGCAGAGATCCAGAATTTTCGAAAGCGGGTTGCCAGGGAAAGAATAGAGGTGGTGGATTCGGTGCGTGCCTCGGTTCTGCAGACCATCCTGCCAGTTATCGATTCCTCTGAAAAAGGGATTGACTTACTGGAAGCCCAGACACAGTCAGGCGATTTACAAGTCTACCGCGACGGGATCCAACTTCTTGTGAAAGAACTGAAGGGAGTGCTGACCCGCTTTGAGGTCTCGGAGGTGCCTGGAGTTGGTCACTCCTTTGACCCGACTGTTCATGAGGCACTGGCGGTCGAGCAAACTGATAGTCATGCGGAAGGCGAGGTCATGGAGCTATTTCGGAAAGGATATACTATGAAAGGCCGCCTGCTTCGTCCCGCTCAAGTGAAGGTAGCCTCGGCAGACCCGGCGAAGGAGGAGTGAGCGGCCTTCCCTGTGTTTCCCCCGATCCCCTTGCCAGCAGCTGATCTGAATCTTATAGCTTTTCAGAAGAACGAATACCGGAGTGGAAGTGTCGAAGCGAGACTATTACGAAGTTCTCGGGGTGCCTCGAAAGGCCGCCCTTTCGGAGATCAAAAAAGCCTACCGTCAGGCCGCCGTTCAATATCACCCTGATCGTAATCCCGACAATCGACGGGCAGAGGAAAAGTTCAAAGAAGCCGCAGAGGCCTACAGCGTTCTCAGCGACGAGAATCAGCGGGCAAAATACGACCGCTTCGGACACGCTGGAGTGGGTTCCGCCCCAGCTGGATTTGATCCCGAGGTCTTCTCCGATTTTGGTGACATCCTAGGTGATTTCTTCGGATTTGGGGATCTTTTTGGCGGGAGATCGAGCGAGGGCCGCGCGCGGGCGGGGGCCGATCTCAGGTACGACCTGGAGCTTGACTTTGAAAAAGCGGCTTTTGGTGTCAAGACCAGGATCAAGATCCCTCGGCCCGAAGACTGCTTAACCTGCGAAGGTACCGGTGCCAAACCCAGTGGTGGTTTGGTTACGTGTACTCAGTGCGGGGGTAAGGGACAGACTCGATTCCAGCAGGGTTTCTTCTCAATCACACGAACGTGCAGTTCCTGCCAGGGTCGAGGTCAGATCATCCGGACTGCCTGTACATCCTGTAAGGGCCAGGGTCGGATTCGAAGAGAGAAGGTCCTCGAGATCGCGATTCCACCTGGTGTGGATGATGGCATGCAGCTTAGAGTCGCCGGAGAAGGCGAGCCCGGTTCGCAGGGCGGTCCCCCGGGTGACCTCTTTGTCGTTACAGTTGTCAAGGACCACCCCTTTTTCAAGCGGCAAAACCAGAACATTTACTGTGAGATGCCACTGACCTTCAGTCAGGCTGCATTGGGAGCCGAGATCGAAGTCCCCACTCTCTCAGGCAGGGAGACCATCAAGATTCCCGAGGGGACTCACAGCGGCACCGTCTTGCGCCTCAAGCAACACGGCATCGCAAGTCTCAACGGGCGGGGAAAGGGCGATCAGTATGTTACCGTGCGACTTGTCACGCCCTCCCGACTTAGCCAGGAACAGAGAGAGCTTTTCAAGAGGCTTGCCGAGGTCTCAGGCGATGAAGTCGATGAAGGCTGGGGGCTTTTTGAAAAGGTCAAAGAGATATTCGGTTGATTCGTGGACAGCCAGATGTGGATCCAGCTGGACCTGCATGCACATCCGGACGAGTATGAGTTGCTCATTGCTCTGTTGACGGACTTCGAAACATGTGGCATCCAGGAAGATACGGAGGCCGGGGGCACACATCTCTCCGCATTCTTTCCTGCTGACAGATCCATTGCAGAATTCCGGAAGAGCTTCTCAACTGCTATGGTCCAGCGCAAACTGGCATCCGGCTTCCATCTCTCAAAGATAAGGATTGACCCCGGTCAATGGCTTCAGGAAGTGCGCCGCCATTTTCGCGGGTTCTCCATCGGACAGACTTTCTACATCCATCCAGGCTGGGTGGAACCCCCTCCCGACTCTCCAGTGAGTATTCTCATGGAACCGGGACGGGCCTTCGGTACAGGCACCCATGAATCGACCCGCCTGGCACTCAGAAACCTTGAGAAAGCCGCCCTTGGATCTCGCACAGTCCTCGACATTGGAACAGGTAGCGGAATTCTGGCCATGGCAGCGGCAAAGTTGAACCCGGCTGCGCAGGTGACGGCGATTGATATCGATGGGCAGGCAACGCGTTGTGCTGCCTCAAACTTCTTGAAAAACTGGGTCTTCCACATCCACCTGGTGCAGGCAGGCGTGGAGGCCATGGCCTCTAGATGGGATCTTGTGGTAGCGAACTTGACGGGGCCTATCCTGGACAAACTATCGGGGGAAATTGACCGGATTACGGGTGGCGACCTGATCGTCTCGGGTTTTCCGTGCGAAGCCAGCAGCAGGGTACTCGAGAGTTTTTCGGAGTACGGATTTCAGAGACATCGGGAACTTGTCGACCGGGGCTGGTCGTCGCTGCATCTGCGGAGATTCAAATGACCTACCGGGCGTTGATTCAGGTCGATGACCAGGGCCGTCCGTCTCTGTCGGAAAACGAAATCCACCACCTGGTGCGCGTTCGACGCCTCTCGCCGGGAGAAACATTCCTGGGGCTGCACCTGGAGGAGGCCGCCTGGTACGAGTGCAGGCTGGGTCGCAAGGCAGGCCAGTGGAGGATTGAGACCGAATATTGTGTTGGTACCCTCGCAGAGTCGCCGCTGGAGATCGTGCTGGCAGCTGCCATAATCAAGAAGGACCGGTTCGAGTGGATGATTCAAAAAGCCTGCGAACTGGGGGTTATGGAGATCGTCCCATTGAATACTCGCTACGTCGACCCTCGCCGCCCGCCAAAGGCTAACCGGCTGCTGGCTCGCTGGGAGAGGATTCTGGAGGAAAGTGTCAAGCAGTGCGGGCGCAGTAGAGTCCCTGTCCTGAGTCCCACCACCCCTTTGGACGAGTTCCTGAAACGACCGCTGCCAGACTTGAGACTCGTTCTCGACCCGAAAAGCCGGATGAACCTTCAAGACGCCCTGGGGAAGGCTACCACCCCTGCCCCGCCTCGAAGCCTGATGCTTCTCACGGGTCCGGAAGGGGGATGGAGTAGCGAGGAACATGACCTTTTCAGACGGCATGAAGCCAGATCCTTTCACATCGGTCCCAGAACTCTCCGCGCCGAGACAGCCGCACTCGCAACACTCTCCATTGCTCAGTTTCTGTGGGGCGACGTCGGCCCTGCCGACAGCTAAATTGACTCACCAGGGACCATTCACTACACTCGCCGGATGCTGTGGACTCGGCCGGCAGCTCTGTTCCTTCTCACATGCCTTTTCTGCGCTCTTCCTTGCAGCGGACAGCAGCGTCCTCTGGTTACGGAACGGGCCAGAACCGTGGAGGAGGGACACTTTCTCTTCGACATTGGATTTGAAGCCCTGCAGGGTGCAAGTTTCCCTTTCTCGGGTCTGAAGGGCGATCTGACCAGGGCCGGTGTGCTCGGTGCCCGCTTTGGCGTCGGAAGCCGGGTAGAGGTCCAAATGTTCTGGGCCGCACAGAAGTTTCTGAATATCAACGAACGTTTCGAAGCTCCCGGATCCGGAAATCTTGACTTTTCCGGAAACTCGACCAGTGACTTTGGAAACGTTGCTCTAGCCACCAAGGTGCGACTTACCGAGGGTGTGCAGGAGAAACCGGTGGTCGGCTTCCGGTTTGGAGTCGAGTTGCCAAACTCTTCCAACGAGAAGGGGCTGGGTACGGACGAGACGAATTCTTTTTTCGAGCTGCTGCTCGAGAAGCGGCTCGGCCGCCTTGATCTGATTGGCAGTGCCGGCGTTGTGATTTTAGGCGATCCCGTGGACGCTGGTGCGCAGGATGATCTCTTCACCTACGGATTTGCCGCTATCGTAGAAACGACTCCGGGACTGAGCATTCTAGCGGAGATCAATGCCCGGACAGGGCCGTCTGGGATCGGCACGGAGGACCAGGCCGGGCTGCGAGTCGGGATTCAGTTCGAGGCAGGCGGGGTTGTATGGGACCTAGCAGGCTTCTGGGGTCTCGAAGACACGGACCCAGACTCCGGAATCATTGTAGGGCTTTCCAAGGATTTTCAGCTCTGGTAGAGGGCCCAAGGTGCAGTAACCCTACTTTTACCACGGACTACTAGGAACACCCGGACGTGGCACCACAGACGGTGCAGACATGGCAGTTGCCGTTGCGTTGCATCAGGTTGCCACAGGAGTGGCAGGTTGCCGCTTCGGATTCGGAATTAACCATCCGCTTCTCGACCGTTCCGGCGACAGCCTGCAAAGCCTTGCCGTTCGCCTCCGAGAAATTGATCTGCACGCCGTCCTGGATAGAGCCATTCGGCTTCATCGCGTGAATGCCGAGAGCCTGCTGGGCCTCGACCGGCATGAACTTGCTGGCAAGATAGCGCACGGCGTAATCGGGTATGGAGGTTGCGAACGGTATCTGCGAATTGTCGGTGAAACCCGCGGGTTCGAAGCTCATGTGGGCAAACATTCGTACATAGTCTTCCAGCGGGACCCCTCTTTGAAGCCCCATAGAAATGGCAATCGCCCAGGCCATAGCCATGCCCTGCAGGGTGGAACCCTGTTTTGCGAAATTGACAAAAATCTCACCTAGTTCACCATCCTCGGGATACAAACCCATGGTCAGGAAACCCTTAAAACCCTTGATCCTGAACTCGTGCTGATAGGCCGGGTGATCCTTCGGCATATTGCGATGGATCGGTCCCACCGAGGCTCCAGTTCCAGCCTTGTCGCGATCCTTGTTGGAGAGAGGTTGAACCATTTTGCAACCGTCCCGGTATACCGAGATGGACTTCATTCCATGCTTCCAACCCTGGATGTAGGCCTCCCGTATTTCGGAGACAGTTGCCTCATGGGGTAGATTGACCGTTTTCGATATGGCTCCAGAGAGAAACGGCTGAACGGCTCCGCACATCTTGATGTGACCCAGGCGGTGAATACTCCTTTCCCCGTTGGCGGAACGGTCGGCACAGTCGAAGATCGGAAGATGCTGGTCGTTCAGTTCTGGAGCGCCTTCAATCGTCTCCTGCTGTTCCACATGTCCACAGATGTTCGTGATCTCCTCATCGCTGTATCCCAACTTGCGAAGAGCGAGGGGAATCGTGTTGTTGACGATCTTGAGAGTGCCCCCTCCCACTAGCTTCTTTACTTTGACGAGTGAGAAATCGGGTTCGATGCCGGTCGTGTCGCAGTCCATCATGAACGCGATGGTTCCGGTGGGCGCCAGAAGGGTAACCTGAGCATTCCGGTAGCCTGACTGGGATCCTTTCACAATCGCGTCGTCCCAGCATTCCATGGCTGTATGGAGCAGATCCATGGGGACAAGAGCACTGTCGATGGTCGCCAAGGCGTCCCGATGCTTGTGCATGACCCGCATCATGGGCACCCGGTTCTTTTCGAAGCCTCGAAATGGCTCCTTCTTCTCGGCAATCTCCGCGCTCGTCACATAGGCTTCGCCTGTCATGACGGCGGTGATGACAGCCGCCAGATTGCGGGCGCCGTCACTGTCATAGGGCAGGCCTCGCGACATCAGATAGGCCCCGAGGTTGGCATATCCCAGCCCCAGAGTTCGATACTCGTGGCTGATCTTCTTGATCTCACGAGTCGGATAACTCGCGTTGTCAACAATGATCTCCTGTGCCGTAATCATGGTCCGCACCGTATGCTTGAAGCTTTGAATGTCAAAGACTCCATCTTTCCCGGTAAACTTCATAAGGTTGATGGAGGAAAGATTACAGGAGGAGTTGTCCAAGAATACGTACTCCGAACAGGGGTTGCAGCCGCGAATCACATCTGTGTTCGGACAGGTGTGCCAGTCGTTGATCGTGGAATAATACTGGAGGCCCGGATCTCCACAGATCCATGTCGCCTCGGCGATCCAGTCCATCATTTCACTGGCGGTGAAAGTCTCATCGATCTCTCCACTCGTAACCTCGCGGGTGTTCCATTTCTCCTCCTTGGAAACCGCCTCCATGAATTCACTGGTGACACTGACGCTGTTGTTGGCATTCTGAAACTGGATGCTTGAGTACGCTTCTCCGTCGATGGAGTCGTCGTATCCTAGTTCGATCAACTTCTGGGCTTTTTGTTCTTCTCGAGCCTTGCACCAGATGAACTCCTTAACGTCGGGATGATCGGCGTTCAGGATCGCCATTTTCGCAGCTCTGCGGGTGGCACCACCCGACTTGATAGCCCCTGCAAAGCTGTCATAACCTCGCATGAAGGAAACCGGACCGGAAGCAAAACCTCCGACGCTCAGTGGCTCCCGGGAAGAGCGGATCCGGGAAAGGTTGATCCCGGATCCGGATCCTCCCTTGAAAATGTTGGCTTCCGTCCTGGCCAACTTCATGATCGATTCCATGGAGTCGTCCACGCTGTTGATAAAACAGGCCGAACACTGGGGGTGCGGTTTGATACCCACGTTGAACTGCACCGGAGAGTTAAACGCAGCCATCTGGTGCAGAAGGATGTGGGTCAATTCGTGATTGAAGGAAAGAACATCATCCTGGCTGGCGAAGTAATCCATCTTTTCGCCCCACCCGCTGATCGTATCTGCAATTCGGCCCACTAGCTCTTTGAGGCTTCTTTCCCGCCCGGGTTTGCCCAGGTGTCCTCGAAAATACTTGCTGGCCACGATATCGGTCGCCCTTTGAGACCAGAAATCAGGAAACTCGAGGTCCTCCTGCTGGAAGGCCACTTTGCCGGTCTTCCAGTCTTTGATTTGGGCGACACGATTCTCCCATTTCACCTGCTTAAACGGATGGGCCTCATCGCGGGTAAAGTAACGCTCACACTTCAGCCCGTTCTTGGGGGTGACCTTGGCCAGTTTCTTCATTCCCTCTCCTGTCTGATTTTGGATACAACCTCGATTTCTTCCTCGTTAGAGTGGCTCGAAAGCGTCGAAAGTTCGGCTAGTCTAGACATCGGATCTGACATTAAGCGGAGGAATTTGATGGACGCCTCACTACCCATTATATGGTGTTATTGGTGTCGAGACTACACCAGATATAGTGTAATTGGGCTTTTCAGGTTTTTTGTAGAGAGACTCAGAACCTGGACACTGTTGAGCCAGCTTCGGCCTCCGGCCAGGAGTTTGATGGAGGCGTTGGAAACGTCCAGGAATCTCGCCAGTAATTCAACCAATTGTCGATTTACAAGGTCTCCTAGAGGATGAGCCGGCAAATGTACGCTGAGGACCTGTTGCCCGCATCCGGTGATGCCTAACTTGCTGCTTCTGGGCTGTACGCAGACCCAGACGCTCGGTTATTCTCCCTGTTTCAAAATCGTGATTATCGAGTCCCGCGCGGCCCGAAGATAGCCGTTCCAACCCGGATTAGGGTGGCACCCTCCTGGATGGCTACCTCGTAATCTTGGCTCATTCCCATGGATAGCTGCCGCAGCGGCGCTGAATGCGACTGGTTGATCGGTTCGAGGAGACGTCGAAGTTGGCGGAAGAAAGGTCGGCTCATTTCGGAATCGGGGCTGTAGGGTGGAATACACATGAGACCCTGCAGCTGGAGGCTCGGATATCGCTCCACAGCATCCAGTAGATAGGGAAAGTCGTCGGGGCGGGCGCCGTGCTTCTGGACTTCTCCAGCCAGGTTGATTTCAAGATAAACTCTTAGTTTTTTACCCAGATCTGCCGCGGCTCGACCCGTCTTGTGAATGATCCTGGGGCGGTCCAGCGTCTGGATCACATCGAACAGTTCCACGGCTTTACGCGCTTTGTTGGACTGGAGCGGTCCGATCAGGTGCCACTCGATCTTCCCTGGACACAAGGGAATCTTCGAGGCAGCTTCCTGGACCCGGTTCTCGCCGAAGGCGGTCTGACCAGCGCCGTAGGCCTCCTCCACCGCCTGTGGCGGGAAGGTCTTGGAAACCGCCAGGATCTGGACCGCCCCGGAGTCTCTTCCACTCTCTCGCACAGCCTCGCATACCTGGCAATTGAGTCTCTGCAGCCTAGTGGCAATGGAACTCACGGATCAAGTATACCGTTTTCGCAGCAGGGCCTCGGACCCAACAGGGACTGTACCGGATGACGGGAGGTTGGGTTGAAGGTATGGGAGCCGGTTCTCCGCGGCGATCGGATCGTACATCCCCGGTCACAAGTTCAAAGTTGAAAATAAAGAGCTCAAGCTATTTTCCACTTCGCACCTTCCCTTTCCACAGGTGCTAGGAGCGCACCTCGGAGAGCGAGTTCGCAGGCGAATTTTATGGTAGGATTCAGAAGCGATATTGTTTGACCTTGCACCTGATCCCTCCTGGGCCGGCCCGGTGCACTGATCCGACCTCTTTTGAGTTGTTACGCGAACTTCTCTGATCGATGCAGATTACCGGTGAATCCACATTCGATGTTCCCTCGGACGAGGTCTGGGACGGGTTGATGAATCCGGAGGTGATGGCGGCAACCATGCCGGGTGCGGAAAAGCTCGAGCTGGTGGGCGAGAACCAGTACGAGAGCACCCTCAACATTAAGGTTGGCCCTGTCCAGGGTCAGTTTCGTGGCCGGATCCAGCTCGAGGACATCGATCCACCCAACAGCTACACGATAAAAGTGGATGGCCAGGGACCCCAGGGATTCGTAAGGGCGACCGCTCGCATTGTTATCGCCTCGGCGGAAGAAAAGACGCAGATCACCTACGATGGGAATGCCGTGGTCGGTGGCCGGATCGCCAGCGTTGGTCAGCGTCTCATGGAGAGCTCGGCCAGGGCCATCATCAGGCAGAGCCTGGAAGGCTTAAATGCCACTTTAAAGGCCCGGCATACTACTCCGACCAGCAGCGCTAAGTCCCCGGTAGTCCCAGGGCAGGCAGCCCCCTCGCAGACCGAGTTTGCTGCCAGGGTGACAAAGGAGGTGGCCACGGAGCTGGTGCCAACATCCGTCTGGATTGGTGGCGGGATCCTGGTCCTGCTTCTACTCCTCTACCTTATTCTCTAGCGGCCCGCTAGCGATACGGCGGTCCATTCAAGGCTGTATTCGATCCGATCGGTCAGATGAGAAAGTAGCTCATCCACGCTTTTCCCCAACCGCCGACCTTAAATGTCCCAGAATCCCTCGGCACCGTTCCGTGTCGGTCAGCGTTTGAAAAAACCTTTTTTTGATACGGGTGGGAGTACGAACGGCCAGCAGGGGGTAGCGGCGCAGCAGACCTCTGACGAGCTGATCCGGGTAAGAATCGAGGGACGAGCCGACGTCTTGCTGAAGTTGCCGGGCCAGGACCTGCAACTCCAGCAAGAGTCCATAGGAGAGCTGGAAAAACGATTGTAGATATCTGGTTTCCAACAACCTGGCAGCCTGGTGGACATCTCTTCCCGCCGCGAGTTCGAGTCCGATGTTGATGCCCAGAATCGTTTTCCGGATTCCGGTCTTTACTCGAGATGGAAGATCCGGCGACACGAGATCGGCCGAGAGCACTTTGTTGGAGACGTAGAACAGCTCTTCAAGGATCTCTTCCTGCCGGCTCCGTTCATCCAGCCTCGCGAGCGTCTTGAAGAAGAAAAGTCCTGCCAGGGTCTTGTTCAGGGGGGCGATTGCGACACTCTCAGGGGACCGCAGCCACGCTTTATTGGGAAAGCTGTCTTCCAAGGTGAGAGGGCTGAAAACGGAGATGGAGTCGAAGTAGTCCTGAAAGCCAAGATCTTCCATGCGACGCTGACGCTTCTGGTAAGCAGTTTCCTCCAGCTCGGAAGCAGTTCTGGCCTTGGACAGGAGAATGAGCTGGGTAGCCTGGTCAGGATCGAGCTCATAAAGCTTGAGCAGGAGCGGGCGGATCAACCGCGAGGCCTCTGGATCATCTGGTAGCCTGATCCAAAACCCGTCGTCGGGAGTTGTGATCCAGTCGCCTTCGGGTAGATCCGGCCCAGCTCCTTGCTCGTGTCGTGGAATGACCTCGAGAAGCCGGTTGAAGGCCAGCTGCCAGAGTTCCGGGTCGGATCCCCGCAGCAGCTTCCTGGCAACCGGCTCATCAGCAACCAGTAGATGACGGGATCGGGACAGAAACTCAATACTGCTGGTTCGGTCCCGCCTCCAAATGCTCAGATCCAGAATACCGCTCCACTGTTCCTCGGTAATCTGGGGCATCAGGGCGGCGAGCTCGGGTTCACTCAATTCGGAAATGCCGAAGAAGAGCTGGGCTACAGGGATCCGTCTAATCTTTCCGCGGGCCATCCCGTCCGCCAGCATATCGCCCAGCGAAACCGGCGTGTAGCAACTTTGGTAGACAGATTCTTCAGGACGGACGGTCAGTTTGCCAGAATTCACTCTGGTGCTTCCTTTCACGGCTGTAGCGAGGTGTGCGGACGGGTCCTATCGTATTCATGAACCAGAGTCCTTGACCTCCTCATAATACTGTTCATACAGGGGAATGATCCTGCGGATATCGAATCGCTCTTTCGCCGTGCGCCGTGCGGCGTCCGAAATTTTCCGGTGCAAGTCGGGATCCCGAAGAAGTTGGATGGCACGTCCCGCCTGTCTGCGAATGTCTCCTACCGGTTCCAAGAAGCCGTCCTGTCCGTCCGTTATGAGCTCCGGCACGCCGCCGGTCCTTGTCGCCACCACTGGCACGCCGCAGGCCATTGCTTCCAGGGCAACCAAACCAAAGCCCTCCAGTTCGCTGGGCAGAAGAAGCACGTGAGCCCCGGGAAGCAGCTGATCGATGCCGAGCTGTTTTCCCAGAAAATCAACGGCATGCGAAATCCCGAGTGTTTTGGCCAGATGCCCTGCGGAGCTTCGCTCTGGACCGTCCCCGACCATTAGCAGGCGGGCGGGCACCTTGCGTCGAACCTCGTCCAGTATATGTAGGCAGTCGTTTACTCGTTTCACGCTTCGAAAGTTGGAGATGTGGATGAGAATCTTTTGGTCGTCTTGCCCGGCCTTTTCTCCGGGTTCCGGCTTATAGAGATCACAGTTCACGAAGTTGGGAATGACCCGAATGGGGCGGCGGATTTTGAATACTTCTTTTGTGCTCTGGGCCAGATACTGGCTGATCGCCGTAATCCCGTCAGAGTTCTCGATGGCGTAGCGCGTAATAGGGAAATAGGCCCGCTCGATTCCTACCAGGGTGATATCGGTGCCGTGGAGGGTCGTCACCACGGGAAGCCTAACGGAAGTCCCGAGGATTCTCTTGGCTAGAAATGCGGAAACGGAATGAGGGATCGCATAGTGTACATGCAGTAGGTCGAGTTTGTGACGCGTGGCTACTTCTGACATTCTGGAGGCTAGTGCCAAGGTATAGGGCTGGTGTTGAAACAGCGGATAACTGGTTACCTTAACTTCATGATAGTGAATTCCGGGCATCTCGGCCTGCAGACGGATCGGGTTGGCATAGGTGACAAAGTGGACCTCGTGCCCGCGAACGGCCAGCTCCATACCTAGCTCGGTTGCGACAACGCCGCTTCCGCCATACGTGGGGTGGCATGTAATACCGATTTTCACGCCCGAGATTCCTCCATACCTCCGTGCTGATTCTATGTCTCCCCGCCCCGGGATTCTATGTTTGGTACTGGCTCCGGGCAACCCTTGCCCTCCTGGTTGAGGGTCAGAAGTCAAAGGTTGAAAGTTCAACTTTCGAAATGAGATGGAACTTCCGAGGCTCTTTCTCTAGAATGATCCGTTCCAAAGCAGTAAACGATCATGCAGAAAGCGACCAAGGGGGGGACTTCGACTTGAAAATACACGGAATCAATGCAGGAACCATCGTTCGCAATCCTGCTCCCGCAGTGCTCTACGAGGAAGCCCTTCAAAACGAAGCCGACACAGCGGTAGTTGCGAGCGGGGCGCTGGTGGCACTCTCCGGTGCCAAGACGGGCCGATCACCCGCGGACAAGAGGGTTGTCAGGACGGCCGCCACGGAAGGAGACGTCTGGTGGGGAAGCGTGAATATCCCACTCCCCGAAGATTCCTTTCGGTCCAATCGGCAGAGGGCCATCGAGTATCTGAACAGTCGTGACCGGTTGTTTGTCATTGACGGTTTTGCTGGTTGGGATCCGCAACACCGGTTGAAGATCCGTGTCATCTGCGAGCGAGCCTACCATGCCCTCTTTATGCACAATATGCTGATCAGGCCGGATCGCGAACAGCTTGAGAGTTTCGGAGAACCGGATGCAGTCATTTACAACGCGGGAAGCATTCCGGCCGACCCGGCCCTAGAAGGAGTAGGTTCTGAAACCAGCGTTGCCTTGCACCTGGAGCGTGCAGAGACCGTTATCCTGGGTACCGAATACGCCGGCGAGATGAAAAAGGGGGTTTTCACGCTGATGAATTACCTGATGCCCCGTCAGGGTGTGCTCTCTATGCACTGCTCCGCAAATCAGGGAGAAAATGACGACGTCTCTCTGTTCTTCGGTCTTTCCGGGACGGGAAAAACGACGCTTTCTGCCGACCCCAACCGGGCACTTATCGGGGACGACGAACACTGCTGGACACACAACGGGATCTTCAACATCGAGGGCGGATGTTACGCCAAGGTTATCGACCTGTCCCCACAGTACGAGCCGGAGATTTACGGGGCCATCCGTTTTGGTGCGGTCCTGGAGAATGTGATTTATGGCTCACAGTCGCGCGATGTGGATTTTGCAGACACGTCGATTACGATGAACACCCGCGGGTCTTATCCCATCGAGTTCATTGCCAACGCCAAGATCCCCTGTATTGCCGGCCATCCCACCAACGTGATTTTTCTGACCTGCGATGCCTTTGGCATCCTCCCCCCTGTTAGCCGCCTGACGCCGAAACAGGCCATGTACCATTTCATAAACGGCTACACCGCGAAAGTCGCCGGAACGGAAGTCGGCGTGCAAGAACCCGAGGCGACTTTCTCAGCTTGTTTCGGGGCCCCGTTTCTGGTCTGGCATCCCCGCCGGTATGCGGAAATGCTGGCCGATCGTATCCGCACTCTGGGGGTGAAGACCTGGCTAGTGAATACGGGGTGGACGGGTGGATCTTTTGGTACCGGGGAACGCATCAGTCTGCCCCTTACACGTGCCCTCGTTGACGCCATCCATCGGGGGTCCCTGGACGACGTGGACTATCAGGTCGACCCTGTTTTCGGTCTTTCCTTTCCCAAAGACTGTCCCAACGTCCCTTCTGAAATCCTGAACCCGATGAGTACCTGGGCCGATCAGACAGCATACGGGGAACAGGCAGCTCAACTAGCCCAGCGATTCAGAACGAATTTCTCGATTTATGAGTAGGTAGTCGATGCGGAAGTCGTGGAGGCTGGACCCACTTTTTGAGCGTTCATTACCCTGCTCCAGCGCTCCATCCTAAGATGCTATACCCCAGAACAATTCGAAAGGCCAATGTAGCCCCTTTTCTGGCTCAAGAATTGACAGGCCGATTGTGCGCGCGTCCCGGAGGGAGAGACATAGGAATTGTGAGTCTGTCGGCAGTTTCCTAGGAGGAAGATACGCGAATGATGAACAGTTCTCGACACTTGAAGTGGGAGGAAATGCCCTTTGAGAAACTGGGAAAACTCATACGGCGCAGATTCGTCCATGGCGAATCGATCATGCTGGCTCAACTCCGTATGGCTCGTGGTGCCGTCGTTCCATTACACAGCCATCACAATGAGCAGTTGAGCTACATTCTGGAAGGAGCCCTGAAGTTCTGGATCGGTGCAGAGGAGGGAGAGGCAATCGTGGTGGGAGTCGAGGAGACTCTGCTGTTGCCGGCCCATCTACCTCACAAGGTGGAGGCTCTCGAAGATTCAGTTGTGCTGGATCTGTTTAGTCCCCCGCGGGAGGACTGGGTTAAGGGGGAAGATGCCTACCTGAGAGGGTCGGCTCCCCATACAGGGTGCTAGGTTCTGGAAACAAACGTCCACGTGATGCTGAAAGTCTGGAATCTGGAATTCTTGTGGGCATTTGGATTCAAGCTCCGACTGATAAGCCTACCGGGCTCCTGTCCTTGCCGACCAATCCCGGCTAAAAGCCCTGGGGCAGGTCACCGCAGTCAGCCCGCAGATGTTTTCAATAGACGGGTGTTATGGAAGGCAGAAGCTCCGTCCGCGTCTTGACCTTCAGAGGTGTGCCCGGATAGATCTTTCCGGCTCGGTTCATAATGCTGTGGGGAAGGGACCTACCCCCACTCAGGATTCTCTTATTGTCCTTAGAAAGCTTGCCAGTCATGTCCCTAAGTTACAGTTCGCCTGATCACCTTTTGGCGATTCTTTTTGTCACAAGCTGTTGCACAACGTTACACAGTGGGATTAAAAAGCTGAGCTCAAGTGAGATTCTCACGTAAGGGTGCCCCTTTTTCCTGTTGACTCACCGTCAGGGAAAACCCCACAATTGATTTGAAAATGCAGGCAATATCGAACCGGAAATTTTCAGTTGGGGAAATAAGCCGGTCTTCCAGATGCATCTGTAATATTAAGGTTATTACCTCCCATTCGTAGTGGAGGGCAGACTGGTCGTCCCTGACCGAGTCCCTGCAACGAACTTCTTTTTCTTCGCTATTTTTGTTGCAGGCCAGATTCGGCTTTCGACCAGCCACAAGGAGATGATTGTGTCAGAGCAGGTGTTTGTTTACGATTGTACGCTTCGGGATGGAACGCAGGGGGGGGAGATCTCTCTCAGCGTCGCCGACAAAATTAGAATAGCTCAGCGCCTTGACGACTTTGGAGTTGACTTTATCGAGGGCGGGTGGCCGGGATCAAACCCGACTGATGTCGGATTCTTTAGAGAAGCAGCCTCTCTGGAGTGGAAAAAGAGCAAGGTCTGTGCTTTCGGATCGACCCGGCACTACAAGAACCGGGTGGACAAGGACCCTAATCTAAAAGCCTTACTCGAGGCCCAAACACCCGTTCTCACCATCGTGGCCAAAAGCTGGGACTTCCACGTCAAGAAGGCTCTTGGAATCTCCCTGGAAGAGAATTTTGTCCTGATTCGAGAGAGCCTTTCCTATGTGAAGGCTGAAGGGAAAGAAGTTGTCTTCGACGCCGAACACTTCTTCGACGGCTACCGCCACAATCCCGAATATGCTCTGCGTGTCCTGTCCGTGGCGCAGGAGTCCGGAGCAGACTGGATTGTTCTGTGCGACACGAGGGGAGGCTCCCTTCCCTCCCTGATCCATGAAGTAACCCGCAAAGTGGTCTCTCGTTTCGACCGGGTCGGTATCCACGCCCATAACGATTGTGAGCTGGGTGTGGCCGGTACAATTGCCGCGATAGAAGCAGGTGCCGTCATGGTACAGGGCACCATCAACGGTCTAGGCGAGCGCACTGGAAACGCCAATCTCACATCGATCATTCCCGTGATCGATCTGAAAATGGCAGAACGCCATTGTGTGGGAGAGGAGGCACTCCGGCAGTTGACACCCATGTCTCATTTTGTTGGCGAAATCGCAAACATAGCAGTTCCTCACAACCTTCCCTTTGCCGGCAACAGCGCCTTCGCCCACAAGGGGGGAATCCATGTGAATGCTCTGGTAAAGGATACACGAACCTACGAGCACATCGATCCACAGACGGTTGGCAACGACCGCCAGGTTCTCATCTCCGATCTGTCCGGCAGGAGCAGCTTGAATTACAAACTGAGGGAACTCGGCCTCGAGCCGGAATCGATTGACTTGACTGCGCTACTCGCCCGAATCAAGGAGCTCGAGTTCGAGGGCTCTCAATTCGAGGGAGCGGATGCGAGCTTGAAGCTGCTGGTTCGGGAGTTTGGAGAGCACGAAGCTGACCCCTTCGAATTCACCGGATTCCGCATCTTTATTGACCAGGTCTCGGGAGAGTTCCTGAGTGAGGCGACCGTCAAGGTCTCGGTAGACGGATCGGAGGAACATACTGCGGCCGATGGGAACGGGCCGATCCATGCGCTGGATCGCGCCATAAAAAAAGCCGTCGCCCGATTCTTTCCCGAAGTGGAGAGCATTCGCCTGACCGATTACAAGGTCCGGGTTCTGGACGCCAAAGACGGCACGGCCGCAAGGGTGAGGGTGCTGATCGAGTCGACCGACGGGGATGAATCCTGGTCGACGGTCGGTGTCTCACACAACGTGATTGAGGCGAGCTGGAGAGCAATTGGGGACTCAATTCTCTTCAAGCTGGTCTTCCTAGGCGAAGAACGCCTCACGGCATAGGCCCGTTTGGAGGACACCTCCTTGTAGTCTGCGTTCAATTGTTCATGTGTGTCCTTCGACATCATACTCTCCAAAAAAAGGGGCAACCGCTCAGCCCGAGCTGAGAACCCCTGGTGGTCCCAAGCAAATCCAGTCCGTTCGAAACTTGACTCTACGAGATGAAAGATACAGTTGGCTCAGGCATAGTAGGTAGGATGTCGAGGAGATCGCGGAGCTTGATCGCACAGATGAAGTGGGGAATTCTCGCAGCGTCCCTGGCCCTGCGCCTACCTACCACCCTGGTGGCCGAACCGCCCCTTCAGCTTCCTTCAAGCGAAGTCTTCGAACTTCTACGCGATGAGTTGTCTGGCCAGCTGGCCAAAGATCACGTTATTGAAATCACTCGCCACCACCGAATCCTGGGGTCTCGAGGGTATTCAGATGCCGCCCAATACGTTTTGAGTATGCTTCGAGAGTTCGGCTTCCAGAAAGAGCAGGCCTGGATCGAGAGCTTCCCCTCTGACGGAAGGGTCGTTTATCAGACCTGGCAGTCTCCATCCGGTTGGGATATTGAATCGGCAGAGCTGCGCATGATCGAACCGCAGGACGAACTCCTGGTCCGGTATCCCGAGATTGGAATGAGTGTGATCACCTACTCGAATGCCGGCCAAGCCCGCGCAGAACTGGTGGATGTGGGTACGGGCACTTCAGATTCGGATTACAGAGGTAAGGATGTGAGAGGGAAAATCGTTCTTGCAACAGGCGATGGAGGTGAGGTCCATCGCTTTGCCGTTCTCAAGTATGGCGCCGCTGCTGTGGTGTGTTACCTCGATGACTTCCGGGCAACGGAGCACCCGGACATGATCGGATCCACCGGAATGTGGCCAAGGACAGAGGAAATTCCCAATGTGACGTTTGGATTCAACATCAGCAACCGTCAGGGTCGCGCGCTCAAGAGCCTCCTGCAGGAGGACAAACGGGTAGTTCTGGACGGGAGAGTAGTAGGCCGAGGTCTGGAGCCTTGGAGAATGGATGTCATTGTTGCGTTGATCCCAGGGAGTGAGAATTCAAGTCAGGAACTGGTGTTTACGGCCCATCTGGATCATCCGAAGGAATCCGCCAATGACAATGCCAGTGGAAGTGCGGCCCTGCTTGACATGGCCCGCGCCCTGGATGATCTGATCAAGCTCGGAAAGCTCCCAGGTCCCAAAAGAACCATCCGTTTTCTCTGGGTGCCGGGACTTTATGGGACCATGGCCTATCTCGACTCCCATCCCGAACTGAAGGGTCCCAGCCTGGGAGGGCGGGTACTGGCCAATCTCAACCTCGACATGGTCGGCGAGAATCTGGACCTTTTGCACACCAGGATGAACATCACATGGACTCCGCCCACCATTAGCAGTGTATTGGCAGATTTGACTGCTCTGGTCGCTGAGCGGGTCGACAGGCAGGGGATTGCCAACCCAGGTGGCAGCTCCAGCAACTTCAACTACCGAATCACTGCATTCAGTGGGGGGAGTGACCATGTCGTGTTCAACGACGGCGCGGTAGCAGTGCCCGCCATGATGATCGGGCACTGGCCCGACTACACACGTCACACAACTGAAGATACGCCCGACAAAGTCGACCCTGTAGAGCTGGAGAGAGCGGAACTAATTGCGACCTCGGTGTTCTGGACTCTGGCTACTCTCACACCCGATCAAAGCCTGGACCTGACGAACCTGGTGGCGGCAAATGCACAGGCACGATTGATTCAAGACACCCGAAAGGCGGTCTCCTGGATTCTCCAATCACCCATCGAAGTCCTGGAAGTGAACTATCATGACGCTAAGCGAGTGATTGACTTTGCACTCGAGCGTGAAACCATGGCGCTCAAGAGCGTCCTTGATTTTGCTCCTTTCGAATTGACCCGGCGCCTGGTCGATACCTGGACACAGAGCCTAGAAGGTCAGGCTGAACTACAAAGGCGAACCCTGCACGCCATTTTTTATCAGCGGGCGGGCCGACTTCCCATACCAACGATCCTCAGCGAGCCCGAACGGCAAGCTTCCAAAGTTATTCCAAGGCGATTGACCCGGGGGCCGCTGGCCGAGGGCGTCCCGGAACTACTGTTGAGAGAAGAAGACCGTTTCTGGTATTCAACGACAGAGTTGTCCCGGCTGTATTTCTATTTTCTGGTCAACCTGATCGATGGCCAGCGCTCCATTCTGGAGATCCGAAACACGCTCTCATCCGCCACTCAGCCGGTGCCTCTGCGGGCCATAGACCATTACATCCGCGACCTGGAGAAGGCAGGCCTGGTAGAACTTCAACTCATCGAGTAAGGGTTTTACAACCTCTCCGATTCCGTGCATCTCTCTGCTCTAGAAGTCCGTGGTAAAAGTAGAACGAGGTTGCACGCCAGGGCCACTGTTTTCGCTGGCAAGGCAGGAGGAAGCAGTCAATGCTTGGTCATTTACAACGACGAGAAACGCAGCCAGCGGGAGCAAACTCCTGGTGCCCTTTGGGTGACGGGCGGCGCAGCCACTATCTAGGGACGGCTGGAACTGGTCATGGACGAGGCGGGTAGGTTTCAGGAGTTGATTCCGGAATTCATCCAGCTGGGTGAGTATCAGGTGAAAGCTCCTCACTTCCTGTGAATTCAGAGGAGCCCGGTTCCCTATTTGCAACAATAGATTGTAACGTGCCCGTTAGGTCTGGTGCCCGGCTGTTACTGGTTTCTTGTTTCTGGTTTTGTATGGGGAATTAGAGCTCTCGACGCAAACTCGAGGAAGGCTCTGGATGTCACCTAAAAACCTTTCCATCCGGTCGCTTCACCACCTGGCTCCGATGTGCGTGCGGTTCGACCTTGCAGGTTCCACGCATTTTCAACCGGCAACCCGCTTCAGGAGGCGGGGGGGCAACAGCCAGATCAGGCATCCTTTTCCGGCCCGAACCTGTTTCCAGGAATCCCCCTCAAAATTAACGCGGGCCATGGCTGCCGTGGGAAAACGCACACTCACGTGTCCTGTCAGGAGACCGAGTGCCGCCGAGCAGGTCGGCTCGTGACCTGCAAAAAGAACGGTTGCCAGGCCATCGGGAAGGGCCTGCGCCAGCTCCAGGATCGTCGAGGCGTGGGCCCCGTAGAGCCGGGGCTCCACACTCAGCCGTGAAGCCCATCTTCCCGCCGTCATCGCCGACTCGGCTGTAGAACGGGCCCGCAGGGCCGAAGATGTAATGACCAGGTCTGGGATTTGGTCGGTGTCGCGGAGGAACTGCCCCATCAACCGGGCGGCTTTAGTGCCGCGCGGTGCTACCGGTCTCTCATGATCACGCGGAGAGGCCGCGTTCCAGTCGGATTTTCCATGGCGAAAGAGGAACACGGCTTTGGGCACATTTCACCTCCGCTTTTCCCCTTTTTGCTCCCTTGAGACCAAACTCAGGTTAGACCACGCCACCCCTTGCTGACAACCCGACCCATGCAAGGTGGTTTCGCCGGGCTGTGATTTCAAGGTTCAAGGCACTTTGTACTTTCGGCCCCTGACTGGATTGTGCGATCGGAGGCCTCCCTCGAAGTTTCGCGTTCTTCCTTTCACGTTCCACAAATTGCAACATTCAACTGGTACCCGGCAACCAACAGGGTCGCCCCTACAATCCTTGTCAACGGCACGGTTTGGAGGCGGGACTGATAGCGCTCAGCTCTGATAGAAGACCAACGTATTGTGTGGGATCCGGTGCTGGTCAATTTCCTCACCACTTAAGATTCGTCCATCCGGTAGCCGATAAAAAGTCGAGGGATAATTCCATTTGGCCCCGGCGATCTGACGGGGCAACCGACCGCGGGTAATATGCCCCCCGTACACATAGCCGACCAGGATTCGGGTCCCCGGAGGCAAACTCGCCAGGAGCGACCTACTTTCGGAATCCCCCTGAATCTGCTCGCCCGTGAGAACCGAGCCACTGGGAAGGAAATAGATCGTCGTATCTTCGGCAAAGACATCGCCTACGATGTCTAGGGCACCCCTGGCCTGATCTCTGACTTCCACGAATCCTTCGAATTCGACACTGGGGGCCGGTTGTCCGAGCTTCACTCGGGTACCGGGCGGAATCTGGTCCCAGTTCCTGATTTCATCCCCCCGCAGGGTCTTGCCGTCGGGAAAGTGGTAAAGCGTCCCAGGGCTGTCATATTCCTCTCGGGCGATGGTCCAGGCAGACCATCCTCGGGCGATCACATTGGAATGAATCGGTTGTCTTTCCGGCATCGTTGCGTACAGAAAACGGTGCAGCTCCGGGTCGGCAACGCGAAGCCGTCTGGCCTTGACTTCAGGATCTTCGAGGGGTTTGCCTGGAATTCCCAGCCGCTCTCGAACGTTCGGCTTGGCGAAGATCATCGCGCAACGCTTGCGTCCCCGATGGTAGTAGCGGTGAAAGCGGTTGGGACTACCGTAAGCGACCATGGAATGGGTCAGAATGCGATCATCGGGAACGTCGTAGAGTGAACGCAGCTGGCGCAGGAGCTCCGCCAGAGCGGAATACTGTTGTGAGGTGATGTCGCGATTATGATAGCCTGCGATTTCGATGCCGATCGAGTGGGCGTCGATGCCCTTCTGGCCGTCCCAGTAGCTCCTTCCCGCATGAGTCGCGATTCTGGTCCGGTGGATGATCCGATAGATCCTTCCGTTCAGACCCACGAAATAGTGGGCTTCGCCCAGGCGGCGAATCTTCTTGAGGGAGCCCTCTTCCCGACCTTCGGTCGTATGCAGGACGATGTACTTCGTAAAGGGACGTACAGGTCTTTTCTTATTCATCGGGCTGTAGAGATCCCGGATGTTCAGAGATGGCTGATCCTTGCCAACCAGCCTGCTGGAATGGAGCGTCATCAAGCCCACTCCAAGGGCAATTGAAAGCAAGGCCCTCCCAGATGCCCGCCCGCAAAGAAAGGCCGTCTGAACACAGTCACCCCTGGACATGGTAATTTAGTTTACAGGGAAGAACTGTCACCCAAGGCCATGCCTCCCCTATTTCAGGTTCCACAAACGTGCGATCTTCCACCAACAACTGTTAACCGGCAACCCCTCTTCCGGACGCAGTTGTCGAGAGGATCAGAGTCTGCTGTGGCGCCAGCCGGGAAGGAGCGGGTGTCAGTCCGCCCCAACTTCGACGCGTATTTTGCCTGGACGGTGAAGGCCAGGTTGATTACCGCTCCCTATCAGACTTGAATAGTCGAATAGCTTGAGAACGAGAATGTCAGAGTGACGAGCTGCTTTGCCTGGCCCGAACATTGATTACGGCGTACCTGACCATCGGCGAGCTCCCGGCTTGGGATACCAAGTCGCAGTCTCTACTTGAAGCAGCAAGGAGCTTTCGTCAGCCTTTCATCAAATCGGTGACTGGCATGGCAATCTCCGCGGCCACTCGCGATCCACGTTTTCCGGCGGTGACCATCGCAGAACTTCCGGATCTCCGTATCGAGATCAACGCCCTCACATATCTTTGACCCAGCAGATCCGCATCGGGAAGCATGACCTTATGATCATACAGAAAGAAAAGGAAAGGACTTCTGCTACCCCAGGTGGTCGTACTGTACGGGTGCGGACGTTGAGGGGTTTCTTGGCAACCTTTGTCTGAAGGCTGACCTGTAAGAGGAGGCCTGGCGATTCAATAAGGCAGAACCCCTGTCCTTTGAGACAGAGATCTGGTCGGATTCCTGAGGAGCCCGCAGTCGATGGGCTGCCAGAACCGGCAAATCACCGTATTTCTGTGGCTGTGGTGATCAAATTCTGGGGCCCTGCCCTTGTGGAATGATTCAAATGCTGTAAGCTTTTCCGTATCTGCGAGGATAAGAGAGTATATAAAGGGGCTCAGGGAAATGAAGATCGTTTTTCCGGACGAATCGACTATCAGTCTCAAAAACGACATTGACTTCTCCGTCTTTGAAGGACTGGGAGACTATGTTGGTTACGCCCACTCGTCCGAGGACGAGGTCGTCGAAAGAGCCTCCGGTGCCGAGGTGGTGATTCCCAACAAGGTTCTGATCACCTCAAAGGTGATCGAGTCCTTGGATTCACTCCGGCTAATCGCTGAAATCGCAACGGGATACGACAACGTCGATTTGGAAGCTGCCAGGGAAAAGGGAGTTGCGGTCTGCAATGTAGCCGGATATGCCTCCAACACGGTCCCCCAGCACACCTTTGCTCTGATTCTCAACCTGGCCACCAAAGCTCATCTCTATCATGCCGATGTCATGGCGGGGGAGTGGGCCAGAGCCGCCTCGTTCAACCTGTTGAAGTACCCGGCATTCGAGCTCTCGGGCCTGACCATTGGAATCATTGGCTTTGGGACCATTGGGCGGGGAGTGGCGCGGATTGCTGAGGGCTTCGGTATGAGGGTACTGGCCTACGACATCATTGAGATTCGAGGGTCCGACTACACCAACACCGATCTTAGAACCATTTTTCGGGAGTCCGACTTTGTGACCGTGCACAGCCCCCTGACCGATCATACTCGCAACTTGATCGATGCGGATGCCTTGAGCAGGATGAAGCCAACGGCCATGATTATCAATACGGCACGGGGCGGGATCGTGGACGAGCAGGCCCTGGCTGCCGCCCTGAACAGCGGTCGAATTGCCGGGGCAGGATTCGACGTTCTTACTATCGAACCTCCAGTTGACGGTAATGTCCTTCTAGACGCAAAAAACATGATCATTACGCCTCACTGCGCCTGGTCAGCCCGCCAGGCGCGACAGAAGTTAGTGGATGAAACCGGAGAAAATATTCGAGCTTTTTTCGCCGGGACGCCCCGCAACATAGTCGGTTAGAAGTGCGCTGAAGCACGACTCTAACCACGGGCTGTTAGACTGCCGGCGGTGAGCCCGTCGAAAACGCGACTCTGGACAGTGGAGAAAAAACGGTGAGAATCCTACAGGAGTATCCTCATCTTCTTGAGTTGGCGTATTCTGCCACCCGTCAACTGCTGCGTCCTTTTCGCCCCTGGTTGAAGCCGGGGGGCTGGGTGGAATCTTTCCTGATTTACGCCGAACGAGTCGGCAAGGGAATCGTGTTTGATTGCCGTATGTGCGGCCAGTGCGTATTGCACGTGACGGGAATGACCTGCCCCATGACCTGTCCCAAGAACCTGCGGAACGGTCCCTGTGGAGGAGTACGGACCAATGGGCACTGCGAGATCGTTCCCGACATGCCTTGCGTCTGGGTCGAGGCCTGGGAGCGATCCCAGAGAATGCCCTCCAACGGTTCGGAAATACTCAAGGTTCTACCCCCGCTCAATCGTCAACTCGAAGGGACTTCCGCCTGGGTGAACGATTTCGCCGGTAAGGGCAACCCGCCACCTGGGTGGGAATGATGGAGAAAACCAGAATGCGAGCCGGTTCGCGCCTTGAGCACGTATTGCGGTCGGGTCGCTTTGCCGTGACTGCCGAGCTGAATCCTCCCGACACGGCGGATCCAAATGAGGTTTATGATCGGGCCCTGGTGCTGGCTTCCGTCTGTGATGCCATCAACGCCACCGACGCCTCGGGAGCACATGTACACATGTCCAGCGTGGGAGTCTGTTCCCTTCTCACCCAGGCGGGATATGAGCCCGTTTTGCAGGTTTCCTGCCGGGATCGCAATCGAATCTCCATTCAGGGAGATCTGCTGGGTGCCGCCGCACTGGGCGTACGGAACGTCCTGTGCTTGACCGGCGACGGCGTGCAGGTGGGCGACCAGCCCGACGCCCGACCGGTTTTCGACCTCGACTCGATGACTCTGCTCAGAACCGCCCGGATCCTGCGCGACGAATCCCGCTTCTTGAGTGGCCGGAAGCTGGAAACACCACCACCTTTGTTTCTGGGAGCTGCTGCCAATCCCTTCGTTCCGCCCTTCGACTTCCGCCCCCTGAGGCTAAAGAAGAAAGTCGAGGCAGGTGCCGATTTTATCCAGACCCAGTACTGTTTCGATGTTCCCCGCCTGGAGACTTTCATGACGGCGGTCCGTGACCTGGGAATCCATGAACAGGTCTTCATACTGGTTGGGGTGGGTCCCTTGCGGTCTGCCGGGGCCGCCGAGTGGATCAGAACGAATATTCCCGGTGTCGTGATTCCAGACCCGATCATCCAGCGTTTGAAATCGGTTCCGACCGGGAATCAGCGTGAGGAAGGCCGAAACATTTGTGTTGAGATCATTCAGCAGGTGAGCGAGATCCCTGGAGTCTCGGGTGTTCATGTCATGGCCTATCGCCAGGAGGAACTGGTGGCGGAAATCATTGAAGAAGCCGGGTTGCTGTCACGCCGTTTTGGGGCCTCCACTGACGATCAGGGGTAAATCACCACTCCCCCTTCAATAGGTGGCTCTGCCACCGCTGACGTCGTAACACTGGCCGGTCACAAAACTGGAGTCGTCTGAGGCCAGAAAATGGATCACAGCAGCTACCTCTTCGGGGGTTCCCACCCGCCCGAGGGGGATCTTACTCACCATGTAGTCAATGTGCTGCTGACTCATTTGATCCAGGATCCGGGTTTGGATCACCGCCGGCGCAACACAGTTAACCCTGATGCTTTCAGCGACAACTTCCTTGGCCAGCGCCTTTGTGAGCCCGATGACAGCGGCTTTGGTAGTCGAATAGGGGGTAGCCAGGGGGTTCCCTTCCTTGCCGGCAATCGAGGCAACATTGATGATTCGTCCTTGGTTTCGCTCCCGCATATGAGGGACCACGGCACGGCAACAATAAAACACTCCGTGCAGATTGATGCCCACGATCCGCCCCCAGTCCTCATCGGTCTGTTCCCATAACGGGGCACTTTTCCCGGCAATTCCCGCGTTGTTCACGAGGATGTCGATCTGACCGAGTTGTTCCAGCGCTTCCAGAACCATTCTCTCGGCATCCTCCGGGACAGAGACATCCGCAGTAATGATCTGGGATTTGTGCCCCGCCGAGGAAAGTCGAGCGGCGGCCTCTGAGGCAGCCTCGGGATCGATGTCCACGATACAAACCCTGGCCCCGTAATCTGCTAGTCTCCGGGCTGTGGCTTCGCCAATGCCCGTGGCTGCTCCGGTTACCAGGGCAACACGCCCATCCAGTCGAAAACTCATTTCTCACCTCCGCCAGAAGATGCAATTATCCGTTAGTTGGTAAGGAAATGTGAAGTCCCGCCCCCTTTTTTTAAAGTGGCGTCAGGAACTCGGCTGCCTTTGCAGCCCGTGGTGAGAGTCCCACAGGCTGCTTGGAAACCAGACCGAAATTCATGTAGTATGTCCCCCGTACTTTTGCGCCGGAGCCTGACAGAATGGGCACCACTCAGCCTTTCTTTCCATTAATAGAAAGTCATTTGCTGGGGGTGGGGAAACAAGAAGGAGAGTTACTATAGACATGGGCCTCTGTTCGTGAAAAGGAGTACGAAGGCGCGGGTTCTTTACTGGAAGGAGATTCCTGTCCAGGTCCAAACTGAGGACGAGCACGGGCAGGTGTCACAGCCACTTGCCGGCCGTTTCCAGGAAGGGATCGACCGGCTAGCCATGCTGGATGGAAGCCTCGACTCGGAGAGTTATCTGAATGGATGGGCCTGGGGAGAGTACTTTGCAGTGGAAGCTACTGCAGCCGAGGCGGCTGTGAAGCTGGCGGATCGTTACAATCAAGGTTTCCCAGAAGACTTCGTGAGCCGGGTTCGGAGTCTACAGAAATCGGGAGAGCGCAACCCCTACCCGGGTGCTGCGGACGGATGGATTTCTGAATAGCAGAGATTCTCGTAGAGGCAGATCCAAATGGAGGAGAGCCTTATGGTAGAAACAGGAGAGGAGCACAGCCTTCGGGTGATTGATGTTGTCGAGCGGTACGGAAAGTGCCTAGAGTTGATTTCGATGGACCCGCACTTCGAAGACATTACGGTGGGACTTTACCGGAAAGGCAACATTCTAACGGTCTGGACCTATAGCCAGAAGGACGGTGCGACAAAGCGGATTCGAAACATTCGTGATCAGCTGATCAAGCTGGGTGGCCTGGAGGTGGTCGAGGATACCAACGACCAGGCGAGATTCTGGTGTGGCTCCCAGCATGCCAGACCCCTCAAGTTCCTGCTGGCCCAGGCAGTCGAGAAATCGCCCGACTACAGGCATCCTGAAGGGCCGCTGTCGATACCTGACACCAAAACTGACCTGACGATCAACGTTGAGGGCAGTGGCCAGGGTGACCGCTGGGTTTATCGGATTTCTGCCGCCGGCGATCCGGAAAAAATTCCCTGGCGACTTCCGGCCCTGCAGGCAGGCTTCATCCGTTACGGCGAAATGGAGAAAGCAGGAGAGAATCTGGTTGCGTTTGAGTGCGGACAACGCCACGATGAATTACTCAGGCTTCTGCTCCCCTACTCGCGCAACATCAGCGCGGTGGAAACAATGCTGGAGGAGTCAGCCATGCGGGGACAGCTGACAACCGGAACCGCTGGATTCAGCCCCATGTGATCATTGGCTCCACTGGTTCGCCACGATGCCAATTGTTGAGGAGTAACTCCTAATGGCTTTTCTTGAAACAATGAAACCTCGAGACCGGGTTCTCAATGCTCTGGCTGGCAAACCAGTTGACAGGCCGCCCATATCCAATCCTACGAATGTGGCTACCGTCGAGTTGATGGACTTGGTGGGCGCTCCGTTTCCGGACGCCTGCCGAGATCCCGAATTGAATGCCCGACTGGCCGCAACGGGGTACACCGAGCTAGGTTTCGACAGCATTATGCCGGTCTTCACCATCATTCAAGAATCCTCGGCCCTGGGTTGTGAAATGCAATGGGAAGTAAAAGACAACTGGCCCACCGTACGCATGTACAAGCCCATCTGGGAAGGACCGGAAGACGTTCACATCCCCAAGGATTTTCTGACCCACCCGGACAATCGCTGCGTGCTTGACTGTCTGTCTATTTTAAAGAAGGAGTACGGGGACGAAGCTGCCATTATCGGGAAAGCGATGGGGCCCTGGACACTTGCCTACCACGTCTTCGGAGTCGAGCAGTTTCTGCTCATGAGCATTGATGATCCGGGTAGGACCATGCAGTGCCTGGAGCGCCTCACGGAAATCTCGGTTCTGTTCTCCAATGCACAAATCGAAGCCGGAGCCGATGCTCTTACTTTTCCGGATCACGCAACCGGAGATCTCGTGAGTGGAGAGTATTACCGGAAGTTTCTGCTGGAACTCCATAAGGAAATAGTGGAGCGGATCCCATGCCCGCTCATCCTGCACATTTGCGGGGCTACTCTTGACCGATTGGATTTCATCGCCCAGACAGGGATGGCCTGTTTCCATTTCGACTCCAAAAACGATCCGAAGAAGGCCATGGAGATTGCGGACGGACGGATCCAGCTGGTGGGGAACCTCAATAATCCCGAGCTGCTCTATGCTCGCGGACCCGAAGAAGTGCGTGAGGCGGTCAATGCATGCATGGATGCCGGGGTAAATTTGATCGCTCCCGAATGTGCCATTCCCCTGGCAACCAGACTCGAAAATCTGCTCGAGATACCCAAGTCTGTCAAAGAATGGTGCAAAAAACACTCCAACTGATTTCCTAAGTAAAGTAATCACTTAGATCGTCTTCGTCATGCCAAGAATCGTTGAATCGGCCCGGGATTTTGTCATTATTGGAGAAAACATCCACGCCACTCGGGTCGTCTTGGTGAAGGGGATCCGTGTGACCACCCTCGAAGATGGGACGGAAGCCGTTCTGTTTCGCGGGGAGTCGGGGGAGAGGCGCCTCATGCCCATTCCCGAGAGCTACAAAGAGACTCAGCCCTATCAGCAAGGTCATGTCAAGCACTACATGATTGCGGTGAACAAGGGGCTCAGTGACGACCCCGACGATCAGGCGCAGGCGAAGGACTACGTACACTACGGCGTCAGACGACAGGTTGATGCGGGAGCCCACTTTCTGGATTTGAACGTAGACGAAGTGTCCTATCGGGTAGATGTCCAGAAACGGGCCATGGAGTGGCTGGTCAGGACCGTTCAGGAGGTGTCTCCGATTCCGCTCAGCGTGGACTCTTCCAATGCCGAGATCATTGAAGCAGGTCTGGCTCAATACGACGGCCGGGCCGGTCGGCCCATGCTGAACTCTCTGGCCTTGGAGCGACCACAGACCCTGGATCTGGTAGAACAATACAACGCCAGGATCATCGTGACTGCGGCGGGAGCTGAGGGCATGCCTTCCGACGCGGCTGAAAGGGTAGCCAACGTGAAGCAGCTGATGGATATGGTAGAAGCCAGAGGGATTCAGCTGGACGACGTGTACATCGACGGCCTGGTATTTCCGATCTCGGTGGCTGCCGATTACGGCCAGCATTACCTGGATGCCGTGACCGAGATGCGGGAGCTTTACGGGCCCGAAGTTCATATAACGGGTGGGCTAAGCAATGTTTCCTTTGGACTGCCCCAGAGAAAGCTGATCAATCTAGCGTTCATTCACCTGAGTCTGGAAGCAGGAATTGACAGTGGCATCATCGATCCGGTTCAGTGCGACATCGAAGCGATCCTGGATCTGGACATCGAGTCGAAGGGGATCCGTTTGGCCCGCGAGGTTTTACTGGGCCAAGACGAATTCTGCGTCAACTACATACAGGCCTGGAGGGACGGGCGCCTGGAATCGTGAGAGGCTGGGAAAGCGGCCGAGGCTAACGGCCGGCTGTGAAGGAGAAGAGAATGCCGATCGTAAATGAGGGTCTCATTAAGGAGCTGGTTCATGTGACCCGGCCCAACGAGTTGCAACGGATCAGTACGACTTTCGAAGGGGCAGATCCACTAATGCAGGACATCAGCTACGCCCTCATCGTAGGCAATCAGCACGATGTGGACCGGTTGAGCAAACAGGCCCTAGACGAGGGTTTTGAGGCAAGTACTGTGCTGGATGACGGGCTCATTGCGGGGATGGCTCTGGTCGGTGTCAAGTTTCGAGACAACATCATTTTTGTTCCCGAGGTTCTGATCTCAGCTCGAGCTATGAAGGCTGGCATGGCCCACCTGGAGCCTATTCTCTCGGCCTCTGACCTCCCTCCGTTGGGTACTGTAATCATGGGGACAGTCAAGGGCGACCTTCACGATATTGGCAAGAACCTGTGCATCATGATGCTGCGTGGGTCCGGCTTCACGGTTGAGGATCTGGGAGTGGATACGAAGCCCGACGAGTTCATCGACGCGGTCATGGAGCACGGTGCACAGGTGGTGGGAATGTCGGCCTTGCTGACCACTACCATGCCCAACATGGGGAAGACCATCCAGGCTTTTGAAGAAGCGGGGCTCCAGAGCAGGGTCAAGACCATGGTCGGAGGAGCCCCTGTCACCCAGGAATTCGCGGACGATATGGGAGCGGACGGCTACGGCAAGGATGCGATTGCCTGCGTGGAAAAGACCAAACAGCTGTTAGGTATCCAGGACAAATCTGCGTCCTCGCCTGTTGCCCCTCCACAAGAAGCAACGGCCGGCTCCTCGGTTGAGGAATAACTTCGGACCACGGCTGGTAGAATACTAGTGCTGTTACCGGCACACTGAATACCCGAAAGACGGGAGTCGTCCGATGTCTTCCAATGCGCAAACTGACAAAGCAAAGTTGCAGAGAAGTCTCGACCGCTTGTGGGAGATCTACCAGGACATCGGCCAAACCGCCAACGAAGTTTCACAGTGGCGCTGTCCCTACAAGAACAAGGATGACCGCTGCACCGCCCGCTTTGGCTGCCGCTACCAGCGCTACGAGGACGGCCGCGACCAGTTGGCCATCTGCACCGGCAGCGACAAGTTAGACTACCGGAGTGCCTGGGAAGTAGAGTAAGTACTCTCTTTTATAAATAAGCGGACGTTTGTTTAAGGGAGCTACGGAGCCATGTCTCGAATCCGACACGATGACCAGGAGCTGAAGCTGGTCGTCAATCGAACCATTTTTGATTACGCCGACGAGCTGGAGGTTCGAGTGCCTACCTCCTGTGGACGCAGTGGTGAGTGTCATGAATGCGTGGTCCAGATCGGGCAGGGAATGGAAGCCCTTTGCGAACCCACCCACGCAGAGAGCTTCCTGCGTGGGAACTACCGGCTTGCCTGTCAGGCTCGGGTGAAGAATCCCGACGCCGACGTCGAATTCTCCCTGCTGCGAAGGGAACCCAAGATCCTCAGTGACTCGATTCATCGCCAGGTAAGAGTCGACCCTCTCATAAGACGAAGCAACGGCGATGTCTACGATCGGGAGACTCGAATCGATCGATATCGGGGCAACCTTTTAGGGCTAGCGGTTGACCTGGGAACCACCACGGTCGTCTTTAATGTGGTCGACTTGAAGAATGGTGACGTGCTACACACAAATTCTTTTGAAAACCCTCAGCGCTTCGGTGGAAGCGACATCATGAACCGCATCTCCTATGACGGAACCCAGTTCCACGGTGAACTACAGCAGGCGATCCTGTCCGGGTTGAACTTTGAGATTCGGGAGATGTGTCAGCGAACGGGAATCCCCAGGAGGCAGATTTACGAGATGGTCGTGGTAGGCAACTCCACAATGCGGGATATCCTGTTTGGCTTCGATGTCCAGTCCATCGGCGAGAAGCCCTATAAGTCGGTCACCGAACACGAAATGCTTGACGGAAAAAGGGACACGACTGCCCTCAATGTGCAGGCCCGTGATTTGGGCCTCAGAATTTTTCCCAAGGGCAACATCTACGGCGGGCCTTTGATCGCTTCTCACGTGGGGGCCGACTTGGCGGCGGACCTTTTGGCGATTGGCATGGACCGGGAAAACGACGAGGTCATGCTCATCGATGTGGGAACCAACACGGAGATCGTGGTGGGCAACCGAAACCGCATGATGGCAGCCTCCTGTCCAGCGGGCCCGGCTTTCGAGGGCGGGGAAATCACCTATGGCATGCCCGGCTATGAAGGGGCAGTTGAGTCAGTCAAGCTCGAGGACGGCAATGTGAAATGGCGCACCATCGGGGACGCCCCTCCTCTGGGAATCTGCGGCTCTGGTCTGATCGATCTGCTGGCGGAGCTGCGGCGCACCGGCTCCATGACTAAGTTGGGCGTCTTTACGGACAATCGTCAGGCCTTTGAATTTGTTCCGGGCCAGGGGATGTCCCTTTCAAGGGCCGACATCAGCGCTCTGGCCCAGGCCAAGGCAGCTAACTTCTGTGGGCAGCACATCGTGCGCCGCCGCTTCGGCGTGGCCGTGGAAGAAATTAGCAAAGTCTATCTGGCCGGGGGATTCGCCAATTACATCGACGTGAAGAGTGCCCGCAGAATCGGCTTTATCCCTGATGTTTCCCAGGAGAAAATAGTGAAGGTCGGCAATGCTGCTCTGCAGGGGGCCACGCTCATGCTGCTGTCGAAGGACCTGCGTCAGTGGGTAGAAAAGACGGCGAAAGAGATCGAACACATCGAACTGGAGACCACGGAGGATTTCTTTGATATTTTCGTGGAGGGGTGCATGTTCCAGCCCAGCACCAAGTCCCAAATCCAATGAGCCCGTAAAGTCGGCCCCCGGCAACTCCTCCTGGCCCCAGGCCGTCTTCCAATCTTTTTTGATCAGGCGAGCGCTTACGAAGCAGCGGCTGATCGGACCTTTTCGAGAAATGCCCGTGCACCTTTTGCCACCCACAGGTTCCAGGGCGTGAGGAGGAAGCTCACTCCAGCAGCGACATATCGTTCTACTGTCTCGTCAGAAACTAGTGTCCCGGCATTTTTCCCCGCAGCGACAATCTGAGCCAGAGCACTATCGACCGTTGCCTGAACTTCGGGGTGCTGATGGTTTCCGATATGCCCCATAGTTTGGGCCAGATCTGAAGGTGCCACTAAAAAGACATCGATATGCTCGACGGTCAGGATCTCTGCCAGGTTCTGAACCGCTTCCAGCTCCTCGATCAGCACCACCACCAGAGTCTGGTCGTTGGCCTGCCGAAAGTAGTTCTCAACACCGTAGGACTGACGTCCCCCGAACATTCCCCGTAACCCGACGGGAGCATACTTGGCGGCCTGCACCACCTGCCGGGCGGCTATTCGACTGTTTACGTGAGGAACTACCACGCCCATGCTGCCCCGGTCCAGGGTGCGCATGATCAGCCCTTCATCGTTCTTGTTCACGCGGGTAACGGAGGTCATCCCCCACAGGTCACAGGCGCGCGAGCGGTTACCGATTTGTTCCCAGCTGAGAGCACCATGCTCACCCTCCAGCCAGACTCCATCCACGCCCAGCTGCCCCACGAAATCGATCATATCGGCGGTGCCATCACCCTGCAGAATTGTCACCACCTCGCCGTCATTTAGTTTTCGTTTTGCCCGGTTTTCTCTCATAGTCTCCTTCTCCAAATTCGAGTCACGAGGGGCTATGATAAACGAAAGCGCGTCGGATTGCTTCTCTGCCGCTGCTTGGACTTGTTTGGACCAGAACTGTTTGCCGGAATTCGAGCTTTTGCCAGAGGGGAACTGATGCTACCGTGGGTTTTGAGCAGAGTCCGCAGCGCCGCCAGAGAGGGAGGTTGAGAGAGACGAGCTTGACTCGGTAACACAGCCACGCTAATCTCCGGAATAGGAGGTAGATTATGATTCCGGAGTCCGTAGAACGAGCCATAGCTGCCAAGGGTGATCGGAAAACGGACTTTGAGAGGGTCAAGGCGACGATCTCTCACCAGGAGCCGGATTATGTGCCCATTTTTGAGATGGGCATAGAACCGGAAATCAAGCAGCAGTTCATGGGCCGCCCTCTCAAAGGGCACGAAGATGAAATCCAGTTTTATAGGACGGCCGGATACGACGCCTATCCCGTATCTCTGTCCGTACTGAACTACCACACAGTCGACGACACCCCGAGCGAACTCGACAAGGTAACCGGCCTGGCGATTACCACACAGGCCATGAGCAAGGCCACTCTCGAAGCCTACACAGAACGCCACTGGGCGGAAATGCACAAGGGAATCATCAGCACCAGAGAAGAGTTCGACGCTTATCCCTGGCCCAATCCTGACGACCTGGACTTTTCCGTCCTGGACGAGGTTGGGGCGCTACTCCCGGACGACATGAAGATCGCCGTTGTCATCGGCAAGATTTTTACCGGCGTCTGGTTCATGCTGGGCATGGAGACGTTCATGCTGGCCTACATCGACGACCCCGAATTCATCGAAATGATGTATGACAAAATCGTGCCCCTACAGCAACGGGCGATGCAGGTGGCCATGGACCACCCCGCCGTGGGTATGAGCTTTCATGCCGACGATCTGTCAGGGAAGGGTGGTCCGCTCGTTCATCCAGATCACTACCGGAAGTATGCGTTTCCCTGCTACCGTACTATGTGTGAGATGGCCAAGGCAGCGGACAAGCCCTTTATCTATCACACCGACGGGGATATCTCGATGGTCATCGAGGACCTGATTGACATGGGGATCAACGGTTGGCATCCAGTTGAAAAGCAGGCCCACGATATTAACGAGATAAAAGCCAAGTACGGAGATCGGATCGCCCTTTTAGGCAACATCGATCTGCAGTACACCTTGACCAAAGGGACCCCCGGGGAGGTCGAGGACGAGGTTCGGACCAGGATTCGTGATCTGGGGCCGGGTGGTGGGTATTGTGTCTCCTCCGGTAATTCGGTTCCGGAGTATGTCCCCATTGACAACTATGCGGCGATGCTAGAAGCTACTTTTCGGTATGGGAAATACCCGATTTCTCTCCAGTAAGAACTGTAGATTTTACGCTCTCAACATTGACTAGTCTCCCCCATCACCATTGTTGAACACTAACGACCTCGATTCATTGAAGTAAGCAATAAGGCACAGATGGCAATAGTGAACGAAGGGCTGAACAAAGAGCTTGAATGGGTGACGAAACCCGAGGAAAACCTGCGTATTCGCGGGGTACTGGAAAACGCGAGGGGCATCCTGCAAGACATGGCCTACGGGGTGATTGTCGGAGATCAACATGAGGTTGACCGGTTGACCAGAGAGGCCCTGGACAGCGGTATGAACGCTGAGACAATTTTGGACGACGGGCTCATTGGAGGTATGTCGGTCGTAGGCGTCAAATTTCGGGACAATGTCATTTTTGTCCCGGAGGTACTGGTTGCGGCCCGTGCCATGAAGGCCGGGATGACCCACCTGGAACCCATTCTTTCCGCCTCCGAAATCGAGCCCCTCGGGAGAGTGATCATGGGCACGGTAAAAGGGGATCTGCACGACATCGGAAAGAACCTGTGCACAATGATGCTACGGGGAGCCGGATTCGAGGTTCACGATTTGGGCGTAGACACTAAAGCCGAGGAGTTCATCGAGGCCGTGAGGGAGCACGATGCCGACATAGTGGGCATGTCAGCTCTGCTGACAACGACCATGGAGAACATTGGCCGAAACCACAAGGCCTTTAAAGAGGCCGGCCTGCGAGATCGGATCAAGCTGATGGCCGGCGGTGCGGCCCTGTCCGTTGAGATGGCCAAAGAGATGAAGGCCGACGGTTACGGCCGCGATGCCGTAGCCTGTGTAGAGAAGGCCAAGGAGCTGCTGGGAATCGAGGAAAAAACCCCGGTATCTGTCATCGACCAATAGGGTGCCGGCCTTGCTCTGTCCCCTCTTGTTGGGGGGAAGATCGCTGTTCTGGCGGGTGAGTCAGAGCCCCCGTCTAAAACCCGGGGGGTAGGATTCTGAGCCAACCTCACCAGGATCCCTTCCAGCTGCTTCCGCAGCGGGCTTTGATGGGCCCCCCATGGAATCGTTCCGCCCAGCAGGGTCCTTGACCTTCAATTGTCGAACTCTGTCGCCCCTTCGCCCCTGCTGGTCAGATGCAAGAGCCGTTTCCCTTGGGGTTACGACCACGGCTATTTCCTGTCGACACCGTGTTAAGGTTTTCGAGAACAATCCCGCTCCTGGGAGATTCGCACCTCCAAGTGCCAACAGGTTGACTTCCGCCCGTTAAGGCGGCACTCTGAGTGCCGCACTCCAGGTAATTCTGTGGCTCGTGTTGCTCATAATAAGTACCAGCAGAAAATCTTTGCTGAGGAGCTTGACAACTTCTGCATGCCCATTCCAGACGAGGTGGAAGAACGCCTGAAACGCATCGTTGCTAGGGCCGCGCTTTCCAGGGGCGAGCGGGCTTTGGACGTGGGCACGGGCACGGGTGTCCTGATTCCATTGATTCGGGAGTACGGAATCGACGAGGTTGTAGGATGCGATCTGAGCGCAACCATGCTGGCAATGGCACGGAAACAGCATGACGGGGTCATCTTCTGGCTTGGAGACGTCATCGATCTACCGGAAAGCCTAGGCCGTTTCGATGCCGTGTTCCTCAACGCCATGTTCGGCAACGTGTGGGATCAGCGAGCCACCCTTGAGAAAGTTGTAGACAGGCAGCGCAGCGGCGGCCGAATCTGCATAAGCCATCCCCTGGGTTCCCGTTTTGTGGCCGATCTAAATCGCGGTGATTCCCGCCGCACACCGCATCTTCTTCCCGATCAGGAGCGTCTGGGTGAGCTTATCCTTGAAATCCCACTCGAGGTCGTCCACTTCACGGATGAGAAGGACTTCTATCTGTTAGTTCTCAGGAAGTCGTGACTCCGGGTGGGCTGTTGCGGGGCCTTTCGGACCCCCGGTTCTCTGCCGCCCCCAATCGGAGACTGGCTCGGAGGCCGCGGAGCGGCCGCAAGAAAATGGCCGTGGGCGCAAGCCCACGGAGGACGGCAGACAAAGCAATCCCCAGCCCGGGAAGGGCGGCAGAGAAGATCAATCTGCACTGTGCAAAAAGACGCTGAAGACAAGCTGTGTTATAAGGGGACTCCCTGAGGATATCTCGATACCAGAATTCACGCCCGTGGCCGATTTTCAAGACTGCCTGAACGGCAGCAACATCAAGACCACTCCCATTCTCGAGAAGATCGCGGTGGCTGGAGAAGCTGGCTATGAGGCCATTGAACTTTGGCATGACGATATCGATGCCTTACTTGGCAAAGGAGGCAGTCTGCTCTGCCACAAGTTACCAAACGAGTACTATGAAAAGGGGTAGTTTACTCCGGCACCTATTCCCGACGGGTGGGAGATGAGGTCAACCGGGACAAGGGCCCGGCAACTCTAAGCAGAATCTTGATGCAAAGTTCGTTGGTAAAACAACTGGCGAAGCGGGCGGAAGCCGAGAAACCCCTGCGGGTCGGAGTCATCGGAGCCGGCAAGTTCGCCACGATGTTCTTGAGCCAGGCCAGGCGTCTGCCAGGCCTGCACGTACTCGGAGTGGCAGACCTCTCTCAGGAACTGGCACGTCTGGCCTTGAGCCGAGCACACTGGCCAGAAGAACAATATGCTGCCGATAGCTTCACGGCGGCCCTTAAATTCGGGTCGACTTGCATCTGTGACAACGCTGAATCTCTCCTGCAGGCCGACGGTCTGGACATCGTGGTCGAGTCGACGGGTGACCCGAGCGCAGGCATTGACCACGCCCTCAAAGCCTTCCAGGAAGGGGTCCACGTCGTGATGGTCAACGTGGAGGCGGATGCAGTGGCAGGGCCCCTGCTGGCCCGCCGCGCGCGCGACGCCGGGGTAGTCTACAGTCTGGCCTATGGGGACCAGCCTGCCCTGATCTGCGAGCTGGTCGACTGGGCGCGTTCCACTGGCTTTGATGTCGTCTGCGCCGGTAAGGGTACAAGCTACCTGCCCATCTACCATTCTTCAACTCCAGAAACGGTCTGGGATTACTACGGCCTGAACACCAAGCAGGCAGCCGACGGCGGTCTCAACACCAAGATGTTCAACTCCTTTCTAGACGGAACGAAGTCAGCCATTGAAATGGCCGCCGTGGCGAATGCAACTGGTTTGAAGCCTCAACCCGAGGGCCTGTCCTTTCCCCCCTGCGGGGTGAATGACCTCCCCGAGGTCTGCCGACCTCGTGCCAGCGGCGGTCAGTTGTCCCACTCGGGCACCGTTGAGGTCGTGTCAAGTTTGGAACGGGACGGAAGCCCTGTGTTCCTGGACCTGCGCTGGGGAGTTTACGTAACTTTCGAGGCCCCCAATGAATACGTCATGCGTTGTTTCAGCGAGTATGGGATGGTCACCGACTCTACGGGGCGCTACACCGCTCTCTATCGTCCTGCTCATCTGATTGGTCTGGAGTTGAGCATCAGTGTCCTCAAGGTCGGTCTGCGGGGTGAGGCCACCGGCTCCCCCTGTTACTTCAGGGGAGACGTGGCAGCCACGGCCAAGCGCTCCCTTTCCAGCGGGGAAGTCCTGGATGGCGAAGGGGGTTACTGCGTTTATGGAACGCTCATGTCCTCTGAACAAGCCGTCAGTACCGGAACACTGCCGATAGGACTATCGAACAACCTTGTGCTCTTGAATGATATTCCCGAAGGCCAGACCCTCTTATGGTCGGACGTGAAGATTGATTCCCGGAACTCGATCCTGCGTTTTCGCAAGGAAATGGAACGTGTGTTCGGACAGGAAAAGGAGGGAAGGGGGTAGAATAAACTATCCCCTTTTTTCGAAGGGAGAACGCATCTTGAAACTGGTTATCTACCCAACTGTTGAAGCTAAGCGTCTGGAAAAAATCACTGCCGCTGCAGGAGCAATGTCGGTCCGAAACGCCGCCAGCGAGGCTGAAGCCCTGCAGGAGATCGTGGATGCCGACGCCTTTTTCGGCACGATTACCCCAGAACTCCTTTCTGCATCCCGCCGGCTGGTGTGGGTGCAGTCACCTACAGCCAGCCTCGAGCACTACATGTTTCCCGAGTTGATCAAGCACCCCTGCCGGTTGAGCAACATGCGGGGGCTTTTCTCGGACGTGATCGGGGACCACGTCTTTGGCTACATTCTCTGCTTCGCCCGCAACTTTCACCACTATATTCGCCACCAGCTGGAGGGCCGATGGGAAGCGGTCGGGGGTGAGTCGGAGCGCCCAGCCGTAACCACAGGAATGGCTGAAGTGGGTCCGGTTGACCGTGCTCATGTGCACCTTGCAGATACGGTGCTTGGCATCGTGGGCCTGGGCGGAATTGGTTTAGAAGTGGCACGCCGTGGGCTGGTGATGGGAATGCGAGTCGTGGCCGTCGATCCTGTGCGAACCGAAGCCCCCGAGGGAGTCGACGCCGTGTGGCGGCCGGAGCGTCTCCCCGACCTCCTGGCTGAAAGCGATTTTGTTGTGATCGCAGCGCCGCACACACCGGAGACTGAAAAGCTCTTCCGGAGCACCCAGTTCTGTCAAATGAAGCAGACCGCCTATTTGATCAACATCGGCCGCGGCATGATTGTAGACTTGGAGGATCTGACGGCAGCCCTACAATCAGGCGAACTGGGAGGAGCCGGGCTCGATGTTTTTGAAACGGAACCACTCCCCTCAGGACATCCACTCTGGAAAATGGAAAATGTAATCATCACGCCTCACATGGCCGGACACTCCCCCCGGATCGCCGGCCGTCATCTGGAGGTCCTGCTGGACAATATTGAACGATTTGCTCAGGGAAGAAACCTGCGGAACGTGGTCGACAAAGCCAGGTGGTTCTGAGGTCGGCGATTCTGGTGGCTTCCAGTAATCATTCCTGCTAACATTTTTTTTGCGTGATGATCCCCTCAATCCGAGCCATTACCTTACTGATCGGATCTTTTCTGGGAACTTCCTCGTTTTCCCTTGCACAAGCTGAATCCACGCTGTGGGGGACAGCCCAGCGGATCCTGCAGCGTGAATGTCTTGTCTGCCACGGGCAAGTGGCAATATCGGGCCTCGATCTAAGAAATCGTGAGTCGATGCTGACGGGCGGCCAGCGGGGTCCGGCCCTGGTGCCCGGGAACGCAGAAGAGAGCCTTTTATTTCTGGCAGTCTCTCACAGCGGGGAGCTAAAAATGCCTCCCAAAAATCCGCCACTTCCTGCCGAGGACCTTGAAGCCCTGCGGGAGTGGATTGACGTAGGGGCTCCCTGGGGACTGGTGACGGCATCCCACTCCGAGCCAGGCTGGTGGTCGTTGCGCAGACCCCGCCGCCCTCCTGTGCCCGCGACAAAGAAAAATGACGGCTGGGGGCACAATCCCATCGACGCCTTTATCCTGGCAAAGCTGGAAGAAAAGGGGCTCGAGCACGCTCCAGAGGCGAACAAACGCACCCTGATTCGACGAGCCTTCTTTGATTTGACCGGCCTTCCCCCCACCCCCAAACAAGTCGAAAGCTTTCTGGAAGACTCTTCTCCCGACGCCTACAAAAAGCTGATTGACGACCTGTTAGTCTCTCCCCGTTATGGAGAGCGCTGGGCCAGACACTGGCTGGACGTGGTGCGCTATGCCGACAGCAAGGGCTATGAAACTGACGAATATTTCCCCAACGCCTGGCGTTATCGCGATTACGTGATTAAGTCGTTCAACGAAAACAAGCCTTACGATCGGTTTATACAAGAGCAAATTGCGGGTGACGAGCTGTGGCCCAATAATCTCGATCTCCACGACGAGTACTATGGTATTTCCCCAGAAAAGCTCGAACATCTGGAAGCCCGAATCGGTACGGGCCTGTTTACGTTTGGACCTGAAATAATCGAGTCCCTCCTTGACGCCCCCAAACTGGTCCACGAGCGGTTGACGGACTGGGTCGACACCACAGGTGCTGCGTTTATGGGGCTGACCGTCGCCTGTGCTCGTTGTCACACCCACAAATTTGATCCCATTTCGCAGCGGGATTATTATCGCCTTCAGGCCTTTTTTGCGGCCAGCCAGCCTGTACAGATTCCAGTGGTCACGAAGATGGGGATGTTCCACCGCAATGAGTCCTATCCTCTGATGATTGCGGTCGATGAAGCGAGAACGGCTTACCGGTTGTACGAGGCACAGGTCAAGGAAAGGATTACAGGGGAGGTCAAGTCAGAATTTCCACCCGCAGTAGTGGAAGCCTATGAACTTTCCGAAGAGAAGAGGACTCCCGAGCAGAAAGAGCTGGTTATACCCCTGGTCGAGGTGCTCAAGTCCCTAGAAAAAGACGTTTTCTCTGATCCCAGATTCGGATCCTCCCTTGAATGGGAAAAACGGATGACTCCGGAGGAGCAGGCTGAGCGAGACAAACGGTTCAAGACTATGGGGCAAACCTTGCTCAAGCTGCCTCACCAGGACTTCTCACACACGGTCGACTACGATGGATTATACGACTTGCCTACTGCGTCGGTACTCGGTCACCGTCAGCTAGAGCTGATCCCGGAAGTCCATGTTCTGAACCGAGGAGAGTTAGAGGACAGGGAGGAGCGGGTGGCGGCGGCCGTCCCTGCTGTATTCGATTACCTTGGAAGTACGATGGATGCAGAGAGGCCATCCGCCGAGACCACGGCTTACCAGACGCGCAAGCAACTAGCCCTGTGGTTGACCCGTCCGGATCATCCTCTCACTGCCCGGGTAATGGTGAATCGTCTGTGGCAGTGGCACTTTGGACAGGGGATCGTGCTGACGCCCAACGATTACGGTGTCCAGGGGGAACCTCCAACTCATCCTGGGTTACTGGACTGGTTGGCAACTGAGTTCGTGGCCCGGGGCTGGAACATCAAAGCAATGCACCGGGTGATCATGCTGTCCAGCACCTACCGTATGGCAAGCCGATATGTGAACCGGCACAACATCGCTATGGATCCTGACAACCGTTTTCTGTGGCGCATAAGCCGGCGGCGCCTAGAAGCCGAGGCAGTGTGGGATGCTCTTCACGCCGTGGGTGGGACCCTCAATCTGAAGATGGGGGGCCGCCCCGTGCTGCCGTCCTTACCGGTTGATGAACTGACCGGGCTGCCTGCAACCTTTCTGTGGCCGACCACAGCCGACCCGGCTGAGCACACCCGACGGGGGATCTACATCCTATCCAGGCGGAGCTTCACTTTTCCGATGTTCCGGACATTCGACCGGCCCGACTCATCGACCAGTTGCCCGACTCGCGACGTGACTACGGTGGCGCCCCAGGCCCTCTGGTTACTCAACAATGGAATAGTACTTCGCCAGGCTAGAGAAATGGCCGAACGCCTGGTAACCATGCATGGGGACAATTCTTCCTCCTGGGTGAATGCAGGCTGGCAGATGGCCCTGGGACGGCCACCTTCTGAAGATGAAAGGCATGAGGCTCTCGCCCTGTTGGAAGGGTTGGCCAGTGAGGAAGCACTGCAGGATGATCGGGAAAACACTCCGTCCGGGCTGGCTGGGATCGGCCCGGCCCGTCTCTCCGCTCTGACGGAACTGTGCTTGACCCTCTTCAACCTGAACGAGTTCGTATACATCGACTGAAGAGCCTCTACTGATTAGAAGGACATCTATTATGAACTTTGAGTGCTGTAACCTGAATGAAACGGTGAGTTCCAGGCGGGAATTCCTGGCTAGATCCGGCTTCGGCTTTGGAGCTGTGGCCCTGGGATGCCTGCTGGCCGAGGAAGCCACTTTCGGCAGGGCTTTGGGGGGAGCAGTGACGGATGGACCTCTCGCACCCCGGACGCCACATTTTCCGGCCAGGGCAAAGAACGTCATCTTCATGTTCATGCAGGGCGGTCCTTCACACCTCGATACCTTCGATCCCAAGCCCGAATTGAATCGCCTGGACGGGCAGTATTTGCCGCCCAGCTTCCGGCCTGAGGATCTGAACCTGCAGTTCGTCAAGGCTCACGAAGCGAAGTTGATGGGCTCGCCCCGAACGTTCCAGCGCTACGGCGAATCCGGGATCGAGATCTCGGATCTTTTCGAGAACGTGGGCCAACACGCCGATGAACTGGCGGTGGTCCGCTCCTGCTATCACGATTCTCTCATTCACGGTCCCTCTATCAGCAGGCTCTTCACCGGGTCGGTTCGACTGGGGCACCCGTCCCTGGGTTCCTGGGTCACTTACGGGCTGGGAAGCGAAAATGCGAATTTTCCAGGCTTTATCTCCATGGCAGAAGGGACCGCCACGTCCAGTGATGCATCCCTGCACGGCTCGGGGTTTTTGCCCGCGGTCTACCAGGCCACGCGAGCCTACAACGAGGGAGCCCCCTTTCAAAACCTGGAGCCTCCGTCTCAGATCAGTCCCAACAAACAACATAGGATCCTGAAGCAGCTCCAGTCATGGAACCGCCGCCATCTGGAAGAGCGGCAGGATGACAGCCGCCTGGCTGCCAGCATTTCGAATTACGAACTGGCCTTCCGAATGCAGACGGAAGCCCCCGAATTGACGGACCTCGCCAGCGAGACCGAGTCCATTCGAAGCATGTACGGCCTGAACGACGAAAAAACTTCTGAGTTCGGTCGGATCTGTCTACTATCACGGCGCATGGTCGAACGGGGTGTTCGTTTTGTACAGCTCTACAAGGGAAGCTGGGACGGACACGCCAAGTGCGATGAAAATCACGTTTCTAACGCGAGGAAGACCGACAAACCCATTGCCGGACTGCTGGCGGATCTGAAACAGCGAGGCCTGCTGGAAAGTACTCTGGTGGTCTGGATAGGAGAGTTTGGCCGCACGGCCGTTGCCCAGGGTGACAGGGGAAGGGACCACAATCCACACGGGTTCAGCTGCTGGATGGCAGGGGGGGGGATCCGGGGCGGAAAGGTGATCGGAGCGACGGATGAACTGGGCCTGCGGGCCATTGAGGACCGGGTACACATCCATGATCTGCACGCCACCATCCTGTCGCTGCTGGGGCTCGATCACACCAGACTCACCTACTTGACCCAGGGTCGCGACATGCGTTTGACTGACGTCGGGGGACAGAACGATCTATCGGAAAGACTCACGCGAGCCTAGTGGCTCGCATGGCGGAAGTTTCTTGTGTAGTGTTATGACCCGGACCGTGGGTCCAGATACAAAACTCCGCAGAATGCAAAATAAGCCGGTGATGACGATGCTGATGAGAGGCTTGTCCTTGCTCTTTCTGTCTGGCTTTCTGTTGGCTTCACCAATACCAGTCCCGGATCAGCCTTCACACGTGAGCCAGCTGTATCTTCCCATGGACCTGTACACCGGAGAAGGGGTCCGTATCGAAAAGGGGAGTTATAACCTGGAGCTGCACTTTGAGAAAGGACATCACTCACTGGTGTTTCTGAGAGGAGAACGAATTATCGCCGTTGTCAATGGGCTGCCGCACCAGAAACAGGCGTCACAGACGTGGGTCGTGCCCGTCGTGGGGACGCTCTTTTTCCGTCCCACAGCGATACCGATCGGGACCGACGAGGAACGCCACTACAGTAAAACCGGACAGGCCCAGTACGAGTATGAACCGCGTGATTGGAAAGCCACGATGAGAGTTTTCCAATCGGTCGATTCAGGGAATAAAGAGATTCTTTTTGTGCTTCAAAAAACGGGGGAAACTGGAGAGCCGACCCGCAACAACTTTCTCCTTTTCCTGGACAAAGATTGAAGAAGGTTGAAAGTTGAAGGAAGAGTCCGGTTTATGATTCGGCGGGCGGCGTCTCGTCCTCAAACAGGAAGCGCAGCGGGATAACCAGCAGACCACAGGACAGCAGCGGCACGGCAACGGTCAGACAGGCGCCCACTTGCCCGTAGTCCCAGAGCGCTTTGAGACCGGCAACAAGGAAGACCACAGCCACGAAGATGTTGGCGCCGGCCAACCAGCCGGGCATCCGTAGTCGGGCGGGAAGAAAGCGCCAGTCCATCCACGGGTTGGCCAGGGTATAGAGGCTGGTGAGCAGGAAACCTGTAAAGATTGCCACCGGCGTGTAGAGGTCCAGAGGCTCGATGCCTGGATACATCCGCGTCAGCCATAGGGTCAGCAGTCCGCCGCCCAGCGACAATCCGTAAACCACGACTCTCAACTTGCCTTGCTGGACCCGCCCCCGCCAGCGCGGCACGGAGTGAAAGATCTCGTAAATGATCCGGTAATTGATTTCTGGTAAAGCGTAGATACTGCCGAAGAACGCCATGAACACCCCCACCTGATAGAGGGGCAGGAGCCAGGGGGCCAGCGAGGTCAGGAAGGCGCCCTGGTAGTTCAAGAGGTTGATTCCTTCTGGGACCAGGTGCTGAGGCCTCAAAACCATGGTCCCCAGAATGCAAAAAGCGCAGGAGAGCACGACTACTGCGACGAAACTAACGACGCTGTCAACCAAGGGCGCGCGCAGCCACAGCCTGGGAGCTGGATTGCTCGAATCCGCCATTAGCTCGAACTGCTCTTTGTCGGCCGGTCCCAGTTGGCTTCGGCCCCACCCTTTATCTCGCAGGAAGGACGTGTACGCAAAATAGTCGGTGGCCGTCCCCCCGATCACAGACACATAAACAAGAACCTCCACCCAGATGGAACGACCCCTCATCTCTGGTAGCGTTGTAAACAACCAGTCGGCATAGCCCAGGGGCTGTGGCACCAGGCCCTTGGCAATTGCGATCCAGTCAGGGCTGAGATAGAAAATGGCGACCAGAATGCAGCCCAGCATCAGCGCCAGGATCACAGTTTGGGCCTTCTCGAGAAAGCCATAGCCCCCGACCAGAAGGAGGACGACGGCGATCGCCACGCAGATCGAGGCCCAGAAGTGGTAGTCACCAACTGTGAAGATCCAGCTGCAGGCGGTTCCAAGGATGCCAAGCAGAAAAGCACAGGTCAGCGGCATTGTGAACAGGCAACACACCAGCAGGAACAGGTGTAGCCAGCCCCGGGGTCCCGGGAGCGAAACCCACCTCTCCAGAGGATGTGACCCGCTCAGCACCATGTGGCGCATGCTGGAATAAGCCAGCACCCATTTAAGGAATCCTACGACCAGAAAGACCCACAACAGCCGGTATCCAAAAATCGAGCCGCCCCGGGACGGGAAGACGAGTTCACCGCTGCCGATGGTCACGGAAGCAATGACGGCTCCGGGGCCAAAGTAGCGGAACCACTGCAGTGGATTCCTGGAGATCAGGGCACCCGGGGGAGGCGGGAGACCGGTAATTTTCATTCCTCAGCAGTGGGACCAGAAGCTTGAACATGCTCCCTGACGCGCGTCGAGACGGCCAGGACACTCTTCATCAGCAGGGCCCAGTCCACTCCTGCTAGCAGCCACTGCATCCCCTTGTCGATCCACTTGATTAGCAATTCAGGATCGTTGGCGAGTCCAATGCTGACGTAGATTCCTGCCTTGCGGCACTTGTTCACCGTCGTCTCAATCGCCGACACCACGTCGGGGTGGTTTGTCTGTCCCATGAGACCCATGGATCCCGACAGATCATTAGGCCCGATAACCACCGCGTCCAGGCCCGGAACCGCCAGAATCTCATCCAGGTTGTTGACGGCATCAATATGTTCGATCTGGACGATGACGAGGATTGTTTCGTTGGCTATCCGGCAAAAGTCAATATCCTGGATGAGCCCGTACTTGAGAGGCCGGCGCGGGCCGAACCCCCGGATCCCATCCGGCGGATACATGCAGGCCTGCACGGCCAGTTGTGCATCTGCGGCAGTGCGAATCAAGGGGACGCAGATCCCGTCCGCCCCAATGTCCAGAACCGGCTTGATCAACACCGGATCATTCCAGGGCACTCGGACCAGAGCCGCTGCATCAGTTCCTTTGGTTGCCATGATGTGACCCTGTACTGTTTCCAGCGAGAGTGCATTGTGCTCCATGTCGATAAACACAAAATCAAGGACGTTGGCCAGCGCCTCGCATATGGCGGGATCCGTGAAGCTGATCCCGCTGCCAATGGGAATCTCCCCGCGACGCCATTTCTCTCTTAACTTTCCAGCATTTTCCATGAGCGTTCCTTTCGAGACTATAGTCCGCTTACCAGACAGGGTGAGATTGATGTCTCTCTTCTTTTTGTTGAAGCCGGGGTCCCTTGTCAGAATGGGGCCTGGCTGGTCATTTTAGTTGCTGGGGCGAGTAACGGAAAGTCCTGTGATCAATTCTGCTCCCGGCAGCCCACGGAAACTACGTTCGAAACTAACCAGAGCCAGGAAGGCTGCAGAAAACCTTCCGAGGCAACTATAAATGAAGGTAAAACTCGGCTAGAGGGTAAGTTCCCCGTTGTAGACCATGTCTTTCAACTTGAACTTCCTCTTCACCTTCTGGCGGTCCACCCGGGTGACAAACTCAACCTGTTTATCCTTGAGCGTAATGGCCTGGCTGCGCCGGAACATCACCAGAATCTCCGGTTGCTCTCCCCCTTCCCGGGCATCTACGACATCCAGATCGGGAGAGTTGCGCAGCTGGATCTCGACTGCTTGAATTGGCTCGCGACCCGAGATCTTCAGGATGGAGTCCGCCTTCAGACGCGCTGTTATAGCCTTCCAGGGATCAGGGTTGGGTTCGGACTCGGAGCCAGCACCGCTAAACAGAGCCTCTGTCGCCCCGGTGAGACCGATCGTGTAGTGGGTTTCTTCGCGCTTCAGGTCCTCATCTTCCTGCGCCTTACTCCCGAACCGGTGGGCTGCCAGGGCTTGTTTGATGGGCAAAGCACTGCACCAGCGAACCGTCATAATGATGGTTGGTCCTATCGTCGAGCCAGGCGCTACCCGTTTCGGAAGGCCGCTCCCGCCCTCAACATTGACATTAGGGGTGGGTATGCCACCCGATGGTATAGTCACAGTACGTGCCCAGGGAGATTTTGTGAGCATCTGCTTGATCTCCTTCTTGCTCCAAGCCGAAAACTCCTTTCCCTCCCAGAACTTCTTGGTTCCAAGGGCGGTGACTCCCACTCCCAGAACAACGACCAGGGTCACGAAAACTTGTCTTTTCATACATTCCTCGGTTTTAGGCTGACTCAGATTATTGTACTGTTAGCCCTTATGAGGGCGCAAAGAATGACGAAAAGTGCTGATGAGCTCAGAGAACTGGTGATCGGAATGCTGGTGGCAGCGAACGCCAGCGAGACAAACGCCCGGATTGTGGCTGAGCATTTCGTCACGGCCAATCTGAGCGGCGTAGACACGCATGGAGTGTGGCAGTTGCCGGGCTACATAGCCGCCATCCAGGCCGGCGAACTGGCTCCCGCCGCCGCGCCCGAGATCGAGCGGGAAACAGCCACCAGCGCTCTCGTGAGAGGAAACTGGACCTTCGGTCAGGTGGCGGCAAAGTTCGCCATGGAGCAGGCTATTGCCAAAGCGGCCGCGCACGACCTGGCGCTGGTCGGTGTGGTGGAGAGTCACCATATCGGCCGGGTTGGAGAATATGCGGAAATGGCAGCTTCCAAAAAGATGATTTCGATGATCTGGGCAGGTGGATTCGCTGAGAACCGCCCCGTCGTGGTCCCCCACGGAGGCCGCAGCGCTGTCCTGGGGACCAACCCCATAGCGATGGGTTTCCCGGCCGGACAGGAGCCTCGTATGCTTTTCGACTTTGCAACTGCCGCCTCGTCGGGTGTCAAGATCGTCAATGCTCAGCGCACGAAGCAAGAAGTACCTGAAGGTTGGATCGTCGATAAGGACGGAAATCCCACCCGCAATGCGGATGACGTGCTGGAGGGAGGCGGGCAGTTGCCCTTTGGAGAACACAAGGGCTACGCCCTGCTGATGACAACAGAGTGGCTGGCTCGAGTCTTTACCGGAACCTCCCGATTCGCCCAGGGCAATCTAGGAGGGCTTTATTTCAGTCGTTCTGGCGCCACCATGATGGTTTTTAGAGCGGACCTCTTCCAGCCCTTTGCCGACTACGCCGAGCGTGCCGACCGCCTGGAAGGACGGGTGCGAGCCGTGCCTCCGGCACCAGGTTTCGAGGAAGTTCTCATCCCCGGGGATCCGGAGCTGCGAACCCGCTCTGATCGGATGCGGCAGGGGATCCCGATCCCGGATGAGCTGTGGCAGGAGCTGGTAGAATTGGCAGATTCGCTGGGACTTTCGGTGCCTGGGACGGACAGCGGATAGCCTGATGAAACCGGCAACCGGCAGAGCTATGAGGGTACATCGTGAAAATCACTATTAGAAAGACCGTGAGCTGCCTACTGATTCTCGGACTGACCCTGCTCACCTGCTCAGGGTCCGCAGGCGGGGCACCTCCCACACCTCCGGAGAAAGTCCAGTTCGTGGACCTCTCCCTTCTGGTGGCATCCGGATTTCCCTGCAACTGGGTCAAAGGGTTTCCCCCTTTTCACATCAACCACTACCTGAAGATCGGACCAGCCAGTCCTTATAACAGTGACCTCATTACCCTGGACGAAAACACTGGTACCCAGTTCGATTCTCCGTCGCATGGTCCAGTTTCCGCCCAGACAGCCCAAATCACCCCCGAGCGAGTGCCCGTCTGGAACTTCACAGGAGAAGCCTGTGTCATTGACCTGCGCCGGCTTCTGGACAACGCTCCCGACGGCAAAACCCCTCTGATTCTCAAGGAGCACATACTGGCCTGGGAAAAGGAGCACCGGCCGCTGGGCCCCGGCGATGTGGTGCTTTTCCGGAGCGGTTACAGTGACCAGTATTATCTCCCGCTGCCGGCCGGCCGCCGTTTTATGGCCGATCCAGTGGATGAAAAGGCACCGGCCTGGCCCGCGCCCCTTCCGGAGGCGATGGACTATCTGGGAAGCGGGGGTGTCATGACGGCCGGGACCGACGGGCCCAACATGGCACCGGTGCGGCCTCCGCTGGGTCGCGAAACCCACGCGGCCGGGCTCAAGTACGAGATGAACTGGGCGGAAGGACTTACCAATCTGGGGAGTCTTCCGCCCACCGGAGCGTTTTATGCTCACCTGCCCCCCAAGCACGGAGGAGGCATCGGTGCTGAAATTCGGGCCTTCGCAGTGGTCGGAAACCCTCTGGCCAAGTGGCTCATTGCAGCAGCTCGTGGGAAAAGGGTGATCGACTTGTCTGTGCAGCTGGCAGAAGATCTGCCGGTGTGGTGGCCGGGTGCAGGGACTGGCAATTCGCGCCATCCTTACTACCAGCACGTTCTTCCGCTGCTTCTGAGCCCGCCCCAGCACGTGCGAGCCTTCGACAGCCACACGGGTACGCACCTGGTCCCGCCGACTTATACCCTCCCTGAAGCCGGATTCGACAACGGAGGTTATGCCCCGCAAGTACAGCAGTGGCTGGCCGAGTACGAACAGCGCTACGGCCGACGCGGGAACAGCGACGTGACCACCGAAAAGGTGCCTCTCGCCCAGATGTCCGGCTGGGCACGGGTGATCGACGTGAAACATCTGATCGGCTCCACCAGTGAGTCTGACTGGCCGGCCTCTCCCCTGATCAGACCCGATGACGTCAGGCAGTACGAAGAACGATCGGGGGAACTGGAGCCGGGCAGCATTGTGATCTTCCACAGCGGCTACAGCGACATCTTTCTCAAGCGGTTTCCTCAGGACGGCGCCTGCATGGCGGAGCCCCTCAACGGGAAACGTGAAGGGTGGCCGGCACCCGGACCGGAAACCATCCACTATCTGGCGGACAAGGGAATGCGCTGCGTTGCCACCGACGGACCGACGCTGGGGGGTGCCGACCCCAAGAGCGCACTCATGACCTACTGGGCTCTGGGGAGCCGTGGGATGGTCGGCGTTGAGTACGTGACCAACGTGGGAGCCGTGCCACCCAAGGCCTATTTTCTTTTCGCCTCACCCAGGATTCGAGGGGCCCACGGTGGGCCGGGCCGAGCGATCGCTCTGTACTGAGGTACTTGTTTGGCTCAAAAAAAACAGAACGGCGGGACGTAAGCCGGCCGTTAACGGTGAGCTTACACTCTGCCATTCTGATACCTTATCTCAGGATGGACCGTGTCTCAGCCAGCCAGTGGCTGTCGCTAGAGTTGTTTGAATCCCCTCCCGGGTGGTATCACAGACGGCCTAGTCGAGTCGAAGAGTGATGTCACCCTGCCCATGCCTGATGTGGAAAGCGCCTGGGTTGCCGACGCCCTCAATGGGACCGAGCAAGAATTGATTTTTCGAAGTGACGATCAGCACACTGTGTTTGAAGGGTTATTGATCAAGGACTATTCCACCCTGATTCAGTTGAAGCGGAGGCTGCGATGAGAGGATCAGTTTGGGGTACGATTCTCCTTGCGCTATCGGCGGTGAGCACGATTGCGGGAGTTGCTGCCGCTGGCAACGCTAATTCAGCAGCGCCTGTTCCCAGCAGTATGCTCTTCGTGCATGCTGAGAAAGGCCCTCCCTTTCAGCCACCGGGTCATCAGAGAATGCTGAGACTGCTCCAGCAGATTGCCGACGCAACCCCGAACAACAACATCTATCTGGGTGAGTCCACGCCTCGTGAACTGCGCAGACAGCTCACCGGACTGCCTCCCGATGCATCGGACTGGATGAAGTGGCAGCTTCGTATGCAATTAGGACAGGAGGAGCTGCGCCTCGGCCATGAAGCAGAGGCCATCACTCATCTCAGAAAAGCGCTTCTGCTGATCCGGGCGAACCGCGATGAGGCTCCGCCGGAGTTAGTCGCGGAGAGCACTTTCTGGCTGGGCGTTGCCTACATGCGGCAGGGCGAAACCCGCAACTGCTGTGTGCGTGGCTCGCCCGAAAGCTGCATTTTGCCCCTCCGGGAAGGAGCTATTCACACCGAGCGAGACCCATCTCGCGGAGCGATCTGGAGTTTCACCAAAACCTTGCAGGCGACGCCGGCAAGCGAACCGTTTCACCTGGCTGCTCGATGGCTGCTCAACATTGCACATATGACGGTCGGAAGCTATCCGGAGAAAGTGCAGAAGCCGTATCTTCTCTCCCCACAGTTCTTTGAATCCGAGGAACAAATACCCCGTTTCCAAAACATCGCTCCAGAACTGGGTCTGGACACATTCGATTTGTCCGGAGGTGCCATCGCCGACGATTTTGACAATGACGGATATCTCGACATTGTGGTGTCGACATGGAACACCGTCGGGCAGATCCGCTACTTCAAGAATAACCGGGACGGCACCTTCATGGAACGGACAAAGGAAGCTGGATTACGGGGTTTATATGGTGGGCTGAACCTGGTGCAGGCCGACTACAACAACGATGGGAACGTCGACATCCTGGTACTGCGGGGTGCCTGGATCGAGAAACAAGGGCAACATCCGAACTCTTTGCTGCGCAACAATGGTGACGGCGTATTTACGGATGTGACTTTCGCTGCGGGTTTGGGGGCGGTCCACTACCCGAGTCCAACGGCGTCCTGGGGCGACTACGACAATGACGGCGACCTCGATTTGTACGTTGGAAACGAATTGTCGGAGAAGCTATCCGCTCCCTGTCAACTCTTCCACAACAACGGCGATGGGACCTTTACAGATCGGGCCGGGAAAGCGGGTGTGGAAAACCACCGTTACACAAAGTCAGTAATCTGGGGTGATTACGATGGGGATCGCTGGCCTGATTTATACGTGTCCAATTACAGGGACGCCAATCGCCTCTACCACAACAACCGTGACGGGACTTTTACAGAGATGGCCGGCAAACTTAAGGTGGACCGCCCGGAGGTCAGTTTCCCGGCTTGGTTCTGGGACTTCAACAACGATGGCATTCTGGATCTGTACGTGTCAGCCTATTCCGCCCGCATCGAACACCTGACGTCAAGCTTGCTCGGCATCTCTCTAGACATCGAATTGGCAAGCCTATATCGGGGGGATGGGAACGGTAATTTCGAGGAAGTCGCAAGCCAGTATAACCTGATCCATCCTACGGCACCCATGGGCTCTAATTTCGGCGACCTGGACAACGACGGCTACCTCGACTTCTATCTCGGTACCGGTTACCCGGATTACAGGAGTATCATGCCCAACGCCATGTATCGCAATCAGCGTGGTAAACGCTTCGCGGACGTAAGTATGGCGGGTGGATTCAGCCACCTTCAAAAAGGCCACGGCGTTGTCTTTGCGGATCTGGACAACGATGGAGACCAGGATGTTTTCGAGCAGATGGGAGGTGCGTACGCAGGTGACGGATACAGCAACGTCCTGTATGAAAATCCTGGATTCGACAACCATTGGATTACAATTCAACTCGTGGGTGTGCGCTCAAATCGATCAGCCATCGGCGCGCGGATTCAGGTCCAGATCATCGAAAACGACCTACCACGCTCCATCTACAAACATGTCAACAGCGGCGGGACTTTCGGCGCCAACCCGCTGCGGCAGACCATTGGCCTTGGAAAAGCCTCCAGAATCGAGAGCCTCGAGATTCTCTGGCCAACTACCGGGCTCACCCAGACCTTCCGGGATGTGCCCCTTGACCGGTTCATTCAAATCGTTGAGGGCGAGGCGAGGTACACGTCACTCCAGCTCAAGAAACTGACTCTGTCAAAGCACTCGCCGTGAGTTCTATGCGCCTTCGAAGCATCTCCTTGATGGTTGCGCTGTGCTATTCGAATCTTCTCTGGTCGCAGGATTACCTCAATCAAGATCTCTTGAAAATGGCCCGGGGCGGGCAGGATGCCCTAGTCAAGACGCTCCTCGAGGCAGGTGCCGATATCAACGCCAGAGATAATGACGGCCGTACGGCGTTGCTGCTGGCTGCTCTGGAAGGCCACTACAAGACGGTGGCCGCGTTGCTGGATGCGGGTGCTGATGTCGAGGCGAGAGGCAACGATGGAGAAACCGCACAGGATCTGGCAAGTGCGAGAGGTCAGAACGAAATCCTGCAACTACTCACCAATGACCCCGGGCAACGGGAGCTCTGGGAGAAACACGATGCCGTGGGAGCGCGAGAATACCAGCAAGGTCGTTACCAGGAGGCCGAGGCCTCCTGGCGTACGGCCCTCGAGCTGGCAGAAGGAGTGCAGAACGGAGAATACGTCGTTCGGAACAGTCTTAACAGGCTGGGTAGGCTCTACGCTAAGCAGAAAAGGTACTTGGAAGCGGAACCGTTGTTCCGCCGCTCAGTAGCCATCTATGAAGGAACCCTTGGTCTGGACCACCCCAGTACAATCGTCAGCCTCAACAACCTGGCAGCACTTTATCGTGATCAGGGAAAGTACGCTGACGCGGAAGCCTTGTACCAGCGATCTCTATCGATTATGGAGAAAACGCGGGGCCCCGACCACTTCGCGACTGCTCTCGGCCTTGCCAACATCGCAGGGGTCTATCTCGGGCAGGGAAAGTACCCTGAGGCTGAGCCTCTTCTCGAGCGGGCCCTGGCTATCTTTGAGAAAACCCTGGGCGCCGAGCATCCTGATACGGGAGTGAGTCTCAACAGTCTGGCTTTGCTGTACCATGACCAGGGAAAATATCCTGAGGCTGAGCCCCTGTACCAACGAGCTTTGGCCATTACTGAGAAGGTCCAGGGCCCTGAGCACCCCAGTACTGCCGCCAGCCTCAACAACCTGGCGGGACTCTATCGCGATCAGGGAAAGTACGCTGACGCGGAGGCCTTATGCACGCGCGCTCTGGCCATCTCAGAAAAAGCCCTCGGTCCCGACCACCCCGACACCGCTGATGGCCTAAATAACCTGGCAGCTCTTTACCTTGAACAGGGAAAGTACGCCCAGGCAGAGCCTTTTCTCGAGCGCATGCTGGGCATCTATGAGAAGAACCCGAAGCCCGACCACCCTGGTGCCGCACTTGGCCTCAACAAACTTTTGGGACAAATCTACGCCAGACAAGGAAAGTACGCTCAGGCGGAGCCCTTGTATCAACGCGCGCTCTCCATCTCGGAGAAAACCCTAGGTCCCCAGGATTTCGATGTAGCCGATGTGCTGGAAGATTATTCCAGGCTGCTTCGGGAGACGGGTCGGAGCGAGGAAGGCGAACAAATGGAGCAGCGCGCCAAGGAGATTCGATCCAGAGAATCTCGAGAATAATAAGCAAGACCCCTCAATAGGTTTAAACTCGTCCGGATCTAAACTAAAATCAGCTCCTATGCGAAGGTTAGCGGTCTCCGCCTGGCTGCTTTTCATGGCTCTCTCTCTAGGGTGCGCACCGCCGGGCGAAGGACCGCCCAGCGGGACCGGGACGGACCGTAAGCTTCCCATTTCCTCAGTTACCATCAGCCTCAGCTCCAAACTGAGCAGCCTGGACCCTATCGGCCCCACGGCCCAGCCCGACATCATCTCAGTCTATCTGACCAGCGGTCGGCTCTTTCGGCTCAATCACGACTGGTCGGTGGAGCCCGAGCTGGCCAAGTCGATGCAGGTTTCCGACGACGGTTTGACTGTCACGGTGAACCTGAGAGAGGGACTAGTCTATTCAGACGGGACGCCTCTGACAGGCCAGGACGTCGTTTTCGCCTATACCCGGAATCGTGACACTCCAGGTCCCTTTTTTCCCACCCTGCTCACACCCATTGAAAGGGTCGAGGCCCCTGGCCCGATTACCGTTGTCTTTAAACTGAAGGAGCCCTATCTGGATCTTCAACTGGCACTCGCTCACATGGCGATGTCCATCCATTCCAAGTCGAAGATCGAAGCGGATCCGGATTACTTTCGCCATCCGGTTAGCTCCGGTCCTTACAGGGTTAAGGAATGGATCCCCGGATCATCGCGCTGGGTCATCGAGTCCAATCCTCACTATGTACGCGGACCGATGGCCATTGAGCAAATCGAGTTGGTGGCGGTGCCCGATCCAACTTCAAGGGTGCTGCAACTGGCGTCGGGGGCCATTGACTACGTTTATGAACTGCCGGTGACGGCACGCCCTTCCCTGCCCCCGGAGGTGGAAACCTACCAGGCACCCCAAAATGGCCAGTACATGATCGCCATCAACAACGGTTTGCCTTCCGATCACCCCTTGAGGCATTCGAAGGTTCGCCAAGCCATCTCGCTGGCCATCGACCGGGAGGAGATCAACCAGAAGGCTTTCGGGGGAATTTCGACCCCGGCCCGGGGACTCCAGTACCCGGGCCCTCGGGAATCCCTGGAAAACCTGCCTTTTGAAGGGAAAAGGAACCTGCCAGCTGCGCGGGAGCTGCTGGCTCAGACGCCTTTTGCCGGTGGCTTCAGCACGAGCCTGCAGACCTGGGGGCAACGTGCCGGCTGGACAGACGCGGTTCTGGTCATCGCCGCCAACCTGGCTGAACTTGGAATTGAGGCTCAGGTCAGTCCCCTAGAGGACGCCGTGGCCGTAGCGAATCTGCGGGCCGGGCGCTATGAGATGCAGTTCTCTGGCAACGCGTCGGGTCCTATGAATTTCTTCAAAAACCAGTTTGTGCCGGGCACCTTCTGGGCCGGTGTTCTTCGTTACAATAATCCAGAGGTGACCCGTCTGGTGAACGCGGCTGCAACGGCCATGTCTTTCGATCGGAGACTTGAATTGATCCACTCGGCCCAGGATCTGGCCCTACAGGATATGCCGCTCATCCCGGTGTCGGAACGCGTCGTGCTAGTGGGGAACCGGATTGACCGGGATATTCTCTTCGAAGCCAATTATCCTCCGGGTACGAACCCCATGGTGGCGACCATGGCCGAGTTGCAAAGGCGTGAGAACGGATCACCCTCTCGTGAATAGGGCAGCCTCATCGCCTGAGGCAACCCAGCCCGCACCGAGGACTGCTGAGTTTCGGTTCATCACAATCAGGTCTTTTCGCAACCTGGCCAGGGCGGCGCTGGCCGCCCTGGGCGTGTTGATTGTGACTTTCACGCTCATCCACCTCATTCCCGGCGACCCGGTGGAAATCCTGCTGGGCGAGGCTGCTACTGAGGAACTCGTTGCCGAGTACCGGAAGATCCTGGGCCTGGAGGGCACTCTTCCCAGACAGTTCCTGGACTATGTGGGCGCGGTGGTACGAGGAGATCTGGGCACCTCTATCCTGACCAGGCAAAGTGTCAATGCCGTGGTCGCCCGAACGCTGCCGCTGACCACCTGGCTGATTGCCGTGACGGTGGTCATGGCATTGCTGATGGCTATTCCGCTGGGGGTCGCGGCAGCAATCCTCCGCGGAACCTGGTTTGACCATGCTTTCCGGGTTGCAACCTCTATTTCTCTGGCCACTCCCAGCTTCTATATGGGCCTGCTTTTTATTCTTCTCTTTGCGGTGCGCCTGGGTCTGGCTCCCGTGGCCGGTTATCAGCCAGGGTTCCCGGGCAACCTTTATTATCTGTGGCTACCTGCGTTCACCATGAGCGGGGCGCTGGTTCCCATTCTCGCCAGGGTCCTCCAGAGCTCGATTGTTGAGACTATGGAACAGGAGTTTGTGGAGACAGCGATCGTCAGAGGGCTCCCCAAACCCGTCCTGGTGTGGCGCTATCTTCTGCGGCCCTCTCTGGCCCCGACCATCAGCCTTCTGGGCTATATCCTGGGACAGTTGTTGAGTGCCACGGTCGTAGTCGAGATTGTTTTCAATCTTCCGGGAATGGGGACAGCCCTGGTGGTTGAAGGAGTCCTCCTTCGCGATTATCCCCTGGTCCAGGGCATTATCCTGATTTTTGCCCTCATCGTCGTGGTCGTCAGCTTCCTTTCCGACACGGTCAGCGGCTGGCTCGACCCCAGGACCAGAAGCTCATGAAGCCCTTGAAGTTTGCTTTCCTGAGGGAGTTGAACCATTCCACGATCTGCGGGTTGGGAATTGTCGTGGTGATCGTCCTTTTGAGCATCGCCGTCCCTTTCTTCAGCCCTTATGATCCCGTGGTGGGGACCGGCCAGGCGCTTGCTGAACCCAGCCGCTCCCATTTCTTTGGAACCGACCAGTTGGGACGAGACGTGTTCACACGGACCTTTGCCTCGGGCCGGTTGGATCTGATGCTGGCTCTCCTTGGGGTTTCCGGGCCTTTGATCATCGGGACCCTTCTTGGTGCCGTGCTAGGCACGACGCGGAGCACTCTGGTGGCCTGGCTATGGCTGATGTTGATCGACGCTATTAATGCCTTTCCCTTCGTGGTGCTGGTGATCGCGATTGTTGCCATCATGGGCCCGGGAGTGACAGGCCTTCTCATCGGTCTGGCAGCGGTCAACTGGGCCCGTTACGCGAGGATTGCCCGAGCTCGAGCTCTCATCTTGAGAAAATCCGATTTTGTTGAGGTGACCAGGGTTCTTGGATACTCGAGACTCCGGGTCCTGGTGAGGCACCTCCTCCCCAACGTCTATAGTGAAACGATTGCCTACGGACTGAGCGATTTCGTGATTGTCGTACTCACGGTCTCTGCACTGTCATTCCTGGGAGCCGGAGTTCGTCCCCCCACGCCCGAATGGGGGGCCATGATGGCAGACGGCCGCGTCTACTTGCAGACACAGTGGTGGATTGCGGTCTTTCCCGGACTTGCTCTATCCCTGACTGCGATCGGGGTTGCCCTGCTCGCCCACGGTCTGGTGGGTCGTTACGCGGGAGAAGAGTGAGATGGTAGAAGCCAGTGGGAGCCTGACGGAATTGAACGCGGAACCACCCGTCTCCCAGCAGACCAACATTTTGGAAGTGGAAGGTCTTCGTATCAGTGTGCCTCGGGCCCGAAGTCGAATGCTGCACATCGTAGACACGGCCGACTTTCAGCTTCGGAGAAACCAGTCACTGGGCATCGTTGGCGAATCGGGATCCGGGAAGACCATGCTGTGCCGGGCTCTGATCGGAACTTTGTGGCGCCATGGAGCAGTCGTCTCCTCAGGGAAGATTCTGTTTGACGGCCAGGACCTAGCCGCTGCCGGCGAGACCGTCTGGCGGGGCATCCGGGGCCGGCACATCGGCTATGTTCCCCAGAGTTCTCTGGCCGGTCTTAATCCCGTCCTGACCGTAAAGACACAGTTGCTCGAAGCCATCCGGGCGGCCCGGACACCGGCCCCGGGGCAGGCCGAGGAAGAAGCACTCCAGCTCCTGAAACTGGTACGGATCCCCCGCCCTGAAAGGGTCCTCGAGGCGCGGGCTCATCAACTCTCAGGAGGAATGCGCCAGCGCGTCATGATCGCAACCGCCATTGCGCAGGAGCCGAAGGTCCTGATTGCGGATGAACCCACCACGGCGCTGGATGTGACTATTCAACGCGAGATCCTCAGCCTGATCAACTCATTGCGGAAGCGCCTGAACATGACTCTCCTATTTGTGTCGCACGATCTGGCTGTGATTGAGGAAGTGTGTGACAGTGTCATGGTGATGTATGCCGGTGCCTCCGTTGAGGTCGGTCCCATTGATGCGGTGAACAAGAAGCCACTTCATCCGTACACTCGAGCCCTGCTGGCTTCCCGGGTTGATCTGACAGCGGCGGGAAAAAAACTGGAAACAGTGCCGGGCGATCCGGTTTCTGTAGGCGCCTGGCCTCGAGGATGTCGGTTCTGGCCACGCTGCCCCTTGGCCGATGAGGCTTGCCAGAAGGAGGATCAACTACCATTGCTGCCGGCCGGCCGGCAATTGACCGCCTGTCTGCATGCAGATCGGATGGAGAACGATCCATGAGCGGGGCGCTTCTCGAGGGCAGGGGTATTACGGTACAGTTCGGCCACGTGTCGGAAGTGTTCGATGCCGTTCAAGACGCCACGCTCTCCGTCAAGCCCGGTGAAGTCGTGGGAGTGGTTGGCGAGAGCGGGAGCGGAAAAACAACTCTGGCCCGAGTCCTGGTGGGCCTCCAGCCCACCAAGACCGGCACGGTACGACTGGAGGGAAATGTGGTCCTAAGCGCGGGATCGAAACAGCAAATCCCCAAGAGCGAACGCTGGAAGATACAGATGGTTTTCCAGGATCCCTACTCCTCACTCAACCCGCGCATGCGGGCCTGGAAGGGGGTGGCGGAAGCCTTCCAGGTATGGAAGGGACTCTCACGAGGGCAAGCCCAACGGGCGGCCTTCGACCTACTGCAGTCCATCGGGATCAGCGAGTCGCAGTCCCGGCAATATCCAAGATCACTATCCGGTGGCCAGCGACAAAGGGTGAGTATTGCGCGCGCTTTGGCACCCGGACCTAAAGTCCTGATCGCCGATGAACCGACTTCCTCTATCGACCAGTCAGCCCAAGCCCACCTGGCCAATCTGCTGCATCGGCTTCAGTCCGAGCGGAACCTGGCCATCCTGTTCATCTCTCACGACCTGGCTCTCGTGCGCTACATGACCTCTCGCGTCTATGTCATGAAAAAGGGGCGTATCGTAGAGGAAGGAGACACCGAAACCGTTTTACAGAAACCCGAGCACCCTTACACGCAACTTCTCCTGGACTCGCTTCCGGGACGGGGACGAAAGCTCTAAGAAGGCAGCGGCTCGCATATGGCGGGATCCGCGAAGCTGATCCCGCTGCCAACGGGCATCTCCCCGCGACGCCATTTCTCTCTTAACTTTCCGGCGTTTTCCATGAGCGTTCCTTTCGAGACTATAGTCCGCTCACCAGGCAGGGTGAGATCGATGTCTCTTTTCTTTTTGTTGAAGCCGGAGCTCCTTGTCAGAATGGGGCCGGGCTGGTCATTCTAGTTACTGGGGAGGGTAACGGAAAGCCTTGTGATCAATCCTGATTTCCAGTGCCTGGAGCATCTTCTCACAGCTTCTCCCAGCGATTATAGTTGGTGTGGGGAATCTGGGGACCTGTCGTATGATCTCTCTCAGGGACGCGAGACATTTGCGTGGGTTCGATTCTATATACACACTCCTATGATCAACAGTGAGGTGTAACGATGAGTAAGAGATTAGGTCGGGCGCTGGTCGGCGCTCTCACGGTGGTGACGATTGGTGTAGCCGGTTCCGGGTGCAAGCAGGATGTGGAAAGCGAAC
>CAZMGM010000003.1:135773-139672 GCA_964565865.1 uncultured Acidobacteriota bacterium | reverse complement strand
TGCAGACGGACGCAGCCTCTACGACAATAGAAATCCTGGAAAACCTGCTTTCCAACCGGGTAATCCGAGGTGGAAGGATTCGCCTCCTTTGTAGGGCCGATGACCGGCACCGTTATCTTTCCTTGATCCCGGAAAAAGATGTAACCACCTGGACACCGGGTTGGTCGATCAACAACTTCAAACGGCTCATCCAACTTTGGCGAGCCAAGCACGACGTGGTGGCGGCAACCCTTTCCGGAAGGCCCATCTTCCGCTTGCAGAAGCTGGGGTTTTTTCTCCTGCCTGCTCGAGATCGCCTGGCTTTCAACGAGAACCTGGATTGCCTCTACATCGCCCGCAGTGGTCTGGGACGAACTCTCAGACTTCCCAGCTTCCCCATCTCCTTTGATGTTTTCGGGCGAAGAGAGCTGCTTCGTCGGACAGGTAAGCTAGTTCTCTGGATTCCACGTTTTCTCTATCTGCTCGCGTGGCTGACCATCGAGAAACTAAAGCGAGCAAGACGTCTGTCCTAACCGTCCCTGGGCTGCCCAATGGGGGTTAACGGCCCGCCGCTATAGAGCTGTGGATCGGGTCGGGGGAGGAGTGCAGGTGGGTTAGTTTCCAGCTGCCATTGTGTTTCTGGTAGATTTCTGTCCAGCGGCCGTTTTCTCTCTCGAGCTGCCCTCTGGACTGGTGGGCGAGGAGATACTGCGAGGTAATCCAGGCAACCTCCTCTTTGACCTCAATCTGGATATTGGAGGTAAAAAAGGTCAATTCGGAAAGTTTTCCGAAGTATTGTTGCAGCGTGTTTTCGAAAGTCTTGAAGTCGGAGAAACGCGGCGGTGGAACCGTGTTGAAAATAACCGCATGCTCGGCATAAATACCACGAAGCCCTGAAAGGTCTTTTTGCTCCCATGCCTTCACATGCTTTCTGTGCAGGTCGAGCAAATGATCTCTTGGGTTGTTCCTCATAAGTTATTCAGAGGTCGGATCTTAGCAGATTTGGACCCTGCATTTCAAATCTTGCCAACACACGAATGGAGAGAGGTAGACCACAACAGATGCCGCCCAAGGGATCCATTTTCCTGTATTCCTGCTCGGTTTTGGGGAAATCAAATTTCGGGTCAAGGTCCGTGTAACCTGGAACTCGGAACCCGGAACGGAGCGACGTGCACTGAGCGCCCATAAAGGAACGTTCTGGTAACATACTGCAAGCTTTGGAGAGGAGTTCTCGATCCCTGTGCGGCTGGAGGTTTCCCGGCGCAGTCGAAGGCTAAGCTTCAACCTGTTGTGTCCAGATAGTCCGGGTCGCATTAGTCAGGTCCTCTACTGCCCCACCTGCAATGAATACCGGGAGCTGGGTGAAGCTGAAGAAGGGCTACCAGCATCAACAAGACGAATATGTGCTGATCGACCCGGAGGATCTGAGCAAAACAGAAAGCGACGTGTCTCGCAACATTGAGGTCATCGCGTTCGTGGAGGCCGAGGAATTAGAGCCGGTTAACCTTGATCGAACTTACTACCTAGTTCCCCAACCCGACGCCGAGAAGAGCTATACACTGCTCCACAGGGGGTTGCGGGAACCCCGGAAAGTTTCCATAGCTCGGCTCGTCATGCGAAGCAAGGAATACATTGGAGCTGTAAATTTTAGAGAGCGTGTCCTGATGAGGCATATCCTGTTTAACAAAGGCGAGTTCAAGGCTATCGAAGGCGTGAGTTCAAACCTGGAAATAGAGGTCTCTAGCAAGAAGCTAAATCTGGCTGAAAAATCATCGAAAATATTTCTGAGGATTTCTCCGAGGAGATGTTCACTGACAAATACAGGGAACGTCTTCTCGAAGTGATCTAACAGGAAATCGAGGAAGAGCGTAGAGATCGCTGAGACCAAGAATCCAGCTAAGGTAGTAGATCTGATGGAAGCACTCAAGAGGAGCCTCCCGCCCACTTCCGGAAAAGCGAAAGATGCGAGCCGGGAGGAACCCAGGGAGTCACCGGCCAAGAAACGAAAGAAGGCTTAGCAGTTCGTGCTCAAACAATTTAGCCGTAAGCAGGCTTCCAAGATTCTCGAGATCAGAATCGGCCGGCTTCGATACTGGGACAGAATCGGCCTCGTCAAACCGAGCCTAAGACAGGGCGGCCAGGTGTTTTACGATTTCCAGGACCTGATCTGTCTGCGCACGGCAAAGAAAATTGTTCAAAATGGAGTTGCAGCAACTCACCTAAATCGAAGTGTAGCGTCACTTATCAGACGGTTCCCGGAGAAAGAACACCACCTCAGCAGCCTTCGAGTCTTTGCCCTCGGAGACCGTGTCATTGCAGCAAAAGGGAACCGGCTGGTGGACAGTCTCTCCGGACAATATCTTTTGGGCCTGGACTGGAAAAGAGTGCGGGGAGAGGTGAGAGAGCGAGTGGATAGCTTCGCCGGCACTCGAGAGGCGGACGAGTGGTACGAGGAGGGTCGTCGTCACGATTCGGATCCCTCTACCCATGAGCAAGCTCTGCACGCCTACAGACAGGCAATCAAGCTTGACCCATGCCACGAACAGGCGTTCGTGCACCTGGGCACCCTTTACTATCGGAGACGGAAATATCAGCAGGCTGAGCGGAGCTTTTCTAGAGCTCTCGAAATCGCACCCGGGAACGCTGCGGCCCTCTTCCATCTGGGTGTGGTTTTCGAGGAATGCAACCTTCAGGACAAGGCCCAAGCGTGTTACGAGCAGGCCCTGGCAGCGAAGCCGGATTTCCCGGAAGCTCACTATCACCTGGCAGGAGTAGCCGAAAATCTGAACAACCTTGAAGAGGCGATCCTCCATTGGGAGGCCTACCTCGAATTCGACAAGACGACCCTTCACGGCCGCATTGCCCGCAAGCGAATTCAGCTTCTGCGTACACAGTTGCAGGGGAGTTGAGATCCGGTTCAACACCCGTATTATGGGCCGGATGATGAAACCAGATGAGGAAGCCGGATGATTAGCCACGCCATGGAGGATTATCTGAAGACCATCTACTTGTTAGGGCAGGATGGAGAGAAGGTTTCCACTTCAAAGCTGGCAGAGCAGCTGGATTGTTCGGCTGCCAGTGTAACCAACATGCTGCAGAAACTGGCCTCACTTAGATTGGTAAGCTACCAGCCCTACCAGGGGGTTGGTTTGACTAAGGCGGGAACCCGGGTGGCTCTCGAGGTCCTGCGCCACCATCGTCTGATCGAGCTGTATCTGAAGGAGGTTCTCGGGTATAGCTGGGACAAAGTGCATGCTGAAGCCGAGCAACTCGAGCACGTGATCTCGGAGGAACTCGAGGAGCGTATCGACAAGGCCCTCGGCTATCCCACCCTGGACCCGCATGGACATCCTATTCCACAGAAAGATGGAACTGTAATGGACGAACAGCTTCCCTCGCTGTGGGAAGTAAAAGAGCTGACCAGAGTCATCGTGGCCCGTGTAGATGACAGGGACCCTTCGGTGTTGCGGTACCTGGGCACCCTGGGGATTCATCCCGAGACGAGAATACGCGTTCTTGAGAAGGCTCCCTTCAACGGCCCCGTGCTCATTCTGATCGATCGCCTCCAGCACAGTCTGAGCGAAGAGCTGGCCCGCCAGATTTTTGTTAGAGTCCTATGAACGTTCCTCTTACGCATCTTCGCTTCCTGGAGCGTGCTGAGACTCAGTTTGGTGGGAAGACAGGGATCATAGACGGCGACCTGCGGTGGACCTACGCCGAGTACGCTTCTCGGTGCCGTCAACTGGCCAATCTACTGGAACACCTGGGTCTCTCTCCGGGAGGCCGAGTAGCCTACCTCGCTTACAACACCCATCACCTTCTGGAAGCCTACTACGGCGTAAATCTGGCTGGAGGTGTCCTCGTTCCGCTCAATATTCGCCTCTCGTCATCCGAGCTGCAATTCATCCTGAACGACTGCC
>CAZMGM010000003.1:76519-135763 GCA_964565865.1 uncultured Acidobacteriota bacterium | reverse complement strand
AGTTGTGCTATTCCATCAAGGTCTTGCTCATGTTTTGGAAGACATTGCAGATCAGTTGGATCCAGTTCGTCACTTCATCCTCCTTGACACTGAACGACCACCGGACTGGGCCTTTCCTCATCCACTGGAGAAACTACTGGCAAAGGAGCCCCGAGAACATCTGCTCGACCTTATGGCGCAGGACGAAGACGCTGTGGCTGAGATCTTCTACACCTCTGGAACCTCCGGTCAGCCCAAGGGAGTCATGCTCACTCACAGGAATCTTTACCTACATGCGCTGGAGGCCGCGCTCGTGACCCGGACTTCCGAAGCCGATGTAGTTCTGCACGTAATTCCCCTTTTCCACGTCAACGGGTGGGGAACGCCACAGTACCTGACCTGCGTGGGCGGTACCCATGTAATGCTTCACCGGTTCGATATTGACGAGGTCTTCGCATTGATTCACGAACACAAGGTGACCGCCTTTTCCCTCGTTCCCACTATGGCCACTGCCCTCGTAAATCGCCCTTGGGTGAACCGTTTCGACTTAAATTCAGTTCGCCTCGTCGTTATCGGGGGAGCCCCCTCCAACCCCCGGCTGGTCCGTGATGTCGCGGAAGTATTTGGTTGCGAATGCTGTGCCGGCTACGGGCTTACGGAGACGGCACCGATACTCACGGTCGCCACACTCAAGACCCACCTGGATCTTACCGAGGAGCAAAAGTTCGAACGCATGGCCACGGCAGGTTATCCGGTGCCAGGCGTCCAGCTCAGGCTCATCGACGAAGAGGATAATCCCCTTCCCTGGGACGGCTCACAGATCGGCGAAATCGTGGTCCGATCGGATACAGTGATGGCGGGTTACCTGAATCGTCCAGAAGCCACTCGCGCCGCCTTTAAAGGAGGATGGTTCCACACCGGCGACCTGGCAACTATCGAACCTGACGGCTACGTCCAGATCGTAGACCGAAAAAAGGACATCATCATCAGTGGAGGGGAGAACATCTCCTCGGTAGAAATCGAGAAGGCGATTCTTGCCCATCCAGAAATAATGGAGTGTGCTGTCGTTCCGGTACCGGACTCCCGCTGGGGTGAGGTTCCCGGTGCCCTTGTGATCCTGAAACCGGGCGCTAATCTCAGTGCTCGGGAAATCATCGACTTCAGCCGCCGGAGGCTTGCCGGGTTCAAGACTCCGAAAACCGTGGAATTCCACGACGAGTTCCCTAAAGGAGGAACCGGCAAGATCCTAAAGCGCGAGCTGCGTAAGAAATACTGGCCAGAGAAAGAGTGGAGGGTCAAATAAGTTCCGGGTTCTGAGTTCCTTCTGCCGTACTTTTCTAATCCATAGCGGCCAGAACTTTCCCCACCCGATCGGCCTGGTCACCCGGGCGGACCATTTGAGGAGGGGAAGCCATCAAGTCGACGACCGTCGAAGCCTTGCTTTGGAGCTCCTCTCGGGAAAGGAGGAGCAGGTCGACGCTATCCTCAAACATCTCCCTCAATTTGCACTCTCCGGCCGGGATCTGTTCCCCCGAACGGTTGGCGCTGGTGGAAAGTAACGGCTGTTCCAGACTCTCGAGCCAGGCCTGCATAAACACGTCACCTGGACATCTCAAGCCGATTCTTCCCTCGGAGCCTACGACCGCCCTTGGTGCTTCTGGGCCGGCAGCAAACAACAGGGTGACCGGTCCCGGCCAGAACTGCTTGAACTGGCGAAACTCCTCCGGAATCACCGCGGTCAGGGGACCAACCCAGTCAGGCGTGGAAATCAGCAGCAGAAAGCCCTTCTGGGTATTTCTTCCCTTGATTCTCAGGATTCTCTCGACTGTCTCCGACTGGCGCGGGTCACAGGCCAGACCATACACAGTGTCTGTGGGCGAGAGAACAATCCCTCCCTGCTTGATCACCTGCACGGCGGTTTCGACTATGTCCGGATTTGGGGAACCTGGCTCGATAAGGATGCAATGTCCCATGGCGGTTAGAATAACAAGTCGAACGTTGAAAGTTGAAAGTTCAACCTTGAAAAAGACCTGACTCGGAACCTGAAAAACGGGAACGGCACCACCGCAGAACCTGGAACCTGGAACCCGGAACGTGGAATAATTCTGCCATGGGCGACCTGCGGGCCGATTTGAAAAGGATCTACGAAGCAGCTCTGGAAGCCGCCGATCCATACGCTTCAGTCTTGGCCGCGGCGCGGCGCCGGGGAGATCAGCTAGAGCTGGGGGGAAAGTGCTACTCGCTGGACAGCTACCGGGCGGTGCATGTAGTGGGTGCGGGGAAGGCCTGCGTCGAAATGGCCAGAGCCGTCGTCGAGCTGACCGGGGACCGCCTTCAGAAGGGCTTGCTGGTGGTTCGGGATCTTCCCCAGCGGAATGTGCCCTCGATGAAGATCCTGCAGGCGGACCACCCGGAGCCTGACGAGAGGGGGCTGATGGCCTCTCGGATGCTGATGCAGTATCTGGTGTCGGAGGTTTCAGAAGACGACCTGCTCTTCGTCCTTCTCTCCGGTGGCGCCTCGGCTCTGTTACCAAGCCCTGTGCAGGGCATTTCTCTTAACGACAAGAAAGCGACAACTCGCATACTGCTTTCCTGCGGTGCGACGATTCACGAAATCAATACGATTCGGAAGCACTTGAGCCGCCTCAAAGGCGGACGCCTACTCAACTATTCAGGCAGCGCCACCGTTGTAACTTTAATGGTTTCCGACGTGGTTGGCGATGATCCCTCCACCATCGCTTCAGGCCCCACGTCTCCTGACCCCTCTACTTTTCTCGATTGTCTAGAGGTGCTCGCCCGCTACCGGATCAGCTCCCAAATTCCGGAAACCGTACTCGCTTATCTCCAGGGTTCCTCCGGATCAGCGGATGGTGTCGAGACTCTGAAAGAGGGCGACCCACTGCTGCGGCGAACTCAGAACTGCCTGGTCTCAACCAATCGAGCCAGCCTCGAGGCAGCTGCGCGGATGGCGCGTACGCGTGGTTATGCGCCCCTGATCCTCTCCTCCTCTATGCAGGGAAATGCGGCCGACCTGGCTCGCTTCTACGTGTCGATGGTCGGTGAAGTTCTGGTGACCGGCCACCCTTTGCCTGCCCCCTGCTGTCTTCTTTCCGGAGGCGAGACCACCGTGAAGCTCGAGGGCAGTGGCAAGGGAGGCCGCAATCAGGAATTTGCCCTTTGGTGTTTCCACGAGACCCAGAACTGGCAGTGTTCGTCAGCTATTTTCGCGGCGCTTGGATCCGATGGGTCAGATGGTCCCACTGATGCGGCTGGAGCCGTCGTTTCCTCAGCTACCCGAGCCCGTGCCTCGGAACTGAAACTAGACTCCTACGATTACCTGCTCCGGAACGACTCGTACCATTTCTTTCAGCAACTCGACGACCTCATTCTCACCGGACCCACGGGGACAAACGTCATGGATTTTCACTTTGCCTTAGTGGGTTCCGAGTGATCGGTTCTGGCTTCTGCGGTCGCGACGCTCCTGCTGTTCCGCGTTTCCTGTTGGGTCTTTTGTCCAACCTTCAACTCTCCACTTTCGACTATAACCCGTAACCGGTCACCAGTCACACCACGACTTCAAGGAGCTCGGACAGATGCCTGGCGAGGGGGGCAAGGTTTCGATCCAGGTGAACCCAGAAGGAGGTCAACCCGGACCCGACGGTGTGGGCAACGATTTTAGGAGCCAGACAAGGAATTCCTTCCGTTCGTGCGGTTCTCAGAGCGGCTGCGGTGACAGTGTCGTATACCCCAGCACCAGTTGTTTCGTAAAGTCGGGCTCTTTCTGCACCCTTCAGGATGGGCCGGTCAAGGGAAAGACCCCGGTTGATGATCGAATAACCGGCACCATCCAAAGTTTCAAGAATCTGAGAATCACAGGTAGTACAGTGGCCGTTCTCGAAACACCACTCGCGAGCGTCTACCACATCACCCGTCTTCAAATTCAAGTCGAGCTGACTGACACTGCCCGTGAAGATGAGCAGTCCGGGCCTTGACTCTCTGAAAATCTGGAGCAGACGAGGTACGGTGCGCTTGATTCCCACACCCGTTGCCACGATCCTTGACTTTTCTCCGATCTGCTCCTTGAGGACCTCAGCCTCTTTTTTCATGGGGCAGGCGACAAGGGTTGGACCCATATGTCAATCCCGGCTGGGTTGAACTGCGGCGGACTGTCTTTCTGTGGCCCTCTTGCGGCTCCCGCCCGACCCCTGCCTAATCTCCTTTGCACCGACCAGCTCCAGAAAGGCTGCCACAGCCCGGCTCAGAGATCGTCGCTGGGGATAGACCAGACGTATGGGCCTCTCGACGTCGATTTCTTTGACCCTTACCTCGCACAACGTGCCCTCGCGAATTTCCCCGCCGACACACATTCGCGGGAGGAAGGCCACGCCCTCATCGGCCTGGACAAGTTTGCGGATGGCTTCAATAGTGGGCATTTCCACATCCATATGCAGGGGCACTCGGTGCTCATGGAATCGGCTAATCACAATCTGGCGATAGGGCGATACGACGTTGTGGGCGATGAAGGTCTCCTGTCCCAGGTCCTTAATGGCCACACAATTTCGGGAAGCCAGCGGGTGCTTTGGCGACACAACAAAGGCCAGATGATCCGTGTAGATCACCTTTGTTTCCAATCGCTGGTCCGACGGGTCATAGCTGACCACACCCAGTTCCAGATTTCCCTGAAGAATCTCACTCGGAATCTGGCTGGACCGTGACCGTCTGACTTGGATCCTGATTTTGGGATAAAGCCAACGGTACCTTCGGAGATGACGCAAAAGGTAGAGAGTAGAAGACTCATTTGCCCCAATGACAAGCCGCCCCAAAGACAGGTTGTCCAGCTCCTCGAGTTCATCCAGGAGTTTTCGCTTCTGAGAGTCAAAACCCCTAGCGTACTCAACTGCCACCTGGCCGGCATCAGTCAGGAGCAATTTTCTACTGGTGCGATCGATTAAAGTAAACCCGATTTGATCCTCCAGTTTTCGTACAGCCAGGGAAACCGCAGGCTGGGTTCTCAGCAACTTCTTGGAAGCCCGTGAAAAACCTCCTTCTTCGACCACGGTTCGGAAAACTGACAGAGCTGAAATGTCAAGATCTTTGGGTTTGAGCTCGCTCATACAGCTACTATATAATAACTTTTACTTATTGCTAAGTGGATAAATATAAATTTGATTAGATAACAAACTTACTCCATACTGAGGGGCAGTTTTTACTGAATGGGAAGTTGCGATGGGACACACCGGTGCGCATGTCATCTGGGAAGTTTTACTTAAGGAAGGGATAGATCTCGTTTTCGGTTATCCAGGCGGAGCCATTCTGCCTGCCTACGACACGATTCTGGATTACCCGATCCGCCACGTTCTGGTTCGCCATGAGCAGGGCGCAGCACATATGGCCGATGGGTATGCACGTGCCTCCGGTAAAGTCGGTGTTGCGGTCGCGACCTCGGGACCCGGAGCGACGAACCTTGTCACCGGTATTGCTACAGCGATGCTGGACTCTTCCCCGATTGTCTGCATTACCGGCCAAGTTCCTTCCCAGCTGATTGGGCGAGACTCCTTTCAGGAAGTGGATGTAACGGGCATTACCTTGCCGATTACAAAGCACAACTACCTGGTCCATGAAGCGGATGACATCGGTCCAGTGTTGCAAGAGGCTTTTCACATTGCCCGCTCCGGCCGGCCCGGTCCCGTCCTGGTAGACATCACCAAGGACGCCCAGCAGACGGAAACGGATTGGGAATGGGACGGGACGGAAGTGAAGCTCCCAGGTTATCGGCCCCGTCACAAGACTTTGCCCGAAGAATTTAAAGCGGCCGTCGAGATGATTAACATGTCCAAGCGGCCGGTAATACTAGCTGGGCAGGGAGTCATCAAGTCAGGCGCCCTTGAACTGCTCCAGCAGTTCGTAGAGAAGACCAGCATCCCAGTAAGTCCTACGTTGCTGGGGCTGGGAGGTTTTCCGGCATCCCATGCGTTGAACCTGGGAATGATGGGGATGCACGGCGAGGCCTGGGTCAATACCGCTATTCAGGAGTCCGATCTCCTGCTAGCTTTCGGAATGAGATTTGATGACCGAGTGACGGGTAACCTGCAAACTTATGCCCCAAATGCCCGCAAGATCCATGTGGATATTGATCCTTCGGAGATCAATAAGAACGTAAGTGTCGATGTGGGAATCGTTGGTGACCTGCAGGAGACCCTCGCAGCTCTCCTGCCTCTGGTCAAGGAAAATCACAGAGCTGCCTGGGTCGACCATATTCAAGAGCTCAAGGGTGATGCCGCGGTACGCGACATTCAGTTTCTACCCGACAGCGGAAAACTGTGGGCGGCGCATGTGATCAACGACCTCTGGCACTTGACCAAAGGGGACGCACTCATTGTGACGGATGTAGGCCAGCATCAGATGTGGGAAGCCCAGTACTACAAGCACGAAAAACCTCGCTCGCTGATCACCTCAGGTGGTCTGGGAACGATGGGGTTTGCCCTCCCGGCAGCCATTGGCGCGAAATTGGCCTGTCCCGAAAAGGAGGTCTGGGTAATCGCCGGGGATGGTGGCTTTCAAATGACGGCCGCCGAGCTTACTACCATTGCACAGGAGGAGATCAAGCTGCATGTTGCGGTCATCAACAACGGGTATCTGGGCATGGTGCGACAGTGGCAGGAGTTTTTTTACGAACGACGCTACGCTGCGACTCCTCTGGTCAATCCAGACTTCGTAAAGCTGGCCGAGGCGCACGGTCTGAAGGGTATGAGGGTCGAAAAACGCAGCCAGGTAAAAGCGGCTGTTCGGGAGGCCGAATCCCACGATGTCACAGTAGTCATCGACTTCCGGGTGGAGCAGGAAGACAGCGTCTACCCCATGGTGCCAGCCGGCGCCGACCTCGACGCCATGATCCGGCGCCCCAGGGAGACGGTTCTGGCCGACAGAGGAGACTCAGAATGGTAGAAGAAGACGCTGTAGCCGCACCCCGAATACCCCCCCAAATCCTGGTTGCCTATGTGGAGGACAAGCCGGGAGTATTGAACCGGATTGCTTCCCTTTTCAGAAGAAGGGGCTTCAACATCGAGTCTCTGAACGTCGGGAACACTAGTCATTTCGGAGTCTCGCGTCTCACCATTGTCATGCGAGGTGGGGACACCACGGCACGCCGCTTCGAGGCAAATCTGTACAAGCTTGTCAACGTCCTGCGGGTTGTCAATCTGACTGATAAACCCACTATCGAACGGGAGCTGGCTCTTATTAAGGTTTCCTCCAACCCGGAAATTCGAAAAGAGCTGCTCCAGATAGCGGAGGTCTTTCGGGCCCGGGTCGTCGACATGGGAACGGAGGCGCTGGTTTTCGAGATTACTGGAACCCCAAATAAGATTGACGGATTGATTGAGGTTCTCAGCCAGTTTGGCATCGTGGAGATCGGTCGGACAGGCCGTCTGGCAATGACCAGGGGAGCTGAACCTCCCCCCCTAGATCCTCAGTTTGTCCCTGCTCATGTGCCGGAGTCCAAACGTGCTCAGAACCTGTACTGAAAATGGATATCAAGGAGTCAACTGAAAATGGCGCAAACTTTTTATGAGGCGGATGCAGACCTGAGTCTAATTCGGGCCCGCAAAGTAGCAATCATTGGATACGGGTCTCAAGGACATGCCCACGCTCTCAACCTGAGCGATAGTGGAGTTGAAGTTCGGGTTGGACTCAAACCCGACAGCGGTACGCGGGAACAGGTGGACAAGGATGGCCTTCAGGTCCAGTCTGTGCCCCGGGTCTCGGAGTGGGGTGACGTCATCATGCTGCTCGCCCCCGATACGATTCAACCTTCGATCTACCGGGAGCAGGTGGCTCCACACCTGGAGCACGGCAAGACTCTGATGTTCAGTCACGGATTCAACATCCGTTACGGAACCATCGACCCACCGGCTGAGCTTGATGTGTCGATGGTAGCTCCGAAGAGCCCCGGCCACAGGGTGCGTGAGACCTACTTGTCGGGCGAAGGGACTCCCGCGTTGCTCGCCATCCACCAGGATGCTAGTAGCGGGGCACAGGCTCTTGCGCTCTCCTACGCAAGCGCTCTGGGCTGCGCACGAGCCGGAGTCATTGAGACCACCTTTGAAGAAGAGACGGAAACCGATCTCTTTGGTGAACAGGCAGTCCTTTGCGGCGGAGTCAGCGAGTTGGTCAAGGCGGGTTTTGAGACTCTTGTTGAAGCCGGATACCAGCCCGAGGTTGCCTATTTCGAATGCCTGCACGAGCTGAAGCTGATTGTTGACCTGATGTACCGGGGAGGCCTCAGCTACATGCGCTATTCGGTAAGCGAAACGGCTGAATACGGTGACTACGAAAGCGGCCCACGTCTAATTGACAACCACGTTCGAGATACCATGAAACAGCTTCTGGCCGAGGTTCAAGACGGCACCTTTGCTCGAAAATGGATCAGGGAAAACGAAGAAGGTCAGCCTCGATTTCAGCTGCAGAGACAAGAAGATCAAAGCCTCCTGATAGAGCAGGTCGGGCGCCAACTCCGGAGCCGAATGAGCTTTCTGGATCCGGTTGAGATCCTTCCGGAAAAGGAACCCGTTTCAAAATAGAACGCCGGTCACCGCGGACCGACCATGAATCTCAGACTCTGGCTGCTGCTGTCGGTCTTTGTACTTCCGCTCTTCGTTTCCCTTGACACTTCTTCCATCTGGGACTCGAACGAGGCCTTCTACGTCCAGACACCGAGGGAAATGCTAGCGACTTCGGACTGGGTCGTGCCCCGGTTCAACGGCCAAGCCCGCCTCAATAAACCTCCTCTCTCCTATTGGCTGGTGGCCTCTCTATACTCTCTCTTCGGAGTGTCCGTGTTCTGGGAGCGTCTGTTAACTGCCGTGTGCGGACTGGCCTCGGTCCTGGCCGTCCTGAAGCTTGGAAGACAGCTCTTCTCGGTTCGAATTGCAGTGCTTGCTGCCGGTATTCTGGCCACGACTTTTCGTTTTCTGATGCTTTCCCGCCGCTCTCTCATCGAGGTCCTCCTGCTGGCCCTTCTTCTTTGGACTCTAGTGTTCCTCCTTCAGTGGTCTCGATCCACCAGGCCCATTTTTCTTTATGCTGCCTCCTTGCTGCTGGCGCTAGCCTTTCTGACGAAAGGTCCTCTCGTGCTCCTGGTACCCGCTATCTTCTCGGTATTTCTGGGAATCTCCGGTCGCAGGAAGCTGCTCCTTTCGCCAAACCTGGCTCCGGCCCTTCTCCTTTTTCTGGTGGTGGCAGGTTCCTGGTTCATTGTCCTGGGGATCCGGTATGGCTGGGCGCCGGTAAGCGAGTTTTTCCTCGTTGAGAATCTGGGTCGCTACACATCTCTCGAGTATGGACCGCAAAGAGGAATGCTTTACTATCCTCTGATCTTTCTGGGTGATTTTTTCCCATGGTCCCTGTTTTTTGTAGTCTCGCTGCTCTGGTGGCTGCTGGGAAACGGAGGACAGATGGGCAAGCAACCAAGGCAGTCCATGCTCTTCCTGGGACTCTGGATAGCGACCTGGATGACTGTCTTTTCTTTCTCACACAATAAACAGGAGTACTATATCCTGCCTGTTTATCCAGCTGCTGCGCTGTGGCTAGCCCGTTACTTCCAGGGGCCACGGTTCGAACGCCTTGCTGCCCTCTCTGCAGGTTTCATCGTCGTTTCCATTAGTCTGGGTCTGGCTGCTGGAATGACCATCCTGGCAGGACCTGCAGCGGTCTGGTGGCTGATTGCCCTTCCCGCATTCGGCTTTTCTGTATTCGTTCTGCGTGGCTACTGGAAAGCTTCCGCCGCTTCCTTGAGCCTGTTTTTCCTGCTGGCCTTCCACCTCTGCTCGGCCCCCCTGGAAGATCTTCGCCCAATTCGGCGGCTGGCCCGTCAGATTGAAATACTGGAAAGTGAAAGAGAGGGAACCTTCCGGGCGGGCTACTGGAAATTGGCGAGCCCCAGCCTTGCCTTCTATTTAAATCAGCCCATCCTGCAACTTTTCAAGCTGGAGGAAGCCGTTGAAGCGCTTTCCTCAAACCAACGGACTTACCTCATCGTTGAGGAATCCGAGCTTCGCAAGCTTTTGCGCCAGGGAACGACTTTTTACATCGCAGGCTCGTCCCCTCGACTGAGCACTAACCTGCGCTCCTTCGTTCAAATCGTTCAGTCCGGTCGATGGACACGTCCCGAGTCCTGGACCCGCCAAGTGTTTCTCGTTTCCAACCAGCCACCACGTAATGAAGAGTTAAAAGTTAAAAGTTAAAAATAGAAGGCCAGCTCTCAACCACTAACTGTCCACTGTCAACTGTCGACCTTCAACGGTATACTCTGGTGCTCAAGATGAAGAAAGACGCCGGAGAACCTGTTGCCCCAGCGGCGCCCAGGAGGCACATTGCCCCGGCGACCCTGGACCTTTCGATCCTGATTCCGGTCTTCAACGAGGCAGAGAGCCTGCGCCCTCTCTACGAGAGTCTAGTCCACACGCTGAGCCGTCTGGATAAATCCTGTGAGATTCTCATGGTAGACGACGGCAGCACGGATGGAAGCCTCCAGATCCTAAAAGAACTGGAAACATCGGACACTCGGGTCCGGGTTATCGAGTTTGTTCGAAACTTCGGCCAGACAGCCGCTATGGCGGCAGGGTTCGAACAGGCGCGAGGCAAAATCCTGATACCATTGGACGCCGATCTACAAAACGATCCGGCAGACATTCCCAAAATACTGAGCAAACTGGAGGAGGGCTACGACATGGTGAGCTGCTGGCGGAACCCCCGCCGGGACTCATTCCTGCGCACTCTTCTCTCCCGGGCGGCTAACTGGATCATCAGTTACTCTAGCGGTTTGAAGTTGCACGATTACGGCTGCACCTTGAAGGGCTACCGCCGTGACGTCACAGCTCATTTTCGTCTTTACGGTGAAATGCACCGCTTCATTCCCGTCTATGCTGTCTGGGCTGGCGCCCGGGTCACCGAAATCTCCGTAGCCCACCGGCCACGAGCTCACGGGCAATCGAAATACGGCCTGGCGCGCACCCTCAAAGTACCGCTCGACCTGCTCACCGTCATGTTTCTTGCCAGGTACTCCACCAAGCCGATGTATGTCTTCGGGGGTCTGGGAATGGTTGCATTTCTGGTCGGGATCCTGCTCTCGGGGATAACACTCTATCAGAAGTTTTTCGAAGCTGTTAAAGCTCATCGAAACCCCCTCCTCCTTCTGGCGGTTTTCCTGTTCCTGGTGGGAGTACAGCTGTTCCTTTCGGGACTCATGTGTGAGCTCATAGCCCGTACCTACCACGAGTCCCAGGGCAAGCCAACCTACATCCTCCGAAGAAGAAACCGCCAATAAAGGCCGCAGGCAGGCATTGGGAGACGACATGGATTCCCTGACCGAGACTCTGCTTTCCCTGACCGGGACTGTTTCCGACTGGATCTGGGGGCCTCCAATGGTGATTCTTCTTTTTGGAACCGGTCTCCTACTAACGATCATCACGGGATTCGTTCAGTTTCGGTACTTTAGAAAGGCCTTGCGGCTAGTGCTTTCTGGAGCCCTGGGAAAGGGCAGCTCCGGAGAGGGGGAAGGAGACATCAGCCCCGTGCAGTCGCTGATGACCGCCCTCTCAGCAACAGTGGGGAACGGCAACATCGCCGGCGTCGCCACCGCCATCGCGACTGGAGGACCAGGGGCCGCCTTCTGGATGTGGCTGACTGCTGTGGTCGGAATGGCGACCAAATATGCCGAGGCTGTCCTGGCGATCCAGTTCCGGGTCAAAATGGAAGACGGGACCATGGCCGGCGGTCCCATGTATTACTGCAAGTATGGAATCCAAGGACGGCTGGGTACCGTTCTGGGTGTTTTTTTTGCTGTCTGCGGAGGAATCGCAACGCTTTTCGGAACCGGCAATATGTTCCAGTCGCAGCAGATTGCCCTGGCCGCCGAGCAACAGTGGGGTGTACAGCCGTGGGTGATGGGGGTTTTGATCAGTCTCCTAGTCGGACTCGTAATTCTGGGAGGGATCAAGAGGATCGGCGCGGTGGCGGAGCGACTGGTCCCGTTAATGATCGTATTTTATTTCGCCGGGGCACTCCTCGTCATTCTCACCAATCTGACTCAGGTACCCGCCGCCATCATGATGATTCTCCAGTCCGCGTTCAGTCCAAAAGCCGTATTCGGAGGTGCAGTCGGTATCTCGATTCAACAGGCCATGCGCTTCGGCGTGGCACGGGGAATCCTCTCCAACGAGTCCGGCATGGGGAGCGCAGCGATTGCCCACGGCGCAGCCAGAACTAGGTTCCCGGTCCGCCAGGGAAGCATTGCAATGATGGGGACCTTTATCGATACAATCGTCGTGTGTTCCCTGACCGCGATCACAATAACCGTATCCGGCGCTTATCAGCAAGCCACTTTTCTGGCTGGTGACCAGGGGCTGGGGGACTCTAATCTAACCGTCGAGGCCTTCAACCGGGGAATGCCCTCCGCGATTTCCGGCTGGGGGGGGAATGTCGTCGTGTTAGCGTCACTCATATTTGGTTTCACCACGCTCATCGGGTGGAGCTACTACGGGCAAATTTGCGCCGAATACTTGTTCGGGATCAAGATTGTTAAACCGTATCGAGCTCTCTTTGTCATTCTGCTTTTTGCCGGTACGCTCTTCACAGGACCCAGTGCCCCCATTGTCAAAAACATAGGAGACATCTGCAACGCCGCTATGGCATTTCCGAACTTAATCGCCTTGATTCTCCTCAGTGGTGTGGTGGCCAGAGTAACGCACAAGGCTTATGCTGCTGACGACCTTCAAGCAGTTGCAGTCGAGCCCATGGAGGTGAAACACTAGCAGTTCGTTGCAGAAGTCGCTCGGGCTGCTAGTTCTGTGAGCTAGTCGTTGTGAACCGGACCGGCTGACGAGCAACCCCTGGGGAGTAGAACTTGGAGTGGGGACTCCAAGGCATGGAAGGCCGGCTTTCCGCACTCCAGGAAGTTGCTTCTACCGGAAGCAAGAAGCAGGACAAGAGATGGTGAGCAAGAAGACCGACCTTTACGAAGAAATTGTGCGTCTCCGCCGAGGAGGAGAGCCGGCCGCCCTGGCAACCATCGTCCGCCGTACGGGGAGTACTCCTCGGAAGGATGCTGCCAAAATGCTGATCCGACGAGACGGAACTTCCGTAGGATCCATCGGGGGAGGGTGTGTGGAGGCTCAAGTCTGGCAGGCGGCGGAGGAGGTCATCGAAACAGGCCGCACACAGATGCTCGACTATCAGATGACCGATGAAGATGTGGAGGAAGACGGCCTGGTCTGCGGCGGTCGAGTTGAAATCTTCGTCGAGCCGATCATGACCAGAAATCAGCTGGTCATTCTGGGAGCGGGACACGTCGGCCAGGCAATCTGCCAGCTTACCGTCCGAGTTGATTTCCGTGTCACCGTCATCGACGACCGGGAAGACTTTGTGACCGAGGACCGATTTCCCGGGGCGGAGCGACGCCTAGCCCGCCCTTTTGAACAAAATCTCGATGATTTAAACCTGATGCCGGACAGCTTTATTCTGGTCGTCACGCGCGGACACAAACACGATCAACAGGCTTTGGAAACAGCCCTTGCACAGCAGGTCCAATATACTGGACTGATCGGAAGCAGGCGAAAAATCAAGCTGTTAGTGGACAACCTTCTGGAGAAAGGTTACCCACCCGAGCACTTTGGTCATCTGTACGCACCCATCGGAGTAGACATCGGCTCCGAGACTCCTGGAGAAATCGCGGTTAGCGTGGCAGCCGAACTCATAGCCATCCGCAAAGGGGAACACCAACTTAGTCCTAAGCAAATGTTCATCCACAACTATCTTAACCGCGTCAAGACCGATACTTTAGAGAAGACTCCCCGTACAGATTCCTGACTTCCCTGGTGGACAATCTCCTGGATTCCCCCGGTTTCAATCCACCCAGGCTAAGAGATCCGATCGAGACGCGCCGAAGGCGCATTACTGGGTGATGAATATGGCCGAACATTCGTCGAATCTGTCGATTCTTACCCTGCTTGAGGCTGACGGCCAGCCAGGAGTTGTTCCCTTCTTTCAAGATTTTGATGGAGCAGGGCTCCAACCGCTTCCCGACCAGTCGAATACCCCGTCGTAACAGATTCAGGTGTTTCCCGGACGGTTTCCCCCTCACCTTGATTCGATAATGTTTTTCTACCCCGCCGGCCCTGGTGAGCTGCCGACTCAGCTCACCGTCATTGGTCAAGAGCATGAGACCTTCACTGTCGTAGTCAAGCCGTCCGACCGGATAGATGCGGACCCTTGCGCTCAGCAAATCGACGACTACCCTACGCCCCTTGTCATCTCGCACCGAGCTGAGGACTTTCCGCGGCTTGTTGAGGGCATAGTACTCGAGTCTCTGGGCCCGGATCAGCTTCCCATCAAGCTTGATGTAGTCCCGTTGAGGATCAGCGCAGACCCCAAGTTTATGGACACGCCGGCCGTTGACCCGGACTTTTCCGGCAAGGATCAACTCTTCCGCCTGACGGCGGGAAGCCACCCCTGCACGCGCTATGATCTTCTGCAGTCTTTCCATTCGCCTGAACGGAGCATGGGCTCGCAGCCCGTGGTGAAAGTCAGGGCTTTGAGACGAGTTCGAAATACTCATTATAGATACTACCGCTGAACTCTGGGAATAACTCTTCGAATCGCAGATGGATGGTCTTTTCTGGGGGGCAGCCACAGAGTCGACAATTGAGAATCGTTGACAAGCGCCGACGAGGAAACGGCCCGCAACAGCCACAGCAAAAAAGTTGTTACGGAACGCTTTGCATCAACTTATGCTATACCCTCGAGAATCTCCTGGAACTCTTCGAGAGTGGGGAGATCTTGGAGGTCAGCGAGGCCAAAGTGGAGAAGAAATTCTCGCGTCGTACCGTACATGATTGGCTTCCCAACTACCTTCCGCCGCCCCCGCGTTTCAATCAGACGCTTCTCCAGAAGAGTTCGAATCGTCGTCGTGTTCTTGATACCCCTGATTTCCATGATCTCGGGGAGCGTGACTGGCTGTCTGTAGGCAATCACCGACAACGTTTCAAGCGCAGCTAGAGACAGCTTGGCGGCCGGCTTGGTCTTCAAATACGAGCGCACAATCTGGTGGTACTCGGGTCTCGTCGTGATCCGGTAGCCTCCTGCTACCTCCCGGACTTCCATAGCGGGGATTACATTCTTGAATTCCTGACTCAGATCATCCAGAGCGCACCTCAGCTCGACTTCGGAGAGATCGGTGAAAACATTCCCCAGCTGCTGGGTAGTGACTGGGTTGCGGGCCGCAAAGAGAATGGCAATAAGCTGATTGCTTAGCTCTTCTTTCAACATATTACGATTCGAATATCCTCAAAGACACCTTCCTGAAACAGCCGGATCTCATTTAGCCTTACCAACTCCAGGAGGGCCACAAAAGTTACGATTAGATGACGCTTTGACAGCCTTTTCTCAAAGAAAAAAGAAAAGAACACTTCGCTCTGGACTCTGAGAAGTCCTCGCACTTCCCGAATTTTACTTTCCAGCGTCACCGTTTCTCGCTCCACCTCCACCGTGATGTTGTCCTTGAAGCGCTCCACCATGTTATGGAATGCCTTGACGAGATCGAACACAGTTGCAGAGACTGCCTCCTTTTCGTCTTGTTCAAATTCAGACTCCCCCCTAGGCCACACGGCGAGTTCTACCGTCTCTCTGGAATACAGCATCTGGGCCGCGTTCTTGAACTTCTCGTGCTCCAAAAGCCTTTCTACCAACTCGGTCCGTGGATCCTCGGCTTCGCCTTCCTGGACAGCCTCTACATCGGCGGGCAAAAGTGTCCTCGACTTGATGAGAATCAGCGTCGACGCTATAACCAGATACTCACCGGCCAGGTTGACATTTAGCTCCTTCATCATCTGCAGATAGTCAAGATACTGATCGGTAACAGTTGCGATGGGGATATCGTAAATGTCTAGTTCTTGAACCCGGATGAGGTGGAGAAGAAGGTCGAGAGGACCCTCGAAATTTTCCAGCTGAACCTTGTAGTCAAAAGCTCCCTGGCGAGGCTTCGAAAATGGAACAGCTTGAGACACCATGGGAAATGCCGGACCGACAGTTAATACTTTAACTGCATGGCCTGACGCGCCTCTTCCAGAGTCTGCCGGGCAATTTCCCGGGCTCGGGAGCTGCCCTCCCTTAGGACCTTCAAAACCAAACCGGGATCCCGCTGTAACTTCTTTCGGCGCCGTGATACCGGCTCGATCCGGGGTAACATCCCTTCCAACAAGACTTTCTTACAGTCAAAACATCCAATTCCAGCCGAAGTACAACCCTTGACGACCCATTTTTTCCTCGCAGCATCCGTAAAGACCTTGTGCAGATCGTAGACAGGGCAGATCTCAGGGTTGCCGGGGTCGGTGCGTCTCACACGAGCCGGGTCGGTTACCATCGGCATGATTTTCTTTTTGATCTCTTTGGGGTTGTCCGAGAGCCGGATTTCATTACCATAGCTCTTACTCATCTTTCGCCCGTCGGTGCCCGGCAAACGCGGCGACCGGGTCAATCGTGCTTGCGGCTCGGGGAACACGTTCTCAAAAAGATAATTGAAGCGACGGGCGATTTCACGGGTGAGCTCAATGTGCGAAACTTGATCTTCTCCCACCGGCACGACGTCTCCTTTGTAGATCAGAATGTCGGCCGCCTGCAACAACGGATACCCGAGAAAGCCAAACGTGGAAAGGTCCTTGCCTTTGAGCTGTTGGATCTGCTCCTTGTATGTCGGGACGCGTTCCAGCCAGGGCACCGGGCAAATCATTCCAAACAGAAGCTGCAACTCGGCATGTTCCGGAACCAGGGACTGAATCATCAGAATCGACTTTTTCGGATCCAGCCCAGCAGCCAGCCAGTCAAGACCGATTTCAACCACGTTTTGGGAAATCTCTCCAACTTCCTGATATTCAGTTGTCAAAGCATGCCAGTCGACAATGCCGTAGACACAGTCGAATTCATCCTGTATCTGAACCCAGTTGTCGAGCGCGCCAACCAGGTGACCCAGATGGAGAGGTCCCGTCGGTCGCATGCCACTGAACACTCGCTTCTTCATGAGGTCAGCTTTATAAATCCAACGGCTGCTCCATGGCAAGTTACGGCACTGTAAATGAGAAAAGTTTCAGGCCCTTGGACTGCCTATCTACGGATTCCGGCAAGGTTGATAGCGTTCCAAAGAAATGAAACACACAAAGGTAAGAGCGAGGGAGACGTCAAGAGAGAAGCTAGCAGTCCGTGGTAAGAGTCGCGCCCGATCGAGCGCTAGGGGGACTACGTTCGCTGGCCAGGCAGGAGGAGGAAGTTGATGCTGGTTATCTCCGACAACAAGAAACACAGCCAGCAGGCGCAAATTCCTGGTGCCCTTCGGGTTACGGGCGAAGCAGGTCAATCTACTGCGTTGCCCCGCCCCGTCGATGCTTGAGCATGGCCTGCGTAGGTTCGCCTTGCAACTACACCCACGGCGCCCGCAACGTGGCCCGAGGGACTTTCACCACGGGCTGTTAGGGAACCATCTGTTGTACCCGGACGAGGATAGGCCCAATCACGGAGCCGAAGACACCACCGAACAGCAGCATCAGGAGCAGAAGGAAACCATAAGGTCGGAGGGAGTCCATCGCCCTGGCCAGGTTGTCCGGTAGAATCCCCTGCAGAATCCAGCTTCCATCCAGTGGTGGAATCGGAAACAGGTTGAAGACCGCCAGAATCACATTCAGAATCAAACCCCAGTAGAACAGCTCAAAGAGCGGACGGAGGACGGAGTGGGAAGCAACCTCATAGCGCCCGAAAAATCCCATCAGCAGGTACAATCCGAGGAGGCAGAACAGGGCTTGAAGGAGGTTGCTGACCGGCCCGGCTGCAGCGATTAGAAGGTGGTCCTTACGAGGGCTCTTCAGATTCAGTGTGTTGACGGGAACAGGCTTGGCCCAGCCGAAAACCATCCCTCCGAAAATCAGGCCGATCAAGGGAAAAAATAATGTTCCGACCGGGTCGATATGAACCAGAGGGTTGAGTGAAACTCGACCCAGAGCCCGGGCTGTCGGGTCTCCCAGAACACTCGCCGACCAGGCATGCGCCGCCTCATGAATTGTCAGGGAAACGAGGAGAACGGCCAGCGTGATGAATGTCTGGGCCAGATCGATGTTTTGCACCGCGTCATGGTAGCACAGCCCTTTTCGCCCTGTCGGTTCCCACTTTTCCCCATCTCTCCGGTTGATGATTGCAGCTTGGAGATTGCGTCGGAATGCCGGGCAGAAGCGGCAGGGCGACCCGAAATGTGAATGGCGAAGCGTCGGAGCTGCTTCATGCGTCGATCTGATCGGCCGCGGCTACCGCGCAAACTGGACCCGCACGAGCATTGCGGACCGGATCGTCTTTCCCCCAGAGACAGCCGGGAGCAAGACCCAGGAGTTCCGCACTACTTCAAGCGCGACCTGATCCAGCTCCGGGTCCACGCCCTCCTCCACGGACAGGTTCGTAATGCCCCCCTTAGCCGTCAGCTCGAGCCGAACCCTAACGACTACCGGATCGGGAAGATGGCTGAATCTGGGTAGGAGTCTGGGTGCAGGAGTTTTGAGCACCACCGGCGGTAAAACGTCGCTTTTCTCCAGAAGACTGGAAACCGGAGAGGCTTCCAGTTGACCTGCACTCAGAATCTGTCCAAGTCCATGCTGAAAGCCTGCCTCGTAGAGGGCTAATGTCGCATTCTCTGTTTCCAGGTTAAGCTTCCCTATCCAGTCGGCAAGCCTCTCGAACTCGTCCGGATCCAGGGGTGCCAGTTCCAACACTTTGGAGCCAACCCTGAGATAAGCAGATCTGGGGGAAACCCGAAAACGGAAGTTACCGACTACGGAATAGCCCCTGAAATCGCGGGGAGCAAACAGCTCGGCAACCTGGAAGATCTGGCCCCCATCGTCCGCCTTGTCTCGTTTCAACAGGTGACCCCGATAACCTTTTCCGGCTGAATCGAGAATCAGCAGATTATTCGACTCGAGGAGCTCATAATTGCGTCCCAGGTTAATGTAGTTGAGAATTGCCTCGGTTTCATCAATGAGCTCTAGGGCCACAACTCTGCGGTTCGAGACATACAGGAAATGGTGAAACTCCGGCTGGCCACCCAGGCTCCGAGTGGACCAGCCGGCGTTCATGAACACTACCAGACATATTGTCAGCCTCAACATGTCAAGCTCTCCAGATCTGGTACTTCCTGGCATAAACTCAGTGAAAGGTATTCACTTCGCCCACTAAGTTTCTCCCTCTGCGCGTTGTTGAATTGAGGAACTGAACCACTCTGACCCGCTGATCCCCTACGGATCGCCCTTACGACGTGACCCAATGATAGATTATCCTCACTCAGCGCTCATTCTATCTCGATGGTCACGGAAGCGGAGCTCGTGGGGCCAGGATCTGCAGCACCTTTGCCAACACCTGAGTACCTTCCCGTCCATCTCCCATGGCCTGGGCAGCCGACATGAGCTGGCGGACCAGTGAGGTCCCCATCAGTGAGACATGCGCCTGATAGCCGGCGTCCAGGACCAGTCCCAGATCCTTCTGCAGTAAATCCACCATAAAGCCAGGGGCGTAGTTGGCTTCCGCGATCTTAGGTCCAAGATTGGAAAACTGCCAACTGCCTGCTGCCCCGCCGCGGACTGCTTCAATCATGACCTCGGGGTCCAGATCGTTCCGTTGTGCAAACAAAATAGCCTCGCAGACGCCCAGAAGGGTCACGGACACCAGAATCTGGTTGCATAGCTTGGTCAACTGTCCATGGCCGACCGGCCCGCAGTGCGTGATGGTGGAGCCCATCACTTCGAACACCGGTTTGACCCTCTCGTAGTCAGTCTGGCAGCCTCCCGCCATAATGGCTAGGGTTCCCTTCTGCGCTCCGATGTCGCCCCCGGAAACTGGGGCATCTACCAGGGAGCATCCGACTTCCTGCAGTTTCTCATCCAGGTTCCTTTCCATGCCGGGCGCGATCGTGCTCATGTCGACCACAATGGATCCCGGCTTGATCCCCTCGATGATGCCCTTCGGGCCGACAACCACCTCCTCCACATCGGGCGTATCGGAAACCATGGTGATAACGATTTCGCTCTCTTCCGCAACGCGGGACGGACTCTCGGCCTCTGCAGCGCCCGCGCTGACCAGTGACGCTGCACTGGAACGAGTCCGGTTGTAGACGGTGAGCGGGTAGCCGCTGTTGAGAATGTGTCCTGCCATGGGTTTTCCCATGATTCCAAGACCAATAAATCCAATTTTTGGCTGCATAAAACTCCTTAAGTGCTCGTAACTCTTGAAAAGCTCTTGCCGGACCTCCTACGGTGTTCACGAATACGATAACGCTTGCGCATAATGGTTGCGAGCACGAATCCCGAAATTAGCAGAGAGTTTGGCTGTTGCCCACTGATTCCGGCGTCCATGCCGGAGGAGGCGCTTGCTGGCCTGCAATCAACTCCTAATAATAGAATAATTGGAAGAGAGGAGAGTACATGATGAGTTCTCGACCCTGGATTGCTGTCTTTCTTATATTTGCCGTCATTGTAACTCTGGCCCTGGTCCTGACCTTCTGGGCCTACTGGCAGCTGAGTCGCCCGCCGTCGGTGGTCAAGAATACGATCGTAGAAATTGTAGTTGGGGGTGCGATTTACGAAGTGCCTCCTGAGAATCCTTTCTTCGAATTTTTCGAATCTAGCAAGCCCACTCTCTACGATCTCTGGGAACTTTTCGAGCTTAGCTCAAAAGATGACGACGTGGCTTCGATTTATCTCGAGGTACAGCCTCTGGATCTTAGCTTTGCACAAATCGAAGAACTGCGCGACGGCATGCATAAGTTCCGGGCAAGCGGTAAGAAAATCCATGCCTTTCTCTCTCTTGACATGGCAGGCGAAAGTGAGATCTATCTCGCTTCCGCTGCGGATACACTTTCCATCAACCCGGACGCAGGACTTCTTTTGAACGGTCTGGTCGCAGAGATCCAGTTTTACAAACGATCGCTTCAGAAGCTTGGCATCAAACCAGAATTCATCCAGTTCAAAGAGTTCAAGAGTCCGGAACAATATGATAGGGAAAACTTGAGCGAGCCCATCCGCGCGATGTTGGAGTCGATCCTCGGAGACATGGAGCTGCGCTTTGTGAAGTCGGTGGCCAGTGACCGAGGAATCGAGGAATCGGTGCTACGAGAGATCATTGACCTGGGGATGATCAACGCCCCGGGCGCAGTGGAACGACAACTCGTCGATGAGACCGGATACCGCCACCAGGTACAGGAGCGACTGTCAAAGGAATCCGGACGTTCCAAGTATGAGGCTATGAGCGCTTCGGATTACCTGGCAGTCGCACGCGGCCGCCGCTCATCGGAAGGGCCACAGGTTGCCTTGATCGGGGCAACCGGGCAGATTACTTCTGGAAAAAACGATTCTTTTGGACAGACGCTGGGAGGCAGTTCCCTGGCCCAGACGCTTCGGGAGCTTCGAGAGTCCCGAAAATACGAGGCTGTACTACTCCGGGTTAACAGCCCTGGAGGATCCGCCGTCGGCTCGGACATGGTCTGGCACGAGGTCCAGCTCCTGGAGGAAGCCGGAATTCCGGTAATTGTGTCGATGTCGGCGGTAGCCGGCTCGGGTGGCTATTACATCGCAATGGCCGCCAGCAAGATCATCAGCCAGCCCAGTACCATTACGGGCTCTATAGGCGTCATATTCGGAAAATTCAACGTGGCAGGCCTTTATGACTGGATCGGCATCAGTGTGGATCGCGTCAAGACTTCTCCCAGTGCAGACCTCTTCTCCCTCTCCACGTCTCTGACACCGCAGCAACGAGAGCGGATCGTAGCCTGGATGCAGGAGATCTATGACGCCTTCGTCTCGAAAGCGGCACGAGGGAGAGCGATGGACTTCGCACAACTCGAGGAGAAGGCTCGCGGCCGTATTTACACCGGAAAGCAAGCCCTGAATATTGGCCTCGTCGATGATATCGGGGGCTTTCCAAAAGCACTCGAATACGTCCGGGCGGCACTGGAACTGGAGGACAATGCTCCGGTCAGACTGATCCGTCTACCCAAGCCCAAGAGCGTGTGGGACACCCTCTCTGAGCTGGGGGCAATCCACACGCGGCAGACACATCCTATGGAGACTTGGGTCAAGTCAGAGCTGCGTGGCCTGCAGACACCCAGACCACACCTACTCCTGCCAAGTATCCACATCCATTGAGTCACAGGCTTCCGGGCCAGGCACTGCACACGGGCGGGGGGCAATCATTGGAGGATTTCGGTGCGAGCCCTGGCACTTTCACTATCGGGCACCTGGCGCACTGTTCGGGAAGTGTACGCCCCTACCTCGCCCGTATTCAGGATGGGGACTGCTTGGACGGCATACTAGATGCCCATTACCTGAATGGCAATCGTCCGCTGCCGGGGACGGTTGTCAAAATTGATCACGACAACCTGCTGCCAGGTCCCCAGGCGTAACCTCCCTCCCATGATTGGAATAGTCAGAGAGGGCTTGAGAAGGGAGGCACGAACATGGGAAAACCCGTTGCCATCTTGCCATCTTTCGTTGTGCTCGTAGTGCCCTTGGGCCGGGGCCAGGCTCTCAAACAAGGTTTCCACATCGGCCTCCAGACCGGGTTCGTACTCAACCGTCGTGATGCCCGCTGTGGAACCAACATTGAAGACGCAAATCGTACCGTCCTGAACCCCTGATTGACGGACCCGGGCAGCCACTTCAGCCGTAATATCGACCATATCATGGACCGCCTGTGTGGGTACTTCCAGCGTGTAGTTCTCGACAAGCAATTTGAAAAGTATAGCTACCGGAGCGGACCTTCTTCAGCAGACCGTGGTGAAAATCGTGCCGTTGGCTGCGGTCAGATCCATCGTTGCGTCGGGCAATCTAACGATCCCAGCTTTCATCGTACCTGCCCGATCTAGCTGCGCCATTGCATCTGGCCCGGTGGTAGAGGGCGTCCTGGCCTGCCTCAACCTGGGCCGGGTCCCCGCTCCAGGCCTGCAGGACTGAAGCCTGGAGTGCCCGTCCGTAGGAAAAGCTAAGCTCCCACGGCGAGCCGCCAAGCTGGTTCATGGCGTTGAGATTCCGGGTGGCCTCGAGCTCGCTTTGCCCGCCGGACAGAAACACGATTCCTGGTACCGCCGCCGGAACGTGGCGCAGGAAGCAGCGTACGGTAGCTTCCGCGATCTCTGCTGCGGGAGCCTGCTCGGGGCAGTCGGCCCCCGACAAAACCATATTCGGCTTCAAACAGATCCCTTCTAGATCCACTTGGTGGAGATACAAAGCGGAAAAAACGCCCTGGAGAGTCTCTCCGGTAACTTCTTCACAACGCCCGATGGTATGCTCCCCATCCATTAGAACTTCCGGTTCCACTATGGGAACCAAGCCAGCTTCCTGACTCAAAGCCGCAAAACGGGCCAGGGCATGAGCGTTGGCATCAATGCACGTGGAGGTCGGGATGTCCCTTCCAATTGTGATCACAGCTCTCCACTTCGTGAACGAAGCTCCCAGCTCTCGATACTCCTCCAGACGGGGTCTCAGTCCATCGAGTCCCTCGGTGACCTTTTCTCTGGGGGACCCCGCTAGAGCCTTCGCTCCGCGGTCGACCTTGATGCCGGACAGAATGCCCTGCGAAGTGAGCAGTTCCGGAAAAGGCAAACCGTCATCCGTTTTCTGGCGCAAGGTCTCATCGAAGAGGATCACGCCGCTGATAAATTCACCGGCTCCTGGAGTCGTAAAGAGCATTTGGCGATACGCACGCCGATTCTCTTCGGTTGATTCTACTTGAATCGTGTCGAAGCGCTTCTTAATAGTGGGACTGCTCTCATCAGCAGCCAGAATCCCTCGATTGGGTGCGACCATTTGACCAGCGATTCCGGCCAGAACTTGTGCATTCATCCGCCTTTCTCCTGTTAAGAGTTTCACCCTCTTTCACGCTTCCGTGGGCCCTTGCGACAGCGGCCTCCAACTCGGGGCTCACGGGTCCAGAAACCCGTCGCGGCCCAGGCACTCCATTACCAAGATTGTACCAGTCCCGTCCTGCCATCCATAAATACCCTAAGGAGAGGCACCCTGCATCTGTGCCGCAGGGCACCAGCAACGCTACCCGGGAAATGTCCACCACGCGCTGAAATGGGCTCCACCTCTATCTGCTGGTGGAACTCTGTTTACTACGGAGATCTTGTTCCTGGCATCGTTGCCTTGGTCCGCTTCCCGGATCAGACCCTCGAGTTTTTCTTGCCGTAGAAAAATAGCTCGGCTAGCATATTAGTAGCGGGGTCTGTTTTCTTGATCGGAATTAGTTTCTTTGGGGATAGACTTCCATTAGCGTGCCGAGTATATGTCACCGTCGTGATCGCGTCGGGCATTCCGTTGCTCGCATATTCGGTGTTCGAATCTTTCTCTGAGTTCAATACTAATTGGCTTCCTCTAGCCATCCTTACTGTATTCCTTGGCTTCTTTCCCGTTCAGATACTTCCCTCAACCCCCTCACGAACGCAAGCTCTAACCGTCACCATCACCGACATTTTTTCCTTCTTAAGCTTGATGCTTTTTGGGCCCTATGTTGCGGCGGTTCTTACTTCGCTAGATGGCTTCGTTAGTAACTTTAGAGGCAAAACACGATATACCTATAAGAAGTTCTTCAACGTAGCACTCCTGTGTTGGTCTGGCTTAGCAGCTGGTCACTTCTTTTACTATACGGCCGGTAGTGCAACACCCATACCGACTCCAATGGAAGCCAGGGATCTCCCTCTGTTCTTTGGTGCCGTCTCGGCCACCAGCCTCCTTTTCTTCCTCCTGAATTCTGGCGGCGTATTGTTAGCCATGGGCTTGGCTACTCGTCAACCTCTTTCGGTGGCCGGAAAAGAGCTTTTCTTTTGGTCGTCTCTGTCAACAGTCGCTGGGGCCTCGATTGCTGCCTTTATTTTCCTGGTTTTCGACAAAGCGGAGCTTCTTGGGGTAGCGGTGGCGGTGCCTATCGTACTAGCTATTTATTTCGCTTATAAGGTTAGCCTCAACCGAATTAACGAGGCTCTTGTACATGCTGATCAGATGGAAGATGCCTATACGGATGCTTTGACCGGGCTGCCCAACCTTCGCTACTTCAGGGCCTTCGGAGAACGGGAGTTGCAACGGGCCCAGCGGGACAACTATCCCGTCACGCTTCTCGTGATGGACCTAAATTCCTTCAAATCGGTTAACGACCGCTTTGGCCACCAGATCGGCGACCGGGTCCTCATCGAAATTGCCCACCTCCTCAGAACCCAGCTGCGCAGCTCCGACACCTGCATTCGTTACGGGGGTGACGAATTCGTGGGCCTGTTGCCGGGCGCTGATACGGAACTGGCCAACTCGACCATGCAGCGCCTCCGCGAGACCGTGGAGCACCACGAGATCCTACTCAAGGAAGGAGAGATCGTGAACATCGGCCTGAGCGTGGGCGGAGCCATCTTTCCGCGGGATGCCAAAGACTTCGATCTGCTGCTGACCCTTGCAGACCAGGCCATGTATACCGACAAGTTGCGCCACTCCAAGAGCGCTTCCAGAGGAGCCGTTCTTCCTTTCGAAGCACGTGGCAACCCTTGATCAGTGTCGTCATCCCCACCTTCAACCGCAAGACACTGCTCATTGAGGCGATCGAGTCGGTTCTTGCCCAGACCTTTCGGGACTGGGAACTTATCGTCGTCGACGACGGCTCGACGGATGGCACTGAAGAGAAACTGAAACGGCTTCTCTGCCCAGAAATCCGCTACATCCGGCAGAGGAACCAGGGGGTCAGCAGGGCCCGCAATCGAGGTATCCAGACCGCCGTTAATGACTGGATTGCCTTCCTCGACAGTGACGACTACTGGCACAAGGACAAGCTTCGGCTCCAGCTGGAAGCACTCGATGCCAACCCTGAATACCGGGCCGCGCACACCGATGAAGTCTGGATTCGCTCCGGCGTCCGCGTCAACCCGGGCAAGCGCCACAGAAAACACTCCGGCTGGATCTTCCACCACTGTCTCCGCCTCTGTCTGATCAGCCCCAGTTCCGTGCTCCTACATCGCAGCCTGTTCGATGAGCACGGCCTGTTCGATGAGAGCCTGCCGGTCTGTGAGGATTACGATCTGTGGCTTCGAATCACAGCCCGCCAACCGGTCCTCTTTCATCCCGATAAGCTGGTCGTGAAACGCGGCGGTCACCAGGATCAACTCTCACGGAGCCGCTGGGGGATGGATCGCTACCGGGTCCAGGCACTGCTCAAGGCAGCGGGCAGCGGCCGGCTCACCCCCCAACAGAAAAAATGGGTGGCGGCCGAAATCGTCTATAAGTCCGGCATTCTGGAGCTGGGTTTTCAGAAGCGAAGCCGCACCGCTCAAGCCGCTTATTACAGCCGTCTGAGAACGCATTTTAGGAACCAGACCCGACCGCCGGATGATCTGCGCGCGGCTCCCTGATCCAGGATTTTTGACCCAACTCGCTTTGCCCCGTGAGAAGTGCGCTGAACCGGGCCCAAAATCCCCCGCCAAGTCATCTCAATATGGCAGTTTTCAAGAATTAGTCCGAGCTCTTGAGAGGAGCAAAGTATCCCTTTCGATAGAAAAGAATCTTGTTGGGGTGCCTGACTTTTACCCTGACCTTTCGAAATGTACCGTCCGCCTTCTTGTTCCTGGGCACATAAGACACGCTGTACTGATTCCTCAACTCCTCGTTGATGGCCTTAAAGGCTTTCGACAGCTCGCCTGTGGTATAGGGAAAGTAGGCTCTCCCTCCTGTTTCATCGGCCAGCTGCCTGAGCGCATTATCCCCTTCGTGATCCACATCGGCCCCGAAACGAGTTGTGCTGATCGCATAGACAGCCGCCTCCGCTTGAAACACTTCCCGTAGAGCATCCTCATAGGTCGAAATGCTCGTCTGATCGGCCCCATCTGACAGTATAACCAGGACCTTGCGCCCCTCCACATTCTTCAGCTTCTGCTCGGAAACCAAATAGATCGCATCATAGAGCGAGGTTCCACCTCCCGCCCGCAGTCGCTCGATCTCTCGTGTCAGCCGATTAGTATTAGACGTGAAATCATGCAGTAGCGTGGCGGCCGTGTCGAACTCGAGCAGCAGGGTCCTGTCCCTGGGGGTCATGACCGAAAAGAGAAAGTCGGTAGCCGCCTCTTTCTCGAATCTAAGCTTGATCCGAACACTGGAGCTGGTGTCGATACAAAGGGCTATGGCCAGAGGCAGGTCGGTCTCTTCAACAAAGTTCGTGATCTCCTGTCGAACGCCGTCCTCATAAACTTCGAAATCTGCGGGGGAAAGATCCCGGATGAAGATACCGGACTTTTCTTCATGCACCGAAACCAGAATGTTGACGACCTCAACCTCAACGCGAATCGGATCCTGCCCGTCTCCATCGGATTGGGCCAGAGCAAACGCAGCGATACCCGCCGCCGTAACGCACAGAACCAGAGTGAAACGAGTGAACACCGTTCTCATTATTTCAGAGGGTTCAGAATGGCGACAAGGTCGTCCGCAAGTGGCGATTCGAAACACAGTGTTCGACCCGTCGCCGGATGCTCTAATTCCAGGAACGCTGCATGTAGAAACTGATGCTCCAGTCGCCGGACCAAGTGGCCGGACCCGGCGTCCGCAAACAACTCCCCACGGTTTCCCCGGTACACCGGATCTCCCACGACAGGATGGCCGACGTGCTCCAAGTGTACTCTGATTTGATGAGTCCGACCCGTTTGAGGTTTCACTTTCAGGTAGGAGAACCGTGAAAAGCGCCGGAGGACTCGATAAACGGTGAGGGCAGATCGGGGGTTGCGGCTCCGGGTCGACATCCTGGTCCTCCTGGTCGGATGACGCCCAACCGGAAGATCAATTTGCCCCACGTCGTCTTTAACCCGACCGTACACCAGGCATAGGTACAATTTGGTGACCCTTCTCTCCTTGAACTGGAGGGCCAGATGATCGTGTGCACGGTCGTTCTTCGCCACCACCAGAAGGCCCGATGTACCCTTATCCAGACGGTGGACGATTCCCGGTCGGACGGTTGCTTCCCGGCTCATACTCTCAAAGTGAAAAAGCAGGGCGTTGACCAGAGTCCCCGAGTCATTTCCGGCCCCTGGGTGAACTACCAATCCGGCAGGTTTGTCCACTACCAGGAGATGTTCGTCTTCGAAGACGATGGAGAGTGGAAGATTCTGGGGAACGAGGTCCATTGGGGCCGATGGAAGGGGGGTCACCTCAATCTCGTCACCAGGCTGCAAGCGCCGGCCCGGCTTGCAGGTGCCACCATTGAGGGTCACCGCTGCCTTCTTGATCCATCTCTGAATGACGCTGCGGGACTCCTCCAACTGACGATCCAGAAAACGATCAACCCGAAGGCCTTGGTCGGAGGGATCAGCTCGGAAACGGAATGTTTCAGGCACGGCCGAGACTCGATTTCGAGCGCCCGAAGTAGAAAACGAGCAGCGCGGCAACGACAAGAGCGACAGCAATCAACTGGTGTAGGGAAATATTCCCGTCAAAAAAAAGACCCTGGCCCCGGTCACCCCGAAAAAACTCGTTCACAAATCGAAGTACACCATAACCCATCAAATAGGTGGCAAAGATCTGGCCCTGGAACCCTCTGGGGGCGTGGAGTCTAAGCAGGAGAAGGAAGAGAACAAAGGCCCCGGCCGACTCGTAAAGCTGGACTGGATGGATAGAAACGTTGAGGGGGACCCCAACATTCTGATGGGCGTAGTCACTCGTAAAGGTCACGGCCCAAGGCAGGCCACTAGATGTTCCATAGTCGCATCCGGCGGCGAAGCAACCCAGGCGACCGATACTCTGACCTAGTGCAATGGCAGGTGCTGCAGCATCCGCCATCACCCAGAAACTCAGATCGCAAGAGCGGGAGATGTACCAGTAGCTTCCTGCTACGGCTCCGATCAACCCTCCGAAGTACGCCCCCCCGGCCTGCCAGAACTCTAGACCCACGAATCGGGACGGCTGCTCGAGATAGTAGCTCAAATTGTCTGCAATCATGAGGAGTTTGGCCCCCAGCAGAGCTGACAGAATAATCACGAAGGCGAGATCCCAGGCTCGACCTACTGGTACCTCGTCCCGAGAGGCCAGCCGTGCCAGCAATGCGGTTCCTGAGAGAAAGGCCAGCGCCAGCAGCAAGCCGTAGGAGTGCAGAGTTATAGGCCCCAGCTCAAAGATTTTGGGATACACTGGCCTCCTCCTAGGCCCGGCGGGTCTCAGTCCTCCCGCTTCGCCTCTTCAACGATTTTTGCGGCCAGATGTGGGGGAACGATTTCGTAGTGTGAGTGCTCCATATGGTAGCTCCCTCGACCTCCCGTCATGGAGGTCAGGACCGGAGCGTAATTGAGCATTTCCGCAAATGGCACCTGGGCCCGGACGATCTGCGTCCTTCCTTTTACGTCCATGCCCTGTATCTTACCGCGCCTTGCGTTGAGGTCTCCCATGACATCTCCCGCGAACTCTTCCGGGACATAGACCTCAATATCCATGACGGGTTCGATCAGAGCCGGACGGGCCTGCCCCATCGCCTTCTTGAAAGCCAGGCCTCCGGCGATCTTGAACGCCATTTCGGACGAGTCCACATTATGATAACTACCATCGTAGAGCGTAACCCGAAAATCGACGACCGGATACCCGGCCAGAAACCCTTTGAGAGCAGCTTCCTTGATTCCCTTCTCTACCGCCGGGATGTAGCCCTTGGGTATGGAGCCTCCGAAGATTTTATCTTCAAAATCGAATCCCCTTCCTCGTTCCAACGGTTCCATTCGGATCTTGCAATCTCCAAACTGACCGTGGCCTCCGGTCTGCTTCTTGTGCCTGCCCTGAACGTCGGCCGTACCCACAATGGTCTCGCGATAAGGGACCTTCGGTGGTTTTAAATTGACATCAACGCCGTAGCGATTCTTGAGTCTGTTCACAACCACCTCAATGTGAACCTGGCCGGTGCCCGCCAGCAGGAACTCCTGAGTCTGGGCGTCGCGGCTGAATCGCAGCGACGGGTCTTCTTCCAGAACCTTGGCAATGGCCGAGCTGATTTTCTCTTCGTCTCCTCGTGTCCTGGGCTCGACCGCAAAGCTGATGGCTGGCTCCGGAAAATTGACGTCCTTCACGGTTGCTCGGACGGCCGCATCTCCAAGCGTATCGCCCGTGCCGGTGTCCTTGAGCTTCAGGACCCCGCCAACGTCCCCGGCCCGGAGTTCCAGAACCGCCTCATGACCCTTTCCCTGAAAAATCTGAAGGGCGCCGAATCGTTCGGACTGGTCCCGAGTTAGGTTCTTCAGACTCGTGTCGGACTTGAGGGTACCCGAAATGACCCGCAGGATGTTGATGCGGCCGGCAAAGGGATCGGCAAACGTCTTGAACACATAGACTGCTAGAGGACCATCCTCCGAAGGGATGATCTCGGCTTCCTCCCCCTGCTGGGTAACCGCCTTAAAAGGTTTCCTTTCCAGTGGATTTGGAAAAAGATCGATAATCTGGTCCAAGAGTTGTTTGACACCGACGTTGGATATGGACGACACGCAGAACACAGGAAAGACCGAGCCTTCCCGGAATGACTTTCGCAAACCGGCCCTCACTTCGTCCTCCGAGAGTGTTCCCTCCTCGAAATACCGTTCCATCAATTCGTCGTCGCTCTCGGCGATCATCTCAACCAGCTCTGCCCTCAATGACTCCGCATCGCTTTGCAGGTTTTCGGGAATCTCCACTTCCTTGAAGTCGCCGCTACCATCGGCCTTGTACAGATAGGCCCTGGACGAAGTGAGATCAACCACCCCTTTGAATTCGTGTTCTTTCCCTATCGGCAGCTGTACCGGCACCACGGAGCGGCCGAAGTTTTCCTGGAGTGTCTGCAGGGTCCTCCGAAAGTCTGCCCGTTCCCGGTCCATTTTCGTGAGCACCACTGCCCGTGCCAGATCTAGTTCTTCGGCGAATCCCCAGACCTGTTCGGTTTGCACCTCGACTCCTTCCACGGCATCCACCACCACCAGGGCAGTTTCCACGCCCAACAAGGACATTTTCGCGTCCTGCACAAACGCCGAATAGCCGGGCGTATCGACAATGTTGATCTTGTCGTCCCTCCAGTGGGAGTAGGCGACGGAGCTGGTGAGCGTCACCTGACGCTCTATTTCTTCTTCGTCGTAGTCGGTAACCGTGTTCCCTTCTTCCACCTTTCCCAACCGGTTTACATCACCCGAGGCGAACAGCATAGTGCTCACCAGAGAAGTCTTTCCGGCGTCACCGTGACCGACGACTCCAATATTTCGAATGCTCTCACTCTCGAATGTAGCCATGAATATTCCTACCTGTTTGAAGGAACGAAATTTAACACAGCCGCAGATTCCATTTCAATTTTACAGCGCCTGCTTCCCATGGTGAGAATGCTCCGGTTTGCAAGCCAGATTCGTCATTCGTTTTGGCGGTGAAACGGGGAGATTCCCCACGCTGCAGCACACAGTTCATGCATTGTTCTGGCTAAGGACACCTCCACCGCTGTTGATCCGCGGCGATCCACGACTCGGACTTTTCCGGACCCCAGGATCCCGCCTCATAGTTGGGAAAGTCGGGAGCTTTGCTCCCGTCCCACACTTCTAAAAGCGGCATCAGAAGCCGCCACGAGGTCTCAACCATGTCCCCTCTTGCAAACAAAGTGGATTCCCCGATCAGAGCATCTAAAAGCAGCCGCTCATATGCCGGCGGGGAGGAACGTCCAAAGGAGCTCCCGTAGTCGAAATCCATGCTGACATTGCGAATCTTGATCGCCTGGCCCGGAATCTTGGCTTTGAAGCGAAGGGTAATCCCCTCGTCGGGCTCCACTCGCACGATCAGGACGTTGGGGTCCGAAAGGATCCCCGCGTCCTGCCGAAAAAGCAGGTGGGGGGCTCTCCGAAACTGGATCGCAACCTCGGTGACTTTCCTGGGCATTCGCTTGCCAGTGCGCAAATAAAAAGGGACCTTGGCCCATCGCCAATTGTCCACGAAGAGACGCACTGCGGCATAAGTCGGTGTCCTCGAAGCGGGATCGACTCGGCCCTCTTCCCGGTAGCCCGGAACGGGCTCCCCAGCAACCGCTCCGCCCGCATACTGTCCACGTACGGCAGCAACCTGGACCTCCTCGTGGGGGATGGGCCGAATAGAGCGGATGAGCTTGTTCTTCTCGTCGCGAATCGCGTTAGAATCGAGAGAAATGGGGGGCTCCATGGCGATCAGAGACAACATCTGAAGAAGGTGGTTCTGAATCATGTCCCGAACGGCTCCCGACTGGTCGTAGTATTCCCCGCGAGTGCCTACCCCCAGGCTCTCCGCAGCTGTAATCTGAACGTGATTGACATACTGCTGATTCCAGAAAGGCTCGAATATCCCGTTCGCAAAGCGCAGGACCATGATGTTCTGTACGGTTTCTTTTCCCAGATAGTGGTCAATCCGGTAGATCTGGTCCTCGGCAAAGAATCTCAGAATCTGCCGGTTCAGTTCGAGCATTGTGTTCAGGTCACGACCAAAGGGCTTCTCGACAATCAGTCGAGTCCATCCTTTCGACCTCTGGAGCCCGGCTTCACCGAGTGCTGCGGCGATGGGAGCGTAGGTAACCGGGGGAACCGCCAGATAAAAGAGGCGGTTCCCAGAGGTGCCCGCAGACTTATCTAGATGCTCGAGGTGAGAGGCTAGATCCCGAAAAACGGACGGCACATCCGAGTCTGTCGGAACATAGGTGAGAGCCTTGAGAAAACTCTCCAGCAGTTCACTCTCCGCACCGTGCACCGAACCAAACTCCTGCAGGGCAGACCGCATGGAGTCCCTAAACTCTTCATCGCGCAGGGGGGAACGCGATGTCCCGACGATCTGAAAACACTGAGGCAGAAGCCCCTGACGAGCCAGGTTGAAGAGAGCCGGCATCAGTTTTCGTCGGGTCAGATCTCCAGTCGCCCCGAAGATGACAACAGCGCAGGGGGAAGGACGGGCCAGCAGACGCAGACCCTCAATCAAAGGGTTGCCCACCCCGCCTGAGTACTTCTCCCTCTCTCCAGTTGACTGGCCTGCTGCTTCCGAACCGCTCATCTCATCACCCAAAACATTACCGCTCGCTATTCTGCCAGTCCGTGTGAACGGGCTTACCGTGGGGATCGTCGACACGACGGTAGGTGTGGGCACCGAAGTAATCGCGTTGTGCCTGGGTCAGGTTCAAGGGCAGAGTCATACTTCGAAAGGCATCGAAATAGGCCAGACTCGCGGACATGGCCAGAGTCGGAATACCGGAGTGCCTCGTACTCGTGACCAGATCTCTCCAGTCCTTTTCCAGACTGAGCATGAGGGCCGATAGATGGGCATTCAGAAGCAGGTTCCGGATTCCGGGAGAAGTCTGGAACACTTGCCGGATATTATCAAGCAGCCGGGCCCGAATGATACAGCCGGCTTTCCAGATCCTGCACACCTCGGCCTCATCGATGCCCCATTCGTGCTCTCGAGAGCCGGCTGCAATGACCGACATGCCCTGGGCATAGGTGCAGATTTTTGAGGCGTAGAGGGCCACCTCGAGCTGCTTCAAAACTATCCCTTTCTCGATCCCCAGAAGGCCAGGAGAGGCAGGCATGCGGACGGCGGCTTCTACCCGCTGCTCCTTGATGGCGGAAAGAAACCGGGCGTCCAGCGCCGCGCTGATAGTGGGGACGGGGACCCCAAGATCAAGCGCCGACTGCGCCGTCCACTTTCCCGTTCCTTTTTGACCTGCTTTATCCAGAATCATTTCAACCAAAGGATTTCCGGTAGCCGGATCCCGGACCTCTAGTATTCGGGCCGTAATGTCGATCAGATAGGAGCTGAGACGGCCACGATTCCAGCCGCCAAAAACGTCAGCGATCTCCTCAGCATTCATCCCCAGGCCGCGCCCCATCACATCGTAGGCTTCGGCGATCAACTCCATATCGCCATACTCAATACCGTTGTGAACCATCTTTACAAAATGGCCGGCGCCACCGGGCCCGATGTAGCCTACGCAGGGGCCGTCGTCGCTGATCGCGGCGATTCGTTTCAACACCACGTGCAGGTGTTGCTCGTAGGCAACACGGTCTCCTCCCGGCATTAAAGAGGGACCGTGGCGAGCCCCTTCTTCTCCTCCCGAGACTCCCAGGCCAAAAAAATGGATGCCCTTCTTGCTGGAGACTTGCTGGCGGGCAACCGTGTCCTCGAAATGAGAGTTCCCGCCGTCCACCACCACATCCCCTGCCTCGAGGCAGGACAGAAGCTGGCCAAGGGTTGCATCGACCGGCCGACCCGCCTTGATCATCATGATGATGCGCCGCGGAGGAGTCAGAACCCTGGACAGCTCCTCCAGACTCTTGACTGCTGTGATTTTCCTCCCGGCACCTTCGCCTGCCAGAAAGGCCTCTGTCCAATCAGTCTCCAGGTTCCAGACGGTTACAGGAAAGCCCTGATCCTCAATATTCAGAACCAGGTTGCGTCCCATGACCCCGAGGCCGATCATTCCAACATCGCGCTTGTGATCCGCCATTGAGGCCGATTATGCCGTTCGAAGAATCCAAATTCCAGATCCCAGCCGCCGATTGCTAGAAGTCGAAGCGGAGTGAGAATTCAAATTTCTGTCTGGGAACTCGCCGGTTCAGAGGCAGCGGTTCGACCAGAAACTCGTAGCGGCGGTCGAATAGGTTGTTCACGCGCAAGGAAATCGCCCCCGCTTCTCAGGGAATTCGTAAGTGAGGCTTAGGTCCGTAGTGAAAACTCTGGTCTGGGGAAGTTCTACTCCCAGGCATCCCTTCTCCTGGAAAAAGTTCTCTCCGGCGCTTAACAAGAAACCCTGTGAACTGACGTAGAAGAGGCCGGCACTCCCCCTCATGTTCCCGACGCAACAAAAAGAGATCCTCATCCTGTGTGAAATCGTAGCCCGTCACCAACGTGACCTCGTGGCAAATGAACTGATCCCCCCCCACGCCGGCTTCATAGAGCTCTCCTTCAAAGAGCGCAGGTCGAACATGCCCCGATTGATTGCAGGAGAGACATTCTGAACTCGGGATGACTTCTTCATGAGGGATTGCCCGGTCGGGACTGAACACCGTGGTTCGAACGAACCTCTTCCGTCCGATTCTTTGGTCCCAGCCCAGGTTATAGTTCCAGGAACGGGAGCAAAGTTGAGAATCCGAGGCTCTGGGCAGGGCCTCCAGGGAGTCCATAGTAACCGCTGCGCGGTTGGCTCAGGCGCAGTTGTAGCGAGGCCTCTGAAGGCAAATAGGAGGGGGAAAGCCTGGCAGAGGCAAACACGGAACGGGTAGGAGGTCCGGCTTCCGAGATCTTCCCCTGCAGAGTGGGTCTGCAGACAGGATGAAAGCTTAACTTGGGTTACACGCTCGAGCGCACCCCTAGGACCCAGTCACCCCTCCTCAGGATTCCTGAAGCTTGAACGCCGCCGCGGCCAGCGCACCTCCTACAAACGGACCCACGATGTAGGTTAGGAGGTCGCCGAGGGAACCTCCGCCCAGGATCGCGTTTACGAAGATGGGTCCAATTCCAACGGCTGGATTAAAAGCTCCACCAGAAATAGGACCCCCGGCAAAGGCTGCCGCGACGATTGTAAAACCGATCGCCAACCCATAAAAGGAGTTGCCTTTGGTGGCCTTGGAAGTGCCTGAGTTGAGCACCACGAGAGCCAGAGCGAACGTGAAGAGGATCTCCACAAGGACCGCCGATCCGAAGGTGACGGACTCGCCCGGGGCCGGCGCGAAAGTTCTACCCATAATCAGATAGGCGGCCAAAGCAGCGACCAGGGATCCCGCAATCTGGGCCAGCCAATAGGGAACAAGTTCGGCGGCCGACAGCTTCCCTCGCAGCATTACTGCCAGAGAAACCGCTGGGTTGTAGTGGGCCCCAGAAATGTGGCCACCCATGTAGACCATGACCATGAGCGAGGCTCCAATTGCCAGTGGTGCCATGCTCAGGCCCCCCATAACTGTCAGTCCAATGGTGAGAACCAAGAAAAAAGTGCCGATGAACTCTGTCAGCAGCTTTGCCATGAAGACTCCCTTCCTGAAAACGAAAATGAGAACCCGACTTTTTTGTGCCGGAGGATCGCCACCGAACCCGGCACAAGCTTCTACAAAGTCTAATGTCTGGAGCGCCAAAGTCAAAAGTCGAAGGTCGAGAATCAAAGGGGTCGCTGCGCTTGCTTCTTTCAGAAGGCGCGAGTAGCTTGTTTGAATGGGGCTTTTCTCTGGCATGAAGCGATCCATAATCCCGACGCTCCTCCTAGGGTCGCTCCCCCTTGTGCATGGAGTTAGCTCGCCGCAACCCGTGAAGGCGCGAAATGGACTGGTCGTTTCCGCCCACATCCTCTCGTCCCGAGTGGGCGTCGCGATCTTGAAGAAAGGGGGGAATGCAGTTGACGCAGCCATCGCCACCGGCTTCGCTCTGGCCGTAAACCTACCGTCGGCCGGGAACATCGGGGGCGGCGGGTTCATGGTCGTTTGCCGACCCGACGGGGAGATAACCACATTTGACTTCCGTGAGAAGGCTCCCCTAACTGCCCACCGGGAAATGTTCCTGGACGAAAAGGAGCATTACGATGGAGCGATCAACCACCGGGGCTATTTGTCCGTCGCAGTGCCGGGAACAGTGGCTGGATTCTTTCTTGCGCACCGGCGTTTTGGCACCCTTCCCATGAGCCAACTCATCGAGCCCGCTGTTCAGATCGCCCGGCGAGGATTTGTCGTCACCCCCAAGCTGGCCGCAGATATGCGGGACGAGGCCGCCCAGTTTCGCAACTACCCGGGCTCGGCAGGGGTGTTTCTCAAACCAGGGGGAGAACCTTACGTAACCGGTGAGGTGTGGAGACAGCCCGAACTGGCACGTGCCTTAAGCCGCATCCAGAGAAAGGGGCGCGACGGCTTCTACAAGGGGAGAACGGCCCGGCTCATTGCCGAGGAAATGCGTGCTGCGGGGGGACTCATCACTCAAGAGGATCTGCTCCGATATGAAGCCACCGAACGCCCACCGGTCGAGGGAACCTATCGGGGCTACCGCATCATCTCAATGGGACCACCCAGCTCAGGCGGAGTGGCACTGATCGAGGCGCTCAATATAGTGGAGGGTTTTGACCTAGTCGGTGCAGGCTATGGATCAGCAAAGCACCTGCATCTGCTGGCAGAATCCATGCGGCGGGCTTTCGCCGATCGAGCCAGGTTCCTGGGCGACCCCGATTTCAATCCCGATATGCCGATCGACCGGCTGCTGTCAAAGGACTATGCCGAAGAGCTACGCGCCGGAATCAGAACCAACCGGGCTTCGGTAAGCGATCCCGGCCGTTTCAACAATGCCTACGAATCGGAAGAAACCACCCACTACTCCGTAGCGGATTCCCTCGGTAATGCGGTGGTGGTCACCTACACGCTGGAGTCCCCCTATGGCTCCAGGATTGCGATCAAGGGCACGGGCTTCTTGCTCAACAATGAAATGGGCGACTTCAACCCCGTGCCGGGAGAAACGAACCGGGAGGGCAAAATCGGCACGGCTCCGAACCTCATCGCCCCGGAAAAGCGGATGCTTTCTTCCATGACGCCTACCATAGTGCTCAAGAATGACCGGCCCTTTCTCCTCATCGGATCGCCCGGAGGGAAGACGATTATCAACACCGTCTTTCAGTTGATCGTCAACATCGTCGATTTCAAGATGGACATCTCGGAAGCCATCTACGCCGGACGCATCCATCACCAGTGGCTTCCCAATCAGCTGAAGGTCGAGCCCTTTGGATTCTCGGCCGACACCCTGCGCCTGCTTCGCGACAGGGGGCACGAAATCCGCCGGTTCAAGACCTCCCGCTCACAGGGACGTGCGATGGGAATCCTGATCGACCCGGAAACCAAAGCGTTCCTGGGCGTCTCCGATCCGCGGAGTCCAGATGGCGCAGCTGTGGGCTATTGAGGTCTCGCTATTTCGCCCAGGCATTCCTAGAAACCTCCGCTGGCGTCTGCTTCACGGTCCCGCCAGCCGGCAAAGTCCGAGCAGCCGAAGTCCTTTCTAGTTTAGGGGTCCATGATCCTTCCGGCCCTTTCAGTATTGCTGGTCCTATCGGTAAGTTGAGAACTCACGGGGTTGCACTTTGCACTGGTTACGCTGGCCTTGCTGTGCGCTTTTCTCCCCAGCCGCGACATAATTCACGTTGCCTTCTGAGTTTTGCTTCTCTACTCCCTGGTGCAGTTTAACGACTGGTTAGCCAGTTACTGGAATTCGCTGGCTGTGGGTGTGTTTCTGGCCGCATCCCTGCGCTTCGGATACGATCTCACCTCCCATCACACAACGGCTTCGTCAGGAACTCTGAACCTCTGTCCAAGGATGTAAAACAACTTCACGCCTATTTCGATACCCACTTCGAGAAGGCGGTCCAGGAGTCGGGAGGCTGTGTTCTGACTCTAACCCAGTCGGCCGGATCTCGGGACTGCAGCAAATCGGTACGGGCTTGCGGGTCCGGGATGTACCCCCCCATTCCCCTCTGTTGGACCAGGGCGGGATTCAATGGAGATGTGGGCACAACAACCATCACCGTGAACTTGATCTCTACCTCTATGAGGCGCCCCCCGGTCTGCTGAGTATGGCCGATTCGCCCGTGATTTCCTGGGGCGATCCGGTTGACGGTTGTACCCAGTCCCGGCAGGCTGAATAGCGCTTAAGCGCCCAGGTTGCCCTCGTATCTGGCCAGCTGCCCGGGGGATTCGATGACTTCTACACTGAGAGCCTCCAGCCGTTCAACGTCTCCATCCCCGAGGTGAAGCTGGATGGACTCGAAAATGTGGCGGGCCAGCAACTCCGACGTAACGTTAGCAACGTCGAGCAACACCACATCGCGAGTGAGTAGTTCGAGCCGTTCGTCACCAAACTGGATCCGAGTCGATTTCTCGCCACTTTGTATGGTGAGGTGAGGATTCCGGAGCGGAACTAGAATCCGATGGTTAAGGGTGTCCTTGATCATTTTTAAAATCGTCTTTACGACCCTGAAGTCAATGACCAGGCTGTCCTCATTCAACGGACCCCGGAACTCGACAGACAGCTGATAATTGTGGCCATGCTGGCCTTCCATCAGGTTACCGTAGGTAGAGATGTGGCCTGCCGAGAAGTTCAGATCCTCACGGTAGAGTCGAACTGAATACTTGCCTTGTCCGTCTGAATCGTTCACAGGTCAACTCCCAGTGTACGCAAAAAAGGGGACAGTCTACTCTTTCCCTGATTCCTCCCGGAGAACAAAGGGCATCCCCGACTGGCAGGACGATTAGAGCCGGGAGCGTAACCACCCGGGAGACAAGCTAGCATACCTACTTAGATTCTTGTACTCCGGCGTCAGCCGCAGGCTGCTAAAAGTCGAAGAGAACGGTGACGCCGCCGGATCTCCCCGGGGCAAGCGGGAACCACGAGTGGGGATTGCCGGTCGGTCAGACGGAATCAGACGCCATTCTGACAATAGTACGTCAGAAGAGACAGATACGCGTGCCAGGAGACGGCCGAGAGCAGAGTCTCGATCCGAAGGGTTCGAGTCGTTGTATGATGGGGCTCCCCGCTCTCCCCAGCACGCGGCCCGGCTGCTCTCGCCGGGGAGGAACGGAACCGAAAGATAAGAAGAATGGCATTTAGGCAAACGGGAGGCTCGGTTGTGTGCCGCTCCTGCGGCCTGCTGGTCGGGGTCAACGATACCACCTGCTACCAGTGCGGGAGCCCCTATCCCGGACTGTGGGGCTTCGCGCCCGCACTGCGGAGACTGGGAAGCGACCTGGGCTTTACTAACATCGTCATGGGGTCCTGTGCTCTGCTCTATCTGATGTCACTAGCAATGGACCCGGGCGGGATCGGACATGGCGGGCTGTTCCAAATTTTGTCCCCCAGCACAAAAGCATCTTTCCTCCTGGGCGCCAGCGGGGCACTTCCGGTCTTCTATCTGGACCGGTGGTGGACGCTGCTGAGTGCCGGTTGGCTGCACGGAAGCCTGCTTCACATCGCCTTCAACCTGATGTGGGTTCGGCAACTGGCACCCGTCACCGCTGAAATCTATGGACCGGGGCGAACCATCGTAATCTACACCCTCGCATCCACTCTGGGCTTTACTCTTAGCAGCTTTGCCAGCCTATTGCTGGGAGGCGCCGGCTACACACTGGGTGCCTCGGCTGCCATCTTCGGACTCCTTGGCGCTCTCGTCTACTCGGGCCGCCGGGGCATTGCCTCGCACATCAGCCGCCAGGCCCGAACCTATGCCATCATTCTGTTTGTGTTTGGATTCCTGGTTGAAGGAGTCGACAACTGGGCTCACGCCGGCGGATTCGCGGGAGGCTTTGCCATGGCAGCTTTCTTCAATCCGCTGGTGCCCGAACGTGTGAATCACCTGGCGGCCGCAGCAGTTTGTCTGCTCCTGAGCGTAGGAGCAATCGTCCTTTCTTTTCTGACAGGGCTTAGCCAGATCTGAAGGCGAGCATTACAAGAAATGCCGGCTCGACTCCCGTTTTCCATTTTTCCGATAATGCTGTGCTGGGCGGTCCTGGTCAATCCTGGATCGCACCTGTTGGCGGGAAGCGACTGGATCGAAGTCACCAGTCCACACTTTAGGCTTGTTTCAAACGCCGGGAGCGAAGCTGCCCGTGATGCCGCAATCCAGTTTGAACAGATTCGAGACGCTTTCCGTCAGGCACTTCCAGAGGCCGAAACCGACCCCGGCCAGCCCATCGTGGTCCTGGCGGTCAAGGACTCAGTTTCCCTACGAGAACTTTTACCCCAGTACTGGGAGCGGTCTGGTTCGTTGAAGCCCGCAGGAGTGTTCCTGCCCGGTCCTGAAAGGCACTATGTCGCCCTCCGCCTTGGCGTCCGGGGGAACCTCCCTTATCGCGCTCTCTATCATGAGTACTTTCATCTGCTCCTGAAAATCAACCATCCCCGTGCACCCCTGTGGCTTAGTGAGGGACTGGCGGAATTTTACGCCCACTCCCGCATTTCCGAGGGTGGTGTCGCGGTGGGTCTGCCCGGCAAAGCGCACATCCGACGTCTCCGGACTCAAGAACTGCTACCCGTAAAAACACTGTTTCGAGTTGACCGAAGATCGGCCTACTATAACGAGGCGCGAAAAACATCGATCTTTTACAGCCAGGCCTGGGCTCTGACTCACTACCTGATGACTGCTGGTCGGCAGGGTACGAGCAGCCCAATTGACGAGCTCCTGGGTTTCCTTTCCCAGGGCGTCAACGGAGATCAGGCGGTCGAGCTGGCATTGGGACCGTTTCACAAACTGGAAGAGAAGCTGGCCGGCTACATCACCCAGAACGAGTTCCACTTTTACACTTATCCCCCGGCACTCAGCGGCCGTGTTCGACTCTCGGAATCGTCCCTGACGTCGTCCGAAGCCGCCGCCATACGAGCGGCCTTCCTGGTTCGCAACGATCGACCCGCTGAGGCACAGGAACTGATCTACAGAGCTTTGAGTACGAATCCCAAGGAGGCCCTGGCGTTCGAAAGCCTGGGGTATCTCCACTATCGGGCCCGTCGCTGGCACGACGCCTTTGACGCCTTCGAGAACGCTGTCGGTCTTCAGACAACCAGCTATCTGTCTCACTACTTGTACGCGATTCTGGCCCTGTCAGAGAAACACAACACGGATCCTTCCTGGAAGCGGATCGAGCCGAGTCTACGCGAGGCGATCCGGCTTCGACCCAACTTTCCTCACTCTTATTCCTCTCTGGCCCGTCACTTCCTCGGCCGAGGCGAGAACCTTGAAGAGGCCTTCGAGCTGGCACTTGAAGCCTCCCGGCTGGAGCCCAGGAACCTGAGACATCTGGAGGTACTGGGACATTCTCTACTGTCTCTGGGACGGCACAATCAGGTCGGCGAGGTCGTGCAACGCATACGACGGATGGCTGAAACGCAGGAGGATCTGAGAATTTCCGAATCGCTGGCCCGGCAAATCGAGGAAAAGGAGGCACGGACCGCTCCCGACACAGCGTCCACCTGGAGATACGATTATTCCCTCCAGCAAGGCTCCGGTGAATATGGCACGATACCCAACAACCTGATCCACGAGCTAAAGGGAAAGTTCTCTTCAGTAAGCTGCCAAGCTGCTTACCTGGAGATGACCGTGGAGACAGCAGGACGAGTCATAAAAGTGATCTCGGGGGACTATGCGGCAGTCGAGTACATTCTTCCCCAGGGGAAAGATCGATTTGATCCCTGCCGGCATCTGGAAGGAGCCTCCGGGACGGTCCGTCTCTTCGACGACCACCAAGAGGGGGCACAGAGATTGCTAGGCGTGCTAATAATCGCCCCTCATTAATATATCTAGTTGAACATTAAATAATAACTATTAAACTACTTTAAAACATTATATTTCTAGTCTAAGCAACTTGGATATTCCGGTCCGAATCCGAGACAATTAGTAACTCCGACCCAATCTGAACCGCCGAAGCAACCTGTCTAGAAACGGCTTCAACTCATACCATTTTTTCAATCAAAACTGCATCTCAAGGGTGTGGTCGAGTTTTGTAAGGTATTCACTAAGCCGGTTACCACGCACTCGCGAGCCAACACCTACTGCAACCGGGTCGGCCGGACCCGCCTGTATTACTGAACCGTTTAGCTTTTAGACTAATCTAAAGACGACTTCTTCTGGCTTCTGGCCCGCAACGCATGGGACGTCCAGCACATGCTGCCAGCCTTCCAGCAAAGATGAGAGCTTGGGTTTCTCAATCCATCCATCCCATTTATAGTGTGCATATGACCAAGCAAGGCAGTTTGAACCGACGAGAGTTTATAAAGTCCTCTGGAGTGGCTGGCTCTGCGCTACCCGCCCTGAGCGCCAGAAGTTACGCACGGATCGGTGGATCCAATAATCGACTTGCTGTCGGGATCATCGGCTGCGGAAAGATCGGACAAGCCCACCTGCAATCGCTGTTGAGCCTGAGAAGCGACCACAATGTCGAAGTGCGGGGAGTCTGTGACATCTATGAAACCCGTGCCCGGAGTTTTCAGGACCAGTTGTCCAGGGAGGGTGCGCAAGTGGAGGTGTTCACGGACCACCGGAGTATTCTGGAGTCTTCCGATCTGGATTACGTCGTTGTCGCCACGCCTGAACACTGGCATTCTCAGCAGACCATAGACGCTTTGGATGCCGGCCTTCACATCTACTGTGAAAAACCTCTGACCCACAAGGTGGGAGAAGCTCACGAGGTCTGGGCCAAAGCCAAAGAGACCGGCCACAAGCTGCAGGTCGGTGTCCAGGGTATGAGCGACGACAGCTACGAAGCGGCAGGTCGAGCGATTCGAGCCGGCAAGCTCGGCACGGTAGTGCAGGCCCAGGTTGACTATGTACGGAACTACTCGCCCCACAGGGGTCCCTGGCGGACTGGCGTTAGACCCAGTCTTCCCAGGCCCTCTGACCTGGACTGGGAAACCTGGTTGGGTCCTGCCCCCAAACGTCCCTGGGATCCCCGGAGGTTCTTTGAATGGCGTTGCTACCGAGACTATTCGGGCGGAGTCGCCACCGATCTGTTTGTCCACCGCCTTACCCGAATTCTAAAGGCGTGCGGGCTAACTTATCCGTCCCGTGTCGCCGGCATTGGAGGCATCTATGTATGGGACGACGGCCGGGAACTCCCCGATAACATCGAAGTGCTCCTCGAGTACCCTGCCGTAGAGGGTGTGACCAACGGCATGACGGTGCATCTCCTGGGCACTATGGCCAACAGCAACGTGAACCAGCACATCATTCGAGGCAAGAAGGCCTCCCTCATTTTCAATTCAGCCGGTTGGAAGATCATCTCTGAAAGTGATGGGGAGATTCTTGAGACCCACCGAAAGTCGGGAGCTGAGGATATCGCACTCCATCATGTAAACCTTCAAAACGCCATCCGCAAAGATGAAGGCCTCCATTGTCCAGTGGAACTCGGGGTCTACGGGGTTACAGCCGTTAGAGGAGCCAACCTGTCGTGGTTCTCCCACCGCCTGCTGGAATGGAACGATACGGGTAAGAAGTGGGTATGACCGCCAGGACAGGCTTTTACAGATCTCAAACCGGTCTGTTAGTTCAATTCTTCAAGTCTGACCGGTCGCCCCTCTTCGGCTGACTGGTCAGCTGCCAGGCAGACCCGGTGGGAAAAAATTGCGTCCTCGAAGGAGAACAGCGGTTCTCTAGATTCCCTGATTGACTCAATGAAGTCAGCGAAGAGCGGCCGGTAGGGGTGGTCGGCCACGTCGCCGGAATCGATCTTTTGGGTGTTCAGAGTGCTCCAGCCTTTCTTGTCCAGACCTCCCAACTTACGAGTGTAGAACTTGTCGTTCCAGATCGCTCCCTCCGAGCCCGCCAGGTAGACATTGAGCTGATACGGCTGTACGACGTCGATTGCAGACGCGACCTTGCCGACGGCTCCGCTCTCAAAACGCATGACCGTGCTGCTCGTGGTTGGATACTCGTAGGGTGCGAATTCTCGAGCGCTGGACTGTGTTGCATAGCTGAATACTTCGACGGGTCGAGAACCCATCAGCCAGATCAGCCCATCCATTGAGTGGCATCCGGCCGTCAGGAGCGATGACCCTCCGCAATTCTTGCGCAGATTCCAGTGATATTGACGGTACCAGGGTCCGACCCCGTGGTAGTAATCGCACTCTCCATAGTGCAAATCACCCAGCAGCCCTTGTCGGATCATTTCGCGCATGGTCTGAAAGTGTCCGATGATCTTGACTTCGAAACAGACAATGGCCCGGACCCCCGAGGATTGAATCGCTTGCTCGACCCTCCGAAGCCCCTCCAGATCGATCGCTACCGGTTTTTCGATCACTATGCTCTTACCGGCTCTGGCTGCAACCTCGACCTGTTCCGGATGCAGGGCGTTAGGAGTACAGATCGACACCAGATCAATGTCAGACTTGCACATTTCTTGGAGGTCGTTAAAAACCCGGATCCTGGACCCATGCCGTTCGGAGAGTTCCCCGGAATCCAGATCTCGGAGCGAACAGACAGCCCTGGTTTCGACTCCCTTGATTCCGCTGTATTCGCCAGCGTGAGCCTGACCTGCCCACCCGTAACCAACAATGCCAACTCGCATTCAGCGTCTCCCCTGCTTGGATTTGGGCGAATCCTAAGACGTGGGACTTGTGAAAGTCAAATGCCCTCCTATGACGTTCCGCGTTTCAAGTTCCAGGTTTCAATGGTACTGACCGGGTACATCCTTTACCAAACAACCCATCTACCCAGTTGCTGCACAATGGAGGTGAACCTTCAACTTTCGACTTCCAATCTTCAACTATAAATTGGCTAACCGCAACACTTACGAGCGCAGCGCGCCCTGTGGGACTTCCCTCACCAGGTGGTTAGCAGTCCTGTGGTATAGTCCGCTGGATGGCGCAGTTGCAGGCTCTCTTACTCTGTGACCTCGTCGTAACGACACCCGATGGAAAAATCCAGCTGCAGGGGCTGTTCGATGTCATCAACACCTTTCAACTACCGACCAGACACGGCCAGATGTGGGTCTTCTTCCGCTTTCTTCTCAAGGGTGAAGAGGGAGTGGATGAGGATGAGATTCGCACCCTGAGACTCTTCCTGCAGCGTCCCGGGGGAGAGACCGACAGTCTTCCCCAGATGGAAGTGAAAGTCGGAAAACAAGGCACCGTGCAGGGATATGTCCAACTGCAGGGGCTCCCACTCAAGCACAAGGGAGAGCACCGCCTTGAACTCTTTTACGGTGACACAAAAGTGGGATCGTGCCGTTTTTTCGTACGGATGACGGCACCCGGGGAGTCTCAGCCCCAGCCAGCCTCTGGATCGGTAACTGTCCACTGAGTCCGTACCCACCTGCTCCGTGACCTCTTTCCTGGCTCGCTCCCTGATCGGTGCCCCCGTTGCCCAGGTGCTCAAGGTCATCTATCCAATATTACGGCTCGATGTTCCCCTCTACGGCCCTTCGCTTTGCTCCTTTTCTGGATCCTCACCAGATCTTAACCCCACCAAAGTGAATTCCAGCCCTAGAGCTCAAGTCAAAAGGAAAGAAGGACCGCAACATTCGCGATATTAATGCAGCATCCAATGGAGATGTGTACGGAAAATACGTCGTGTGCTAACCTGGCCGAGTGAGGAGAATTTTTATCTTCTGGGCGATCTTTCTGGTCTGCGTTCTCGCCGGCTCGCCCATCGTGGGAGCAGCACACGCCGTTATCGAAACACTCCGGGCAGACTTTTGCCGCGATCATGGGGACAACTGCCCTTGCCACCTAAGGCTGAAAGGAGAGCCCGTCCAGCCTTGCCACCTGGCTTCTACACCTTTTTCGAAATTCAAGCTCAGATGCGAGTGTCAACACTCGTCTCCGGACCTCCTCTCTCAGAAATCGGGAAATCTACCTAGCAACCCCCGTTTGATCTACCTCGTGCAGTCTTTTCAGGTTCAACTCCTCCCTCTGATGTTGTCGAACGGCTACGAGAAAGTACTCGATCTACCACCTCAGGCCTCCGCCTAAGTATCTACGAAATATTCTCTCCCGCTGCAGCCAAGAGCATTTCCCCGGGCAGCTTCCTGGGGACGCAACCTCGTTTTTGACCCGTCACGTCTGCACAAGTTAACAGCCTGATGGTTGAAGAGGGGATTGAGCCGAAGAACGGGCCTCCTTCAGGGATTTGACCCTATCGGGTCGAAATGAGTTTGGTGGGACAATCCTGCTTAGACTTTCCTCTGTGAGCTACCGGCCTGAGGCGGAAGGAGATTGCTAGGAGCGGTCGGCCCCCCGGCCAGCACCAACCAGTTCTGTCACGAGAAGAAAGCCCGATGCTCTTACATCCAATTTGGAGGCCCAGTTTTCGAGCGATGCACTTAAAAACAAGCGTCCAGATCAGTCTACTGGTAGCATTACTGGCTGTCCTTTTCAGGGCACCACTACATGCTCAGGCGACCGCTGTGTTAACCGGGCAGGTTGTGTCTGCCGAGACCCGTCTCCCAGTAGAGGGGATCAGCATCAGCCTGCAATTCGCGCCGGGCAGAAAGCCCCTGCGAACTCAGACCGACTGCGACGGGTTCTTTCATTTCATAGCTATCCCAGCCGGGGAGGTCTCTTTGACGCTGCAGGGCGAAGGGCTTGTCTCGAAGCGCCTGACCGTGTCGCTAGTACCTAACCAGTCACTCTCTCTGTCAGTCACAATGACCCGGGCCTCGGGATCGAACGAAGTGATAGAAGTGGTCGACGTGCTCTTACCGATGGAAGCCCACCAAACCAGCGCAAAGAAGATCTTTACACGACGGACACTGGACGAGATACCTACCACCCTGACGGGTACGGTTCAATCGCTGCTTGAGAATACGGTCCCGAGCGCTATAGTCAGCCACGACAACATACTGCACCTGCGCGGCCAAGAGGGTCCGATACAAACGATCATCAACGGCGTGTCCTTTCTGGACAACCCACACCAGCATTTCATTGAGGGGCTGAGTCCCAGAATTTTCAAGTCGGCCAGCTTCCTGAATAGCGGATTCTCGGCCGAATATGGCAACCGCTTTGGGGGCATTCTCGACATCGTCACAAGGTCAGGTCTCGAATTGGACGGCCACGGATCGTTGAGCACCGGCATAGGTACCCAATTGAACCACAACGCCAGCTTCGAGTACGGAGACCGAGCCGGTAAACTCGGATATTATGTTTTCTTAAACGCATTCCAATCCGGACGCTTTCTAAACCCTCCAACGAAGCGGGAGATCCACGATCTTGGGAAGGTAGCCCAATCAGTCTTTCAGATCGACTATCAGGGGAAAAAGATCTCATCCGTCTCTTTATCTCGACCGGCGGCTCGAACTTCGAGCTTCCGAACACAGGCGAAGAAGCAGCCGACAGACGGGATGCTTCCCGCAAGATCCGCTCTGAGACCGCGATTCTCACTTGGCAGCACTCCTTCTCCCCAAAGGCGCTCTTATCCTCTTCCCTTTACCAACGCATCGTCTCAGACCGGTTACTTCCGACGAGCGATCATGGGACTCCCTTCAGCGAAGGCTCCCGCAGCACCCTCACCCTGGGTGTCAAGAACGACCTGGTGTGGGTCAGGAAAGGCCATCATTTCAAAACTGGTCTCGATCTCAAACTCTTTCGCCTGCGCGAAGCCTTCCTGTTCGATCCCAGGAGCGGAGCACATGGAAAAACGGTCGTACATGGGTTCCCACAAGCTGCTGTCACGGACCCCGGGAGACCCCCACGCAAAGAAGGGCATTCGGCAGAGCTCGAGAGTTTCACTTTCTCAGGACGGGACCTGGGAGGTCAAATCAGTCTCTACGTTCAAGACCGTTTCAGCCCCGCTCCGAACCTGACGATTGATGCCGGAGTCCGTTGGGATCAACTCAATCTGGTTGGTTCCGAATATCAGGTGAGCCCGCGGCTGCGTTTAGCCTATTCCCTCCCCCCATACCGGAGTGTTCTCCATTTTTCTTATGATCGGCTCTTCATCCCGCCACCAATCGAGCACGTCATCCTCTCAGGATTTTTAGGGTCCAAGGCAGCCGAGGAGGACCGCAAAAAAGGGCATCTGGATATCGCATCCGGCATTGCTCGCCCCAATTCTCAGGATTACTTCGAGGCGGGATGGACCCATGAGGTAAAGCCCCGAATTACCCTGGCCATCAACGCCTACCACCACTACGGCAAAAACGCCTTTGAATCCGCTGAGATTTCAAACACCCGTCTTTTCCTTCCAGTGAATTTTGCCGAAGCGCGTGCCAGCGGTGTGGAGTGGACCTTTCTCTTCGACAACTCAGATCCAAATGGAATCAGCACACAGCTGAATTATGCCGCTTCGAGGGTCCACTTCCTCGGGCCGGTTACCGGCGGAGTGCCGATCGGCATAATCGAAAAGGGAGAACGCATCACGCCTGCCTTTGATCAGCGACATACGGCCTCTGGATCCGTCCTTTACAAGACTCCCTGGAGGAACTTCAGAACAGGGGTCTTTTTTCGCTATGGAAGCGGGACCCCCAGCGAGGAGAAATTCGAATTTGACGGGATTGAAATGCACCGGATGAGAAGGCTCGATCAGCATTTTACAGCCGATGTCTTTGCACACCTGACTCTTTGGGAAAACGACCCTCAGCGCCTGGGGCTGGAGTTTAGCGTCTCCAATCTCGGAAACAACATCTATGAGATCGCAAAGGAGAGCGACCGCTCTCCGATTCAATTCGCACCCAGGAGAACCCTCTCGGCCCATCTGACCTGGGGTTTCTGATCTACCGTCGGAAGCACCAATAAAACAACATTGCTGGGGCGTTAGCAGAAAGCTCATTCGTTGCCGGCTCGCCACTCTCGGCAGGAGCACCTGGGAAGGCGTTTCGTGAGAAGGGTATGCCCTGCCTGGGCACGAGCACGGCTTTCCGAACGGCTCGGATTCCGTGGTAAAGTTCGCGCGCGGTCCCGCGCCAGGCAACTACCTTCGCTGGCAAAGCAGAAGGAGGAAGTTGATGCTTGGTCAGCTGCAACGACGAGAAACGCAGCCAGCGGGCACAAACCCCTGGCGCCCCAGGTTACGGACAGCCGCAGACCCATCGCTCCATTGCCCCTCCTCGCCGATGCCAAGTACTCAATGTCTCCCGGAACAATGGTCTCCTCCGAGTGGCCTGGGAGTCGAGGCCACCAAGAGCTGCGTCGGCGACACACGACACTGAGATCGGCCCCAGGCCGCTCAGCCCTGCGGCTTGGCGGCGCGACTCAGAAAACTTTCATCAGGGGGCTGCTAGAAGTCAAACAGGTGAGTATATTTCATGAATAGAGCACGAGAGATAGTCCGTCTTTCGACTTCGTGGGGATCATGGAAACTCCCCGTCGAAGAAATGGTATTGAAGACGATGAAGAGTCCCGTACTCGATGTCGACAGCACTCCGATCCGAATGTTGTGACCGACCTTACGGCTGACGCTGTTGTACTGGCTGAAGGTTTGCAGAAAGCTCTTCGGCGTGAACGACCAGTTGAAGCGTAGCCCAATCAGGTGGGCGTTGAAGTCACCCACCGGCAGATTGATGTAGTTGCCCTTCCAGTTTGCGGTCCAGGTCAGGTTCCTGCCGTGCCGATAACCCCCGTGAAGGTCGAGGCTGCGAATGGTTCCATCATAGAAGCTTCCCAGGGCCGCGATGCCTTTGAAGTGGACTGGCACACTGGGGTCGGTCTCGACGGTGGAGATGAGTTCGCTGAACTGGTAACGGCCCTCGGGAATGAAGATGCCCGGGTGGACTTCGAAGGGATCGTCCAGGCGCTCAAAGTTCCGGTTCCAGGCTAGCCCCAGTTGTCCTCCATCCTGAAATCGGCCGGTTACGTGGTAGTGCTCGAACCCCGATTCTCTTTCGTTGGTCGCCAGCGTGTACCAATGCTGACCGGAGAAATGAGGCTCGATGCTGCGGACGCGGCTTCGGCTGGGATAGTGTGTGAAGCGGTAGAAGTAGTTTGGCTTGCGGAAACCGACGCGGCGTGCAAAGCCGACTTCTGGATTGAAGTTTTCTCCGACCTCGAGATAGCCGAGGCTGAACTCATGACGTGAATCGTCGTACTCAAAACGGCTGGCATATGCATGGTCGCTGCCTTCGAGACCTGGAGTTCGGGTCGCAGCAGCGAAATTGAACCAGTTCGAATACTGGCCAAAGCCGATGTTGGCATCGGCTCCAAAAGTGTGATTGTAATCTGGCGCATCCTTGAAATCCGTAGTCGCCTGCCGGCTCACGCTGATCACTCCGATGGAAGACCGTCTGGGCAGTTCCCGGTTGAGGCGGACAACGTTGTAGTTGTTCGCCGGTGCAGAGTGGTCCACAGCGCGGGTTTGCATGTTGAGGAATCCGAGTTGATAGGCCCCCACCTTGCCACTCAGCCGCACTCCAGCATCGATCGGCACAGCATTAGCCTCTTCGTCCAGACCAATCCGCCGCGAAAAGAAGATCTCCACCTCCCGCGGGCTGCCAAACTCGAAAAAACCGGAGTTTTCCAGAAAGAAAGGACGTTTCTCCGGAAAAAAAAGGTCGAAGCGAGTAAGGTTGACCTGTTCATCGTCGACTTCGACCTGTGCAAAGTCGGTATTCACCGTGGCATCGAGCGTGAGATTCGGGGTGAGGCTGTACTTCAGATCAAGGCCCACGTCGGCCTCGACTCTGGACTGGTCCTCTGCCCGGAGGGAGTCATGGGAAAAACTTCCCAGCATGTAGGGAAGAAGCTGGAGGTTGTGGTGTGAGGGCATTTCCAGCCCTGAAAGAGAGCCGAACACACTTACCTCAGTGAAGCGAAACGCACGGGAGACGGGCGACCAGAACGAGCGCTCATTTCGACGGCGCAGGGTGCGCATGACGTTCAAGCCCCAGACCGTCCTGCCGGGATAGTAACGGAGGGTCCGGAAAGGGATGACTATTTCGCTTTCCCAGCCTCGTTCTGTGACTTGTGAGCGAACGCTCCAGACGCCGTCCCAGTTCAGGTTGACGGCGCTAGAGCCGCCCCTTTGTGCTCCTCCCTGGCCAGCCCGTACCGGTCCGCCTCCACCGCGGCTCTGCCCAGCCTTGGAGACTTGACCGTCGACCTCGATCCCCGTGGGACTTGTTCCGAAGAGAAATGCGTTCTGGCCGTCGTTGAAAGTATCCAACAGAATCTGAATCGAATCGGTTTCGTCGAGGTCAGCGTCACGGCGATTCTGAGTGACAACGATATTCTCCGGCTGGGAATCAAAACAGATGATGCCAATGTAAAGGTTTTGGTCGTCAAAGCCGATGCGGACTTCGGTCCTCTCGGCTGAAGGTTCCCCCTCTTCGGGATTCTGTTGCACAAAATCGGTGGCAATTTCCAACCTCTTCCAAAGCGGCTCGTCGACCAATCCGTCGAATTGGGGTGGCTTTTGCAGCCTGCCTGCAGATAGATCACGTTTACTCGGCGCTTCGAAAGGCTGGGAGAATAGAGGCGCCACCGCAAGCAGCCAGATTCCGGCCAGAACCAACAGTCCGCTCTGAAAGTTCCATTTCCTACACGTTTCCAGCGGCGCCATGTGCCTCTCACCTCATGTTGTGCTTGCCACCCGGAGCATCCAACGGACCAATTTTCACTCCAGGAATTAAATTCTAGACCATGTTTCTGAACAGACCTACCGGGAATGGCTTGGATCGACTTGATTCGCACCCTTGAATCACCGACCATTGTCCAAAAGGAGGAGTCGCTATGCGCTCAATACTTGGCACCTTGGGGGAACCGGCTTACGCTCTCATGCGCATTGCTTTCGGGCTGTTGTTCGCCTGTCACGGGGCCCAGAAGCTTTTTGGAGCCTTTGGCGGAAGCCCGGCGGATAATGCATTGATGTGGATTGGGGGCTTGGTTGAGTTTATAGGAGGGCTAGCCATTGCCATGGGCCTCCTAACCAGCATCGCCGCCTTGCTCTCGTCAGGTCAGATGTTCGTTGCCTACCTACTGTTTCACCAGCAGGACGGGTTACTGCCTATTCAGAATCGCGGAGAACTGGCCCTCCTCTATGCCTTTGTCTTTCTGTTTATCATGTGTAGAGGTGCAGGCATCTGGTCTGTCGACAAGCGGGCCCGCTAGCAAGCAGTCCATTTAGCCAAAGTGGGGCCCCTTCAGGCCCGTGATATCATGACTCGGTGCAGAAGCGCCGCATCTTCACACCGGGCCCAACACCTCTGATGCCTGCAGCTCGAGTGGCGGCATCTGGTCCGATCCTCCACCACCGCACTCCGGAATTTCGAGACCTATTTCTGGCCACCCGATGCAATCTCCAAGAGATCTTCAAGACCCGAAATGACCTGGTTATTTTGAGCTGTTCCGGGACCGGAGCCATGGAGGCTGCAGCCGCCAACCTGGTGGCGGCCGGGGCCCTGTCGCTGGTCATCGTGGCCGGGAAATTTGGCCACCGGTGGGTCGAGATTTGCGAGGCACATGGCCACAACTGCGTCATCCTTGCCAAAGAACCAGGACAGGCTGCAGGTGCAAAAGAGATCTGCACAGAACTGGAAAAGCATCCAGAAGTAAGAACTCTGTTTCTTCAGGGGTGTGAAACATCAACAGCAACCATGCACGATCTGGAGGCTATTGGGACGACTGTCCGCATGCAATTTCCCGACGTGCTGGTGGTAGTGGACGGAATCACGGCCGTGGGGAGCCAGCCGGTACATACCGATGAATGGGGTCTGGACGCGGTCGTGAGCGGTTCCCAAAAATTGTTCGCAGTCTCTCCGGGCCTTGCCTTTATTTCTCTGAGCAAACGGGCTACAGACCGTCTAACGAAAACGGGTGGGGTCTTTTATTTCAACTTGCAACGGGAAGTAGCAGGGCAGAGAGAGGGACGTACGAGCTTTACACCGGCCGTCACCCTGGTGCAATCGCTCCAGGCAGCGACCAACGAGATAGTGGATCAGGGAATCGATCGAATCGTCGCCGAGGCTGAGCTAATGGCCCGCGCCACCCGGGCAGGCCTTCGTTCGCTGGGTTGCACACTCCTGTCCAGCTCTCCCGCCAACGCAGCGACTGCCGCCTTTCCTCCCTCCGATGTTCAGGCCAGTCAGCTGATCGAAAGGCTGGAAAAGCGCTTTGGCCTCAAGTTAGCAGGAGGCCAGGGAAGTCTCAAGGGGAAAATCTTCAGGGTTGCCCATCTCGGATACTTCGATTTCCTCGATGTCATCTCGGTCCTGGGAGCCCTCGAGATTGTGATTGAGGAGTTGAGCGGAAGAAAACGGGACGGGGCGAGCCTGCGGGCTGCTATGGCGGCCTGGCAGCCATAATCGTCGCTCACCATCAGGGAGTGTACCGCTTCGATGAAACTTCTCATCTGCGACCGAATTTCCCCCCGCGGCCTGGCCCTCCTCAAGGACCGAGACGGTTTTTCCGTTGTGTACCAGCCGGGGTTGAGTGGCAACCAGCTACTCCACGAGATCAAGGACGCCATCGCTCTGATCGTCCGCAGCCGCACCCGAGTAAGCAGGGATGTAATCGAGGCAGCCAACCAGCTCAGGGTGATTGGTCGCGCCGGAGCCGGCATCGATAACATCGACCTCCCAGCCGCCACCCGAAAGGGTGTTCTGGTGATGAACACTCCGAGGGCCAACAGCGTCAGCGCAGCAGAGCACGCGTTCGCCCTACTCATGGCTCTCGCTCGAAGGATCCCCAGGGCAGACATGTCCGTCAAGGCCGGAGAATGGAACAAGACAGAGTTTTTAGGCCAGGAGCTGCGGGGTAAGACACTTGGCATCCTGGGCCTCGGCCAGATAGGATCACTGCTGGCCCGGCACGCCACCGGCTTCGAGATGCGGGTGATCGCCTGTGATCCGTTCGTGAGCCAGGACTACGCCTCCGACCAGAACGTGGAGCTCGAGGCTCTGACCTCCGTATTTGAGAACAGTGATTTTCTGAGCCTGCACCTGCCGCTTACGGACGAGACTCGGGGAATTGTCTGCAAGGAGACGCTGTCGTTGATGCAATCGTCCGCCTTTCTCATCAATGCCGCCCGTGGAAGCCTGATCGTGGAATCCGATCTTCTCGACCATCTGGAAAAAGGCCGGCTGGCCGGCGCAGCCCTGGACGTTTTCGAACGGGAACCGGAAATCAGCCAGCGTCTGCGTGAGAACGATCGGGTGGTCCTCACTCCCCATATCGCCGGATCAACAGTTGAGGCGCAGGATCAGGTCGGGCTGACCATCGCCAGCCAGGTAATGAACTATCTGGAGAAGGATGCCATTGTCAACGCTGTCAATTTCTTTTCACTCTCGACCCCCGAGTCCGCAAAAATCACCGCTTTCATGGAACTCGCTTTCAAGCTGGGCTCCTTCGCCGCTCAGATCTGTGACATTCGTGTCAGTAAAGTCGGAATCCGGTATTACGGGGAGCTGGCCGGCCTCGATTATCGTCCTATCTCGAACCACATTCTGAGGGCAGTACTCGGCCCTTTACTGGCCGAACCGGTCAACGAAGTCAACGCCCGAACCTACGCCGGGCCGAGAGGTATTGAAGTCATTGAAACGGTCAGCACCCGGAGCCGAGGGCATGCAAACTTGATCAGCCTCCAGCTTCGCAATTCAGGAGAAACGATCTGGGTCGAAGGCTCCATTCTCCACCAGGGAAGAATCTGGCTGGTCTCCGTGGATGGAATCCCGCTCGAGACACCGCTGGGGAATTATGTCTTGTTCATCCGCAACCGGGACGAGCCTGGGGTCATTGGAAATGTGGGAACGATTCTCGGGAAGCACCACATCAACATTGCGTCCTTCGTACTGGGCCGCGCAGACAACCTCAACCAGGCGCGGGGAGTGATTAACACGGACAATCCAGTGCCGGCGGCAGTGATGAACGAAATCCGGGAGATTCCGGCCATTTCCTATGCTCGCCTCGTTGAGCTCGCCCCATGATCCCTTTCAAAGATAATGTTCCGGCGCGGAGTTACCCTCTCGTGACCCTTCTCTTGATCGGAACCAGTCTGCTCGTCTTCCTGTATGAGATCAGCCTCCCCGTGAGCGACCTTGAGGGCTTCGTCCAGTTGAATGGTCTTGTCCCGTCACGCATCAAAGAGATTGGAACGCTGCCCCTGGCGACCGGACTGGCTGTGACTCGAAACACTGTTTTTTCAATGTTTCTGCATGCAGGCTGGCTTCACTTGATCAGCAACATGTGGTTCCTGTGGATTTTTGGAGACAACATCGAAGATCGGATGGGACACCTGCGCTTCCTGTTCTTTTATCTGCTCTGCGGAGCACTGGCCTCGGCTACGCATATCGCTTTTCACAGCGAGAGTACGGTCCCGGCAGTTGGAGCTAGTGGCGCCGTGGCCGGCGTCCTGGGCGCTTACCTGATCTGTTATCCTTTCGCCCGGATCCAGACAATCGTACCCTTCATCCTTATCTGGCCCGTCATTCAGATCCCAGCTATTGTCGTGCTGGGCTCCTGGTTTCTCGTGCAAGTGGTCAACGGCACGGCTGATCTGGCCGGCTCCAGTATTGAATCTGGAGGAATTGCCTGGTGGTCTCACATTGGTGGTTTCTTTGCAGGAGTCCTTTTGATCCGGACATTTTCCAGAGTGGAGACACGTCGATACAAATGGGAGAGAGGCGCATGAAGAAATGTAGATGGCTGTTTGCCTGCTTGCCTCTTCTGGTGGTTTCTCCGGGTGACCAGGAGGACATCATGATTCCCGGAAAAACCGATCTTTTCGTGACCCTTGAAAGTGGTCTTAGCACCGACACGGCACGACCCGGAGATCGCTTTCACGTCCGCCTGGCGGTGCCGATTACCTCGGACGACCAGATCGTAATCCCGGTAGGAAGCCACCTGATCGGACAAGTGGAAGAAGTCAAGAAGCCGGGCCGCGTGAAAGGCAAAGGAGAACTCCTGCTGTCCTTTGACACAGTCATTTTCCCAGCGGGCATCACCAGGCGTCTGGAGGCTCGGGCTGAACGTGCCGAGGGTTACGTAAGTGGCGCGGGCGACAAAGAAGGCAAAATCACCACCACTAGCAATCAGGCCGACGATGTCCTCAAGTACGGAACGGTGGGCGTGGCGTCGGGAACCGGGGTGGGAGCAATCTCTGATCGCAGTCTCGAAGGGGCAGGCGTCGGAGGTGCGATCGGAGCAGTAGGGGGGGCGCTGATCGGCCTATTCCTGCGGGGCCGACATGTGGCCATGCCTCGAGGTACTTCTTTGACCCTGCAGCTTCAACGGGAGGCCGTGCTGACCAAGCCTTTGCAGAGACAACGACGTAGGCTTGTTCCCTAGCGGCCTGTCAGTACCTGTCTGACAGCGTTCAAGGCAGCATCATAGTCCGGCTGATCGGCAATTTCACCCACGTATTCGACGTGACGAATCACTCCCGACTCGTCCACCACAAAGATTGCTCGTGACTCGAGCCGAAGCTCCTTGACCAGGGTGCCGTAGTTCTCCCCGAAAGAGCCGCTTCGATGGTCCGAGAGCATGACGATCTTGTCCACAGCTGCGGCCGCACACCAGCGAGTCTGTGCAAAGGGCAAGTCCATGCTGATCGTATAAATCGTTACGTCAGGAAGAGCGGCCGCCTCCTGATTGAAACGCCGGGTCATCGTATCGCAAACCGGAGTGTCCAGCGACGGAACTACGCTGAAGATTCTTACCTTGCCGGAGGTATCCCCCAACCGGACCGGGGCCAGGTCTCCTCCAACCAGCTCAAAGTCCGGAGCTGAGTCTCCCGCCTTCAATTCAGATCCAAGCAAAGTAAACGGATTCCCTTTCAGAGTCACTGCACTCGATCGCTCGTTAGCCATTTCAACATCCTCCTTTAGAATAGCTTGTGCATTGTACACCAAAAGATTCATCCTGGAATCTGTCTATACATATATCTATTTAAGTTATGTCATATCAACTATTTATAGTTGAACATATATGGATTGATGTGACCATATAGTTCACCTCGAAACGAAACTTTTCCGGCTGGCGAACGTCAAAGAGGTCGGAGAGAAAAGATCAATATTTCCCGGAACCGATAGAAAGCAACCCGCAGAATTCGTGAAACAGCAAAGAAACAGTTCAACCCTAGAAAGTACGGGGCTTTATCCCCACGAGCACAAGCCTGACTCTTCCCTCAGGAATCTCTCGCTGGGCATCCTGCTGCAGGCCTTTCGGGATATAGTGTCACCAAAAAAGACCTCCAACAAGGAATGGCGACTGTGGCGAGAGGATGCTCTGGACTGGTTTTCCTCAGAAGAGAATTATCCTGGTAGCTTGCAGTGGGTCTGCGAGGTGCTAGAAATGAGTCAGGCAGATCTTCGCGAATGGGTGGAAGCGTACCTGCTGAGCGACAAGGAGCATCAAAAGGCGATGGCCCAAAAGCTGACCCGATTTCAGATACGTCATTGACGGAAGTATTGCCTAGCGGCTGTGGGGTCTATTCAGCCCGGCGTCCGGAGGATCTCAGTACGACTTCTCGCCGCACCACTCATACCCTGCCCTGCCATTTGGAGTTCAAATCCCGGACATTTCCAGGAAATGGATACCTCTAGACTCCCGGGGTCTTGCCCTCCCGGAACTCGGATTCTCGAACAAATTTTTCTACTCCGCCTGGAAACTTCCTGAATTATCCCAGGCCAAAGGGTTGCGTATGATAGAAATGGCAGATGTTTTTCAACGCTTTCATTGCCCTCCTTCTGGTTCTTTACCTGGCCATAGTGGTGGGTTTGTTTGCCCGGCCGCTATTGCGCCAAAAACACCGGCAACCAAAGCGCCGGAGAATTCCCCTGGACGAGTTCAAGGGAGTGGACGTCATCAAGGTCCTCGACCTCTCAAAGTCTTTCGACCATCCGGTTTTGAGTTCCATCTCACTCACAATAAGAAAAGGCAAGACAGTGGGAATCCTCGGCCAGAGCGGTACGGGAAAGAGCGTCCTGCTCAAACTAATTGCCGGATTTCTCAAGCCTGATCGGGGGTGGGTTCTTTTCAAGGGCCAGGACGTCGGAGGCATGTCGGAAGGCGAACTTCTGGAAGTGCGAAAGAGGATGTCCTATGTATTCCAACATGGAGCGGTCTTCGACTTTCTGGACGTAGGAGAGAATATTGCGTATCCACTGCGGGAGCAGGGGATAACGGATGAAAGGGCGATTCAATCGCGAGTGGCATACCTCTTGAACGCCGTTGAACTGGAGGGCATGGGAGCCAGCCGATTCAACGAACTAAGTGCCGGCGGGAAAAAACAGGTTGCAATTGCACGGGCCATTGCAAACAACCCGGAGGTCATCCTCTATGATGAACCGACTACCGGTGTGGATCCGATCATCGGGAAATCTCTCAGCCGCTTGATCCGAAAGCTGAACCGACAGGAACAACTGACCTCTGTGGTGGTCACCCACGACCTGCACTGCATGGAAATCGTGGCTGACCAAATCATTCTTCTGAAGGACGGCGAAATCCGCTTCGAAGGAGACCTGGCGGCGCTCAAGGGTTCAACGGACTCCTATGTACAGGCCTTCATAGCGGGAAAGCGGTACGACGTCGACCAGTACCCGACCTTCCCCGCCTCCGTCTGACCGCCCGTCATGCGTTCCGCCCCGCCTGACCGTGGTTAAAGTCCCCCGAGTCGCGTTGCGGCCGTCGCGCCATCAGCTCGGCTATGACCTCGTCGTAGCCGACTCCCTGGCGGGTCATTAGAACGAGAAGGTGGAAAATCAGATCGGCCGATTCCGCCACTAGTTCTGCTGCATCCAGCCGAGAGGCCAGGATGACCTCGATAGCTTCCTCGCCCACCTTCCTGGCGGCTTCGTCTTCATTCTTGTCGACCAGGCGCCGG
>CAZMGM010000003.1:75432-76509 GCA_964565865.1 uncultured Acidobacteriota bacterium | reverse complement strand
GAAGACGCTTTGGGATGACGGCCTGAAGAAACGGGAGAAACTCGAAGAAGTGGATTGTATCGTCACTGAGAAAGCAGGAGCGAGGACCTTTATGACAGGTGGGACCGGTAGGCCGGGCCAGGACGAGAATCGCATCGGAATCGCAGTCCAGGGCAAGCTCGGTTACGTTCAGAACATTTCCCGAAGTCTCTCCTTTTTTCCACAGACTTTGCCGACTCCGACTCCAGAAGTAGGCTTGACCGGACGTCAGGGTGGCCTTCCAGGCGGCCGGGTTCATGTAGGCCAACATCAGGATTCGTCCCGTGTCCGCGTCCTGCACAACTGCAGGGATGAGATCGCCCATTTTGGACCAGTCCGGTTGCTCCTGAAACTCCAAGGCCTGCTTCATATCCTCACCTCAACTCCCTGTGCGGCCAGAAATCCCTTCGCTTCGGCGATGGAGTACTGGCCGTCGTGAAAAATACTGGCGGCAAGAACCGCCTCGGCTCCGGCTGCCAGTCCTTCGGACAGGTGTGACAATTCTCCGACTCCTCCTGACGCTATGACTGGAATGGAGAGACGGCTGGATACCTCGGCGAGGAGTTCCAGGTCGTATCCATCTCTGGTGCCGTCCCGATCCATCGAAGTCAACAGAATTTCTCCGGCACCCCGTTTCTCAAGTTGTGTGGACCAGGAAAGCACCTCCAGATCTGTTTTCCGGCGTCCGCCGGCGACAAACACTCTCCACATGCCTGCCTCTCTCCGAGCGTCGATTGCCGCCACAATGCACTGGCTCCCGAACTTCTCCGCCCCCGCGGCAATCAGGTCTGGGGTTTTGACCGCACCACTGTTGATGGAGACCCGGTCGGCGCCGGCCTTGAGCAACTGGCTGATATGGTCCAGCTTGCTAATCCCGCCTCCCACCGTAAAAGGTATGAACACTTCTCGGGCGACATCATTCACCCATTCGAGCATGGTTTCACGACCGTCCAAGGTTGCGGTTATGTCAAGAAAGACAAGTTCGTCGGCGCCTTCGTCGCTGTAGTGTTTTCCAAGTCTGGCTGGTTCCCCGCAGTCTCGAAGGTTGCGGAACCGGAC
>CAZMGM010000003.1:1387-75422 GCA_964565865.1 uncultured Acidobacteriota bacterium | reverse complement strand
CTCCCTTGACCACCCGACCACCCTTCACGTCCAGACACGGGATGATGCGTTTAGCCAGCATTGGCAAATTCCCTCTCTGGAATATCGCTCTCATAAAGCGCCCTCCCAATCACAACTCCACCAACACCCACTCGCGCCAGTTGGGATATCTGCTCCGGGCGGGAGACTCCGCCCGCTGCAATGACCGTAGTTCCCCCGGCGACCGATCCGACAAGGCCCTCTAGGAGCTGCAGATTGGGACCGCTCAGGGTACCATCTCGATTGATATCCGTACAGATGACCTGCCGGATACCCCAGCCGCCGATCAGGTCCAACGCCTCGGGCAGTTTCAGTGGGGCACTTTTCTTCCATCCGTGAGTACGCAGATTGTCGCCGTCCAGATCGAGGCTTACAATGAACCGGTCGCTTCCCCATTCTTGGACCCAGGTCTCCACAGCTTTCGGTTCTAGCAGGGCGGAACTCCCCAGAATCAAGAAGGATCCCTGCAGAACAGCCAGCCGGGCAACCTCGTTGGAAGTCCGGATACCGCCACCCACCTGCACAGGAAGATCCAGCGAGGAGACGACCCTGCGGATAATCGGAAAATGCTGCAGTTCACCGTCACGGGCTCCGTCCAGATCAATGATGTGGACCCGGGAGAAACCAGATTTCTGGAGTGACAGCGCCTGTTCCACAGGGTCCATGGCATACTCCGTCCTGCGCCCATAGTCCCCTTTCAACAGACGGACGCAACGCCCTGCGATCAAATCGATTGCAGCTATGACCAACATCGTGCGATCTGAACGAAATTCTGAAGTAGCTTGAGGCCACAGGGACCTGAAAGCTCGGGATGGAATTGCACGCCCCAGTAGTTTCGCGAGTGGACGACTGCCGAGAACTCGAAAGGGCCATGAGTGCTGCTCGCCAGGGTTAACTGGGGCGTGACGGGTGCAAAGAAACTGTGCACGAAATAGAAATAGCTCCCTTCTCGAATCCCCTCCAGAAGCCCTCCGGCTGTCACTTCCTTGCGGCACACCCGGTTCCAGCCCACGTGGGGCACCTTGAGGCCAGGAGAGGAGAACCGGGAGACGCGTCCCTCCAAAATGGCCAGACAGTCTTCCTCTCCTTCCGCCGTCGACTCAAAGAGCAGCTGAAGGCCCAGACAGACCCCCAGAAAGGGACGATCCAGCTTCTGCAGTGTCCCCAACAGGCCAGCGTCTGACAGCGACCGCATGGCATGTCCAGCGGAACCGACACCCGGCAGAATCACTGCGCTGGCTTCACTTATCCGGTCTGCCTCAGAGGTAGGGGTGTGTTGGACGCCAAGGTAGTTCAAAGCCCGGGCCACGCTGTGCAGGTTTCCTGCGCTGTAATCCACTACCGCAATCATCCGGCACCCTCCAGAACTCCTTTGGTGGACGGAACGGCCAAAGCCTGACCCGCCAGCCTCTCGGCTGCCTGCCCAAGAGCCTGACCGATCCCCTTGAAAAGTGCCTCAATACGATGATGCTCGTTTTCTCCTTGGCTCAGGAAATTCATGTGCAGGGTGAACCTCGCCTCGTTTGCAAGAGTCCTGAAGAAATGCGGAACCATTTCGGTGGAAAGAGCCCCAACTGACTCCCGTTTTGGTGAGTAGTTAGTGACGAAACAGCTACGGCCCGAAAGATCGACGGCAACTGCCACCAGCACCTCATCCATAGGCATCATGACCGAACCATAACGGCGGATGCCTTTTTTCTCTCCCAGAGTCTCCCGTAGGGCGCGCCCTAAAACGATGGCAACGTCTTCTGTGACGTGGTGGTCATCCACCTCCAGATCCCCGGAAGCTTCAATATCTAGATCCAGGCCCGCGCGGTGGCCTAGGAGGTGCAGCATATGCTCTAGAAAAGGGATGCCCACCCCTATCTTCACGCGGCCCTCGCCGTCCAGGTTAAGGGCTACGCGAATCCGGGTTTCTAGGGTTTTCCGTGAGAGTTCAGCAAATCTCGGACTGGCAATCTGTGTCATAGAGCACTTCCTTTAATTCAGACAGAAATCGTGAGTTTTCCTCAGGTCTACCTACGGTGACCCGAATCGTACTAGCCAGCTCAGGCAACCCGCTGCGGTCCCGTACCACAATCTTTCTATCCCTGAGTCGGGAGCACAACTCGCTGGCATTTTCGCAACGGAACAAGATGAAGTTGGCCTCGGATGGGAAGACTTGCAGGACCCCTGGAACACTTCTTAGCTCATCCTGCACGCGTTGTCGCTCCTCGAGAAGCTGCTGGATCCGCGCTTCCTGAGTTCCGGCTTGTCTCAAGCAGTCAATTGCCAACGCCATCGTCAGTCCCCCCAGATTGTACGGGGCCTTGATTCTCTCCAGGCCCTTGATGATCTCCCGGTGAGCCACCAGATACCCGACCCGGAGCGAAGCCCTTCCCCAGGCCTTTGACAGGGTTCGCACGACCACCAGGTTAGAAAGTTCGTCGATGCGATGGGCGAGCGAAGGATCCTCCGCGAACTCAACATAGGCCTCGTCCACTACGACGAGCCCATCCCAGCGGCGGCAGGTCATCTCAATTTCATCACTGCTCAATCGGTTTCCCGTAGGATTGTTCGGCGAGCACAGGAAGAGGATCTTGACCCGGGGTGTCGCTCGCTGCAGGAAATCTTTCGCCTGGAAGTCGAACTTCCCATCCAGCGATAGATGGACCACTCCAACGCGGTGAGAAGCAGCCAGGATCTGGTACATCGAGTAGGTGGGCTGGGCAACGGCAACCACATCTCCGCTGCTCCTGCAGCAGGCACGAATCAGCCAGTCCAGAACTTCATCTGAGCCGCAGCCGGCCAAGATCATCTCGGGCGCGCACTGGAGGTATAGACCAAGCTCCCGGCGCAGTTTCCGCTGGTGAGGATCGGGATAACGGTTGAGCGCAATGCCGAGGCATTCAACATCGAAAGGACTTTCGTTAGCATCGAGCAGAAGTCCCTCTCCGCCACTAAGGCGCGCTGCCTCGTAAGCGGGCAGATCCGACACATCAATACCTGCGCGCCTCCAGTCATTGGGACCGAACACTTCTTCCGCCTCCGAGTCCCGGGAACCCTCATCCAGGCGACACTCGACGGCACGGGCGTGCCCTTCCAGACCCTCCATCCGAGCCAGTGTCTGGAGCGTCGGGGCAAGCGTCTCCAGTCCATAGCGGCTCAGTTCCTGAAAACTAATCTTGCGCAAGAACGTGTCCACTGAAACTCCAGAATAGCCGGCCGCCGTGCCCGAAGTGGGCAGCGTGTGATTGGTCCCACTTGCATAGTCGCCTGCCACCACCGGCGAGTAGGGTCCCAGGAAAACTGATCCCGCTGACCGAACAACCCCAATCCAGTGCCGCGGATCCGAGACCTGTAGTACCAGATGCTCGGGTGCGAATTCGTTGGAGAACTCGAGGGCCTCTTGCAGAGAGGGCGCCACCAGTAGGAAAGACTTATCCACAGCCTCCTCTGCGAACTCACGCCGTGGAAGTTCGATCAGCTGGGTGCTCACCTCGAGACTCACCTTCTCAGCCTGCTCAGGGCTGGTGGTGACCAGGACAGCTCGGCTGTCTCTGCCGTGTTCGGCCTGGGAGATCAGGTCGGCGGCAATCCATCTGGAATCGCCCGACCCGTCGGAGACGACCAGGATTTCGCTGGGGCCCGCCAGCAGGTCAATGGCGATACCGTACTGAACCGCCAGAGCTTTTGCAGATTGCACGATGCTGCTGCCCGGTCCCACAATTTTGGCAACGGCAGAAACGGTCTCTGTACCGAAGACTAGGGCAGCGATAGCCTGTGCTCCGCCGATCTTGTGCACCGAGCTTATGTCCAGAAGCCGTGCAGCAGAGAGGACGTAGGGGTCGGCCGACCCGTCTTCTCGGGGTGGCACACAGACCGAAATATCAGAACAACCCGCAATGCGGGCCGGAACTGCCAACATAAGAAGGGTCGAAGCGAGCGGCGCGTTGCCCGCTGGCACGTATAACCCGACCGGGTCAACGGGGCGTTTCTCCCTCCAGCACTGCACCCCCGGTTGTACTTCCTCGGGCTCCTCTCGGGTGCACTGGCTCCGATGAAATCTCTCAATGTTTCCCAGACCCTGCTTGAGGGCCTTAATCTCCTGCCTCCCGACACCTTGGGCCGCCCTTTCAAACTCCTTGCCGCTGACCAGGGTGCGCTCTGCATCAACGCCGTCGAATCGGCGCGTGAAGTGCCTGACGGCCCGATCTCCACCGGTCTTGATTCGGTCGAAGATGTTTTCACACAGGCGTATCGATTCGCCGTCTCGCAGCGGAGCTCGCTCCAGCAAGCGATCCCGTTCCTTCTTGTTCAGGCCGGAAAGGTGCAAAATTCTCATCAGGGCACCATGATGTCGACCGGGACCGAAAGAATGTCCCGGGCACCGCGACGGGTGAGTTCCTCAATGGTGTTCCAGACCGCCTCTTCGGGGACGGCTGAATGGATGGCGATCCAGCCCGGCCGGGCCAGGGGCAACACGGTTGGACTGCTCAAATTGGGTAGGACCTTCTTCAGGCTGTCCCAATCGCTGCGGCGCACATTCATCATAAGATAACGCATCTTGCGGGCGCGCAGGCAGCTTCGCATCCGAGCCCGCAGACGCTCAATAAAAGACCCCTTCTGCTCCCCGTCCGGCGGGTCGGGATGGGCAATCAGAACAGCTTCCGACTCCAATACGGTGGCCAGCGGGCGTAAACCGTTCATTTTGAGTGTCGACCCCGTGGACACCAGGTCACAGACAGCATCGGCAACGTTGAGAATGGGTGTGATTTCCACGGAGCCGCTGATCTCTACGACTGTCGAATCAAGGCCCTTCTCCTTTAGGTAACGAAAAAGAATCGAGGGGTGGGAGGTTGCAATCCGCTTTCCTTCCAGATCCATGATCGTTGTTAGCGGTCCTCCTTCCCGAACCGCGATCTTTAGGCAGCAGCCCCCAAAGCCCAGTGACTCGAGACATTCGACGGCCCCCCCCTTCTCTTCGACTACGTTTCGGCCGGCTATTCCCAGATCTGCAACTCCGTCCTGCACGTATTCGGGGATGTCGTCGTCGCGAACAAACAGCAATTCCAGAGGAAAGTTACTGCAGGGGGCAAAAAGGCGTCCCTCGTGGTAGTCGAAATCGAGCCCTACGCTCTGCAACAAATCGAGAGAACCTTTGGCCAGTCGTCCCCGCCGCTGAACCGCAATGCGGAGTCGCTCTTCAGAAGGAGAGTCGGGGCTTCCCGTGATTCCCCCAAGCACAGTTCCTTGAAAGTCATTCATCTCCGTTTTCCTCCTGTTCGAGCCACTTGAGGGCTTCCCGATATCCGCCTTCCCCGTAGCGCAGCCAGTGCGCGATACGGGTGACGGTCGTCGTGCTGGACCCGGTCGTCCCGCTGATTTCCCGGTACGCCAGACCATCACCTAGCAAACGTACAACGGCCCATCGCTCGGCTATGGCGTTCAGCTCGCCCACCGTGCATAGGTCGCGAAAAAACCGTGAACAGGCCTCCACATCGTCAAGATGACAGATAACCTGAAACAGCGACCAAAGGTCTTCATTTTGATGAAGTTCTTGCTCCATGTCGTATTAACACACTAATACATGAAAACACAGGAAGTCAACCTCTTCTGGAAAAACCAAGGTCACCGCTGACTCGAAGTGAGAAAGCGCGGTGGGCAGTGTATCCGAACCTTCGGTACTCCCTTGGTGAAACGGATTAATTCCTTAAGGGTTTTCCGGTCCGGAGCATATGCTCGATTCTTTGCTGGGTCTTTTCTTCGCCGCACAACGAGAGAAATGCTTCCCTCTCCAGATTGAGAAAGTACCCCTCCGGGACCGTCGTGGCGTGGCTGAAATCACCTCCGCACAGAACATAGGCCAGCTTATTCCCAATGAGTACGTCGTGATCGGACAAGTACCCGGCTCGGCTCATCAGATGGATTGTTACCTTGAGTCGGGCCAGGCAAGACGCTCCGTAGGCGGTCATAGGGGGCAAATCAGGCGGGGTGTAGTTAGAGCTCAAACCGATTGCTTGTTGCCTGGCCCGAAACAAAACTCGATCCTGGCTGACTTCGATTTCATCCTGGTCTCGGAGAAAACCGAGCTCCCGTGCTTCCACGGCACTGCCCGAGACTTTCGCCGTAAAAATGGCGTCGAATACCTTCACAACACCGGCCTGGTGATGCAGTTTGTCATTGGGGTCAGCCGGCTGCTTGCGGAGTAGCATTTCGCAGCATCCCCCTCCGGCTGGAATCAGTCCCACCCCCACCTCCACCAGACCCATGTAGGTCTCCGCCGAGCTGACCAGTCGATCACAGGGCAGACAGAGCTCCATTCCCCCGCCAAGAGTTTTCCGGAACGGAGCTGCCACCACAGGAAAAGGGGATTTCCGGAGTCCCTCGCAAAACTTCTGGAAACGCCTGACCACTTGTTCAATCTCCTGCCAGGCACTGCGGCGACACGAATCCAGGAGCCTGGCCAGATTGGCGCCCGCGGAAAAATTTAACCCCTGATTGCCGATCACGAGAGCCCGGAAGTCGCTGGCCACTCGCTCGGTGGCCTCCAGACCTATGCTGACAAGCTCCTCGTCAATGGCATTCATCTTGGAATGGAATTCAAGACAGGCCACACCCTCGCCTAGGTCGATCAGGCTGGCAGAGGGGTTCGATAGAACCGGAGCCTGTTGCGATTTCAGGACTTCAAGATTCAGGCTTTCCGGATCGATGGGCATTTCCCCGTGGGTCGAGGAAGCCCGATCGAAAAAGCGGGTCAGATCGCCCGCAATGTAGAAGCCGCCCTTCCCCAAACCCAGGGCGCTGTCAACCCAGTCCGGCAACACCACGCCGTCGCTCCGAATTCGCTCTGCCGTCTCGGCCGCCCCCAGTCCATCCCACAGCTCAAAGGGACCATGTGTCCAGGCCCAGCCCCAGCACATAGCCTGGTCGATCTGATAGAGATGATCACAAATCTCGCCGACCAAGCCGGCGGAATAGGCGAATGTGTCTCGAAGGAGCGGCCACAGGAAGTCTTCGCTCCTGTCCCCCGAGCGAATCAGCCGTTGGATGCGCTCCAGCGGATCCGACGATTGTTTCACATCGGCCAGAGATGGGATCTGCACCGGCTGCTGACTTCGATACTCCATCGTTTCCGGATCCAGGACCAGGAACTCTCCGCCCTTCTTCAGATAGTATCCCTGTCCTGCCTTGCGTCCATTCCAGCCGCGTTCCACGAGGCGGAGCTGAAGATCGTTTGGGGCAAGAAGCTCCCGCCAGGAATCGTCGGGAAGACTCTCGTAAAGGTTCTCCGACACGTGACACATGATGTCATTTCCAATCAAATCCGCCAGCCGGAAGGTAGCCGTCGTCGGCCGGCCGATGACTGGACCTGTGAGCGCGTCCACTTCCTCAATGGAGAGACCGATCTTTTTCGTCAAATGCATGGCCGCCGAGGCCGCGAAGGCCCCGATCCGGTTGGCGACAAAGTTGGGAACATCCTTGGCGAAGACGACCCCTTTTCCGAGTTTCCGGTCACTGAATCTGGATAGAAACTCGACAACCTCGGGCAAGGTGTCAGATCCCGGAATAATTTCGAGAAGCTTCATGTAGCGAGGGGGGTTAAAGAAATGGGTTCCCAGCCAATGGCTGCGAAACTCTTGGGAGCGAGCACCAGCGATTGCCTCAATCGACAGGCCGCTGGTGTTACTGGAGACGATCGTTCCGGGTTTCAAGTGAGGCTCCACTTCCGCCCACAGCTTCTGCTTCACTGCTAGACGTTCCGCGACAGCTTCAACAACCCAGTCGCAGTCCCCGAGTAACCCCAGATCATCCTCAAAGTTTCCCGGGTGGATCAGGCTCCAGGCCCCCCTTCCGTAAAATGGTGCAGGCCTCATTCTGGTGAGATGTTTCAAGGCCGAACGGGCCAGCTTACTCTTGTCTCGTCCTGGCTGAGGCATGTCCAGCAGCACGGAAGGAATACCCACATTAGCCAGATGCGCGGCAATCTGAGATCCCATCGTCCCGGCGCCCAGAACTCCTGCTTTCCTAATCTTTCTCTCCATGGTCCAAGAACTTGCCTGATGAAGGTAGCAGATGCAAGCAGGAATTGGTTGCCGGTTACCAACTACTGGCTACCGGTTGACGGTTGATAGTGGGCAAAACGGAAAATGTGGAACTCTTCTATTCCAGCTCGCACATAGCTTCGGCCAGCGCCTTCGGGCCGGGCCGGATTTCGTCGTCTTGCAGGTGAGCCAGTGGCGTCTCATGCAGATTCAGACGGTCGATAAAGTTTTCAGCCACAGGGTTGACGTAAATCAAGCCGGTCGCAAATTCTTCCTTCCGATCTGTTGTGCGGAGCATTGCCAGAGCGGCATTCCGATCCATTGGATTGTAGTCCCGGGCCACTTTCCTGAGCCTGAGGCAGGAACCATCATGCATCTTCACCTCCACCAGCTCCCCCAAATCATAGTCCACTTCCTGCACCTGTTCGTAGTAAGGGACAAAGTCAATCCGGTGTAGCAATTCCTTGTGTTCCTTAGCCCACGAATAGCTCTTTGTGGAGGCACCGTGATTGTTGAAGGTGACGCAGGGACTGATAATGTCCAGCATAGAGGTGCCCCCATGGCTCAAAGCACCACGTAACAAGGCCACGACCTGCTTAGGATCGCCTGCGAAGGAGCGGGCTACGTAGCTGCATCCCATTTCGATGGCAAGCGAACAGCAGTCGATTGCCGGAAGATCATTCATGACTCCGGTCTTCAGTTTCGACCCTATGTCGGCCGTAGCCGAGAACTGGCCTTTGGTTAGTCCGTACACGCCGTTGTTTTCGATGATGTACATCATGGGAACGTTGCGGCGCAGAAGGTGGCAGAACTGGCCAAGTCCGATGGATGCTGTATCACCGTCGCCACTGATCCCGATGCAGATGAGATCGCGGTTGGCAAGCTTGGCCCCGGTTGCCAGGGAAGGCATTCGCCCATGAACCCCGTTCAACCCGTGAGCCTTGCTCAAGAAATAGGCGGGCGTCTTGCTAGAACAGCCGATACCGCTCATTTTGGCAACCTGGTGAGGTTCGACTCCGGCCTCGAAAAAGGCTTTGATGATCTGGCTGGTGATCGAATCGTGCCCGCACCCGGAACACATGGTAGAGGGCACACCACGGTAATCCTTAACCGTCAACCCAATCCGATTTGTTTTCTTCCGTCGCCGGGGAGAGCTGGGTATTTTGACAGGCATTAGCTCGTCCTTTCCAATCGCGCCATGGCGGCCACCTGATCCGTGATAAATCGGGCATCGATGGGCATGCCGTTATAGTGAAGTACACTTTTCACTTTGACTATTTCCGCTCCTGCGGCGAGGCGTATAATCTCCGCCACCTGGCCATCCCGGTTTTGTTCAACGACAAATACTTCTTCATGGGCGGATATGAACTCCGTAACCTCATCTGTCAGCGGGAGAGCTCTCAAGCGCAGGTAGCTGACCTCAGTTCCGTAACCCATGCTCAACTGATCGCGGCACTCCTGGACCGCCGCGTCGGTCGAACCGTAGGCAATTAAACCAAGCCTCGAACCCTCGACCCGATCGACAACAGGAGCCGGCACATGCGCTTTAGCCGTCTTGTATTTCCGGGCCAGGCGGTCCAGCAGGTAGGTGAAGTCTTCGGGCCGTTCCGAATAGCGAGCGGATTCGTTATGTCCGCTACCCCGGGTCAGATAGGCGGCCAGATCGTGCTTGGTCCCAGGAAGGGTACGATAGGTGATTCCATCGCCATCCACGTCCTTATAGCGGCCAAACTCTCCCAGCCGGTCCAGGTCCTCGGCAGTCAGTACCTTCCCGCGGTCAAAGGGAGAAGCGGGGTGCTCGAAGGGGGCAGTCATCCAGTTGTTCATGGCCAGATCGAGATCCGATGCGATGAAAACGGGCTGCTGGAACCGTTCCGCCAGATCGAAGGACATCTGTGCAAACTCGAAGCACTCCTTCATGGTGGCCGGAAAAAGAACCAGATGCTTGGTATCGCCGTGAGAGTTATGATAGAGCAGATTGATGTCACCCTGAGAAGTCCGCGTCGGCAAACCCGTGCTGGGCCCGACACGCTGAATGTCAAAGATCACACAGGGAACCTCGGCGAAATAGGCCAGTCCCGCAAACTCGGACATCAGTGAAATCCCCGGTCCCGAGGTGGAGGTCATGGCGCGGGACCCCGCCCAGCCCGCTCCGATTGCCATCCCCAAAGCGGCCAGTTCGTCCTCCGCCTGAACCACGGCGAAGGTGGCTTTTCCCGTCTCCTTGTCGACGCGGAATCTTCCAGCATAATCGATGATGGCCTCACACAGACTGCTGGAAGGGGTGATCGGATACCAAGTGGCGACCGTGAACCCGCCAAAGACACAGCCGAGCGCGGCGGCAGCATTGCCGTCAATAAGAATCTTCCCCCGAGTTGCCTCCATTCTTTCGACTCGAAAAGGATCCTGTTTATCAAGGTTCTCTTCAACATACTCGGCGCCCAGACGCGCTGCCTTGACGTTAAATTCGATAGCCTTTGTCTTGCTTTGGAACCACTTTCCAATAGCCGCCTTTACTTCCTCTAAATCGATGTTGAGGATCTGTGCTGCAGAGCCGACATACACCATGTTGGCCACCAGTTTCCTCAACCTGAAATCCTTGACGACCTCGGCAGCCAACCTGGAAAAGGGAACCGGATAGAAACAGAGGTCTTCCCGAAGGCGCGAGAGGCGCAGGTTCTCCTCGAAAATCACCACGCTTCCGGATTCCAGACCCTCTACGTCCTCCCGGGCGGTTTGCGGGTTCATGGCGATAAGGATGTCAATTTCCTTCTTGCGGGCGACATATCCCTCCTTGGAAGCACGGATCGTGAACCAGGTTGGGAGCCCTGCGATATTGGAGGGAAAAAGATTCTTACCGCTGATCGGGATCCCCATCTGGAAAATGGACCGCATCAGCACATTGTTGGAAGACTGGCTTCCGGAACCGTTGACCGTGGCAACCTGAATGCTGAAATCGTTGATGACCTCCTCAACCTGGTTCGTGGCCTTCTGTTTTTTGACAAGTGTTTCTGTCCGGCCCAATGCTCTCTCCAACATATGCATATGCCTCAGAGCGAGACGCCTCAAAGCGCGGGTAATATAACAGATTTGGCTGATTAGTTTGCAGTGAATTAGCTCACCGAAACGGTTCGTCCAGAAAAGGGTGTATCCAGAACCGGGAAACCATGATCCAGAACCTGGAATTCTGGACTCTGAACGACCGTGCGGTGGGTGCGAGACACTCGCGGTGAATGGAGACCCACTCCGTCTACCGGGGAGAGCAAAAGAGGAGCTCCCTGCCTTCCTCGAAAAGCGCAGGGGAAGGCAAGGTCCTGACCGACGAGGTGCACTAGCAGTCCATGGTAAAAGTCCCTTGCCAGGGAACTCTGTTCCCTGGCAAGGAAGGAAGAGGACACCGATCCTGATTCATCGGAGACAACGAGAAACGCAACCAGAGAGCGCCAACCCCTGGCGTCCTTCGGGTTACGGACGCCGCAGTCCCATCTTCTGCATTGCCCCTGCCTGCCGATGCTTCAGCATGGCCTGTGTCGGTTCGCCTGGCATCTGGACCCACGACCTCGGTCTTGAGGTGGCTCCCACCAATGACAATGTTGTAGTGGCGGCCGAGTTGCAACCAGATGAGAGCAATTGCTTCCTCCATTGCTTGCCGATCTTTGGGAATTGAGAAGTCGAATAGTTCCAGGTTCTGGAAACCACTTATTTCCATCGCCTCTTCCAAATTCAGTTCAAGAAGGGACCTGCCGGGGTGCTGGTCTTACGACATCCATGAAACTGGAGACCGAAAAGACTGCGTTTCCAATGCCGGGACTTCCATACCCGGGAGGAGCGCTCAGGGAATGTTTCTCGAGGGTCGTCCGCCAGCTGTCGAGGAGCAGAAGATGGTACTCCAGAGGAGCACCCCCAGGATCGATTTTCCCAAGAACACTCAATGGCTCCGGACACCAGGTCGTAAAGCGGGGAACGATGCCTCTGGACATAAAGAACTCAAGTCCCTCAGCCGTTGATTCAACGGCTTCTTCGGGGGTCTCGAAGCCATGGGGCTGCGCCATTTCGATGCCAGCCACGAAATTTGGAATCACGTTGCCGGATCCAAAAACCTCGGCTGCGTCCAGGATACGCCGGACCCACTCGTCCCGACCGATGTACCGATTTTTTCCTGCACAGATGATTCGAAAGAGGCGTGGATCCCACACCTCGTAATTGGGGTGATAAATCTGGACTCCGGCATCTTTGAAACGTTGCACTTCCTCCCTGGGAAGTGCCTGCACGACAACCTTACTGATCCATCTCCCTGGAAAGCGGGCCTCAATGGCTGCCGGATACTGTTCATAGAATTCTACTTCGCTCTTTCCGTCCAACCTTGAGGTAATGCTGCCCCCTGTGACCGTGTACGCCCCGGACTCCGTATCGGTGCGGTCGATGATTTCCAGGGCCTGCAAAACCTCTTCGACGCTCTTAACGCCGGTGTAGGGTCGACCCGCCTTTTTCTGCTGCCGATAATTTGCGTTGATGTCACAGAACTGACACTCCTCCTTCTTGCCGAAGTATTGGCAGATGCGAAAGACGGTCAGGTATAGCAGATATCCCCATTCGATGGTGGGACAGATATCCGCCACAGGCTTGCCATTGGGAAGGTTCCTTTTGTAGTAGTCTGGAACGGCCTGGTACTCCACGTCACAGATTTCAGTAGCATCCAGGGTCAGGATCAATCTTCCCTCCCCAGAGAGTTCTACCCGATACCGAGATTGCGGGTTAAGTCGAACGGACACAATCAAGCGACGAAAGTTCCGCTTACCACCGTGCAGGCAGATCTCCTCTGGAGCACGCCAGTTCTCCCGGTTTTCCATTTCTTGGACGGGCAGGAAATCAAATGAGAAGATGAAGTAGGCTTTCGGCTTGCATCCAGCTGCGACACGCAGCGCATCTTCGGAGAAGGACAGACCGGTCCGAAGGATGTCTTCCTTGAACGCCACCTCCGGAGGTAGGTCTGGAAAACGCCCGATCAGCTCTTCAACCCTGTCCAGTCTGGCCGACATCACTCTTGACTCGAGATCCTTCCTTTCTAACAGCCGCCTTGATAGCACCACCGCGAGACTTCCAACTGCTGCAGGCTGCTATAATATCAAGCTTTTGCGGAGGAGCGATGCCGACCACGAAATCACGCCAGGAAAACAATCCAGCGTACAAGAAGTATGAACAGGCAATAAAACTCCTATACAGGGGCGATTATAAGAAGGCCCAGGTGGGCTTCGAATCGATTCTTAAGAAGTACCCGGACGATAAGAAGATCATCGCGCGGATAGAACTTTTTCTCAGGCTTTGCAGGGAGAAGAGCGTCAGCCCGGCAGCCGCTCCCAAGGGTCCCATCGAGCTCTATGATGCAGGAGTGTACGAGCACAATCGAGGTGACTACGAGAAGGCAATCGATTACTTCAGCCGGGCCTTAAAGAAAGCCGGCGAGGAGCCAAACCTAGGTGCGGTGCACGCGGCCATGGCCGCTAGCTATGCCAGGATGGGCTTGATAGAGGAGACCCTTCAGAATCTGAAGAAAGCCATTGCAGCGGACGAGGTACACCGCTTTCATGCCCAGCACGACCCAGATTTCGAGTCTCTCGACTCCCAGGAAGATTTTCGGGAACTTGTCACGCCCAAGAAAATCTCTCACTGAAAACCGGCAATTTGCCTCCTCTGATTTTCACCACGGACTGCTACAGTGCTGACCATGGCTCCATCGCGCTACGCAGTGGTCCTGGCAGCCGGCAGGAGCACTCGATTTCATTCATCGCTTCCCAAGGTTCTACATTCCCTTTGTGGAGCTCCCATGTTGCAACATGTTCTTACCCGGCTCGGCGCCCTCACCTTGTCTCAGACCCTCGTGGTCGTGGGGCATCAGGCGGAGCAGGTGCGACAGCGGTTTGCTGGTTGGCCAGTGACATGGGTAACGCAGACACAGCAGCTGGGAACGGCACACGCTGTATCGATGACCCAGTCTTACCTGCACGGAAAGCGGGGGAGCGTTCTGGTTCTTCATGGCGATGGTCCGCTCATCACTAGTGAACGGCTACACGACCTGCTCCGCACCAGGGAGCAGTCGGGCGCGGCGCTGGCACTGATTACGAGTCACCTGGAAGACCCGAAGGGATACGGGCGTGTGATACGGAATGCCGGAGAACCGCTGCGAATCGTTGAGGAAAAGGACGCTACCCAAAAACAGCAGAAAATCCGGGAGGTCAATCCCGGGTACTACTGTTTCGATGTGCGACGCTTGTTCCCGGTCCTTGACCGCGTCTCCGATGACAACGAGCAAAGAGAGTACCTGTTGACCGACACAGTGGCACTTCTGGGACGGGATGCCTTGCCTGTAGAAACAGTGGAGGCTCCGGCACAGGAGGTCCTTGGTGTGAACAACCTGCAGCAGCTGGCCCGAGCTGAGACTATCCTACAGGATCGTATCCGCCGGAAACGAGTTAACGGTTAATGGTTTCTGGTTGAAAATCGAAGGTTGGTGGAACGTGGAACTCTCTCTTATTCGCCTGAGACGGGCACCGGATGGGACTCCATGGAGTGATATTCCTGGAGGCTGAGCACCTGCATCTGTTCACGCTGAAGGGCCTCGATGGCCTTTACGGCGGCCGCTGCTGCTGAGAGGGTGGTAATACAGGGTGTGCCGTACTGAATGCAGGCACGGCGAATTGCCTTTTCGTCAAAGAACGACTCTCTGCCAAGTGGCGTGTTCACCACCAGGTCGACCCGTTCGCTCCGGATCAAGTCAACGATATTGGGACGACCTTCATTGACCTTGTAGACCGAGTCGACGTCCAGTCCCTCTTCGCGTAGCTTTGCAGCCGTCCCCTCAGTCGCGACAATATCGAACCCCAGATCCTGGAATTCTCTGGCAATGTCGCCGATCCCACGCTTGTCCCGTTCATTGACGCTGATAAAGGCGACGCCTCCTTTGGGAAGAATAACTCCAGCGCTGAGTTGAGCCTTCGCGTAAGCCTCCCCGAACGTCTCGGCTACTCCCATCACTTCTCCGGTGGAGCGCATTTCCGGTCCCAGAATCGTGTCAACTCCGGGAAACTTGGCGAAGGGAAAAACGGGAGCCTTTATAAAACAATGTTCGACTTCCAGATCCTCGGAGATTCCCAGATCATCAAGCTTACAGCCGATCATAAGCTGAGCCGCAATCTTGGCCAGAGGAACCCCCGTGGCCTTGCTCACAAAGGGGACCGTGCGACTAGCACGGGGGTTCACTTCCAGAACATAAACCCGCCCTCTGGCCACAGCAAACTGGATATTCATCAAACCGACCACTTCCAAGGCCAGCGCCAGCTGGCGGGTAATGCGGCGCATGGTTTCAAGGTGGGCAGGATCGATTGAAAAAGGAGGCAAAACGGAAGTGCTGTCTCCAGAGTGAATGCCGGCCTCCTCAATATGCTCCATGATCCCCCCGATTACGGCGCGCTTCCCGTCGCACAGGGCATCGACATCGTATTCCTGTGCATCCTCGAGGAAGCGATCAATGAGCAAGGGGTGCTCTGGAGACGCCCGCACCGCGCTCTTGACATACTTGTCCAGCGAGCCCTCATCATAGATGATAGCCATGGCCCGACCACCAAGCACATACGATGGCCGCACCAGGACCGGATACTCGATTCGACCAGCAATCTCCCGCGCCTCTTCTACCGAGAACGCCGTTCCGTTCTCAGGCTGCCGGATGGAGAGCTCCCTCAGAAGCTTTCCGAACCTCTTGCGGTCCTCGGCCAGGTCGATCGATTCGGGGGACGTGCCAATGAGCGGAACACCGGCCCGGAAAAGCTGAAGTGCCAGCTTGAGAGGAGTCTGGCCTCCAAACTGGATGATGACCCCGTCCGGTTGCTCCAGATCCACCACCGCCATGACGGCCTCAAAGGTAAGTGGTTCGAAGTAGAGCCGATCGGAAGTGTCGTAATCAGTAGAGACCGTTTCCGGGTTGCAATTGATCATGATGGTCTCGAATCCTGCCTTTTTGAGCGCGAAGGCAGCATGGCAGCAGCAGTAATCGAATTCGATGCCCTGTCCAATCCGGTTAGGGCCACTCCCCAGAATGACGATTTTTCGATTCTCACTCGGTTCAGCCTCGTTATCCTCTTCGTAGGTCGAATAGAGATACGGGGTGAAGGATTCGAACTCGGCGGCACAGGTGTCGACATGCTTGAAGACGGGACTGATTCCGTGGACTAGACGTTTTGCCCGGATCTCTTCGTCTTTCAGCTTCTCACCCCCCTCACCTCGCAGCATCTCCGCCAGCCGGTGATCAGACATTCCGAGCCTCTTGGCCTGAAGAAGAGAGTCCGCGGACAGGTCATTCAGTTTCCGGCCCTCGAGTTCACTTTCCAGGGCGACGATCTGGTGGAAATTGTCCAGGAACCAGGGATCAATACCGGTCAGCTGAAAGATTTCCTCCACCGAAAATCCTTCCAGAAAGGCCTTACGTACATAAGCCAGACGAGAAGGTGTAGGCTGGATGAGGTTTTCGCGTATTCTGCTTGCATCGATAGTTTCGGAAGCCAGTGTCGTCTCCGTCTCGAGAGAGCACAGGCCCTTTGAAAGCGCCTCCTTGAAGGTCCGCCCGATCGCCATGATCTCTCCGACCGATTTCATCTGTGTGCCCAGAACCGGCGGTGTTTCAGGGAACTTCTCAAAATTCCATCGCGGTATCTTTACTACCACGTAGTCTAGCGTCGGCTCGAAACTGGCTGGAGTCTTGAGCGTAATATCGTTGGGAATCTCGTTGAGTAGATAACCTACAGCCAGCTTGGCCGCGATCTTGGCAATGGGAAACCCCGTAGCCTTGGAGGCCAGTGCAGAGCTGCGGCTTACCCGCGGGTTCATCTCAATGATGACCACTTTCCCGTCGTCCGGACTGACGGCAAACTGGATGTTGGACCCTCCCGTCTCGACTCCCACTTTACGGATGACCTTCTTAGCCATGTCCCTCAGCCCTTGATACTCCCGGTCCGTCAAGGTCTGAGCTGGAGCAACCGTGATGGAGTCTCCCGTATGGACTCCCATCGGGTCAAAATTCTCAATGGAGCATATAATTACGACGTTATCATTCAGATCTCGCATCACCTCCAGCTCAAACTCCTTCCACCCGATCACCGACTCCTCCACGAGCACTTCTTGAATCGGTGAAAGCTGGAGCCCACGATCGACAATTTCTCGAAACTCCTCCAGATTGAAGGCAATGCCTCCTCCCGTTCCTGCCAGGGTGTAGGAAGGTCGAATGACGGCCGGCAGACCGACTTCGTCCAGCAGGCCCTGAGCTTCTTTACCGCTGTTGGCAAAACCGGACTTGGGAAACTCAAGACCGATCTGTTCCATTGCGGCGCGAAAGAGCCTTCGATCCTCAGCGACCTTGATAGCTTCAAGCTTCGCTCCGATCAGTTCTACACCGTAGCGGTTCAGCACGCCGGCCGAACAAAGATCGACGGCGATATTCAACCCGGTCTGCCCTCCCACCGTTGGCAGCAGCGCGTCGGGACGCTCACGCTTGATAATCTCAGCCACGCATTCGGGAGTCAGCGGCTCAATGTAGGTCCGCGTCGCCAGTTCCGGATCGGTCATGATAGTGGCTGGATTGGAATTCACGAGGACAACCTCGAAGCCCTCGGCAACCAGAGCCTTGCAAGCCTGCGTGCCGGAATAGTCAAACTCACAGGCCTGCCCGATCACAATAGGGCCTGATCCGACGATGAGGATGCGGTTAATATCAGTCCGCCGAGGCATAGCTTTCCAAAAGGGTTTAGAAACCGGGTAGCTGCACAGCTATCTTCACGATGTCTGCTCCATTAACTCTATAAAATCGTCGAACAGATAGAGAGAGTCGCGAGGACCAGGTGAGGCTTCAGGATGATACTGAACCGAGAACACCGGAAGATATCGATGACGCAGTCCCTCCAGCGTTTGGTCATTAAGATTGAAGTGGGTGCATTCAATCTCTCCTGTGTCCAGTGATTCCGGATCCACGGCAAAACCATGGTTCTGGCAGGTAATCTCGACGCGACCTGTTTCCTCATTGAGTACAGGCTGGTTCCCACCACGATGGCCAAACTTGAGCTTGAAGGTCTTTCCGCCGAAGGCAAGCCCCAGTAACTGGTGTCCTAGGCAGATGCCAAAAACCGGCTTTTGGGCGATCACGGTTCTGATCTCCCGGACGATGTAGTCCAATGGTTCCGGATCCCCAGGCCCGTTGGACAGGAAAATTCCGTCCGGATCCAGTGACAGTACATCCTGCCCGGGGGTGTGTGCCGGTACAACCACTACGTCACAACCGCGCTGCGAGAGACATCGGAGGATATTAGTCTTGATCCCGAAATCATAAGCCACCACCTTGAAGCGGGCTCCCTCGGCTTTTTGTTCATAGCTCTGGCCGACCGTCACGTTACGGACATAGTCGCTTCCTGTCATGGATGGATGCTTCAGCACCTTTTCCTTTAGACTCTCCGGGGAGAAATCCTGGTTCGAGATGATTCCTCGCATGGCTCCGCGGGTACGGATATGGCGGACCAGCGAGCGAGTGTCGATTTCCGAGATTCCCGAAATGGAGTGGCTGACAAGATAAGAGTCGAGAGTTGACTTCCCTCTCCAGTTGCTGAATACACGGCTGCACTCTCGCACCACAAACCCCTCCACAAAGGGCTGGCGTGATTCTTGGTCCTCGTCGTTGGTACCGTAGTTTCCAATTTCAGGATGGGTCATTACAACGATCTGACCAGCGTACGAAGGATCGGTAAGAACTTCTTGGTAGCCGGTCATGGACGTGTTGAAAACCACTTCGCCCAGGGACTCGCCAGCCGCTCCAAACGAGGTTCCCTCGTACAGAGTCCCATCTTCAAGGTAGAGAATCGCTTTTCTTTTCAAAACCAGTAACCAACAGGTCGATCGGAATAAGAGTTCAGTCTAGCAGGCCCATCTTTGATACCGGCCAGTAGCGAAAAACTGCCTTCCCGAAGATAGAACCCAGCGGAACACAGCCCCAGTGCCGACTGTCGTTGCTGGAGTTCCGGTGGTCGCCCATCACGAAGTAGCTGTCCCAGGGCACTCGCTTGGGAGGATACGAATAGCGGTCCACATACTTCGAGAGGACGTAACGCTCATTCAGGGACCTGCCATCTACGTAAACACTGCCTTGCCGTACTTCGACTGTCTCTCCAGGGAGACCCACGACTCGTTTGATGAATGACTTGTCCCGGTCCTTTGGATACCAGAACACGACGACGTCTCCCCGCTCTATGCCGTTGAAATGGTAGCCTAATTTGTTAACAAAAATTCTTTCCTGATCAACCAGATTCGGCTGCATACTGGTGCCCTCGACGCGAACGGGCTGAATCACGAAAATGACGATCAGAATTGCCATCAAGGCGGCAACGAAGATGTCGCGAGTCCAGTTTTTCAGTTCCGCCACCGCAGAAAAAACGCCAGCCGAATGGCGCTGGATCGCTTCGCGGAAGTGGGGTGGCCGGGATTCATGTTTTTGCATAACAATAGGAACAACCAGTCACTCTAAAAACGAAATGGTTCGGTTCCAATTTCAACAGAATTTCTGGCCCCAGCCCGCTTCGGTTACACCTCCAGGATCTCGTTCTCCTTTTGGGCAGCCAGATCATCCACCCGACCCACGTATTCGTCGGTGACTTTCTGCACTTTCCCCAGAGTTTTGTACTCTTCGTCCTCAGAAATCTTTTTCTCCTTGAGCGCCTGCTTGAGCGTATCATTCGCGTCCCGCCTGATGTTGCGAATTGCAGTCCGGTGGTCTTCGGCAATCCCGCTGACCTGGCGCGCTAGTTCCTGTCGCCGTTCCTGGGTCAGGGGAGGAATCGGCAGGTGGATCAGTCGGCCGTCGCTGGACGGGTTAACACCGAGGCCCGAAGCCATAATTGCCTTCTCGATTTCCGAGATCTGGGAAACATCCCAGGGCTGCACTGTGATGAGGCTGGGTTCAGGGACGTGGAGAGTTGCAAGCTGGTTGATAGGCGTCTGCGTCCCATAATAGTTGACGACTATGTGATCCAGCAAATGAACCGAGGCTCGACCCGTCCGAATTGAGGACAGGCTCCGGGTCAAGTCCTCGATGGTCCTTCCCATCCGCCCACGAGTGGCCTTCATGAGTTCCGAAACCATGGCTCCCTATCAGCTTCCTAATTGGCGATGAGTGATCCAACCCGCTCTCCCAGAACAACATCCTTGATGTTGCCCCGCTTACGCAGGTTGAACACGATGATCGGGAGGTTGTTGTCGCGGCACAGGGAGATGGCTGCCGCATCCATGATGGCAAGTTTCTGACTGAGAACCTCGTCGTAGGTGATCCGCTCGTAAAAGTGTGCTTCGGAGTTCACATCCGGGTCCGAATCGTAGACTCCTTCCACCTTCGTTCCCTTGAGTATGACGTCGGCCTTGATTTCCATGGCACGCAAGGCCGCCGCACTGTCGGTCGAGAAATAAGGATTTCCTGTCCCTGCTGCCAGGATCACAACCCGCCGTTTCTCCAGGTGACGGATGGCTCTTCTGCGGATAAACGGCTCCGCCACCTCGGCCATATGGATGGCGCTCAAGACCCGTGTGAATGTGCCGTTCTTCTCCAGTGCGTTCTGAAGAGCCAGGGCGTTGATGACGGTGGCCAGCATTCCCATGTAGTCACCCGTAGCTCGATCAAAGCCGGCCTGGCTGACGTTGACTCCCCGGATGATGTTCCCGCCCCCGACCACGATGGCAATCTCCACGCCAAGCTGGTGCACCTCCTGGATCTCGCGGGCTACGGCCTCCATCATGGCCGGGTCGACGCCAAAGGTCTGCGACCCTATGAGTGCTTCACCACTCAGCTTCATGATGATGCGTTTGAACTTGGGTTTGGCAAAAACAGGACGGGGTTGTTGAGAATCTTTCTCCTTGACCGCGTCGGCTGGCATATTTATGAAGTCTCCGAAGAGGAGCCACCCGAGACGATGCGCAGGTTCGCTACTCTCCTATCTTGAAGCGGGCGAAACGGCGTACGAGGATATTCTCCCCAAGCTTCACGATCATCGATCTAATGAGCTCTTCTACCGTAATGTCCGGATCTCTTACGTAGGCCTGTTCATACAGGCAGACCTCAGAATAATATTTCTTCAGGCGTCCTTCAACAATTTTGTCGGCGATGTGGTCCGGCTTCCCTTCCTTCTGAGCCTGCTTTCGATAGATCTCACTTTCCTTCCGAATTTCCTCTTCCGGGATTTCCTCTGATCGTGTGTAGCCGGGACTCGAGGCGGCAATGTGCATAGCCACGTCTCGCACCAGTCCCTGGAAATCGTCGGTGCGGGCCACGAAATCCGTCTCGCAGTTGATTTCGACTAGAACCCCGAGCTTCCCACCCGTATGAACATAGTGGCCTACAAGACCCTCCCGAACCACTCTGGCCGCCTTCTTGGAGGCCGCGGCAATCCCCTTTTCGCGCAGAATCTGGATCGCCCTTTCCATGTCTCCTTCCGCTTCCATCAGCGCATTTTTACAGTCCATCATTCCAGCGCTGGTTTTCTCACGCAGTTCTTTGACTTGCTGGGCACCTATCTCCATCTTTGCATCCTCCGATTTTCACTGGAATTTGGAGATTAGACTCTTCCTGACTTTCATCTATCGAAGGGTAGATCGTAGGGACCAGTCTCTCCACGGCGGGGCAACCACCGGGGTCGTCCCTACGATTTCCCTGAAGACTGAAACGTACAGTACTCGTGTGGGCTACTTCTTCGAAACTTCCGAGGCGGTCTCCGCCACCTCGATCGCTGCCTCCGAGTCCGACTCGGTGGACTCTTTGACCTTCCGAGGTGGCTTGCGTTTGCCAACCTTTTTGGCGGTTTTCTTAGCGGCAGGAGTAGATGCTCGCAACGACTTCTTCTTGGCCCTGGCTGGCTTCTTGGCGGGAGCCTCTGTGGCCGTTACTGGCTCTTCCTGATCGTGGGCGCCATTCACGACGTCTTCTGGAGTCGCTTCCGGCTGAGCCATCGCTTCTTCTGTTACACCTACTGCTTGCTCTACCGGCCGCGGTTTCTCTGTCGCAGCTTTTTCCTCCAACGGGGCATCCGCTTGAGTAGCGCTTTGCGGGGCTTCTTCACCACCTGCGGGGTCCGGGGCTGCATCTTCAGCCGGGGTCTCGGCCGCTGTCCCCTTCGTTTCCGACTTAGGGGCAGCCTGGTCCTCAACTCGGGCCTTTTCTTCTTCAGCGGCTGCTGCAGCCTCTTCCTTGGCTTTGCGAGCCGCTTCTCGGGCCGCTGCTTCTCGAGCCTTCCTCTCCTCGAGAGCCTTCAGGTCTGCCTCCACCTTCGAATCGTAGATCGCACGACCCACCCTAATCGCGTCGGCAATCGTCGAAGTAATGAGACGGACCGATCTCAGCGCATCGTCGTTGGCGGGAATCACATAGTCGACGGGCGTGGGATCGCAGTTCGTGTCCACCAGCGCAACGACGGGGATTCCCAGCCGGCTCGCTTCTTTGATAGCAATCGACTCCTTTTCCGTATCAACCACGAACAGAGCTCCAGGGAGACGGTCCATCTCCCGGATCCCGCGAAGGTTTTTCTCCAGTTTCTTGCGTTCTCGCTCCAGCCGTGCCGATTCCTTCTTGGAGAACTTCTGATGAAAACCGTCGGTCTTCATCTGCTCAAGTTCCTCGTAGCGCTTCAAGCTGTTGCTTATTGTGAGAAAGTTGGTAAGCAGGCCACCCAGCCAGCGGTTGGTTACAAAAAACATCCCACAGCGCGTCGCTTCCTCTTCCACCGTCTCCTGGGCTTGTCTCTTGGTGCCCACAAACAGGATGGACCGTCCGCTTGCCGAGATATCGGAGACAAATTCGATCGCCTCCCTGAATAGCCGCAGGGTCTTCTGCAGGTCGATGATGTAAATGCCGTTTCGCTCCCCGAAGATGTAGTCGCGCATCTTGGGATTCCACCGGCGTTTCTGGTGGCCGAAATGAACCCCCGCATCGAGGAGCTCTTTGATTGAAATGGCTGACAAGAAATCCTCCGGATCTAGCGTTTGGAGAACTGAAACCGCTTCCTGGCTCCAGGTTGTCCGTACTTCTTTCGCTCCTTCATGCGAGGATCCCTGCGCAAAAAGCCGGATTTCTTTAACTGGGGCCGGAGTTCGGCATCGAACCCCAACAGCGCCCTGGACAGACCCATCCGGATGGCACCTGCCTGGCCGGAGACTCCACCTCCCTTCACATTGACGTAGACGTCAAATTTCTCCAGCAGCCCTGTCGATTGCAGAGGAGAGGTGACTGTAGCCTGCTGCGTGAGGTTGGTAAAATAATCCTGATAGTCGGCATGGTTTACCACAAACTGCCCGGTCCCGGGCATGAGAAACACCCGGGCAGTCGATGTCTTCCTTTTTCCAGTTCCGTAATACTGAACTTTATCCACAAACGAATTCCTAGAGGGTCACTGTTTTCGGTAGCTGAGCCTGATGTGGGTGTTCAGGCCCCGGGTAGACCTTCAACTTTAAAAGCATTTTGCGGCCAAGCTTGTTCTTGGGAAGCATCCCCTTGACCGCGAAACGGATCAGGCGCTCGGGATACTTATCCAACATCTCTCCGGCACTCACTTGTTTCAGGCCGCCAGGATGGCCGCTGTGTCGGTAATAGATCTTATCTGACATTTTGTTTCCGGTCAGCTTGATCTTTTTTGCGTTGACCACAACCACGAAATCTCCACAATCCAAAAAACTGGTATAGGTCGGCTTATGTTTGCCCATTAGGATGAGAGCGATCTGAGAGGCGAGGCGCCCCAGGACCTTCCCATCTGCGTCACACAGATACCAGTCTCGCGCTATGTCCTTCAACTTCGGAACAAACGTCTTCATCTCCCCATCCCCTACAACGAGAACAAGCAAACGCCAAACATACAGGAGCGCCGGATCTAGTGTCAAGATAAACGCGGGCCCTGTTTTCGGTTCAGAAACGGACCCTTTCAAACGCGCACTTTTCTACCCTTTCGGCATTAATTAAGACAGACCACTGAGAGCTTTCCAATACGTCATCCCGCGTTTCTCCCGTGCAGGATTGAAGCACCCCCCGGAAAGCTCGAAACGAGAAGAGAGAGAACCAGCCCAACCGGACAAAGGTGGTTTCGAAGCTCCCATCCGGGAGTCTAAATTTGTCGTTATCCGCTCCGGTAACGAGCCGATTCCGACAACTGCTAGTGGCCCGGGGCGTCTGGCTGACCGGGGTGGCCCTGGACTCGGCCGTGCTGATGATTGAGGAGCGTTCCCGGGAGGCGGGGCGGGTCTGAAAACTCTTCTGCAGTGTCTGCAGGTACCGCTGAGTCCTTATCGCCTTGGAGATCGACAGAAGCTTCAGGGATCAGGAATCCTCGGCCTGGCAGTTCGAATTGACAGGCAGGCTGGAAGCCAGTGGCACCCACTAATATTTGCTTGTACAAACTTGCATTGTCACTATCCATAATTCGTGTCACTGTGGTTGTGGGTCGGATTCGTTGCGCCCGCGCGGAACTGTGCCGCCAGTTTCCCGCAGAAACTCGGAGACACTCGGTTCGAGATTTCCAGAATTAAACTGATAAGAACCCAACAGGTGGATGTCCAGTGGAGGGTTTTGGTTCTCGAGAAGGAACTGTCAGGCCTCCGCAGAAAAGAGAGGACAGAGTCGATGGTCTCTTTATAAGATTCTCGCGTGAACGACTTCCAGTTAAGCTACCGTCGTTTTCTAAGAGCGGTTGCAGAAAACCAGTTAGACGGGTTTCTAACCTCGAAACCGGCTAATCTGCGCTACCTGTTCAACCTCGATGCCAGCCTTGGTTTCGCCGTCACGCGGGAGAGTGAAACGATCCTGCTGGTGGACTCGAGGTACATCGAAACGGCCCACCAAGATGCGGTTAACTGCCGGGTAAAGCTGGCCTCCGGCACCCCTATACAGGCTTTGAAGGAGCTGCTGAGGGAGCTGTTTCCCACAAACGGGTCGCACCTTGGGTTCGAGAGCGATCACCTCCCCTATAGTTCGGTCACAGATTTGGAATCTGCAATGCCTGGGGCATCGCTAGTGGCCACTTCGGAAGTCATCGAACGCCTCAGACAGATCAAGAGTGAGAAGGAGCAAGAGGGCATTCGCCGGGCTTTTGAGGTGGCTCGTCGCGCCTACGGGAAAGTTTTTAAAGGATTTGACTGGAAAGGGAAAGAACGTGATCTGGCAGGGCGGCTGGAATACGAACTTCGACTGGCGGGGGCTGAGGGCACTGCCTTTGACACCATCATCGCCTCCGGGTCCCGATCCTCCCTGCCCCATGCCAGATCCGGGCCTGCTACCATCGACGATTCCTCACTTTTGCTGATCGACTTCGGGGCCGTCAAAGACGGCTTCCACAGTGATACGACCCGGGTGCTCTGGAGGCCCCCGGACGCCGAGCCGGAGATCCTTGAGATCGTGCAGGAGGCCCAGATCCGGGCAATTGCCGGAATCCGCCCCGGGAAGCTTGCCTCGGCCGTGGATGCCCTAGGCCGAGAATACATCGCGGCCCGAGGTTACGGGGAATATTTCGGACACAGTCTGGGCCATGGGCTGGGGCTGGAGATACACGAGCTGCCCCGCATCAGTTCCACTTCCGAGACAGTTCTTGAGGCAGGAATGGTTTTTACCGTGGAACCGGGAATCTACCTGCCGGGCCGCTACGGAGTCCGCTGGGAGGATGCGGTCATCGTCACCGATTCAGGCTGCGAAGTTCTGCGAATCGATTCCTCGCAGTAGCTCCATAGAAGCGTGTTCCGGAGCCGCTTCTCCTCACAAGAACATTGACTAATACCGTTACAGCACCCACAATGGCGAGTCTCATAAAAGCAGGTAATAGGGATGCAGATTGAGGAAATTGAGGAACTGCTCCGGCTCATCGAAAGGTCTCAGGTCGAAGAGTTTGAGCTGGAACGACAGGGCACCCGAATCCGCATTCGAAAGCCGAGCGGTGGACCGCTTTCCACGGCAACCCGGGAGGTGGCCCTTCCCGCTGTAGACCCGATAGCTTCGGGATCAGTCGAGGCAGGCCAGGCGGAGGCCGACGAAAGGCCAGACGAGCAACTTCATTTGTTTACGGCTCCCATAGTGGGAACCTTCTATCTCACTCCCAAACCGGATGCCGAGTCCCTAGTGGAGGTGGGCAGTCAAATTGAACCCGGGCAGGTTGTTTGCATCATTGAAGCGATGAAGATCTTCAACCAGATCGAATCTGATATAGAAGGGGAACTGGTTCGGATTCTGGTCGAGAACGGTCAGCCCGTCGAATTCGGAGAAGTCCTCTTCGAGATCCGACTATCCTCCCAGTGAGATGTTCAAGAAGATCCTGGTAGCGAATCGTGGTGAGATCGCCCTTCGCATCATCTGCGCCTGCAAGGAACTACGTATTCCCACCGTCGCCGTCTACTCCGAACCGGACCGTGACTCCCTGCACGTTCGCTTCGCGGACCAAGCTGTCTGCATCGGTCCGGCCCCCAGTCTGGAAAGCTACCTGAACGTCCCCAGTATCATCAGTGCTGCAGAAATCACGGATGTGGAAGCGATCCATCCTGGGTATGGATATCTGGCCGAAAGCTCAGACTTTGCAGAGGTCTGCGAGACCTGCGGAATTACCTTCATCGGACCACATGCCGACTCCATCGCCCTCATGGGAAACAAGGCAAAGGCCCGTGAAACCATGGCCCGGGCAGGGTTGCCCATCATTCCGGGAACAGGGGTCGTGGGCGACTCAGGGGAGGAAATACGGGAGGCCGCCGCTTCTGTTGGTTTTCCCCTCATCGTAAAGGCCTCAGCCGGCGGAGGTGGCCGCGGCATGCGCATCGTAGAGAAGCCCGAGCAGGTTGAGGATGCTATTGCGAACGCCCGGGTGGAGGCGGAAAATGCCTTCGGTAACGAAGACATCTACCTGGAACGCTACCTAGAACGTCCCCGCCACATCGAGTTCCAGATAATGGCCGATCAGAACGGAACCGTGCTCCACTTGGGCGAAAGGGAGTGCTCCATTCAGCGTCGCCACCAGAAACTCCTCGAAGAGTCCCCGAGTCCCCTGATTAAGCCGGAGATGCGCGAGGCTCTTGGGCAGTTGATCAGCCAGGCCGTGTCATCGATCAACTACCTGAATGCCGGGACGGTCGAATTTCTTTTCGATGAGCAGGGCGACTACTTCTTCATCGAGATGAACACCCGGATCCAGGTAGAACATCCGGTGACGGAGAAAGTGACCGGGATGGATCTGGTCAAGGAACAGATACGAATTGCCGCAGGAGAAACACTGTCCATCCAGCAGCAGGACATCCGGCTTCGTGGACACAGTATCGAGTGTCGGATCAACGCTGAGTCCCCTTATACCCTCAGGCCTTCGCCAGGTCAAATCACCGCTTATCACCCGCCCGGAGGACCGGGAATCCGCGTCGACTCTATGGCCTACGCGGGAATGACCGTAACTCCATACTACGACTCAATGATCGCCAAGCTCATCTCCTACGGGGCAGACCGGGCAGAAGCGATCCGCCGAATGGAGAGGGCCCTCGACATGTTCATGATCGAGGGTGTCGAGACCACAATTCCGCTGCACAAAAGAATCCTCCAAGACCCGGACTTCCAGGCAGGCCTTCTCTCCACCGCATTCCTGGAGAGCTTCGAGTTTGACAAGGTGGAAAAAGGACTCTGACCAAGAGATATCGAGAGTGCACGCTTCAACCCACCGAGGGACCTGGGACTCAAAAATTGGATTCATATTGGCGGCGGCCGGTTCGGCGGTCGGACTGGGTAATATTTGGGCGTTCCCAAACCAGGTCGCCTCTAACGGAGGGGCCGCATTCCTGCTCGTCTATCTGCTCTGCTGTTTCACACTCGGCTATCCTCTGATGGTCGCGGAGCTGACGATTGGAAGGCACACAGGAAAAAATCCTGTCGGTGCTTTTCGGAGCCTGGTTCCGGGCAGCAAAGTTTATCCCCTGATCGGTTTCTGGGGGGTTCTGTGTGGAGTTGGAATTCATGCCTTTTACAACGTGATCGCCGGTTGGACCTTAGGATATGTGTTCGAGGAAATCACCCACACAGCTGGAGCCACAGGTCTGAGTCAGGTGCTAGCCGATCTCTCGCACGGCCCCAAGAACGCTTTGTTTTCGTGCCTTTTCATGGTGGCTACCGTTTCAATTGTCGCCGGGGGAGTCAGTTCGGGAATTGAGAAAGCGGCAAAGACCATGATGCCGGTTCTGGTCGTGATTCTCATGACCATGATCTTATTTGTCATTTCCCAGGATGGAGCCCGTCAGGGACTGGCCCTTTACCTGCAGCCTGACCTGTCTAAGATCAACCCCAAACTCGTTTTAAGCGCTATGGGACAGGCCTTCTTCTCCCTTTCCCTGGGCATCGGTACTCTTATCACCTACGGCTCTTACCTGAACCGAAAACACAACATACCGCGGGCCGCCGCATTCGTCACAGGAGCCGACATCTCGATCGCGTTCCTAGCCGGATTCCTAATTATTCCGGCCATGTTTGTGGCCCAGCGTGCCGGGATCCCGATCTTCGATGATGAAGGAAATCTCATCTCCAGCACGGGTCTTGTCTTCGACACTCTTCCCAACCTCTTCCACACAATGGGTCTGGTGGGAATACCGCTCGGATTCTTTTTCTTCATCCTTTTGAGCATAGCGGCTCTGACTTCAACCATTTCACTGCTTGAAGTCCCGGTTTCCTACCTAGTCGATGAGTGGGGAATCAGCCGGCGGCAGGCTGCGGTTGGAACTGGGCTATTGGGCGCAGCGCTCTCCTTGTTTGTAGCCTACGACCCCAGCTGGATCGGAACCCTGGTCAATATATTCCTGAATGTGGGACTTCCGGTAGGCGGCCTGATGATCTGCCTGTTCCTAGGGTTCGTGTGGCGAACCGAACCAGCCCTTCGGGAACTGGAAAAAGGGCGGACGGGTACGCTGATGGGCCCCTTTGGACGGCTTTGGCCCGCATTCATCAGGTTCTTCTGTCCCGTGATAATCCTGCTGGTCTTTTTGAATACGATTGGAGTGCTCCAGTGGCTTTTCTACTGATCCCATCAGCAGTTCTTGTGTTTACATCGAAGGCTTGGTCGTGAGGCAATGTCAGCTGTAAAGCTTCCCTGCATCTATCCGATTTCTTCCCACCCCTATGTGAATCACATCGGGCATTTTTCGTTGATCCGGAAGTTCCTGCAAGGAGGAGCCCGGCTCGTTCAGGTCCGGGAAAAGTCCATGACCGACGACCGTCTCCTGGAGTCCCTTCGACCCATCGTTCGAGAATGTCACCGGTTTGGGGCCCGCCTCGTTGTCAACGATCGCGCCGGCGTGGCTCTGGCGGCCGGGGCCGACGGAGTTCACCTGGGTCAGGAAGACATCGATCCCCACGAAGCCAGATCTCTGCTGGGCACAGACGCCCTGATCGGCCTTTCTACTCACAACTGCCGGCAATTCGAACACGCCTGCAGGGATAGTGCCCTCGACTATGTGTCCCTGGGACCGGTTTTTTCCACAACCAGCAAGCAGTCTCCAGAGCCGGTTCTGGGGTTGCCAACCTTCCGGACACTGGCAGGCAAGAGCCAGCTTCCAGTTGTAGCGATTGGAGGAATCCGCCTCATCCGGGCCCGAGATGTTTGGTCGGCGGGAGCCGCTTCACTGGCTGTGATTTCCGACGTCTGTGCTTCGTCCGGTCCATCAAATCAGGTGGGACAATATCGGAAACTCTGGAAGGAATCCAATGAGGATCGGTGAAGCCCTCTATGTAGTTCGCATCCTCAGCCGGCGGGCCGGCCCCCGTCGCCATCCGGTGGAACTGGGGCAAAGTTTTTCCAACGAGCAGAGCCGATGAACCTACTCGTCTTCCGCGACCCAGACGGAAAGACCCACTTCACGCTGGAGCGAATCAAGCGCCCGGATCCTTTGGAACTGGAGGACCAGTGGTGGATCCGGTTGCGCTCTAAGCTTCGCGATGGGTATAGGCGTTTGCGGCAGCACTTTGCTTATCAGGAACGAATGCTGGGGCATCTGCGCCACGCTGATCGTCTTTCGATCTTCCATGCAAGAGGCATGAACTCCGACCGGGTCGAGAAAGATCTGCGGGAACACCTTCGAGTAGGCTATCGCAAGCATACAATCTGGTTTGTCGTAGACGCTTCCCTGGCGCTCATGGGAGGAACGCTGGCATGGCTGCCCGGGCCCAATATCTTTTTCTTTTACCCTGCGATTCGGGCCCTGGGCCACTACCTAGCCAGAAAAGGTGCCAGGCGTGCCGGGCAGTTCGCGTGGTCGTTCTCCGCCGAACCGTTAATTGACCAGGTGGAAGAATCGGGACCGTCCAGTCTGGAGCCGCTTCGCGACGAGCTGAAACAACTGGAAAAACGTTATTCAATGGATCCTCTCGAAGAACTGCTGGAATCGGAAGTGTATGGCCGTTGAAGCATCTTTCCTGCAAACTATTACCTTTTTTGAGGACCTGACCGAAGACGAGCTGGCAATCGTCTCTTCCCGATTCAGGGAGCGCGCGGACGTCAAGCACGAAAGCGTCTTCCTTGAAGAAGACACAGGAAACTACATGTACATCGTCCAGTAAGGGCGAGTAAAAGTTTAGCGCCTGCTCCCCAACGGTAAGGAAGTGCTCCTGGCCTTCCACGAGCCCGGTTCGTTTTCCGGAGAGATGTCTTTGATTGACGGCGGGGTCAGAATCAACTTGAATCTGATCCACAAGGAGCTGGCCGACATGACTGGCATCTTGCGGGAAACCGCTACCCGCGTCTTGAGCAACATATAGAATTCGGGAATCGTCAGCGTGGACCGGAAGCAGTTCTTCGTCGCCAACCCAGACTCCCTGGTAGATGCCCTGCTGGTGGAATAAAAGTCACACCCTACTTCGTCTCCTTTTTACAAGCGGGCTTCCACCAGGAGGTCTTCACCCACCCTTCGAATCTTCGACAAGCGAACCTGACAGGCTTCCTGGAGGGTTGCAGCACCAGGGGCTGCAAATGCCGGCACACCGTCCCCTCCGATGATCCTGGGTGAGTAGAACAGAAGAATTCGATGCAGGACTCCAGCCGCCAATGCTGAGGCTGCCACCCGACCACCCCCTTCAATGAGCAGACTGTTTATCCCCCGCCCGCCCAGCTCGTTCAGGATTGCCTCCCAATTCAGTCCGTCCCGAGCTCGGTCAACCCCTATCAGTTGAGCCGGCCCGGCCAATTGGGAGCTCTGAGGAGCAACTGTCCCTGCAGAGTGAAAAATCAAAACGGGATCTCCCGAACGGAAGAGTCTGGCATCTGGATCCGTTCCCATTTCACTGTCCAATATGACCTTGACGATCTGGTTCTTCCGGGGCGAGCGAACATCCAGGGAAGGATCGTCCTCCCTCACGGTGCCGGCCCCAACGAGAATGGCATCGTTTCGGTAGCGGAGCCGGTGCACTAGCCGGCGCGCCTTCTTACCTGTGATCCACTTTGAGGCTCCGGTACGAGTAGCGATTCTGCCGTCCATTGAGAGTGCGAGTTTGAGTGTGGCAAACGGCCTTCCAGTCCGGACCCAATGAAAAAAGGCCTCATTTAAACAATGTGCTTTGTCTTCGCACAGACCCTCGAAGACTTCGATTCCCGCGCGCTTCAGACGCTGAATCCCCTTCCCGTTTACAGCCGGGTTGGGATCCCGAGTTGCAATGAACGCACGTTTTACGCCGACCTGAATGATTTCATCGACACAGGGAGAAGTGCGGCCGGTGTGGCTGCAAGGCTCAAGGGTAACGAACAGGTCCGCTCCACGCGCCAGCTCGCCGGCCTGCCGCAATGCAATGCTCTCGGCGTGATGGCGGCGCGAAAAGACATGATATCCCTCACCCACCATTTGACCGTTCTTAACGACGACTGCTCCCACCATCGGATTCGGACTTGCGTGGCCCGCTCCCCGTTTGGCCAGTCGCAGGGCCCGCAGCATAGTACGCTCAGGGGACACAGCTCTAAAATCAGAGTCTGACATGCTGATCAGTTGCAGAGACCTACCGGGGTACTCATGAAGGAGACAATTTGGTCTTAGACTTCTGTTCGGGCCTCGAAACCTGGATTTGCATGAGCTTGATTCGTTTGCGATCGGCCTCCAGGATCTTTACTGCAAGACCGTTGACTTCTGTCTCCTGGCCGATTGCAGGGACGCGGCCCAGGTGATCAACCACCAAGCCCGAGACGGTAGTAGCATCGATTTCACCCAGGTCGATTCCGAGTGCCGCTTCCAGGTGCGATAGCTCCATTCGACCCCGGACTCGATAGTTCCCCTCCCCTTCCTCAACAAGGGCTACGTCGTGGGACTCGTCCTCGTCGTAGATCTCACCCACAATTTCTTCCAGCAGATCCTCGATCGATACCAGTCCGGAAACGGCCCCGTATTCGCTCACTACTATTGCTAGAGGCTGGGACTCTCTCTGCATCTCCCGGAGCAGCTCTCTTACGTTCTTGGTTTCAGGAACGAACCATACCTCCTTGATAAGTCGGGTGATTGGATCAGAGACCTTGCCCTTGGAAAGATCGGAGACCAAGTTGCGGACGTATACAACACCCACAATCTGATCCGCAGTCTCCCGGTATACCGGAATCCGGGAGAACTTGCTGCCCGCGATCAACTCTGCCAACTGGGAAATCGTCTCAGATTCGGCAATCGAGACAATCTGAGAACGAGGCGTCATGATTTCCCGAACCAATGTGTCCTGAAACTCCAGGGCGCTCTGAATGAGCTCAGTCTCGTGCTCCTCGAAAATACCCGCTTCTTCCCCGACATCCAGATAGGCCTGGATTTCTTCTTCGGAGGTCTCGTCGCCGTTTCTAATCTGGTCTTTTTCAAGCCGATCCTGTCGAACTCGCAAAAGCCAGAGAATGGGAGACGCAAAAAACGCAAGGAACTGATAGGTCGTCTTCCACAGGGGTAGAAGCCGCCGCACGTACCGCTCCGGATTTTCCTGAGTCATGCCTTGGGGGACCAGTGCGCGAACCAGACCCAGAAGCACTACAGTCGACACAATCGCCCAGGGTACAGCGTAGGCGACCTGGAGGTCGAGCAACAGCCGGGCCATCAAAATGGCAACAACAATCGTTATCGTCTGGATGGCGATCTGGAGTGGAAGCAGAAATTGGGCCCGGTCGTGGACCAGGTCCTTCAGGAGCCATGCCTCCCGATCCGGATCCTTTTCCAGCATCACTCTCAAAGCAACCTGAGAAAGCCTGGAAACGGCGCTTTCCAAAAGTGACAGCCAGAAAAGGAACGCCAGCGACACTGTGCCGAACAGAATCAGAGTAATGCTCAACTCAGTGAGAACTCCTTTCTGAGCGAATTTTCCAAGCGCTCCATCTCCCCGTTCTCGCTTTTGTGTTCGTATCCCAGAAGGTGGAGAAACCCGTGAAGGCTGAGGATCTTCACTTCATTCAAGAGCAACCCCTGGCTCTGACGCCTGGCTGTCTCTACCGAGATGAGGATGTCGCCGGCGTAGGGAGTTTCCGAGGGCCAATCTTGTTCAGAGGGAAAGGCAAGCACGTCCGTGGGAACATCGCGACCTGCGTAACGGTGATTGAAGTCCCTCATGATGTCATCCGTCACAAGCCTGACCGAAAGTTCCGACACAATTCCCAGATGCTCCACCATTCTGTAAAGAAACCGCTCCAGAGATTTGGTGTCGAGATCCAGGGCCTGTTCATTGAACAGGTTGATTTTCCGATGACTTTTGCTCAACCCGGTTGTTGAAATCGAAACCGGGGTACTCGACCCTGTGGTGATACATCCCGGTGATGACCCTTTCGAAGGAGCGTGTGATCCTGTCGAGATCACGGGTGGTGATGTCGCATTCGTCAAACTGCCGGTCCTGGATCGTCCCCTGGATCAGGCGCCGAATCATGCTCCGAACCTGGCCCGGGTTCGGCTTCTGGAGCGTACGTGAAGCCGCTTCCACCTGGTCAGCAAGCATCAAAATGGCGGCTTCTCTGGTTTGCGGTTTAGGGCCCGGGTAACGGAAGTCCTCCTCGCTGACCTCCGTCTGTTTGTTCTGAGCAGCCTGTTTCGCCTTCTGGTAGAAAAATGACATCAGTTTAGTTCCATGGTGCTGTGGAATAAGGGCGGCCACTTCCGGTGCCAGGCTTATTTCATTGGCCATTTGATTGCCGTCCTTCACGTGACTGGCAAGAATGAGACTCGACATGCTGGGAGACAGATTCTCGTGCTTGTTCGGCATGTAGATCTGGTTTTCGACGTAGTACTCGGGTTTTCTAAGCTTTCCAATGTCATGGTAATAAGCGCCCACTCTGACCAGCAGAGGATTGGCACCAATTGCCTCAGCAGCGGCTTCCGCCAGGACTCCGACGTTGAGACTGTGGTGGTAGGTTCCCGGGGCTTCCAAAGCCAGCCGCCGCAAAATCGGGCTATTCAGGTTGGACAATTCCAGCAAGCGGATGTCCGTGGTCATGTGGAACAAGTTCTCCAGGATCGGGAGCAATAGCGCCGCCAGCATTGCGGAGCCAATCCCGCTTAGAAAGGCCAGCGAGGACCGTACCCCAAAGACACTCCACTGAAAGGAGGAGGCATGCAGCTGCAATGCCAGGACAGTGAGCATGTTGAGGGAACCGATAATGAGGGCTGCCCTCCCCAGCGCGGCCCTCTCTCGATAGTGTCTCAGCGCATAGACGGCGGTCAGACTCGAGACTAGTGTAAAGATCGCGATGGAAAGCTCCCCGGTCATAAGGCCAATAAAAACCGACACGGGCAGCGAGTAAAGGATCGCCAATTGGCCTCCCACCAGCAACACGAGCAGGATAGCTCCGAAAGACACCGGGATGATCCAGTAGAAGTTGAAGGCATCCTGGAGGATGCTGATCGTCAGGTTTCGGGTGAAGAACTCGGCCAGGAGTGCATGGATCTTGGCAATTCCGAGGTGGGCAACCAGGATTATGGAGGCCAGTAGAAAGTGGCTGGGAACTTCCTGGGGCTTTTCGTGGTAGCTCAGAAGATAGCGCCAGAGGGCGAACATGAAAAAGCATGCCAGGAGTAGAATCCCAACGAATTCGTCGGCCGGCTGGGTCGCCTGATCCTGCTTCTTCAATTCCTTCAGGATCATCAGGCTCTGGGCGTCAACCGGGTCTCCGCCTCGAATGATCTTGTGGCCCTTCTTAATCTGGATGAGGACCGGTGGAACTTGCTCTGCCGCTAATTCCTCCCGGGCCCGGGTCTCATCGTCATTAAATCGGACGGTAGGTTCGATGCGGTCTGCCAGAAAGCCGATCAGCTGAAGCTTCCTGTTCCCCTGGACGGCTGTGAGCTGAAACTCATTCTGGCCCAGGAGATCGCGTGCCTGGGTCAAGTCCCGAGCCTGCGAGGCCTCGTTCAGAATCTCCTCTCTTCCAGTCACTTTGTTGACCAGGATGATGCTTCGATCGCGATAGATGAAGAGCAGATCACGAGAAGCCACCACTCCCGGGTACTTCATCGCAATCTGCAGCAGACTGACCATCTGGTTTTCGAGCTCAGGGGAAAACCCGTTCTCAAAAAGCACATTGATGACCGGGTCCCGCTCCGCAAAGATAGGCAGTCTCTGCTTCAACTGTTGGACGATTTGGTCCTGACTCTGTTCCGGAAGCGGCTCATCCTCCGGCACTACCAGCTCTTCGCGAAATTGGGCTGTAGCTCTTCGACCCTCTGCAAAGCCACTGCGCAAAGTCGCCTCCAACCTGCTATTGATACCAATGTCCAGGTCAAAAACGGCCGGTACGGAAGCCAGGCTCTCATCCTGCTTCTGCTGAGTGGCAGGGACATCCATGACCGTAAAATCATGGGGTGAAGCGATGTCTCTGTCCGCGATCTCCCCGAGTTCGTAGTCCGGAACCTGGCGGAACCGATATCCCAGCACCACGAAGGCAATGATCAGGGCTGTTCCGACACCGATGAGCACCTGTTGAAAAGTCAATCCCTCCGTCCAACTACTCCACCACTGTTCCAGCCGCAAGGGGCGGGCCTTCAATCTGCGAGACTGCTCTTTTTCGATCATTTGGTGTCCAGCAGGACTGGCGGCCGTCCTGGGAAAGACGGGTCCGCAGGCAAGGACTCGTGATCGGGATCTAGGGGGCCGCCACCCGCGAGGTGGCGCAAAGTGCGGGATTCGTATTCATGGGCGATTCAAAACCTAATCATATCACGACCCAGCAACCCGTGGCTCCCGGCGGCCCCTTCTACCTGGTGCTAGCTCTCGAATCGTCTGAAAACCAGCGTAGCATTGGTTCCGCCGAAGCCAAACGAGTTGGACAGAGCATAGGTAATTCTGCCGTCACGGGGTGTGTTGGGCACGTAATCAAGATCACATTCAGGGTCGGGGTTTTCGTAGTTGATGGTCGGTGGCAGGACCTGGTCTCGAATCGCCAGACAGGTTAGACCACCCTCTAAACCTCCGGCGGCGCCAAGTAGATGGCCGGTCATGGACTTTGTCGAGCTAACCGCCAAGCTAGAGGCATGTGATCCGAAAAAGCGCTTTATGGCCAGCGTTTCTATGCGGTCGTTCTGGGGGGTACTGGTGCCGTGGGCGTTGATATAGTCCACCCTGGAACAGTTGATGCCCGCGTCGTTGACCGCGGCCTCCATGGCCCGACGAGCACCTGATCCGTCTTCTGGAGGTGCTGTCATGTGGTGGGCATCGCCGCTCATCCCATAACCCACCAGCTCTGCAATGACATCAGCTCCTCTCCGACGAGCACAATCCAGTTCCTCGAGAACCAGAATACCTGCGCCTTCGCCAACCACGAAACCGTCCCGCTCACGATCGAAAGGCCGACTGGCCCGCTCAGGCTCATCGTTTCTGGTTGAGAGTGCCCGCATAGCCGCAAAGCCTCCCACGCCCATCGGCGTGATAGCAGCTTCGGAACCACCGGCAATCATGGCATCTGCATCCCCCCTCTGGATGATTCTCATCGATTCTCCCAGGGCATGGGCTCCGGCGGAGCAGGCCGTGCAAGTAGCTAAGTTCGGTCCCCGAGCGCCGACCCGGATGGATACCTGGCCAGCCGCCAGATTCACGATCGCCGCGGGAATGAAGAAAGGGGAAATCCTTCTGGGACCGCGTTCCACGAACTTCTCGTGCTCCCGCTCAATGGTCGAAAACCCACCAATCCCGGACCCGATATAGACTCCGACCCGATCTGCATTGCTGGGGTCGATCTTCAGTCCCGAATGCTCCAGAGCCCGATCTGAACCGACCATAGCGAGCAAGATAAATCGATCCACCTTGCGTGACAGTTTTCGATCGACGAACTGGAGGGGATCCAGGCTCTTGACTTCGGACGCTATCGTAGTGGCAAAGCTACTCGGATCAAAAAGCGAAATCTGCCTGACTCCGCTTTTCCCTTCGAGGATGGATTTCCACGTGGGGTCCGTGTCATTGCCCAGACCACAGACCAGGCCGACTCCGGTTACGACCACTCTTCGCAACTGAATGCTTCTCCGGAGTTTAAGTGTGGTGGGATTGGATATAGCTTATCGCATCTTGAACGGTCTGAATTTTCTCCGCATCCTCGTCTGGAATCTCGATGTCAAAGTCTTCTTCAAACTTCATGACAAGTTCCACGGTGTCCAGAGAATCCGCTCCAAGATCGTCCACAAAACTGGCATCGCCGGCAACGTCCGACGACTTCACTCCCAGCTGCTCCACTATGATTTCTTTAACTTTTTCTTCTAAATCCTGAACCGCCATTGCTCCTCCATATTGAATGGCCACATGGGAAGCTACATATATAAGCCCCCGTTAATATTTAGCACATGGCCTGTGATATAGCCAGCTTCTTCTGACGCCAGGAAGAGGACGCCTGGAGACACATCTGTAACGCTTCCGGGCCGGCGCAATGGTACATCCTGAACCAGCTGATCACGGATCTTTCGCGAAAGTGCCTCCGTCATGTCTGTTGCGACAAACCCGGGTGATATTGCATTTACGGTGATGTGTCGGGAGGCAACCTCTCGTGCCAGTGACTTGGTAAGGCCGATTAATCCCGCCTTGCTTGCAACGTAGTTCGCCTGACCCGGATTTCCCGTTAAGGCGACCACTGAAGACACATTGACAATCCGTCCATACCGCCTTCTGAGCATGTGAGGCAAGAGTTCTCGAATCAGTCGGAAGCTCCCTCGCAGGTTGGTCTCCATTACCTCATCCCAGTCCTGGTCACCCATACGTATAAGCAGGCCGTCTCGGGTCACTCCAGCATTGTTGACGAGAATATCGATCTTCCCCTCTTTTTCGATCACTTCCGCGACCGCCGACCTAATAGACTCTTTGTCCCTGACGTCGAGCTGGATGCCAAGGGCGGACTTGCCCTCCGCCCGCAGCACTTCCGACTGTTTCTGTATTACGTTCAGGCTACGTGCGGCCAGTACAACCCGGGCCCCGGCGAGGGAAAAATCGCGACAGATCTGCAGGCCGATACCCCGTGATGCACCCGTTACCAGGGCCACCCTGTCCGAAAAATCAAACATACTGTTCTACCTGTGCAATCGTGCCTACGGGACCAGTTCGGATGGATCGGTCGATTCCTCGAATCAAACCCGTCAATACCCTTCCCGGACCTATCTCGAAGGCGTTTTCCACGCCCAACCGGATGAGCTTCCGGATGCTCTCGTTCCAGCGGACTGGCGCTGTAACCTGCCGGATCAGACTGGCCTTGACCTCAGTCGCCGTCGTGATCCGTGATGCGTCTGCATTGTTGATCAAGGGCACCTGCAAGTCCCGGAAGCGAACCGGCTGCAGAGTCTGTGCAAGACGTTCCCGGGCCGACTCCATTAACGCACAATGAAAGGGGGCACTGACGGATAGAGTCAAGACCCTTTTCGCACCCCTCTCTCGCGCCAATCTACAGGCGCGATCGACGGCTGCAGTATGACCAGAGACCACCACCTGGCCGGGAGCATTAAAGTTGGCTGGGGAAAGCGTTTCCCCCTCCGCCGCTTCCCGGCAGATCTCGCGCACCTGCTCATCCCCAAGCCCCAGGATGGCGGCCATGGCTCCCAAGCCGAACGGAACTGCCTCCTGCATGAAACGACCTCGCAGGCGGACCACCCGCATGGCATCCGAGAAGCCCATACCTCCTGCACAAACAATAGCGCTGTATTCGCCCAGACTGTGTCCGGCAACAATGTCAGCCCGTTTTCCCATGGATTCCACTACCCGAAGTATGGCTAGAGAGGTTGCCAGTACTGCAGGCTGAGTGTTTTCGGTGAGAGCCAGGTCTTCAGTCGGGCCTTCAAAGCACAGCCGGGACAGCGGGAATCCCAGTGCCTCGTCCGCCTCCTCGAAAACTTCTCTGGCCTCCCGAAAATCACGAACGAAGTCCTTTCCCATGCCTGGAAACTGAGATCCCTGCCCTGGAAACACAAATGCCTGCATCTGTACACGACACCCGGAGAATACCTGAAAGAGTAACCGCTAGTCCTCGACTTCCCTGACCTGTCTTCCCTTGTAGTACCCACACTCGGGACAGACACGATGGGGTAGAGTCGGGGATCCGCACTCCGTGCAAAGCGATGTTCCGGCTGTTACCAGATGATCGTGCGCCCGGCGCTTGCCTCGACGGGACTTGGAATGTCTTCTCTTTGGATTAGGCATCTCAGTACCCTCGTAATTGGAAAGTGAGTAACTAAGTCAGTTTCTTCTTAAATTCGGCCAACCCTTGCCAGCGCGCATCCGGGATCGGTTGGCACCCGCAATCCGACTGGTTGAGATTGGTCCCGCACTGGTCGCAAAGACCCTTGCAATCCGGACTGCAGATCAGTTTCATGGGAAGGTCAATCAATATCGATTCTGTGACGACCGTGCTCAGATCGATCCTGTCACCCCGGTAAAAGCCCACTTCCAGATCATCATAGTTCAAATTGATCTCTGGCCCGACTGCCACTGTGGGATCAGGAGCGTAAACCAGATCAAAGGACTTCTCGATGAACCTCGAAAACTGGCTCAAACACCGACTACAGGCTTCGATCAGTTTTGTCTTTACTTCCCCCCTCACCCTGACCCGACCCCCAGCCAAAAGTGTTAGCTCACAGGATCCGTTGATGGGCTCCTTCAGACGCGGCGCCGTCTCGCCGGGATCAAGCGCAAGTCGATCTTCGGGAAAGAAGACTTCAACCCGGTGAGCCCCCCCGCCCTCTCTGATTGCGGAAAGCTCGACAAACATTGAGGCATTGCTCCGACTGAGAAAACGATAAACTTACTGCATAGTTACGATCCCTGTCAAAGACCCACACCCTTCCAGAAAACTACAAACCCTATTCTTACAATTATTTAGGGAGCTTCTTGAATTTCACCTATGGAGTCGAACTGCTGTGCAGCGTAGCCGTCCGTCATTCCCGCTATATAGTCGCAGATCACCCGGGGTAGTCCTGTCTCACTCAGTCTTGACCGATGATGTGAAGGCAGCTTTCCAGGGTTGTCTCGATAGTGGACAAACAGTACCTCAATCAGCCTGCGAGCTGATAATTGAGCCGATCGGAGAGTGGAATCGGCATACAGATTTTCGGTCAGGAACGTCTTCAATTGCCGATTGTCCTGCAAAGCCGAGGGGCTGAGAGAGACCAGCCGGGTCTCACCGGCCCGAACGTCTTCGACTCCTCGCACCCTCAGCTGCTTCAATGTCTTCTCTGTAAACTCGATCAGATCGGTTACTAGATAGTCGATGAGGAGCCGCAGTGTTTCATTGACCCATATCCGTTCCTCCGCCTCTGGATGCCTGGCCCGAACTGTCTGGGAAATTTGGGCAAACATTGGGACTTCCGCTCCGATCAAATCAGATGAAAGCAAGCCCGAGCGGTACCCGTCGTCAAGATCTGCTGTGTTGTAGGCGATCTCGTCAGCGATATCGATGACCTGGGCCTCCAGGGGCGGCTTCACCCCGGGTTCGTACTCGCTCAAATCCAGGTAGGCTCGCGTCGAATCAGCCCAGTCACTGCTGTGCTTGACAATCCCTTCTCTGACCTCGTAGGTCAGGTTGAGCCCTCGAAAGCCCGCATACTTGACCTCGAAATCCTCCACAATACGCAATGCGTGAAGGTTGTGATCAAACCCTGATCCATTGTCTCTCATGATCTGATCCAGCACCTTCTCACCCTCATGTCCGAAGGGAGGGTGTCCGATATCATGGCTCAGACCGAGCACCTCGCAGAGGTCAATGTTCAGCCTCAGGGCTCGAGCAATGGTTGTAGCTATCTGGGTCACTTCCAGAGTGTGGGTGAGTCGAGTCCTAAAATGGTCTGACAGCCGGGAAGCAAAAACCTGAGTCTTGTTCTCCAGGCGACGAAATGCCTTCGTGTGTACGACCCGATCCCGATCTCGTTGAAACTCGGAGCGATATGAGTGAGAGGGTTCCGGATGGCGTCTCCCCTTGCTCTCGTCATCCCGCATGGCATAGGTTGCAAGAGAGCCGCCGACAACGTGTACCGTTTGTCTAGAGGAGCGCTGCGTCAATTCTTCCTCGACTCTGTCCACCATAGCACGGCGTGGATCCTTTTTGCTAAACTGGTTTTTTATACCAGTTTTCTACCCTAAGGCGCCTGTAGCTCAGAAGGATAGAGCAACGGGTTCCTAACCCGTGTGTCGCAGGTTCGAGTCCTGCCAGGCGCAAGCTCTTTAGCAGTCCCTAGTGAAGGTCGCACGCTAGGGAACTGGGTTCGCTGGCAAGGCACGAGGAAGAAACCAATGCAAGTTCATCAGAGACGACAAACGACACCGACATCGCCCCCAGGCCGCCCAGCCCTGTGGGTGGCGGCGAGACTTTCACCACGGGCTGTTAACATGGAGGCTCGCTTTGCCCAGACCAAAACACCTCACGCGTAAGGAAATCAGCGAAGATCGGATTCGCTTTCTTCTAGTTGAAACCTGGGAGAGAGTGATTGAATACCGCAACTACCTACTGGTAGGAGTGGCAGCGGTCATCCTAGCCGGTATCGGTTACTGGGGTTTCGACGCCGTCCAGGTTAGCCGCAAAAAGGCAGCGCAGGACGAGCTGGCCGGGGCCCTGAAGATCTTCAACGCCGTGGTGCCGGATGCCGAGGATCAGGCGCAGCCCGATGGAGAGTTGCCTTACACCAGTACAGAGTCCCGGGACGAGAACGCCCTCCGAAGATTTCGCCAAATCGCTGATCAGCAGGGCTGGTCGGTGGTAGGCGAACTAGCTCGATTCTACGTTGGGGTCACGCAGCGAAGACTGAAACATTACCAGGAATCCCTGGAGTCGTTTCGCGACATTGTCGACCAGTCGTCGCGACCGGAAATGCGCAATCTGGCTCGGAACCACGTCGCCCTCTTGGCCCTTCACCTGGGCCAGCGCCCTCAGGCAATCGAGGCCTGGAACCAGATCCTGGATGATCCCTCGTCGCATGTCCCTGCTTCGGAAATCATGTCGAACCTGGCCAAGACCTATGACGCGGCCGGGCAAAAGGCGGAGGCTCTGGACCTCTTCAAGAGGCTCAAGGACGAACACCCGGCGCTGCCCAACGTGGCCTCTATCGAGGCTCGCATCGCGCTGCTGGAGAACGAGACAGGTTCTGGAAAGGAGTCCCATCCCACCTCCAAAGATGCTGAAGCAGACCCCGAGAACCCAGGTGAAAACAGCGGATAAAAAAGACCTTTCCTGGTTGAAAGTTGAAGGTTCAAGGCACTTTCTACTTTGCACTTTTGCCGGTAACGGTGGGCCACACCTCATCGCTCGAGCCTTTCTAGTACTGGACTGTAATGCTTGAATCGCTGGTGGATGAGCGAGCGCCATTCGGAACCGAGGTCAAGGCCGCGTGGACGAGGCATAGCCAGGACTATGGCGGCGAGGAGGTACAAGGCCCAGATCGGGGTCGAGAGTAGCTCAGGCGCTAGCGCTTCAGGTATTACCGTCCACTAGTAGCGCAGCAGCGAGAACACTTCGACGTCGCCCAGCTGATCGCGACCCGACAGAAATTCCAGCTCGATCAAGAATGCCACGGCGGTTATGTTTCCGCCCAGTCTTCGAACCAGTTCCAGGGCCGCCCGGGCCGTGCCTCCGGTTGCCAAAAGGTCATCCACAATGAGGACATTCTCGCCTTCTTCAATGGAGTCAAGGTGTGCCTCCAAGCTGTCGACTCCATACTCCAACTCGTAGGATGCCTCGATCGTCTCCGCCGGAAGTTTGCCGCGCTTGCGAATCGGCACAAAACCGGCGTTGCACCGTGCGGCAATCGTTGGTGCCAGAATGAATCCCCGTGATTCGATCCCCACTACTTTGTCGATCGGTTGATCCCGAAAGGTTTCCTCGAAGTGGCCAAGAACCGAGCGTAGACCGGCAGCATCCTTCAGCAGCGTCGTTACATCATAGAAAAGGATCCCGGGTTTGGGGAAATCCGGCACTTCTCGGATCAGCTTCTTAAGTTCTTCCATATTAGCGGGCTGCTAGACCTCAATCGAAAAATCAGAATAACCGCGCGGCCGCTGCGCTTCGACCTCCATGGACTTGACCCGGCCGAGGCTGGGACCCGTCCGCACATGACGCTCAAAAACGTCCAACGCCCTGGTATCTGCCTCAGCCCAGCACTCTACCCGGCCATCAGCGAGATTTCGTACCCAACCCTTCACTTGCAGCTCGAACGCCTTACGGTATACATAGTAGCGAAAACCCACTCCCTGCACCCGTCCAGTTAGGTAGTAGTGCCGTGAATGAATCCCTTCTGGAGTCGACACAAGCTGGTCGGGGCGAGAGGATTTGAACCTCCGACCTCACGGTCCCGAACCGTGCGCGCTGCCAGACTGCGCCACGCCCCGCTCCTCAAAAAGGCCTCCTACAATACATACTTCAGAACCAAAAATCCACCCACGAGAAGGATCATGAAAAGGACCGTTAACTGGTTAAAATAGCGATCGATCTTCTCCTTGACCGCCGGGCCGAAATAGTAGATCAATCCCGCAACAAGAAAGAAGCGGGCGCTCCGGCTCGCGGCTGCCGCCAGGAAAAAAGTCAGCAGATTGACCCGGAAAGCACCAGCAGCAATCGTGAAGACTTTAAAGGGAATGGGCGTAAACCCGGCCACGGCGACGGCGACGGCATTCCAGGTCTTAAACAGTTCACGCACCTTTTCGTATTGGTCGCCAGCCGAGTATAGGCCAATGATGGGTTTTCCGATCAGGGCGTAAAAATGATAACCCAGCAGATATCCGAAGAGCCCCCCCAACAGGGAACCAGCCAGACACACCAGGGCAAAACGAAGAGCTCGCCGCGGTTTTCCGATTGCCATCGCCATCAAAAGGACATCGGGCGGGACCGGAAAGAAAGACGCTTCGGCGAAGGACAGGCCAAACAATGCCCACAGGGCCGACCGATGCTCAGCCCAGCTCAATACCCATTCATAGAGCCTTCGCAGTAACACAAATGGAGAAAAACAGCCCTCTGCCATACGAGCCTGGGATTATATCCGGTAGGAACTGCTAAACCATCAGAGTGACCAGCTCTAACTCGGAAGACCTAGAAATGGCACTGCGATTGCCTTTGGTTCTCTGTTTTGCCTACCTGTTCAGTGTACCTTGCCAGGCCAGAGACAGAAAACGCGCTGCTGTCATGAACTTCGATTTCGGAACCGTCCAACAATGGTGGCGTGGCAACTGGGACATCGACAAAGAATTTACGACCTCATCATCACTGAACTTGTCACAAATGGGACCCTTCGTGTGATCGAGTGAAACTGGCGGGATAAGATTCTCGCCGAGCAGAACCTGGAAGACAGCGGCCCGGATCGGCAAAGTCCTGGGAGTGAATACAATGATCGTGAGCAGCATCACGCAGTTTGGAACCGAGAAAAAGAAAAAGGACTCGACGGAGCTTTCGGCAAAATCGGAGGCGGCTTCGGTGGAGGTTCCTACAGCACCCAGACAGGTGCGATCCTCAAGGTCAGATCAAGGACTTCCTGCTTGCCCTTGATAATCTGTGCAAGCATCTGGGAGAGCTCGTCAAACCGGGACTGGAAGTTCTGTTTGACTGGACGGGAGTCCTAGCGAAGAAGACTTAGAAGAGTCGTTTCTGAGGTGCTGGGTCGTAGGTTTTTCCCAGGTGTTCAAAGGCCAGCCGTGTAGCGACTCGGCCCCTGCGAGTCCGATTCAAGAAACCTACCTGGATCAGGTAGGGCTCGTAGATGTCCTCAATGGCATCCGTTTCCTCTGAAATCGCAGCCGAGATCGTCTTGATGCCCACCGGACCTCCATCGAACTTGTCAATGATCGTCAACAGAAGCTTTCGGTCGGTCTCGTCCAGTCCTTGCGAATCTACGTTCATGAGCTCCAGCCCCCGGCAGGCAATCGCGTCGTCCACAAAGCCGTCTTCTCTGACTTGAGCGTAGTCCCGGACTCTCTTGAGCAGACGGTTGGCAATCCTAGGAGTACCACGGCTGCGCTTTGCAATCTCTCCGGCGCCACCTGGATCAACCTCAATCCCGAGTATCCCGGCCGATCGTTGAACCACTTCAGCCAGGTCTGCCTGGGTATAAAAATCGAGTCGCTGTAAGATTCCGAACCGTGCCCGCAGAGGAGATGTCAACAGCCCGCTGCGTGTGGTCGCCCCCACCAGAGTAAACCGGGGAATTTCGAGGGAAATCGACCGAGCACCCGGTCCCTCGCCGATGATGATGTCAATCTTGAAATCCTCCATCGCCGGGTACAGGATTTCCTCGATGGCCGGGTGAAGCCGGTGAATCTCATCAATGAAGAGCACATCATTCGGTTCCAGGTTGGTCAGAATTGCTGCCAAATCACCTCGTCTCTCTACGGTTGGTCCCGAGGTGCTCCTGAAGTTCACACCCAATTCCTGAGCAATGATCTGAGCCAGGGTCGTTTTTCCAAGCCCCGGCGGGCCGTATAAAAGCACATGGTCGAGGGGATCGCTGCGGTGAAGGGCTGCCTGGATAGAGATACCCAAGCTCTCCTTGACCCTGGGCTGTCCGATGAACTCCTTCATCGCACGCGGACGCAAACTGTTCTCTAGCGATCGATCCCCATCCTTCAAGGACGGATCGAGGAAGCGATTGTCTTCTTCCATAAGAACGATTCAACCTCTTCGCTGGCTAAGAGCCAGAAAGGTGACTCAAAGCCCCCCTCAAGAGGGCCTGAAAGCCACAATTCGTCCCTTCCCTATTGATGGCGCTGACGGCTTTCTCGGCAGCTGCCTTCTGGTAACCAAGATTAACCAGGGCAGAGACCACGTCGCCGCCCATCCCGCTGCCAGACCTTGCAGCATCTTGTGAGGACCTCTCCGGAAGGAACCGGTCGAGCTTCTCCTTGAGCTCGAGAATGATCCGCTCTGCCGTCTTCTTTCCCACCCCCGGAATAGAATGCAAGCGCACCAGGTCACCTGCCACGACCGCTTCGGCCAGTTCCTCTGCTGGAAGTCCCGAGAGAATAGTCACTCCCAGCTTGGGGCCGATGCCGGAAATTTGGATCAACAGATTGAAAAGATCCTTTTCCCGTTGAGTCGAGAATCCATAAAGGCTCAGATCGTTTTCTTTAACATGAGTGTAAATGTGAAGCGTGACTCTGTCTCCCGGTTCGGCCAGTTCATAGTAAGTGGAGAAAGGGATGAACACCTCGTATCCTACCCCGTTCACATCGATGATAATCTGGCCGGCCGACTTCTCCGTCAGCGTTCCCCTGAGTCGGGCAAGCATAGGTTGCATTATAGCGAACCGGACTGCTCTGGGACTGGCTTACCGGTTACTGGTTGACAGTTGAAGGTTGAAGGTTGACAGTTGACAGTTACAGGTTGAAGGTTCGTAGAACGTGGAACCTGTAATGGCGGGAGTGACGACCAGTGCCAGCCCGGAACTGGGAGCTCGGAACCCGGAGCTGATGATGATCGAATGGCAAGCGCGGGAACTCATCTGTGAGATCGGCCGGAGAATGTATGCCAAAGACCTGATCTGCGCCAACGAAGGCAACCTGTCGATCCGAATGGGAGAACGGCTGCTTGCCACTCCGACAGGCTTGTGCAAGGGAGATCTGCAGCCTGAAGACCTGGTTACAACTGACCTTGAGGGACACCAGCTGGAAGGAGGGCGCGGAGTTTCCAGTGAAATCAAAATGCACGTGCTAGTCTACCGGGGCCGTCCTGACGTGACGGGGGTCTGTCACGGACATCCCGTGTACGGAACCGCACACGCGGTTGCCGGTCTTCCACTCCGTGAAGCCCTTATGCCCGAGGTTGTACTCACTCTGGGCTGTGTCCCGATCGCGCCCTACGGGACTCCTTCCACCGATGAACTGGCCAACAGCCTCACTGATCTAGTCCCCGAACACAACGCAATCCTGCTTGCCAATCACGGCGCAATCACTATGGGATCGGATCTGCAAAAGGCCTTTTTCCGCATGGAAATTCTCGAACATTTTGCCAAGATCTCTTTACTGACACGCATCCTTGGAAAGCAGAGTTTACTCACTCGGGAATCTGTGGACAAACTTTTTGACGTCAGTGGGAAGTATGGTATAAATGCTCCAGTTTCGCGGCAGACTGACTGTCCCGTAACTGCCCACGGCGAACACCCTCTCACGTTATCTCCGCGGGAAATCGATGAGATCGTTGAGAGAGTTGTACTGGAGATGAACAGGGACCGATAAGCAGGTCCAGAATCCTGGGAGACACTACCGGAAATGGCCGATTCGCTGGAAGCTTTGGGAATGGTAGAGACGAAGGGTCTCATTGCCATGGTTGAAGCCGCCGACGCGATGGTTAAGGCTGCCAAGGTTACCCTGGTTGGCTATGAAAAGATCGGCAGCGGCCTCGTGACAGCCATCGTTCGAGGAGAGGTAGCCGCGGTCAAAGCCGCCACCGACGCAGGAGCTGCCGCAGCTCGACGGGTAGGAGAGCTAGTAAGCGTTCACGTAATACCGCGACCCCATTCGAGCCTGGATGAACGTCTTCCCATCATCCCTAAATAACCAACTTCCCGATTCCGAAAAGAAGGTTCTGAGCACCCATGCTTCTAGGTAAAGTTGCCGGGACCGTAGTCGCCACCCGTAAGGACGAGAAGCTCCAGGGGAAAAAGCTACTCATCGTTAAGACCATCGATCCGGAGACGGGGAATCCCTCCGGGTACCATGTGGCGGTCGACACAGTCGGCGCCGGAGCAGGCGAGACCGTCATCATCGTACGAGGCAGTTCAGCCCGGATGGCCAACGGATTGACCGATCATCCGGTGGACTGCTCCATTGTCGGAATCGTCGACGCCGTCGACTTCGATGGAACCCCCACGTCCAAACTATGAACCTGGGCGAAATCGTCGGAACGGTTGTCACTACCATCAAGGATCCGTCACTGACCGGCCACAAAATCCTCCTGGTCAGGCCGATCGACCGTACAGGTCATCCCGTGGGACCCATCCGCGTAGCCCTTGACTCGGTGGGGGCAGGACCAGGGGAACTTGTTTTTTACGTAACCGGGAAAGAGGGAAGCTTCCCCTGGTACCCGGATCGTGTGCCATCCGACTGCTCGATTGTCGGAATTTTGGATAGGGCCAACTTTCCGGGCTCCCCGACATGATCATCGGAAGAGTAGTCGATCAGCTTTTTTCTACTAAGAAGGATTCCTGTTTCGAGGGACAGAAACTTCTTCTCGTTCAGCCTCTTACTCCCAAAGGAGAGGAGCGTGGCGAACAGGTCCTTGCCATCGATGGAGCCGACTCCGGCGTGGGCGACCGAGTGCTCTGCACCCTCGATGGATGGGCGGCCATGAACGTCCTGGGGGAGTTTTACACACCGGTGGACGCGGCGGTCGTGGGAGTAGTGGATCAGGTGGATCTGCTCGACACCTAATAGTGTCAGCAGCCCGTGGTGAAAGTCCCGAGGGTCGCGCTACGGGCGCCGTGGTCCCAGATGCAAGGCGAACCGACGCAGACCACGTCGAAGCGCATCGGCGAGGAGGGTTTGCGCCCGCTAGCGACTATCACCATGGACTGCTAGAATGACCGCGTTCGCGAAAGCGACAGGAGGGGCTGCATTTCTCATGAAGGTCCAGATCGTTGTCAAGCTGAAACAAGAAGTGCTAGATCCACAGGGTCAGGCGATCCAGCGCTCGCTCAAGAAACTGGGGCATGAAGAAGTATCCCAGGTTCGCCAGGGCCGTTACTTCGAGCTTGAGATCGACGACGAAGACGAGGCTGTAGTCACCCGACTCAGCGAGCAGATTGCCGCGGACGTACTCTCAAACCCCATTATTGAAGATTTTGAGATCCGGCAAATATCGTGAAATTTGGTGTGGTCGTCTTTCCGGGCTCGAATTGTGATCATGACACATATTTCGTGATCAAGCATGTCGCTGAAGGGGAGGTGGTTTTCCTCTGGCATCAGGATCTGAACCTGCGGGATGTGGATATCATCATCCTTCCCGGGGGATTTTCCTACGGTGATTACCTGCGTAGCGGCGCCATCGCTAAGTTTTCCCCGATCATGGAAAGTGTCAAGAAACATGCAGACCGGGGCGGTCTGGTCCTGGGCATCTGCAACGGTTTCCAGATCCTGCAGGAAGCGGGTCTGTTGCCCGGAGCTCTGCTCAGAAATGCCAGGCTGAAGTTTCTCTGTCAACCCGTGTTTCTTCGTACTGAACAGGCGAACACCCCCTTTACTTCTGGCCTAAGCGAGGGGGAACGCCTCCAGATTCCGATCGCTCATAACGATGGCAGCTTTTTCCTTCCGCCGGCTGAGCTGGATGCACTGGAGGCAGACGGCCAGGTTATCTTTCGTTATGTCGATAGGGACGGGAGGGTAACGCCACAAGCCAACCCCAACGGTTCCCTTAATAACATCGCCGGGATCGTCAATTCGGGAGGTAATGTCCTGGGCATGATGCCACACCCGGAACGGGCCTCGGAGGCTCTTCTGGGGTCGGCCGATGGACTCAGGCTTTTCGCTTCCATTGTCGGATCTCTCAGAGAGGTCCGGAGCTAGTACTCACTTGCATAACAACGGAAACGTGAAAATCACGTCCGAGCTCGTTGCCAGCCATGGCCTGACCCCGGAAGAGTTTGAGGAAATTTGCGGGAGCCTGGGTCGTACTCCCAATCTCACGGAGCTCGGCATATTCTCCGTGATGTGGTCCGAGCACTGCAGCTACAAAAGCTCACGGACTCACCTCAAGAAGCTTCCAATCGAAGGCGCCCAGGTGATCCAGGGACCTGGGGAAAACGCCGGCGTCGTGGATATTGGGGACGGCCAGACGGCTGTCTTCAAGATCGAGTCACACAACCATCCATCCTTTATCGAACCCTACCAGGGAGCGGCCACGGGAGTAGGTGGGATCATTCGCGACGTCTTCACCATGGGTGCCCGGCCCATCGCTGTCATGAACGCCCTGCACTTTGGTCCGCTTGCCCGGACCCGCAATCAGTACATCATGGAAGGAGTCGTCGCAGGGGTCGGGGGCTACGGGAACTGTATGGGCATTCCGACGGTTGGCGGAGAAGTAATTTTCGAAGAACACTACGGCAGCAACCCACTCGTCAACGTGTACTGCCTCGGGGTTGCTCCCAGGGAAAGCATTTTTTACGCAAGAGCTTCGGGTGTCGGCAATCCCGTAATCTATGTGGGTGCAAAGACAGGACGGGATGGAATCCACGGAGTGACCATGGCCTCCGAGCAATTCGAGGAGGGCGAAGACTCTAAGCGACCCACTGTGCAGGTGGGGGACCCGTTCCTGCAAAAGCTCCTCCTGGAAGCCTGCCTGGAAGCTATGCACTCCGGTATGATCGTCGGGATTCAGGACATGGGAGGAGCCGGTTTGACCTGCTCTTCCTGTGAAATGGGAGGACGGGCAGATCGAGGGGTCGAAATCCATCTGGACCGAGTCCCTCAGCGTGAACCGGGAATGAGTCCATACGAGCTCATGCTTTCGGAATCCCAGGAAAGGATGCTCCTCGTGTGCCAAAAAGGCAGCGAGGAGAACGTGAAGAAAATCTTTTCTAAATGGGACCTCGATGCCGTTGTGATTGGCGAAGTGAAGGATCACGGAAACCTGGTGGTTTATGACCGGGGGACCAAGGTAGCCGAAATCCCCAACCGGGCCCTTACCGATGAAGCTCCGGCCTATGCACGACCCACCAGGCGCCCGGCCTATCTGGAAACCCTGGCCGACTGGAGAGAGCGGACGTTTTCCGAACCTGAAGACTACAATAAGCTGCTCACAAACATGGCGGTCTCATCTCAACTGTGCAGCCGCCTTTGGGTGTATCGGCAGTATGACTATCAGGTACAGACCAACACGGTGGTGGGCCCCGGCAGCGATGCTGCCGTGCTCAGGCTGAAGCAGGGGAGTGGGGCTCTAGCTATGAGCCTGGACGGGAATCCCTTCTTCTGTTACCTGGATCCACGGCGGGGAGCTCAGCACGCAGTCGCGGAGAGTTGCCGAAATCTGGTCTGTTCGGGAGCTCTACCCCTGGCTGCCACAAACTGTCTGAACTTCGCCAATCCGGAAAATCCGGAAGTGATGTGGCAGTTTGCGGAGGCCGTTGCAGGCATGGGACAAGCTTGCACGTTCTTTGGCACTCCGATTACAGGAGGGAACGTAAGCTTCTATAATGAAACGGACGGGACGGGGATTCTACCCACACCGGTGATCGGCATGATTGGAAAAGTCGAAAGACTGGAGAATGTCTGTCCTTCGAGCTTCCAGAAAGCAGGCCACATAGTGTTTGTGCTGGGAGAAACGCGAGCCGAACTTGGCGGCAGCGTCTACTTGCAGCTGCTTGGGACTCCCCTCGAGGGCCCCATACCAAGTCTGGACATGCGGGTGGAAAAAAGACTACAGGAGAGACTTCTATCTGCTATTCGGGCGGGACTCATCCGTTCGGCCCACGATCTCTCCGAGGGAGGTCTACTTTTTGGCCTTGTGGAATCGTGCCTGTATGGATCTCTGGGCCTGAAGGCGGAATTTGAATCCGGGAGGCTACGACCTGACCACTTTCTACTCAGCGAAACTTCATCCAGAGCTGTCGTTTCAATTCACAAGGATGACGAAACTCATTTTTTGCAACAATTTAGAGGAGTTCCAGTAACCCGGATCGGAGTGGTGGGAGAAAACGATTTCGAGATCACCTTGAACCAACGGAACCTGATCAACGTTTCGGTCCACGAGTTGAAGCACGCCTGGGAGTCTTCTTTTGAGGAGGCTTTTCACAATTGAAGTCTGGATGGAGTACAGCGTTCCTTGACGACAAGTTTCACGACGAATGTGGTGTCTTCGCCATTTCACAACATCCTGAAGCGGCGAGGATGACGTATCTGGGGCTCTATGCGCTGCAGCACAGAGGCCAGGAATCGGCGGGCATTGTTACTCTGAACCATGGTCAACTCCATCAGCGCCACGGAATGGGATACGTGGCGGACGTATTTAGCGACAAAGAGTTGAACGGTCTCGCAGGGACAGCCGCAATCGGGCACGTCCGCTACTCGACTACCGGGGAGAGCAATCTAGCCAATGCCCAGCCCATTGTGACCGACTCGGTGCGAGGTCAGATGGCCCTGGGACACAACGGCAATCTCCTGCAGGCGGAACAGATCCGCTTGGAACTCGAGGCCCAGGGAGCAATTTTTCGGTCTACCACCGACAGCGAGGTCATGCTTCATCTTCTGGCACGTTCCCGGCACCGGGACATAGGAGAAGCTATTCGAGAGGTCTTCGGGAGAGTAGCGGGAGCCTTTTCTCTGGTGCTGGCCAGCCCGGAGGGCATCTGGGCGGCTAGGGATCCGTTTGGCGTCCGCCCTCTCTGCCTAGGCAAACTGAATGACAGCTGGGTTGTCGCATCGGAAACCTGTGCCTTTGATCTGATCGGGGCGAAATATGTCCGGGACGTCAATCCGGGCGAGGCCGTCCAGATGCAGGGGGAACACCTGGCTTCATGGACCATCGTTGAGCCGCAGCGAACCGCGCACTGCATCTTCGAGCACGTCTACTTTGCCCGACCAGACTCGAAGGTGTTCGAAAAAAGTGTTCATGCCAGCCGCTACCGTATGGGTCAGCAACTCGCTTTGGAACACCCGGAAGAGGCGGATTTCGTGCTTCCGGTACCGGACTCGGGTGTAACTGCGGCCCTCGGGTTCGCCAGTGCCTCCGGTATTCCCTTTCAGTTTGGTTTGATCCGAAACCACTACGTGGGTCGAACCTTCATCGAACCAAAGCGATCCATCCGTCATTTCGGAGTCAAGGTCAAACTGAATCCCATTCGTGAGCTGCTGAAAAATCAGCGCTTGATCGTAATCGACGATTCAATCGTAAGGGGTACGACCAGCAAGAAGATTGTCGAGATGCTGCGCAGCTCCGGAGCTGCCGAAGTACACATGCGAGTCGCCTCCCCACCCACTATCTCTCCCTGTCATTACGGCATTGACACACCTACCTATTCCGAGCTGATAGCCAATCAGATGAGTGTGGAAGAGATCCGGAAACACATCCAGGCCGATAGCCTCGCATACCTGAGCGTGGAGGGCATGAAGGACGCAGTGCGAGCCGGAAACGGTTTTTGCTCAGCCTGTTTCGATCGGGACTACCCCATTCCCCGCACGCCTCGGACATCGCAGAAAGTACTCTTCGAGTTGGAGAGATCTTAGTCCCAGCCCATGGTGGCTCTCTATGAGCGAACAAAGGCAACGCTCCAGAAAAGCTGATGCCGGGGCTGGCCTCACGTACGCGGGCGCGGGTGTGGATATCCAGCGGGCCAACCAGGCCAAGGAGCGTATCAAGAATCTGGCACGCGACACCTTTACCCCGGAGGTCATAGGTGACATAGGTCTCTTCGGGGCATTGTTCCGGCCTGATTTTTCGAGCCTGCAAATCCCGGTCCTCGTATCGAGCGTTGATGGAGTCGGTACCAAGCTGAAAATAGCCTTCATGACGGGTGTCCACGAAACAGTCGGCATCGATCTGGTCTCCCACTGCGTTAACGATATCCTTGTCCAGGGCGCCCTGCCGCTGTTCTTCATGGACTACATTGCTTCCGGACGTCTGGACCCGGGTGTGATAGAGGCCGTTGTGAGCGGTCTGGCACGTGCCTGCCGCGAGTCCCATTGTGCCTTGTTGGGAGGGGAGACCGCCGAAATGCCGGATTTTTATTCCGATGGGGAGTATGATCTGGCGGGCTTCGTAGTGGGGGTGGCCGACCAGGCCAAGCTTCTGGGTCCAGAGCGTGTTGTAAAGGGAGACCTTTTGCTCGGACTTCCCTCGTCTGGCCTGCACACGAACGGCTTCTCGCTGGTTAGAAAGCTCTTTTTTGAGGTGAAGGGAATCCCACCCGGTGCACATATCGAGGATGTAGGCAGATCTCTAGGTGAGGAACTGCTGGAACCACATCGTAACTATCTTCCCGTTCTCCGAGAGCTGATTCAGGCAGATGATCTCCATGCGGTTGCGCACGTCACGGGCGGAGGTATTCCCGGCAATCTTGATCGAATCCTGCCCTCTCACCTAGACGCAATTGTAGAAGAAGGAAGCTGGGAGGTCCTACCTATTTTTCGGTTAATTCGTAGCCTGGGTGGTATTGCTCAGCAGGAGATGTATCGAACCTTCAATATGGGATTGGGAATCATTCTGGTCGTTTCTCCTCAACGCTTCGATCGGGTTCAGGGATACCTTCAAAACCGGAATGAACCATATTTTGTGGTTGGCGAGATCAGGGAGGGCAACCAGGAAGTTCAGTTGCAATGAAAAACGTTGCTGTTCTCCTGAGCGGAAGGGGTTCCAATTTCATAGCTCTCGCAGCCGCTATTGAGCAAGGCAAGATCCCGGCCCGCATCGTCGCCGTCGTCTCCGACCTTTCAGAGGCCCCCGGTCTCGAATGGGCACGGGACAAGGGTTACGCAAACTGGTGCATCCAGCCCCTGGGAAAATCGAGAGAGGAATTCGACAGGGAGGTGGTGTGCAGACTTCAAGAGGCCGGCACGCAGATTGTTTGCCTGGCCGGATTCATGAGGCTGTTGAGTCCCTTCTTTGTGCAAAGTTTCCCGACCGGTATTCTCAACATTCATCCCTCCCTGCTGCCTTCTTTTCCCGGTCTGCACGCTCAGCAACAGGCCATTGCGTGGGGCGCCAAAGTCTCTGGCTGCACAGTCCACTTTGTAGATGAAGAACTGGATCATGGCCCCATCATCATCCAGCGGGCCGTCCCGGTGATGGACGACGATGATGAAGAGACACTCTCTGCCCGGATCCTGGAGATCGAGCACGAAATCTACCCCGAGGCCCTTCGCCTGGTATGCCAGAACCGTATCAAGGTTGAAGGGCGAAGAACCATTCTCGTCGAATGAGGTCCAGCCCACCCCGTAGGCCTTTCACCATGATGAAATGGACTCCGCCCTTAGACTGAGACGGCATCTAAAGTGCCCGGGCCAACATCAACTGAAGTCGAAGCATTCAACCAGGACCCTCGAAAGAAGGAGTCTAGATAAGGGCTGCTAGGACAGAACCTTTTTGCGGAGATCGTCTGCCAATGATTCGAGTTCTTTTCTAATCCGTAAGTAGACCTTGCGAGAGGATAGATCTGGTTGCTTGAACAAGGGGAGCCCACGGGCCCCGGCCTGGTCAGTGAGCTTCTTTCTGGCCCCTGCTATCGTGAAGCCTTCTTCGTACAGAAGGTGGCTGATCGTGCTGATCAGCTCCAGATCCCGGGCCCTGTAGATCCTCTGTCCGGCGCGGTTCTTGCCCGGCGAAAGGGTGGGAAACTCGGATTCCCAGTAACGGAGAACATGTGGTTCCACGCCACAGATCTCGCAGACTTCTCCGATTTTGTGAAAAAGTTTTTGTCCCGTTCGAGGCATATGGGCACTCAGACCACTTTTCTCGAGGGTCGGAAGGTGACGTATGTGCTTGGCTTAAGGCGAATTCGATGGCCCGTCTGCGGGTTCCGGCCTGACCGCGCCCTTCGATGGATCAAATTGATCGATCCAAAGCCGGAGAGCTTTACGTTTTGCCCGCTGATCAGGGCGTTTTTTATATGAGTTATGATCACGTCAACAATCTCCCTTGCTTCCTTCTGGGAGATTCCGCCGTGTGTTTCGTAGACAGCCCTAGCCAGATCCGCTTTGATCAATGAATCGCCTCGAAAATGAATGATAGGCAGGGACTAGAGAGCTGTCAAGCAGCCTTTCGTACCATCGTGAAAGGCCCGTGGGCGGTTGCGCTCTGGAGATCATCGTCAGGACGAACGGGACCTGATCGTGGCCCGTATCCGCTGAAAGACGCGGACGGGCGTGGCGTAGAAATCATACGCCTCTCTGAGCTGATTCACGAAGAATCGCTCGATGGAGAAATGGAGCCTCTTCCTGGTCCGGGTGAAGAGAACGAAGGTGGGAGGAGCGGTGGCTACCTGAGAAACATACAACAACGGATGTCGCTCTCTTCCGGCCGAGGGAATCCGTGACTGAATCCGGCGCTCGACCAGTCGATTCAGCTCCGCCGTCGGTATTCGAAACCGTCGAGCCCGGCCGGCTCGATCAACGTAGTCCAGGAGCTTGAAAACTCGCTGGCCCGTCTTGGCGGACACAAAAACCATAGGAGCATAGTCCAGAAAGCGCATGCGAAACCGAAACTTCTCCTCCAGCTCATGGGCTGTATGAGTGTCTTTGTCAATCAGATCCCATTTGTTGATAACAACGATCAGGGACTTCCCCTCATCCTGTGCGTAGCCACCAATCGTTGCGTCCAGCCTGGTGGCACCCTCCTGAGCATCTAGCATGAGCAGGGCCACATCACAGCGCCCGATACTCTTTCGGGCCATCACCATACTCATTTTTTCAACCAGCCCCCTGGTCCTCCCCTTTTGTCGGATCCCCGCCGTGTCGATGAGCCGGTACGTTCTTCCCTCGTGAAAAATCCGAGTGTCGATTGAATCACGCGTCGTCCCTGGGATCTCGGTCACGATCGACCGCTCCTGTCCCGCCAGCCGATTCAGAAGGGAGGACTTACCCATGTTGGGGCGGCCGATGATCGCAACTCGCGTCTCCACGGAAACCTCTTCCGTACTACCCCCGGGGATCAGCGGGATCAGATCCTCGGCCAGACGGTCGAGCCCACGACCATGCTCGGCAGAGACGCCATAAAGCGATTCCACGCCCAATTCGTGAAACGAGTGGATCAGGTCATCCACTTTCGGAACATCCAGCTTGTTGACGACCAGGTAAAACCTCTGACCCAACTGCCTGAGGAGCTTGACGAGAGAAACGTCGAGGTGGGTTGGACCGCCCCGCCCATCTACAACCAGGAGGACCAGGTCTGATTCCCGGATGGCGGTCCTAGCCTGACTTAAAACGTGCTCCGGGATGACATCCTGGTCATCAGGCACGATTCCCCCTGTGTCGACGATCTCGGCCTCCCGGTCGTCCAGACGGGCCCTGCCGTAAACCCGGTCGCGTGTAATGCCGGGCTCATTGCCAACGATGGCTTTGCGGCTCCTGGTCAGCCGGTTGAAAAGGGCCGACTTGCCCACGTTGGGACGCCCCACGATGGCAATTCTAAACATCGTTTCGACCGGCTTTTATCCGATCTGCTGGCGCTGTGGCCAGTGTCGGAAGATCTGTTCTCCGTGAAACCGGCCGTTCTCAATGAAAATTCGGTTGGTCATTCGACCAGCCACGATGGCTCCGGCAACGTAGAGCCCCTTTACATTGGTCTCCAGGGTTTCGGGGTCGTGCTTTGGAATCAGTGTCTCAGTCTCAAACTCAATGCCCATACTTTTGAGGAAGCTAACCTCCGGATGATAGCCCGTCATGGCAAGAACGAAATCGTTGGGAAGCGTCGTGATTCCCTCCGACGTCTCGAGCACGATTTCCCGAGGGCGGATTTCGATGACCTCCGTGGACAGAAATGCCCGGATCTCACCTTTGCGAATCCGGTTCTGAATGTCCGGAAGAATCCAGTACTTGATGTGCCTACCCAGTGCCGGACCCCGATAAACCAGGGTTACGTCAACGTGGTTCCTGTACAGGTCCAGGGCCGTCTCAACGGAGGAGTTCTTACCTCCAATGACTGCAACCCGCTTTCCAAAGAATGGATGAGCCTCACTATAATAGTGTTGCACCTTGTCCAGTTCCTCCCCCGGAATGCTCATCATATTGGGATTGTCATAATAGCCTGTCGCGACAATCACCTTGCAGGAGTTCACTATGTGGTTTTCTTCAAACCGGTCTGTACTTGAGATCTGAAAATCCCCGTCGGATCCCGTAACACTCGAGACCTTTTCATAGTCTCGAACGGGGAGATCATAGTGCTGTGCAACGCGGCGGTAGTACTTGAGCACCTCATCACGACGCGGCTTTTGGGACGGCGACGTCAACGGAAGGCCCCCGATTTCTAGGAGATCCGCCGTGGTGAAGAACTGCATATTGACGGGGAACCGGTAAATGGAATTCACAACCGTACCCTTGTCATAAATACAGAACTTGAGATTGCGACGCTTCGCTTCAATTCCACATGCAAGGCCGGTAGCCCCTGCCCCTATTATCACCAGGTCCAGTTTTTCACTCATTTGACACAACTTCGGCCGTTCTCTAGAATGTCGGATCCTTTCGATGGGCGATTAGCTCAGCTGGTTAGAGCGCCGTCTTCACACGGCGGAGGTCACTGGTTCGAGTCCAGTATCGCCCACCACTCACGCTTCTTGTAGCGAAGGGATGGGCCGGACTGATTTCTCATCCTGGCGACCGAGCCCGAGTATACCAGGACACGAGTTAGAGGTTTAGTGTTCTTCCGACCTAACTTCGAGAGCGACAAGGCCGAAGAAAACTTCGGCCAAGACACGACGGGCCCCCGGACATACAATCCCCACGATGAGCACCCCACCCTTGTTCTCTAGGATCATTGAGTTGAGCTGTCATCGGAAGCGGGGCAATCACCCGAATCAGAACTTCGCTCCTTCCGGTGATCTCCAAACTCATTGATTTTGAGTTTTCCCTCGAAAGTGCGGTGCAACGTCCGTGGGCTCCACTCTGAGGACGGCGTCCTGAAGTGAGTACCAGGCTTCGGAGAAAATACCCGACAAGCGCTGGAGTAAATCGCCTACCAGGTAAGGTACTGGAAATCTCTGTCGACCTACTTTGGTGGAGCCTACTGTGTTGGAATTCGGCAAGATGGCCAGGTGGTGGGAGCCAGGAACTCCCAAAGGGGTCGAGCTAGGTGGGAGAGTTGACCAGGAAAAAGGGAAAATGATTCAATCTTGGTGGAGGCATCATCCCCCCTACTGCAATGGCCAGAAAAAAAACTCAGAAAATCACACGTCAGATGCTCAAGTCCGGTCCCTTTCAGGATCCTAGGAAATCGCTCCGCGTGGGCAGGAACGAGCCCTGTCCCTGTGGAAGCGGGCGCAAGTACAAGGACTGCCACCAGTCGGGGGGAAACGCCTTCCTGCAGAAGCTCAGCCGCCAGCGGCACCGCGAAGAACTGAAACGCTTGGGGATCCCCTGGTACAAGAGAATTTTCCGAATCTGACACGACAGTTGACGCAGGATTCAGACTTTTCCCAACCAGGGTGAGCGCATTCAGATGAACCGCCAGGAACGGCTGGAAAATGCACTTCCCCACCCGGCCAGCCTTTTCGGAATCCTTGCCGGTTTTATCATTCTGCTCTCCTGGATATTCAGTACCCTTCAGATCACAGTCGCTCGCCTGGCTCCATTCGTTGAAGGATTACGTATAAGTTTTTCCTTTTATTTATAAGTTATTATAATTTAAAGTCTAGAATTTAGTTGAGTTAAGAACGTGGATCACAAAGTGGGAGAAATCTGCCCTCCAAAATTCCCAATTTTCAACTTTCAACAACAGCTAGTACCCAGAAACGATCCAGAACCTCACTCAATCACGGCGCTTGTTTGGTCTATTTCTACCTTTCCCCCTGCCAACTGCACACCCCGCTTCTTCGACTTGACGTAAATGTAACCCTGAATGGATTCTCCCCCTTCCAGAGCGCCTTTTTTCAATTGATACCCTTCCAGGATAATCCGTAGTTGCTGGATGGCTACGACCGAATATGACCTGGCCCTAGAACCGGCAGTCACGCCCCCCGAATTCCCTCCTGGAGGGAGACTGGAGCCCGTGTAGATGTCTCCGCCAATTCTATTCTGACCCCGGTAGAATTTCATCATTCTGGGCATAATCTTGGAGGGCAGTACACGGGATAGCCGCTTTTTCTTGGGCGACCACGTCAGAATTGTATCGGGACTCACTTCCTTCGACGATTCACCCTTGTTGATTATGGTCAGCTCGATGACGGCAAACCCCGCATCCAGGATTTCCGTTGGGAACCCGATAGGGAGGGTACCCTTTAACATAGACCTTGCTTTCAGCTCCATGTCCTGCCCATAGAGGCTCCAGGCCAGGGCCAACCACAGCAGGGCAAATGCCGGAGGATGTTTGCGCATAGAGACTATTGTAACGTTAGAGACCGCCATCGTGTTGCCGGGTAGACGAGTCTAATCTAAACTTAAAATCAGTCAACAGTGTGTACTGGCTCCGATGCCTTCAAAGGCCCTTAGAACAAGTCCGGACCGAATGTTGTCTCGTGATGGCCGCCCACAGCAGGAGGCGCGCCTATGCGCCGTGATCTCGCCCAACCCAAGAGGTGCCTGCAGGAAAATACATCGGAAGCGGGAGAAACCAGGTTACGGCCCCTGAATCGTTGGCAAGAGGTGTAATATCTGGAATTACGACCTACTCAGTAGTAGTATCTTAACGAAAAAATGCAGAATTTGTTGAACTACAATCTGAAGCTCTACGGCCTCGGGTCAAAGATCGGGGTAAGTCCGTCTGTTCTGACCTTGATCCTTCTGGTAAGCATTTCTGTGGTCGCCTTTTTGCTTTGGATTTTGTACATAAAAGAGCCGGCTGACGGCTTCAGCGATCAATTCCTTTTTCTCCCGGCCCTCAATGCCACCTTGAACACTCTGAGTGCGACTTGCCTGATCCTGGGCGTTCGGGCCATTCGGCGCGGTCGTGCCAGAGTCCACATGCGCTTTGTGCTGAGTTCCTGCTGTTTCACTGTGGTGTTCCTGGTCAGCTATATCACCCACCATTTCCTGCACGGGAACACTCCCTTTTTGGGTGTCTGGTGGGCAAAGACAGTGTATTGGGCAATCCTGCTCAGCCACGTCCTGACTGCAGCCATCACACTCCCCTTGATTCTGACAACGCTATACCTCGCCTTCACGGGCAGTTTTCACAACCATAGAAAACTTGCCCGTTTCACCTTCCCGGCCTGGCTCTATATGTCCACAACGGGCATTCTGGTCTTCGTACTGCTGAAATTATTCGGCTAATTCTCCCTAGCAGCCTGTCAAGCGGCGAGGCTTCGTTTCACAACTTCAGGGACCTGACGGGACGCCATTTGAGTTGCCGGGCCGCACCCGTCTCCGTGACCCCTCAGTCTGATCCGCAACGCTCCCTGGCCGCGATGGCAGCTCCAATAGTTCCAGAGTCATCTCCAAGCGCGGCGATCAGCACCTTAACTTCCGGCAAGGATTCAGGCCACACGTGCTCAGCTACAGATTCACCGACCCACTCGGCCCAGGGAGCGCCCAGCGCCGTGGCCAGACCGCCGCCCAGCACGACACAGGGAAGACTAAGGGTGGTTATGAGATTGGCGGCTGCGATGCCAGTAAGGCGCGCCGCATCGCGGACAACCCGAATGGCAAGCGAGTCGCCGGCCAGAACGGCCCTGGACACAATTTTCGACTTGATCTGAGCGAAGTCGGCATCCACCATCGCACTGAGAGTGCTCGGATGGTTTGACCGTATCAGATCCGTCAGCGTCCCCACGATAGCTGTACGACTTGCAAGCTGCTCCAGGGTTTCTCGGCCCAGGCCTGCACCCGGCAGCACCGTGGTATGGCCGATCTCCCCTGCAGTAGACTGGGGTCCGCGGTAGAGCCGACCCGAGAGCACCAGAGCTCCTCCGACCCCAGTCCCAGTCCAAATTCCGAGACAATCCTCATACTCAACGGCGGCCCCAGCCTTTACCTCGCCGTAAAGAGCCAGGTTGACATCGTTGTCCAGGGTCGTGGACAAACCCGTGATTCTCTCCAGAGAATCACGGATACCGAGCTGCTTCCAACCTAGATTAGGGGCGTCCATCACCTTCCCGTGGGTCATGTCTACCGGCCCCGGAACTCCAACTCCGAGTCCAGAGATCTGTTCCCGCTTCAGACCCACCTCGTCCCGCAGCAGTGCAACAATCTCCCCGATTCGATCAAGCACGGATTGATATCCCAGGTGAGCCCTGGTCTTCCTGCGCAAAGCTCGAACCGGATGATGATTCGAATCGACGACGGTGGCTCTCATGTTGGTCCCACCAATGTCAACTCCGATACAGGGGCGTGGCTCGAACGATGGCATACTCAAGAATAAATTCTACCAGTCCGTGGTGAAAGGCTCGCAGGCCGCACTGCGGACGCCCAACGGTACCGACGCAAGGCGATCACCACGGGGCCGATGGGCGCCTCAACCGGCTGAGAAGCTGAGAGATCGACATGCCGAGCACGGAACGCGGAACTCAGAAATAGTGCGACTGAAGACGCGCTCTGGTCGGAAAACCAAGCAGACCTACTGAGCTTCAAAATGGCTTTAGTTCCATCGGTAGACCACCGTGCCCGGAGAGCCCTGGCACTGCCTCGGGATGAATGAGGAAGAGACAGAAAATGACCACTGCCAGAAGGCTCACCTCCCTGTCTTGGATCGTCGCACGCAACAGCCGGTAAAAAAGGGCCACGTTAAGGAAATGGACGAGGAGATTACAAAGACGGTGAGCCGGAGCCGAGTATCCGAACAACTCTACCGTAAGTTTCCAGAAAACCAGGCCCACAGGGAGAACCCATCTGTCCTGGAGAGACCCGAATGTTTGCCACGGGTCTTGCGACCGGACCAGGAAAATAAAGTCCTCGGAAACAAAATAGCTCCCGAGCGACGACCAATAATAGGAAAAGTTCATTGCCGGGACGAGAAGAATCCAGAGAAGACGAAGAGCTTTGGAATTCATTTCAGTCCTACCGGGCGACGCAGCTGGAAAGTCGAGACCCGGAACTTCAGATCGGTCAGACTTGATCCAGCCGGCTGCTCCCCCGCCTGACCGAAACCAGTTTGGCCATAATGCTGAGGGCAATTTCCTCCGGTCCTCGAGCGCCGATATCGACTCCTATCGGCGTATCGATCCGGGAAAAATCGAAAGCACCGAATGGGTGGGCGTCCTGTTCGAGCAGCTCTTTGACTTTTTCAAAGCGATGCGGAGGTCCCAGCAAACCAATGTATTTGCACCTATTCTGGAGGGCCTGACCGAGGGCCACCGCATCCTTTGCAAGGTGATGATGCATGATGATGATCAAGTCCTTCGGGCGCAGACCTACTTCGCTGTACTGCTCTGGTGGCACAATGATTAGGCGAGATTCGGGAAACCGCTCCGAAGTGACGAAACTGGCGCGGGCATCCACGACAGTCACCCCGAAACCAGTCATATGGGCCAGCCTCGCTACCGGGATAGCATCATCTCCACCTCCGAAAATCACCAGCCGGGGAGGCGCAAGAGAAACATCCAGCAGCAGGCGGAGACCCTCTAAATCTAGTTCTCTGCTCGCTCCCCCATCGCTCTCAAGCAACGCCCTGGACCGCGCCAGGACCTCCCGGTCCAGGCCTTCGTCGCCCGTGGATCCCCTGTGGCAGTTCTCCTCGATCACCAGGAATGCCCCGACAGCGACGTCTGCGACGTCCGATTGATAGACAAGGGCTCTAACTGAGGGGCTGTTTCTTTCGAAGGTTTGCAGCCAGGATCTCCAGACGGGTCCGTCCAGAGCCGGCTCAATGAACACTCCCACCATGCCCCCGCAGCCCATCCCTAGTCCGAATACGGAGTCATCGCGGAGATCGAAGTGTCGATATATGGGCTCCCCAACGTCGAACCGGGACACAGTCGCGCCAATCTCGGGTTCCAGGCAGCCTCCGGAAATCATTCCCTGGTAGCTCCCATCTTCAAAAACGAGTAACTTGGCTCCCTCGTGGCGATAAGCAGAACCCTCGACACTGACGACGGTCGCCAGAAAGACCCTCTCCCCCCGCTGCCAGGCCGAGGTCATCGATTCGACCAGATTCAACAATCGGAGTCCTTTTCTTTCTCCCGCTCGTCGGGGCTGGAACAACGCATCATCGATTCTGGTTCACTCCGCTTGCTGTCGGCAAGCTCTCTCCCAGTCTCCAGTCCCAAAGGACCCGGCCGAAAGTGTGAGGATCATTCTGCGACTGACGGCGGAGGGCCAGGTTTCAGAATTTATAACTCGCCGCACTAGTGTATCCGAGCAGGCGCTCGTATTCCGCCCGCGTATCGATGTCGGTCAGAGGCAGGGCACTTCCGAGCTCCACTGCTTCCAGCATGCCGGGGCTCCGCTGGATGATTTGTCGACCTCCCTCATCATTCCTCAGTTCCAGGAGCTCGACGAACAGGCTGCGGTCGAACAACACCGGGGAGCCGTGCCGGCCCTCGAACACCGGGCCCACGATGGCAGCTCCCGTGCCAGCATACGCTGAAACGATTTGGTCCATCACTTCCGTACTCAAAAATGGCTGATCCGCGGTCATAATGAGTGCGCCCCCCGCACAGGTCGTTACGTTTTGGATCCCCACCCCAATGGAAGTGCTCAAACCATCTCGATAGCGGGGGTTGAGAATAGTTCTCACCCCCAGCCCCTCTAAGGCCGCCTCCATTTCGGAAGCTCGATAGCCCGTCACTACGACGACCTCCCCGAGTGTGGAGAGGCAAGCTGCCCGGGCGATTCTTCGAACCAGCGGCTCGCCGTCGAAATCGAGCAGCTGCTTCGCTTCGTCACCAAACCGAAGAGACCGGCCTGCGGCCAGCAGAATTCCCGACACACTCATGCAGAATGCCCCCTCAGTTGAGGTGGCCGGACCCGGACACCCCACGACGCCCCCACTGCGTCTCCTGGTCGCGGATATGGATGCGTGGCGAGGGACACTCCCTGTAGCATAGAACCCAGGCGTTCCAGGCTCAGGAGATTGTGCGCTGGCAAGAAGAAGTCCACCCTGGGCAGAGCCGCTACAATCCCTAGCGTGAGAGGCTGGTACCCGGGAGTACCCAAAAGCGGATTCAGCCAGATCAGAGTATGGCAACTTCTGCGCAGACGGTCCATTTCCTCAGCCAGGCGATTGGTTTCTCCCCGATCCCATCCGTCGCTGATGATCAAGACAACTGGACCGCCGCCGAGTACCCGGCGCGACCAGCGGTAGTTGAAATCTCTCAGCGCTTCTCCGATCCGGGTGCCTCCGCCCCAATCAGGGGCGATGGAGACGGCGCGATCCAGGGCCACGTCGATGTCTTTATGCCGAAGTTGATGAGTAATCCGGGTGAGCCTAGTGCTGAAAAGAAAGACCTCGACGTGCTTCCATCCCCTGCTCAGAACATAGGAGAATTGAAGGAGGATCCGTGCGTAAGGCTCCATCGAGCCACTGACATCGCAGATCAGAACCAGCGGTCGGTAGCGTATCTTCCGGGATCTCCAGGTCAGCGAGAGCGGCCACCCTTCAAACCTCAGGCTAGTTCGAAAGAGACGCCTCAAATCAAGGTCCGTTCCTCGTCTGGCAGCTATTTTGCGCCGCGTCTTACGGAGCGGCGGGGACCAGGAAAACTGGCGCATCAGCTCTTTCACCTGTTCCAGCTCGGCGGCGGTCAAATGGGCAAAGTCGTGCCGGCGCAGCTTTTCCAGGTTGCTGTATCGGATGCGGGTACTTCTCAGCCTGGTGTCAGGCTCATCTTCCTCCCCGTCAGATGCTGATTGGCTGACTGCCTGGTCGAGAAAAGCGGTGTTCATTTGGCGGCTGGTTGGCCGGAGAAGTTTTCCGAGTTCCGCGCCCCTCTTTCTTGAAGAGGCATTCCAAAAGTTATCAAAGGCTTCATGGAAAGCATCTAGATCCGTTTTTCGATTGATCAGAATCGCCCTCAAAGCTGACCTGACATCCCGGCGCCGAGTGAGCGAGATGTGGCGTAGGGCCTCTACTACCGTTAGCACCTGCCCTGTAGTCACGCCAAGTCCCTTGTGTCTCAGCGCCCTGCAGAAGAGGATGACATTCTCGAGAATCTTGTCGGCATCGGGCATGTTAGTCAGCCTCAAGAAAAGCCCACCGTTGGTAAGACAGCAAGCCAAACACTTTCTCAGTTCGAAGAGGCTGCTGTTTTGCCTAGAATCTTTTTGGCCCCATCACCCCGAACCAGCTCCACGTCGTCCTGGTACTTCAGAAGCAGACCCAGAGTGTCGTCAGTTGCCTCCTGGGTAACCGAGTTCTGGTTCAGGGCGACCAATGCGTTCACCCAGTCCAGGGTCTCCGCAATCCCGGGAATCTTGAAGAGATCCTCCTTGCGCAGTTCCTGTACGAAGCGAACCACCTGGGAAGCCAGTGCCCCGGAAGCATCGGGGCAACGTAAAGACACAATCGAGAGTTCCTTTTCGAATCCAGGATAGTCGATCCAATGATACAGACACCGTCGCTTGAGGGCATCGTGGATTTCGCGGGTCCGGTTCGAAGTAACGACCACGATGGGAGGATCCTTAGCTCGGATCGTCCCTATCTCAGGAATGCTGACCTGGAAATCGGACAGGATCTCGAGCAGGAAAGCCTCGAACTCTTCATCCGCGCGATCGAGCTCGTCGATCAGCAAAACCGGTGGTTGTTCTTCTTGATGATCTATAGCATCCAGCAGGGGTCGCTTGAGAAGGAACCGGCGACCAAATAGGTCGGGAGGGGTACCGGGGTCGAGCCTCCCTTTCCGCGCCTCCAGAAGACGGATCTCAAGCATTTGATGACTGTAGTTCCATTCATAAACGGCACTGCTGATATCCAGGCCCTCGTAGCACTGCAGGCGGATGAGTCTGCGTCCCAGAAGGTCGGAAAGAACCTTGGCCACTTCCGTTTTGCCGACCCCCGCTTCGCCCTCCAGAAACAGCGGCTTGTGCAGACGGAGACACAGGAACAGAGCTACGCTCAGGGACCGATCAGCAACGTAAAGGTTGTCCTCAAGGCCTGCTTGGATCTGCTCGATCGATAATTCCAGAACTTTCGCCACGGACTGCTAGCCGCGAGCCCGGTCTCTGGCTTTCTTGAGAGCCCGCTTCCCGTAGACGTGGGCCAGGTGCACCCGGTAGGGAGCAGAGGCGTACATATCACCCATTGGGTCGGCAAAGGAGAGAGTGTCATCCACGGCGCGATCGATCTCATCGTCCCCGAGAAAGCTGCCAGAAAGAGCACGCTCGATAGATCCGATTCTGACTGGGGTGGAGGCCACACCATTAAATCCTAGGCTGGCGGCGCGGCAATTCCCGTCCTCAGCGAGCTCAACCTGGGCTGCAGCACCACACACTGCATAGCCCGAGGCAGGATGCTCGAACTTGAGATAACAGGATCCCGAGCTGCCAGCGGAAACTGGTATTTCGATTGCCGTGAGAATCTCATCCTCCTTCAAATCGCTCATCATAAGATCGAGGAAAAAATCAGTTGCCTCAACCTCCCGCGATTCGCTGGGTCCAGTTACCACCAGCCTGGCATTTACAACCTGTACCACCGCAGGAAGGTCCGAGCCGGGATCACTGTGGGCAAGATTCCCCCCGATTGTCCCCCTGTTACGGACCGCCGGATCAGCAATCTGGGAGGCGGCTTCCGCGAGCAGAGAACAGGCGCTCCGTACCATCTCACTGGAAGCCAGCTCGGAATGAGTCGTCAAAGCGCCAACTCTCAGGGTGTCACCGTCCAGTTCTACGCCCTTCAGCTCGGGCAAGCGGCCGATATCAATCAGCACGGGAGCCCCAGCTAGACGGAGTTTCATCATCGGAATCAGACTGTGCCCGCCTGCCAGGAACTTGGCGCCAGGGTGGGCGCCCACCAGATCGATGGCCTCAGCCAGGTTGCTTGCACGAAGATATTCGAAACGAGCTGGATACATGTTAGGACCCACCCTGAGCCTGGATTGCATTCCACACCTTTTCCGGCGTCAAAGGCATATCCAGATGCTTAATCCCGAAAGGCTTCAAGGCGTCGATCACTGCATTGGCGACGGCCGCAGGTGCAGCGATGGCACCAGCTTCCCCACATCCTTTGACTCCCAGAGGATTGTGTGGGCAAGGGGTGACCGTTCGATCAAGATTGTATGAGACCAGCTGGTGGGCCTTGGGAACTGCGTAGTCCAGAAGCTCTCCCGAGACGAGCTGGCCATTTTCATCGTAAACGGCTTCCTCCAAAAGACACTGCCCGATTCCGTGAGCAATCCCACCGTGCAGCTGTCCGTCCACAATCATCGGGTTGATCACGTTCCCAACATCGTCGACGGCGGTGTAGCTGATCAGGTCGACCTTCCCGGTTTGCGGATCGACCTCTACGACCGCTATGTGGCTCCCAAAAGGATAAGTGAAATTGGCCGGGTCATAAAAAGTGGTCGCCCGCAGTCCTGGTTCCATGCCCTCGGGAAGGTTGTGGGCAAGATGCGCCTGAAGGGCGATCTCCTCGATCGTATGCGCCTTGTCGGGCACACCTCTGACGGAGTACGTTCCATTCTCGAAGACGACATCCTCCTCGGCAGCTTCCAGCAGATGGGCCGTAATTTTCCTGCCCTTCTCAATAATCTTGTCGGCTGAGCCCGCCAGGGCACTTCCCCCTACCGCTGCGCTCCGACTTCCGTAGGTTCCCCAGCCGAAGGCCACCTGGTCGGTATCTCCATGCCGGACCTCGATTTTTTCCACATCAATCCCGAATCGATCAGCCACGATTTGCGAAAAGGTCGTGTGATGGCCCTGTCCGTGGGCTGAAGACCCCGTGTATACGGTCACGGAACCGGTCGGATGGAAGCGGATCTCACCACTTTCCCACTGACCTGCCTGGGCGCCCAAAGATCCTACGACTGCTGAAGGTGCCAGACCGCAAGCTTCGATGTAGGTTGACAACCCGATCCCCAGAAGCTTCTCTCCTTTCCGGGTCCTGCTCTGCTGCTCTTCCCGAAGCTTCGAGTAGCCGACCATTTCGAGCGCCTTGTCCAGCGCCGGCTCATAGTTGCCACTGTCATACTGGAGCGCCACCTGGGTCTGGTACGGAAAGTCTCCGGGCGCAATGAAATTGCGGCGCCGAAGATCTACAGGATCGGCGCCGATTTCGCCTGCCGCGAGGTCTAGAAGCCGCTCTACTATAAAGGTTGCTTCCGGCCGGCCCGCCCCCCGGAGGGCATCCACCGGAGCTGTCGTTGTGAAGGTCCCGATAGTCTGCACGTGAATGGCGGCAATGTCGTACTCACCCGACATCAGTGTTCCGTAGAGATAGGTTGGAACCGCGGGCCCGAAAGTTGAAAGGTAAGCACCCATGTTGGCATACGTCTTGACGCGCAGGCCGGTAATCCTCCCCTCGGAGTCCGTGGCCAAGGCGGCCTTCGAAACATGATCTCGGCCATGGGCGTCGGTCAGGTTCGATTCCGAGCGTGTGGCGGTCCATTTGACCGGGCGGTTGAGCTGGATTGCACACCAGCAGGTAATGGCTTCATCGGCATAGTGGTGGATCTTGCTCCCGAACCCTCCACCAACTTCCGGGGCAACAACCCGGATCTTGTGTTCGGGCAGGCCCAGGGAGGCGAGGGACATCAAGAGACGGTGAACGTGGGGATTTTGCGACGTCATCGTAACCGTCAGCTCCCCTGTAGAGTCGTTGAACTCGGCCAGCGCACAGCGCGGTTCAATTGCAAAAGGGATCAGTCGGTTATTGTGGGTGCTGAACTCCACAACGTGGGCAGCCTGGGCGAACGCAGAATCCGTCGCCTCCCGGTCTCCCAGTTCCCAATCAAAGGCGATGTTCCCAGGAGCGTCTTCGTGGATCTGTACGGCCCCTTCTTCGGTCGTTGCCTTCGGGTCCACAGATGCGGGAAGCGGATCGTACTCGACATAGACCAGATCAACGGCATCACGGCCGGCGTATGGGGTTTCCGCCACCACCACGGCCACAGCATCCCCCGCGTAGCGCACCGTATCTCCGGCCAGCATCGGATGTCCGGGTGTTTTTATGTCGGGCAGGAGCCACCCTACCGGGATCATCCCGGGCGTGCCGCTGTCCTTTACTTCCTGATGGGTGAATACACCAATCACGCCCTCGGCCGCTGCCGCTGCCGAGGTGTCTATGTTCCTGATTCTGGCATGCGCATAAGGACTGCGAACCATGGCGGCATAGGCCATGTTGGGGCGTTTAAAGTCATCACTGTACTTACCCTTACCGGTGATTAAGGCCGGATCTTCACGGCGTCGAATCGAGGAACCCAGGACTCCGGCCATTAAGCACCTCCTTCCTGGGCGCCTGCCATGGCCTGGCTGGCCGATTGGATTGCCTTTACGATGTTATGATAGCCCGTACAGCGGCACAGGTTCCCCTTCAGACCCTTGCGAATCTCTTCCTCGCTTGGAGTCGGGTTCGCCGCGAGCAGATCCACGGCTGCCAGAATCATTCCGGGCGTACAGTAACCGCACTGCAAACCGTGGTTGTCCCAGAAGCTCTGCTGCAGCGGGTGCAGTCCTTCGGGTCCGGCAAGGCCTTCAATAGTCGTTATCGACCAACCCTCCGCCTGAACCGCCAGTTGGGTGCAGGATTTGACTGCCTGTCCGTCCACCAGGATCGTACAGGCGCCACACAGGCTCGTCTCGCAACCGATATTCGTGCCAGTTAGGTCCATTTCTTCTCTCAAGAAGTGGACGAGCAGTGTGCGGGGTTCTACGTCCCTTTCCACCTGCCGGCCGTTGACCACCATGGAAACGTTCATAACTCTCTACCTAAACTAGAACTCCTATCCAGAAACCACTACACAGACGGCTGGGCCCAGGCACCCGATAGCAGCAACAGGCCGGAGCGAGGCGAATCGCCCTGCCAGCCCTGTTCCTTCCTTTCCGACTGGTTGCAAATGGTTTATATCTTGCTGAGCAAAAGGTCAAGGATAATTGGATTCTAACCGGGCTTCGTCTCACATTGGGGCCCAGCAGATATCCAGCAACCCCGTGATGAAAGTTCCACTACCGCGTTAGCGTAGGCTGATGATCGGCCAGTTGCGCTCCACCGCCTCTGCCACCAGCCGCCTATCGGGGTCCACTGCAACAGGATGGTGGACCTGGCGGAGAAGCGGCAAGTCGTTGTGACTGTCCGAATAAAACCACACCTCCCCGGCTCTGATTTCATGGGCCCTCTGCCAATCCTCGAATCTCTTTACCTTTCCCTCCCGAAAGCTGGGAGTGCCGACTACGCGTCCGGTGAATCTACCGCCCACCACCTCCAGGTCCACGGCGATCAGCTCGGATACTCTGAACAGTTTTGCTATTGGTTCAGTAACAAAATGATTGGTTGCGGTAATAATTAGAGTCCTGTGCCCATCGGCCTCATGGCGGCGCACCAGCCCCACGGCCTTGGGTAGAACCACTGGCCTGATGCAATTCCAGAGAAAAGCCCTCCTCAACAACCTCAATTCTTCAAGAGGGACCATGGTGAGTGCCTGCAGCTGGGACAAAACAGCCGCCTCCAGATCCAGAGTCCCCTCCAGATATTCACGGTAGGAGACCGCCATAGTGTCCAAGAAGTCCTCGTCCAGGATCCCCCTGGAAACCAGAAACTCTGCCCACAGGAGCTCGCTATCCCCGTCGATCAGCGTGTTATCCAGGTCGAAGATGGCGATCTTTTCTTCACTGAGCTTCATTTGTCTATTGTGCTGTCCACGAAGTCGACGCCGTGAGCTCTGTATGGATTCTCGCTGCCAGCAAGGATCGAGCCGGAGGAATACCGGAAGTCTTTCGAGGTAGAGCGACAACGCTTTCTGCGAAAAGAAACCAAAAAAGTGCCAGTCCTCTCTTCATAAGTTTTGCCCGAAAAAGGCCCCGCCTGCCAAGCTTCAAGTTTCGCGCCGCGAGTTGAGTGCTCATTAATCCGCGTCATCTGACCTATTTGCCATAGAGCAGATAGCAGGTTCTGCATTCCTTTGGATGTTCTCCTGTCTAGAATCCCCGACGGAGGCTCCGAAAATCTCTGGATTCCCGGATCTCTGACTTCGACCCTGGCACTCCGACATTATACGCTTGGCTTCCTGCCAATAGATTTTTGTGCAGGGCAGGAGTGAAAAATCATCACGGGTAACCCTGGGTCTTGAGAACCCCGCTTGAATACTCTAAAACCTTACAGAAGAGAGTTTGGGAAGTGGCGTATTGTTGGAGCGCCTGGCCCTTTACGATCCGGCAAGCGCATCCTTCGATGAAGGCAGGTGAAGATGAAAGATGAAGGTTTTCAACCTAACGGTTGCGCGTCAGATCGCGAGAAGTTGGGGGGCTGCAACCCCGGCTGCTGCCAGAAGATTTTTGAGATAGAGAAGGAGTCCCTTCCATGAAATCAAGTGTCCTACCTCAGGAAATGCTGGACCAATTCTGGAAGCGCGCTCCTGAGTATGATCGCGAGAACCGTTTCTTCACTGAAGATTTCGAGGACTTGAAAAAAGCTGGGTATCTAACCCTTGCAGTTCCCACCGAGCTGGGCGGCCAGGGATTCGATCTGGCCGAGCTGTGCCGGGAACAGCGAACCCTCGCGTACTACGCAGCTCCGACCGCTTTGGCGGTCAACATGCATCTGTACTGGACCGGGGTTGCGGCCGATCTGTGGCGCTCGGGCGACAAGTCTCTGCAGTGGATGCTGGAAAAAGCTGTGGAGGGAGACATCTTCGCAGCCGGGCACGCCGAATCGGGAAATGACGTCCCCGTCCTTCAGTCCACCACTGAAGCGCGCCAGGTCGAGGGCGGGTATCTTTTTAACGGCAGAAAGTACTTTGGAAGCCTGACCCCTGTCTGGACTTACCTGGGACTTCACGGAATCGATACGAGCGATCCCGAGGCCCCCCGAATTGTGCATGCCTTTATGCCTCGAGGAACCAAGGGAAGCCACATCCAGGAGGCCTGGGATGTGCTGGGAATGAGAGCCACGACCAGCGAAAATACTGTCCTGGAGAATGTCTTCGTGGCCGATGAACTGATCGCCAGGGTGGTCCCACCGGGAGCGGGTGGCGTAGACTTATTCGTACTCGGCATCTTTGCCTGGGCGCTTCTTGGTTTCGGGAACATCTACTACGGACTGGCGCAGCGTGCCTTCGACTTAACTGTGAATACGGTCAGAGACAAGAAATCAGTGGGACTCTCGAGGACCTTGGCTCACCACGCTGGAATCCAGCATCTGATTGCCGAAATGGCCATTGAGCTGGAATCCATAGGACCCCATCTGGACCAGATCTGCCAAGATTGGTCGAAGGGCGTCGATCATGGCAGCTTCTGGCCTCTCAAGATCGTGTCGGCCAAATACTGCGCGGTCGAAGGATGTTGGCGGGTGGTGGACAAGGCCCTGGATGTCATCGGTGGGTTCGGTATCTTCAGAAAAGCCGGTTTCGAGAGACTGTTTCGGGACGCCCGCCTGGGCAGGCTTCATCCTGCCAACAGCATGCTGACCCATGAATTCGTTGCCAAGACAGTTCTGGGCGTGGATTTCGACGAGACTCCACGCTGGGGATGAGGACGGGATCCGGTTCCCCGCCTGCCAGCTGGTTCGCGTGTCTCAGGTTGGGCGAGCATGAAGGGATCCGTCGTCATTCCTGTTTCCAATGAGCAACAGAGGATCGCCGAAACCCTCCAGCAACTGGTCACCTGCCTCTCTGGGACTACAGAATTCTTTGAGTTGCTCGTCGTTAACAACTCTTTTGAACACCTTCCCGACCCAAAAGAGGTGTTGAATCGATGCTGGAAATTATTGCGTCCCCGGGGCCGTTTATTGATCAATATGACCGATCCTGATTCCTGGTTGGCCCTCCTGTCGGATAGATCCTGGGTTTCATCCAATCTGGAGCATTTGCTTCTCCACCTCAGAGCTACTAGCCAAAGGCAGTGCGGACCATCTGGTTTT
>CAZMGM010000003.1:0-1377 GCA_964565865.1 uncultured Acidobacteriota bacterium | reverse complement strand
GTTTTCTGATTTGCTAGCTGGAAGGCTTTGGACTAGCCGTATCTAAAACCGAGTCTGGAGCAAGTCTTGCCGACCGCTTCGTTTCTCTTTGTGTGTCTCCTGAAGCTGGTGCCTATCCATTGATTTTAGGTCCTGACCAGCGGTTCGACCTGGATACTGGAGGCTCCGGGGTCTTGCGCTTGTGGGTAGGGCACTCGCTGTTGCTCACACCGTTCCTGGCTCCGTGGTGCTAGCAGTCCGTTGACGCGAGTTGATGTCACCTGTAAATACGCTACCAGTCCAGGTCCGCGTAGACGGGGGCGTGGTCAGAGGCGATCAAGCCTTCCTTTTTTTTCCGAAAGTCACGGTCGATGGTCACCTCCTTGACCCGGGTCGAGACCGGTCGAGTCGCGAGCAGAAAATCGATACGGAGACCGTGATTACGGTGAAAGGAACCTGCCCGATAGTCCCACCAGGAAAACCTCTGCTCGTCGGGATGAGTGTCTCGGAAAAGGTCTGCCAACCCCCACCGGGTGAGCCGCCTGAAGCGCTCCCGTTCCTCGTCCGTATGAAAGATGTGACCTTCCATTCCTTCTTCGTTCCAGCTGTCGATAGGAGCCGGACAAAGGTTGAAGTCACCACAGAGGATCAGGGGTTCACTGGGGGTATGGCGACCTTCCAAATACACTACCAGTGACTCGAACCAGGAAAGTTTCCGAAGAAAATCGCGATGGCCCACATGTTTTCCATTCGGACAATAGACGGTTATAAAGGTCAACTCGCGGATGCTGGCCTCTACCAGCCGTGCTCCCAGTTCCTCCTCTCCAGGCAGGCCACTCTGCCGGAGTCGGGGAACGGTTCGACTCAGAATGGCGACACCGTTCCAGGCCTTCTGGGCCTGGACTACTGCTGAATACCCCTCCTCCTCAAAAACGGAATAGGGGAACTGACCCTCATCGACTTTCAATTCCTGAAACCCGACGATGTCAGGGCGCCGCAACCGCAGCCAGTGCCGCACAAAGTCCAGCCGCGCTCTCAATCCGTTGATGTTCCATGTAGCGACTCGCATGGCCAACAGGTTACAGGTTAAGGGAGTCGGGTTGAAGTGTTTCCTCCTGGTTGCTACTTGCTGGTAGCTGATTGGGATCCTGTGTTGCGGGGTTGGCTGATTACGAGAATCCGGCCATACTTAAGGCTGCGTCACGCGGGATCCTTGGATGCCAGCTGCATCCTTCTGGGCCTGCCTCACGGCGTTAAAAACCTGTTCGAGGATTGGCTGCGGGAGCACTGTTCGGATCGAGCCTCACGCGGCCTGAACCAAATCCGAGAAACCCGTTTGGAAAAGCTGAATGACCCGAGATTGGCCACCTGAATGAGGGAAGCGGGAGTGTACGCGAG
>CAZMGM010000002.1:99417-150984 GCA_964565865.1 uncultured Acidobacteriota bacterium | reverse complement strand
TTGACGGCCACGTTTGCGGCGCCCCCAAGATGGTCCGAGATCCGTTCGACCTCGCCGACCGGAACAGGAGCTTCAGGCGAAATCCGCTTGACCTGCCCCCAGATGAAGCGATCGAGGATCACGTCTCCAACTACCAGAAAGCGGCGGCCCTCGAACCGATCAACGATATCTCTAAGCTGCGCCATTTTTCCACTCCTTGAAAACGATCCCAAACGATACCAGAATCGAACTGCAAAGACACAGAGACGAATCCTCTATGCCCTTTGTTTCTTCGCGGTGAAACATTCCTCCCCGGGGCTGCTAGAATCGGTTCTAGTGATGAGAATCAAGGCGACGAGTGGGGGCCAACCGGAGCGGATCCTGCTGGCAAGAATCGGTGCCCTGGGCGACACCATCATGGCCCTTCCGGTAGCCCAGGCTCTCAAGGCCAACACTCCATCATACTCAATAGAGTTCTTGTGCTCGACAAGCACTGCTCCCCTCGTAGAGCTGAGCCCGCCCATCGATCGTGTCTACCGACTCAGCCACCGCAATATCCCGTATAGATTGTCCCGCGAAAAGCAGAAACTCTCAGTCCGGCTCGGGGACCAGCAGTACTCGCATGCCATTTTGATGGAGAGTGCACCCCGGTTCCTGAAGCTCCTTTCGGCAATTGGGCTGTCCCAGATTCGCAGCTACGTGAACCAACCCTTCGACGCGCAGCTCCACTCCATAGAAAACAACCTTCGTCTCGCCGGTCTGGATGCTGGGGCGATTAATCCCTTCGAGATTGAGCTGGATCTTTCGGCCTCTTCCTGCATCGGTTTCAAGGAACATCTGGAGGGACTGCCGAGACCTGTTGTCGGAATCCATCCGGGCTACGGTCCTCCTGGGCGGAAAAACAACCAGACTGCAAAGCTGAGAGGCTGGCCCCAAAGCTCTTTCGTAAGGGTGAGCCAGTCCCTACAGAAGTTGGGGGCCAGCATCATCATTACGGGTTCTGCGCTGGATGTCCCGGATGCTCACTGCATAGCGGCCGCCCTGGAACCAATGCAGACGCGGATCCTGGCAGGACAGACGACCCTCCCCCAACTGGCTGGTCTCCTCTCTGAGCTGGACCTCTTTCTCTCGGTTGATTCCGGTCCGGCCCACCTCTGTGCCGCCGTGAAAACTCCTCTGATCGTCCTGTGGGGGCCGGGCAAGTGGGTTCAGACGAGACCTGTCTCGAGTGGTGCTGCTGTGGAGCTTTTGCGTAAACCCCTTCCCTGCAGTCCCTGCTATGACCTGCCGGCGATGAAAAGCTGCCGACGAAACATCTGTATGGAGTTGGTTCGTCCCGAAGAAGTATTCGACACGTGCCGGCGCCTGCTGGGCCTCCTCTAAGCCCTACCTCGCGGGAACCGAGCGCAGCAGAAGAGGACCTTCGCCCCCGGTGCGAGAAGCTCCAGAATTTACCGGCCACTAATCGTTCACCTTCTCATTCGTCTCCGATGATTCTTCTGTTGCTTCGTCAATGAGCATCACCGGAATTCCATCCCGAATCGGATAAACGAGTTGGCAGGCGGTACATTTCAGCCCGCTCTTTTCCTTGGTCAGGACCACCTCTGATTTGCACGCGGGACAGGCAAGAATTTCGAGCAGTTCTTGGCTGATCGGAAGATCGTTTTCCATTTGAAGAAGCAATGTATGTCAGGTTCAGAGATCCGTCAACCTGGTTCAGTGTCAGGTTCTCCGTGATCCACTCGACTCTCCAAGGTGAAAAGTCTCCAGAACTCGATGTCGGGCGCCCCCCGACTTGAGAACGCTCTCGTACAGGTCGAAATGGCTTACCCAAAACGACCTGTTTTGGATTTTGTGCTGCCTTTCGAACCAGTCCTGGAGTCGTGAGAGCCGGCGTTGGAACCTGAGCCGAATCAAGGTCAAGTGAGGCCGATATTCGAGGGCGGCTTGCGCCACGCCCAAATCGTGCAGCGCTTCTTCGAGGGCGTCCCGGAGGGCGTCGAGAGACGGGGACCTCCGGAGATCCACGAAGACCATGCGGGCGGCCGCCGGCCGCGGAAAAGCATTCGCTCCGCGCAGGTGAGTTCGAAGGGAACGGTGTAAGGCCTCCGCTTTCACCCCGCGGCATTCCTGTCCCAGTTCCTGAAGGCTAGGGATGGCTGCCCCACAGTCCATCGACAACTTCGGATGGCAGAGGAATGGCTACAAAAGACCGGATCACAAAAGCTTCCTGCGGAGCCAGTCCAGCCCAAGAAGAGCAGACCGAAGCCGAATGATCTCGCGCCCCCCTGGCAAAAGATGCTTCCTGGACGAGACGCAGCCTCCAAGGCAGAGCCCCAAAAAAACGAGACCTACAGGCTTCTCGTGGGTTCCTCCTCCCGGCCCCGCTATCCCTGTCACGGAGAGGCCCACCGAGGCACCCGTGAGTTCACAGACGGATCGCGCCATGTGGCAAGCCACGGCATCGCTTACGGCTCCCTCGGTCTGAAGGATCGAAGAAGGCAGTCCCAAGAGCGCTTCCTTGAGATCGTTGCTATAGGCAACAACACTTCCCCTAAAGTAGTCGGAACTGCCCGGAATATCCGTGATGAACTTGCCAATCAAACCGCCGGTGCAGGACTCGGCAGTTGCCAAACTCTGACCTTTCTCGCGCAGGCATTCACCCACTACCTGCGGCAACACCTTCCCGGTTTCCGTAAACAATGAATCTCCGAGCGTCGTGCGGATTCTCGCGATCAGCTCCTCAAGCATCGCGGCTCCCACCCTAGAGTTCCCTGCATGGTTTAGGTGCAGGTGAATGATGCCGGGCGATGAAAGTATGGTCGTCTGAATGTCCGGGTACTGCGAGTAGATCGGCTCCACCAGTGCGTCCACGCGGGACTCGGTCATCGAAGCCACGCTCAAGTGGCGACTCAGATGCACCGAGACGGGAAAGGTCTCCTTGAGTATTCTCACCACCTGCCCCGTCACCATTGGCTTGAGTTCCCGCGGAGGACCGGGTAGAAGGAATAAGAGGGTCCGGTTCACACGCAGTAACAGGCCGGGGGCGGTCCCCTTGGCATTGGGAAGCACCTCGGCTCCTTTTGGGACCATTGCCTGCTTGCGATTGTTTTCTGCCAGCGGAAAACCAAACCGCCTTGCGCGTGCCTCGATCGATTCCATGATTGCAGGATCGAAAATTAGTGGACGCTCAAAGAGCCTGGCGGCTACTTCCCGTGTAATATCGTCTCCTGTAGGCCCCAGTCCGCCGGTTACGAACACTACTCCTGCGTCGTCGCTTGCAGCCCGAAGGACGCTGGCTATCTGATCTTCCCCATCGCCCACGACCGACTTCCTGTCGACCTGAATTCCCAGGCGGTTCACCTGTTCAGTTAGAAACAGTGAGTTTGTGTCGAGCCGGGTCGAGGTGAGGAGCTCTGATCCGACTGCGATGATCTGGGTCGTGGGTGGGTGAGCCTGCGGTTCTTTGTCATCATTATCTGTCATGTGTGGCCTCATCTTAGCGGAGACGGGGTTGAAAGTTGAAAATTGAACAAGCAAACAGAACGGAACGGAGTGAGCCTGCCGTTTTCCGACGGTGAGCTTACGCTCTACCGTTCTGCTCTTGCCCTCATGGAACCCGGGAGGCAATCAAGAAAGAACACCCCACCATCGGATCAGAACCAGGAGGAGTCCCGCGTAAATTCCCGCCACGAGATCGTCCGTCATAATCCCGTAGCCGCCGGGCAGTTTTTCTGCCTGTCGGGCGGGTGGCGGCTTAAGTACATCAAACACACGAAAGAAAAGAAACCCGAAGACTAGCGCCGCAACCGTCACCGGTACGAATAGCAAGGTCAGAAACTGGCCTGCGACCTCGTCGATCACCACTCGAGAGGGATCTGAATCTCCCAGGTCGGAAGCCACTTGATGCGCCGCCCACGTTCCCAGGATCGTCGATCCGACAAATCCCAGGAATAGGGGTATTCCCGGCTCTTCTACAAAACGATAAAGGCATCCCGCCACTGCCACCGCCACAAGCGATCCCCAGCTCCCTGGAGCGACGGGAAGATAACCTGCCCCCAGCGCCGTGGCCAACCAGTAGGAAGCCCGCCCCATTAACTCGCTTCCTCTCCGTCAGCCCTTTCCGCTTCATTCACTGGCCAGCCTCAAATCCGAAAACGGCCTTCCAGCCACTCACCCAGATCCACAAGCCGACAGAGCTGACTGCAAAAGGGAAACCACCGTCTGTTCGATAGAAGCCTTCTTCTGCAATGCGGGTAGATGTGTGCCTGGCATGTGTCATTTCACGAGAGTTCCCACCAGATCATATTCGTGAGCCTCCTCGATTCGTACTTCGCCGATTTCCCCCGGTCGGGTTGCAGTTGTCACACCGTCCCGGAGATAGACTACCCCGTCGATATCCGGAGCCTGACTTTCAGCACGACCCTGCCACAACATATCGCTCTCTTTTGAGACACCCTCAACCAGGACGGGAAGTGTACCTCCGACCAGACGGGAATTGATCCTTCTAGAGATGGTCGACTGTAACCGCATGAGGCGCTCCTGGCGCTCCCGTTTGGTCTCCTCAGAAACCTTGTCCTTCAGGTGATAGGAGGCGGCATGTTCTTCGTCCGAGAAGGTAAACGCCCCGAGCCGATCGAACTTGACCTCTTCGACAAAACCCAGGAGCTCCTGAAAATCCTCTTCCGTCTCACCCGGAAAACCCACGATCATCGTGGTTCGAACCGTGGCCCCCGGGACGCGTTCCCTGATACGCTGAATCAGGCGAGTCAGGGAACAGCGGTTCCCTCCTCTCTTCATTCCCTTGAGGATGTTCCGGGAAGCGTGCTGGAGCGGCACATCGAAGTATCTGCAGGCTTTCGAACATTCTCGGACGGCATCCAGCAATTCCGAGTAGATATTGTTGGGGTAAGCATAGAGGAAGCGAACCCATCTGATCCCATCTATTCTCTCGATTTCCCTGATCAGCCGGGCCAGCCCTCGACGATCCCCGAAATCGAAGCCGTACATAGTGGTATCCTGGCCTACCAGATTGATCTCCTTGACCCCTGAGCGGGCCAGCCTCCGAACCTCCCTGGCAACAGAGGACACAGGACGGCTTCGGAATCGCCCTCGCATTTGAGGAATGACACAGAAGGTACAGGGGTGGTCGCAACCTTCGGCGATCTTGACATAGGCGGTGTAATTGGGAGTGGTCAGCAGCCGCGGGTCGGAGTCGCTATAAAGATATTCTTCCCGGGCCTCGTATGCGGGCGGGACAGCTCCTTTCCCTGCCTCACTGCAGGCCTGGAGAATGCGAGGAAGCTCGTTCGTGCCTACCACCGCATCGACTTCTGGCAGAGATTCGAGAATCTCACGCCGATACCGCTCTACAAGGCAACCAGCCACAATCAACCAGCGGCAGTTGCCCTGCTTTTTCTCCCTGGCCATCTCCAGAATGGCGTCGATTGATTCCTGCTTGGCCGATTCGATAAAACTACAGGTGTTGACGACGATGATCTCGGCCTCACTCTGGGAAGCTGTGATTTGGTGGCCCCCGGTCTTCAGTAATCCCATCATTACCTCGCTGTCGACCAAGTTTTTGGGACACCCGAGACTTACGAATCCAATTTTCGCCATAAGAACTAGTTATTATACGGCAACCGGATGTTCCTCAGGCTCCGGGGCGCAGTACTCAACACCCCCTGCTTCACGCGGCCCGACTTTCGGCCTACAATGAGTAGGCGCTAAAGTTTTCACAAAGAGAGTAAGAATGAAGCTCCTACGAGATTGGCTGGGACCGACTGGAGGTAGGCACACCACCTCTGAGAGCGATAACGAGACGCTTCTAGAAATCACCAGAAAGCTCGATCAGATGCCGGTTGAGCAAGCCCGTTATTTAGCCGCCTTCGCTTACGTCCTGGGGAGGGTGGCCCATGCCGACCTAGACATCAGCGAAGAGGAAACTCGGGTTATGGAACGAATCGTAATGGAACAGGGGGCTCTCCCCTCTGATCTCTCGATCATCGTGGTCCAACTGGCCAAGTCCCAGAACCTGCTCTTTGGTGGAACAGAGAACTACCTAGTGACACGGGAATTTAAGAAAATGTCGACTCCCGAGCAGCGACAGAACCTGCTGCAGTGTCTGTTTGCCGTCTCCTCTTCGGACGATTCGATATCGGTGGTGGAGGATAACGAGATAGCACAGATTGCCAAAGAACTCGGAATCACCCACACCCGGTTCATCGCGATTCGATCCAAGTTTCGAGACTACCTTGCAGTTCTCAAGAATTCACGGGAGGGAAGAGCTTTGAAGGAGGACCCATGAAAAAGTTTCTCACCTGTCTATTGTGTGGGTTTCTATCCGTTGCCTCTTGTTCGCGCGTCGAAGAAACAGTTGTCTCGAAACTGCTCAACAACTACGTGAACGCCCAGAAAGCCCTGGCCGCAGATGATCTGGCGTCGGCGACGGTAGCCTTTACAGCTATCGCCAACGCAACCGAAACTGAAATGGCGAAAATCGGGATAGAGATCTCTCAGACCCGCAACCTGGAGTCGGCTCGCTCCAAGTGCAAAGTTCGTTCCGAGCACATTGTGGAAATGGAGCTGCCCGATGGGTATGTCGTGGCACACTGCCCTATGGCCGACGATGGTAATGGGGCAGACTGGGTTCAACAGGAGGGAGACATCGCCAACCCCTACTTTGGTACCGCAATGAAGGGTTGCGGAAGTATCAAGGAGACCTTCTAGACAAGGAGAGTCGAGCCTGTTCAAGAGAGATATATTGCTCGTCTCGCTGATCCAGGGAAACATCGTCGAACAACGCGTTGACGCCATCGTCAACGCAGCTAACACGAGCCTGCTGGGAGGCGGAGGAGTAGACGGGGCAATCCACAGAGCAGCTGGGCCGGGCCTGCTGCAGGAGTGCCGCGGGCTGGGCGGATGTCCTCCGGGACAGGCCCGAATTACTGGAGGCTACGACCTTCCTGCCCGCCATGTGATTCATGCCGTTGGCCCAGTCTACCGGGACGGGAAAAGTGGAGAACCTAAAGTCCTGGCGTCTGCCTACCGCGCCTGCCTATCGCTTGCGCAGGCCTCGCAGCTAGTAAGCGTTGCCTTTCCCTCCATCTCGACTGGAGCCTATCGCTTCCCCATCGGCGAAGCGTCTAGAATCTCTCTGCACACCACTACGGCTTGGATGAGAGAGAATAGGTTCCCGGAGCATATTGTCTTTGTTCTCTTCAGCCAAAATGACTTGCAAGTCTACGAGGAGTCGTGGGCTAACAGTCAGCGACCTGCCTCCGTGTCAGGACCACTCCGCTCGATCTTGTAAAGACTGTAAAACACTCCTCCCGGCAAGGCCACGATCATCAAGACGATGAACTGAAGAAGACCCAGCGCCACTGCTGTTTCGTCCTGAATCCCGACTTCGGTGAAGAGCAACCTGTAGAGATTCTCTCGCAGTCCCAACCCGTTGATCGTGATGGGAACCATGATGCTGAGATTGATCAACGGGATGAAAATGAGAAACACTCCCAAGCTGGATCCAAAATCGAGCGACAGGGCCGCAAACCACATGATGCACACGGCGAGGGATTGGATGACGAGGGAGAGAACGAGAATGGCGAAAACAGATCCTGGTGCTCTAATCAAGGACCTGAGGCCAACGTAAATCAGCTGCAGTTTTTCTTCCAGCGGGTGAAAACCGAGTCGCTTCAGAAGCCGGCTGGCCGTCCGTTGAGAAGAGTCATGAAATAGAGCGACGTTGAGCAGAAGATACGAGACAGTCAACAGGATGAAGACGCGAGAAAGCACTACGCCTGCGACTGAGATGTTGGAGTAGAGAGCGCCGCACAGACCGATCAGTAAAAGAGCGAAAAGTCCAGCACTGCGGTCCAGAAAAGTGGTGGTCAGCATCTGCGACAGCCCAGACCTCGAGCTTCTGTATACATAGTAGGCTCGAAAGACGTCACCGCCAATAGCGGACGGAAGGAAGAGATTGAAGAAATTCCCCATGAAAACGATTCGAAGTGTCTCAATGTAGGAGATCTTCACCGTGAAATAAGCCAGGATGATCTTCCACCTCAAAACGGAGATAAAAGTACCAATCAATTGCAGGAGAATGGCAACCAGGAGCAGTCGTGGACTGGCAGAGCCAATTACAGAAAACAGCTCTCCCAGGTTGAGCTGATAGCCCAGCACTAACAGAAGCACAATCGTAAAGATCAGCTTCAGGAGGGTTTTCCAGTTCATCGGCTCCGTCTCGCTTCGCGGGGGCTTTAGAGGGTCCCCCATCCCAGGTTTGTCCAGGAGTATAGGAGGATCTTCCAGGGCGCACGATCGCAGACGAGGGCCGGCCGATTCGGGGCCCTAGTTCCGACGATACATCCTGGCTGGATCGTTCTTCTATTCCCTTTTAGGCTTGCTATAGTACCCCATTTTAGAATGGGACAGGATCTACTCAACTTTTGCCAACCCCAATCAGTTTGCCGGTTATCTAAACCTCCTCTTACCCTTTTCCGTGGCCTTCTTTATCAGGAACGCACGCGAAAAAGAGGATGATGTGAGGTTATTCGAGCCTGGTTCTGCTCGTGGCCAGCGCCACGACTCTCTCCTGAGCGGGGTCTGTCTCTCACCCCCCTCGTCTCTAGCCGTCCGTGGTAGAAGTTAACTGGGCATTGGACGCCCCTTTTCGACCCGGCGCGTCATGCCTTCCCTCAAGCAATGGCGGCTTGACAGGGTCTAAGGCGCACCCCAATACTGCGGACGTGACTCATTCAGAGGACGGCCATCTCTCCTTTTTCAACAATTACAGAAAAGCGGCTGAGGCAACGCTGGCTGGGATCTCTGCTGATTCAGTGGTCCAACTTATTGAGCTCCTGGATACGACCCGTCGGCAACAACGTGGGATTTTCTTCTGCGGCAATGGCGGCAGCGCCGCCATGGCCAGCCACCTGACCGGAGAACTCGGAAAGGAACCGGTCGAGAACGGAAATCCTCGCTTCCGCGTATTCTCTCTGGTCGACAATACCGCCTGGATTACCGCCATTGCCAATGATACGAACTATTCCAGCATCTTTGTTGAACAGCTGAAGAACCTAGCCCACAAGCAGGACATTTTGATTGCTTTTAGCTGCAGCGGCAATTCTCAGAATGTCGTTGAGGCCGTCCACTGGGCCAAACGGCACGAGCTCACCACGGTGGGCATCACCGGCCACCCCGGAGGTCAACTTGCCCGGCTCGCCGACCTGGTACTGTCTGTTCCGAGTTCCTTCACACCCCATATTCAGGAAGGACACATGCAAATCCAGCACCTCATCAGTTACTACTTTGCTGAGACGGACTTCCATCTCTAACCTCTTGCACACGGCTATTTCAACCCCCGTTCCCTAGACACGATGATCACAGAGCATGCGGGAGGTAAAAGGAACGGGGACGCCCAATTGGTGCTACTCCTCAGCTTTGACCTATGGGTGGAGCGCTACCTGGATTCTTGGCCGGCACCCGAGAGCGGGATCCCGCTGGGCCGGCTCGCACCAGGCACTTGTCTTGTCGAATCAGAGTCCGCTCCGACATGAAGGCTCACGGGACAAAGCGAATTTATCTGTCGAGCCCACACCTTGGGGGCGCAGAGAAGCGTTTCCTGGAGCAGGCCCTGGATTCCAACTGGATCGCTCCTCTTGGCCCACAAGTGGATGCACTAGAAGAGGAGTTCTGTTCGTACCTTGACATAAAAGCTGCTGCTGCATTGGTTTCAGGCACAGCGGCGGTACACCTGGGACTGCGCCTGGCGGGTGTCAAAAAGGGCGACAGGGTGCTTTGCTCCACCCTGACCTTCGTCGCCTCAGCCAATCCGATCCTCTATCTCCAGGCAAATCCTGTCTTTGTCGACGCAGACAGGGCAAGCTGGAATCTGGACCCCAACCTGCTCGAGGACGAATTGGCTCACACTGAACGGAGTGGACACAGGCCGCGGGCGGTGGTGGTGGCAGACATCCTGGGCCAGAGTGCGGACTGGGACGCGATAGGCAGTATCTGCGCTCGATACGGAGTGGAGGTTGTGGAGGATGCGGCTGAATCGCTGGGAGCCAGTTACCGGGGCCGGCGGGTCGGATGCTTTGGCAAGTGTGCAGCCTTCTCTTTCAATGGCAACAAGATCATCACAACTTCAGGCGGTGGCATGCTCGCCTCCCAGGATCAGGCCTTGATTGCTCGGGCTCGTTTTCTGGCGGCCCAGGCCCGCGAGCCAGCTCCCCACTACCTGCACTCGACCCTGGGCTATAACTACCGGATGAGCAACCTTTTGGCTGCAGTTGGCCGCGCTCAATTGAGTGTGCTGGAACAGCGCGTCGAGCAGCGCCGGGCCGTATTCGAGTTCTACCGGTCCCATCTCGAGGACCTGCCCGGCATTGAGTTTATGCCCGAGGCCGATTACGGACGCCCCACCCGCTGGATTACCTGCATTCTAGTTGACCCGGAGCTATTTGGAGTGGACCGGGAAGGAATCCGTCAGGCTCTCGAAAAGGAAAATGTCGAGTCACGACCAATCTGGATGCCTCTCCATATGCAACCTCTCTTTGATGGCTGCAGGACCGTGGGTGGTTCTATCTCGGAAGAGATCTTTCGCAAGGGACTGTGCCTGCCGAGCAGTTCCTGCCTCAAACTGCCAGAATTGGAGAAGGTCGTGGGAGTCATCCGAAGAACCTGTCCCGCGGTGAGCAAGCAGGTCCAGAACTAGAGACTCCAGTGTGTTTACCGTCAGCAGAAATGCGACACATTGAGCCTGTGTTTTTAGAGATAGTTTGAGGGAACTTGGCACTCCCTGGTGGGATACCAATCCTGGCCGTGGCGTAACACAAGAGGGGAAACCACCATGGCCACAGACGTTGTTAAACAGCTTCGAAAAAAGATCCGCCGGAAGTGTGCCGCCGATGAGAAGACCCGGATCTTCCTGAAGGGACTTCGGCCACTACCTGGAAGCCAAGGGGTTAGGCCCCATTCTGGCCTCACCCTATCACCCGCAGACGAACGACAAGATCGAAGGCTAACATCGCTCCTGTAAAGAGCAAATCAATCTGCTGGTGTGGAAAAACCCGGAGGAACTCGAGCAGGGGATCGGGACGTTCATCGAATACTACAACCGCCAGTACTATCGGGAAGCTCTCGGCAACGCGACACCCAATGACGTTTACTTTGGAAGAAGAGATTCGATCCAAACCAGAAGAAGGAGATTGAAGGGAGTAACACTCGCCCGTCAGCGAGTGATCAATGCTAATCTATCCAGACCAGCAGTGGTCCCGAGTGTCTCTTAAACCTCGGGTCAATTTGTCCCATTTGTGCTGGAAATATATACCGAAAGGTCGCTACGTGAGAATGGAATACCAGTGGGAATTCAAGCTGACCTTAGTCCGAGCCACCGTATTGCAGGTTTCGGGGTAATCTGAAAATGAATATTCCGTTTCTTGATCTCAAGGCGCAGTACGCCAGCATAAAGCCCGAGATCGATGACGCAGTTCACAGGGTTATCGAGAGTCAGCATTTCATTCTTGGACCAGAAGTCGAGAGCTTGGAGTCAGAGGTGGCCGAATACTGCGGTTGCCGATTTGCAATAGGAGTTTCATCTGGTACCGACGCCCTGCTTTCTTCACTAATGAGCCTCGAGATCGGACCTGGAGAGGAAGTCATTACGTCAGCCTATTCTTTCTTTGCCACTGCAGGATGCCTGGCCCGCGTTGGAGCCCGACCCGTTTTCGTGGATATTGATCCTGTTAGTTTCAACCTAGACCCGAATCAGCTTGAGGACGCGGTCAACCGTCGGACCAGAGCTATCATCCCGGTCCACCTGTTTGGGTTGATGGCAGATATGGAGCCGATTCTGTCAATCGCCAACCGACACGACCTTATGGTGATCGAGGACGCAGCGCAGGCCATTGGGGCAGACACTGATGGGAGGCGCGCCGGGTCCATCGGGCACCTGGGCTGCCTGAGTTTCTTTCCATCCAAGAACCTGGGAGGGTTCGGGGACGGAGGAATGGTGGTCACAAATGACGAGAAGCTTGCCGCCCGACTCAAAATCTATCGAAACCAGGGTTTTGGGCCCAAGTATTTCAATCGGGTTGTGGGAGGAAACTTCCGATTGGATGCTCTTCAGGCGGCGGTCTTGCGGGTAAAGCTCAAGCATCTTCCCCATTGGACCGAGTGCAGGCGCCGGAATGCGGAACGTTACCGGGCACTTTTCGAACGCTCACACCTATTCAATGTTGGGAAGGATCCCTCACGTTCAACCAAGCCGTCTGGCCTCACGATTACCCTGCCTTTCGAAAAGCCACGGCAGCGACATGTTTATAATCAATACGTGATTCGAGTCCCTCAACGGCGGGCCGGGCTGCAGGACTTGCTGCAGTCACGCGGCATCGGTTCCGCAGTCTATTATCCTCTTCCGCTCCAGCTGCAGGAGTGCTTTGCAAATCTAGGCTATCAACCTGGTGACTTACCACAAAGTGAATTAGCGGCACGCGAGACTCTGGCGTTACCCATCTACCCAGAACTCAGCAATGAAATGATCAAGCAGACAGTAACGGCAATTGGGGACTTTGCAGTCGAGGAAGCATCGCTTGACCAATAGGGTTTACAGCCTAAATCAAACGGGGCCAACGTCTTGAACAAGAGGGATCTTCGTGCAGCCCAAAAGAGTCTGGCCAGCCGTGAAAGCCCTCCAGGCCACATCTCTCCTCTGCACCAAAGATGCCGAACCTCAAAGGGTCTCTTGGTGAAAAAATCCGAAAGCTTCCGAACCTCGTGAAGTTTCCAGAGTGGTGTGAGCTGAGGTGCAAAAAGCACTTCAACCTTGCGGCCCGCCCTCGACAAAGTCACCGCCTGGTCCTTGAAAAAATACCCTCCCACGGGATTCTTCAGTGTTGAATACCATGATGGCATTAACAGAATGTGCATCTCATCCGAGTTTCGACGATGCCAACTGCGCCTTCAGTTCCGATCGAACCATTTTCTCAACGAGGGTTGGAAATTCTGTCCTGCGCCGCCAACCCAGAACCTTCTGAGCCTTGTTCGGAGTGCCCACCAGTATGTCTTCTTGGTCAATCTGACGAAACTGTTTCTCTTCAGTTACGTAGTCTGTCCAATTGAGGTCTACCACCGCGAAAGCAAGCCGGGCAAAGTCCCGGACGCTGTGGGCTTCTCCGGTACAAAAAATGAAGTCGGAAGGCTTGTCCACCTGCAGGCTGAGCCACATGCCTTCCACATAGTCTTCCGCATATCCCCAGTCTCGCACTGAGCACAGGTTTTTCAGCTTCAGTTTGTCCTGTTTTCCAAGCTTGATTCTCGCCGCTGCCGAGGCGATTTTCCTGGACACGAAAGATGGAGGACGCAACGGGGATTCGTGATTGAAGAGAATTCCACAGCTGGCAAATAGTCCCTGTCCTTCCCGATAGTCTACGGTCATCATATGAGCAAAGAGCTTGCTGGCGGCATAAGGATTGTTCGGACGAAAAGGGGTCTTCTCATCGCATACCTGGCTCCGATGTCGTCCAAACATTTGGCCACTCGATGCTTGAAAGAATCGAATGGAGGAATCGGTTCCTCGAATCGCTTCCAGCAAATTAATCACCGACAGCCCGTTTGCACCGAATGTTCCTATCGGCTGCTTCCAAGAAAGTGGGACCTGCGACTGAGCCGCAAGGTTATAGATCTCCACCGGTCTAAGTTCTTGAAGGAGCCGGATCAGGTGTGCCAGGTCAATCAAGTCGGCAACCTGGTAGTCAATTCGGGAGGCATGTGGCCACTTCGGTCCACTAAGACGGCGGCCCAGACCAACAACATGGTAGTCCTTCTCGACTAGCAGCTGTGAAAGATAATAGCCGTCCTGGCCATGGATTCCCGTGATCAGGGCCGTTTTTGTCTTCGCCATACCGTCACATCTATAAACCTTGGGGGAAAGTGGACTTCAATCCCTGGCAAAGTTTCAGAGCTCAATCAACCGAGCCCACTCACGATTAAAGCGATACCACTCGACCAGATTACAAATCCCCTGATCAAACTCCGTCTCGGGTCGCCAGCCCAGTATCTCTCGAGCCCTAGAGATGTCAGCCCACGTCTTCAAGACGTCGGAAGAATGCCTGGGCTCGTGCTCTATAATTGCCTTCTTCCCGACCTCGTTTTCCACCAGTGCAATCATGCTGAGAAGGTCGATTGGATGATCTGAACCCAAGTTGATGATCTTCCATCCAACCTTTTTTAGAGCGGCCAGCGTCCCCCGGGCAATGTCGTCAATATAGGTGAAATCCCTTGACTGCCGACCATCTCCGAAGATTCTCACCGGCTCACCCTCACTGACCCACCTGACAAAGCGCAGCGGGCTCATGTCTGGCCGGCCGGCCGGTCCATAAACGGTGAAGTAACGCAGCACCGTGATGTCGAGGTCGTACAAATGGTGATAGCTGTGACACAGCACTTCCGCAGCTTTCTTAGAGGCAGCGTACGGAGACAATACCTTTTCACTGGACTTCTCCTCGGAAAAAGGCTGGTCGGAACTGTCACCGTAAACACTCGAAGAGGAAGCTTGCACCACCTTCTCGATGCCCCGCTTTACACACAGTTCCAGCAGGTTCAGCGTTCCTATACAGTTGGTCGAGAAGTACACCCCGGGGTCAGCGATCGACTGCCGGACACCGGCTCTGGCAGCCAGGTTGATGACCGCCTCGATTTCGCCCGTCCGATCCAGAATGTCGACAAGGGATTCTAGATCACAGATGTCCGCCTCGTAAAAAGAGAAGTCTGCACAGCTTTTCAGCTGGTCCCGTCTCCAGTACTTGAGCTGCACATCATAGGCGTCGTTTAGATCGTCCACCCCGATCACAGTGTGACCGTCCTCCAGGAGGAGCCCAACGACCCTGGATCCAATGAACCCGGCTGCTCCCGTGACCAGGATGCTAGCCATTCTGAATACCGAGTTGGGCTACGTGGCGGGTGTCCACGATGAGTCCGCTGTACTGTCTCACTGCCTTCCAGTCAAATCCCGTGTGGTCCGTAACGACCACGGTACAGTCTGCCGCTTGCAGGGCCGAGGTCAGGTCGGATTCGCATTGCAGTTCCAAGCCATCCAGATCAAGACGGGGCACGTGGGGATCGAAGTAGGCTAGGTGCGCGCCCTTCTGACGAAGGAGTTCCATCATGTCCAGCGCCGGAGATTCTCGAACGTCATCGACGTCCTTCTTGTAAGCAACTCCGAGGATAAGGATCCTTCTGCCTCTCACGGAGGCACCCCGATCATTGAGGGCATCCTGGATTTTCTCCACCCAATACTCGGGCATGAGCGAGTTGACCTCACCGGCCAGTTGAATGAACCGTGCATTGTAATTCAAAGTCTTCAGCTTCCATGACAAGTAGTGCGGATCCAGGGGGATACAGTGTCCACCAACACCCGGACCGGGCGCAAAACGCATGAAGCCATACGGCTTGGTGGCGGCGGCCTCCACAACCTCCCACACATCCAGTTCGAGTTTGTCACACATGATGGCTATCTCATTGACGAGAGCGATGTTCACCGCCCGAAACGTGTTCTCCAGTAGCTTGACCATTTCTGCTGCCCGGGTCGAGGAGACTTTGACTACCTCCTCGACGACCTGATCGTAGAGAAGCGATACGGCTTCCAGGCAGTGGGAGGTCACCCCTCCAACGACCTTTGGGGTATTGGTCAGGACATAATCGGACCGGCCCGGATCAATTCTTTCAGGAGAAAAAGCCAGGAAAAAATCACTTCCGGCGCACAATCCGGATGACTCGAGAAGTGGCTGGATCAGTTCTTCGGTCGCTCCGGGATAGGTCGTCGACTCAAGCACGACCAGCATTCCGGAGTGCAAGTGCTGGCCCACCGATTCTCCAGCACGAACCAGATAACTGAGATTAGGGTCGCGGGTTTTCCCCAAAGGTGTCGGCACACAAATAATGGCCACATCACAGTCACCAATAGGTCCGTAATCAGAGTGAAACTCAATCCGACCCGAAAGCTTACGAAGGCTGTCCGACGGGACATCCGATACATGCGAACCTCCCTCCCTCAATGCTTCGATCTTTCGGGAGTCGATGTCGATCCCAACAACTGGAAAGCCGGCTTCAGCAAAACTGACAGCAAGCGGCAACCCCACATAACCCAGCCCTGCTATGGCCACCTGGGCGGCCCGACTTTCTATTTGCTGCATCAGAGCCTCTTTTGAGACATTGCTCGGCGGGCTTGTCGGCATGACTTGACCTCAGGCGCTGTTTTTGGCGAGTTCTTTCAAATCCGCTTCCACCATCATGTGAACAAGAGTGTCGAAATCGACACTCGGGTTCCAACCAAGCTCCTTCCTGGCTTTCGATGGGTCTGCGACCAGATAATCAACTTCTGCAGGCCGATAGAGGGACTCCTGGTGGGACACGTGCTCTTGCCACTCGAGCCCCAGGTATGTAAACGCCTTTTCCACGAGTTCGCGGACGCTATATGTTCGGCCCGAGCCCACAACGAAGTCATCGGGATCATCCTGCTGTAACATTTTCCACATGGCCTTTACGTAGTCACCTGCGAAACCCCAATCTCTTGAAGAGTCTAGATTCCCGAGCTCCAGTCGCTCCGCCAGTCCCATCTTGATCCGGGCCGCACCGTGTGTCACTTTTCGAGTGACAAACTCGAGGCCTCTCCTGGGCGATTCATGATTAAACAGAATTCCGGAACAGGCGAATAGCCCGTAACTTTCCCGATAGTTTACGGTGATGAAGTGACCGTAAACCTTCGCAACACCGTAGGGGCTTCGGGGATAGAAGGGGGTCTTCTCATTCTGGGGGCTTTCGACAACTTTTCCAAACATCTCGCTGCTGGAGGCCTGGTAGAAGCGTATCTTTGAGTTCACCAGGCGAATGGCCTCCAGCAGGCGTGTGACGCCCAGACCCGTGAACTCTGCGGTCAAGACCGGCTGTTGCCAGGATGTGGGGACAAAGGACTGGGCGGCGAGATTGTAGACTTCGTCAGGCTCCACCTTTTCGATCAGGCTGATGAGCGACAGCTGGTCAAGCAGGTCGCCCTGCTGCAAATCAACCCGGCGAAGGATGTGTTGGATTCTCTGTAGGTGCTCTGTGCTGGAACGCCGCACCATTCCAACAACCCGATATCCTTTCTCAAGGAGAAACTCAGCCAGGTAAGAGCCGTCCTGGCCCGTAATCCCCGTGATAAGTGCAGTCTTCCCCATGGCTATGATACTTCTGGCGGATCCTCTACGGACCGGTGTAAATACTTCTGCCCCATCAGGTAGGAAACAATTCTCTTTGCGTTTCCTTCAGGCGAAGTGGTTACGGTTTCCAGCCGGATTTCAGGATCTTCCGGCTCCTCGTAGGGGTCATCGATCCCCGTAAAGCCCTTGATCTCTCCTCTTCGAGCCTTGGAATACATTCCCTTCACATCTCGCTTTTCACAGATTTCCAGAGGAGTATCCACGAAGACCTCGACGAAGCCCTCTCCGACCATGCTGCGAACATCATTGCGAGCGGCACGATAGGGGCTGACCGCGGCGCAAATGACCGTCCCCCCATGCCTGACTAGTTCGGCGGCGACGAAACCGATTCTGCGGATATTGGTGTCACGATCCTCTTTGGAAAACCCCAGGCGTTTCGAAAGGTGCGTTCGTACCACGTCACCGTCAAGCAAAGTAACCTGCCGCCCGTGCTCCAGCAACAACGTGGTCAAAACCTGTGCCGTGGTCGACTTTCCCGATCCACTCAATCCAGTGAACCAGATGCATATGCCTCTTCGGTGCCGGGCCGGATAGCTATGGTGAAGAATTTCCGCGACTTCAGGACGAGTGAACCACGCCGGCAAGGTCTCTCCACGGCCCAGAAAACGTTCTCGTACCTCGGTTCCTGAAATAGTCTGGGCGCGGGAAGTCGGTGAAATTCTTGACCTTTCCTCATAGCGATTCTCGTCGGGCAGATAAACAAACTCGGCGAAGGGAATCGCCGCGACTCCCGTTTCCTCGCTGAACTCGTCGACCAGTTCCTGAGCCGCGTAGGGGGGATAGTAGGGACGGCCGTCGGAATCCTTCCCCGGGCTGGCGTGATCTCTCCCGATGATCAGATGGTTTGCCCCGTGATTTCGCCGAATGATGGCATGCCAGAGCGCTTCTTTTGGTCCTGCCATACGCATAGCCAGGGGCAGCAATGCAAGTAGAATCTCACCCTCCCGGTAATAGTTGCTAGCCAACGCACGGTAGGTTCTGACCCGTGTGTAATGGTCTACATCTCCGGGCTTGGTCAGACCAACGACCGGGTGTAAGAGGAGTACGGCGTCCCGCTCATGAATGGCCCGTTTGGTGAGCTCTTCATGAACACGGTGGAGTGGATTTCGGGTTTGAAACGCGACCACATTTCGTCTACCCAGGGCTGCCAGCTTCTCCCGCACTGCTCGCGGAGAGAGGCGAAGACTCTTGAAATCGTACCGTACTGCAGGTTGAATGACCTCCAGGAGGCCTGAGATGTTGACCTTTCCCCAGCGATGCATCTCCGCGACAAGAGGGTGGCGCACGTCGTCCGTCCCCAGGATTGCTTTGGCGTATTCCTGCAGATTCCAGGAGTAGATCTCTTCAACTCTCAGAATCGCCAGTGTCTCATTCCTGGAATCACGAAGGGCAACTTCACCGTCCAGCTCAATACCCGGGACCATATCGACCGGCAATGTAATCGGCAGCGGGAAAAGTGTTCCATCTTGCATGCGCATGGTTTTCAGAACACTGCGGTAGTCCTGCTCTCCCATGAACCGATCCAGGGGAGAGAATGCCCCGTTTGCGATCAGCTCGAGGTCGCACACTGCTCGTTCGCTGATCTGCAGAGAGGGCAACGATTTCACCCGTTCTCGACGCTCCAGAGCCAGCGCTGTGGAAGGTTGGAGATCAATGAGTTTTCCACCGTAAGGCACTATCAAAGTGTTGGTCATTCTCACCTTAGTTTCCAGGATTCAGAATTCGGCTCGGCTCTGCAACCGTTCAACAACAAAAGGGTGCCCAGACCAGAACGCAGACCTGTTTCCACGGAAGCCAAGATTCTAGCAAGTCCAGGATTCCGGATTCCAGATTGTAGATGATTAACTTTGCTTCGTGACGTCCAGGGTCACTTTAACTCTCGCCTCCAACATCGAACGGGAATCTAAACAGATCGAGGCGTCCCGACAGCCCCAGGATTCTGAGGCTCTCGGGGAAGGCCAGACTGGGGTACCAGCTGGAAGCGGCCTCCTTTCGCTGTGCTAAAATCGAGGGAATGGATGAGTCGGACCTGGCCTGGTATGCGGTCTATACACGGTCCAGGCACGAGAAGGTGGTGGCAGAGGAACTCTGGCTTCGCCAGATCGAATGCTTTCTTCCCCTGCAGGAACGACTTTCACGCTGGAAAGACCGACGCAAGCTCGTACAGTTCCCTCTTTTCCCAGGCTACTTGTTTGTGCATACGGACATGGGAACACGCCGACTGGACGTGTTGAAAGTCCCCTCCGTTGTTAGGATCATCGGTTTCAGCGGGGTGCCGGAGCCCATTCCTCCTACCCAGATCGAAGCGGTCAAAAGTCTTGTTTTTAACGAGATTCCTTTGGACCCCCATCCCTTTATCCGAGAGGGAGACCGGGTGCGAATCCTGCGGGGTCCACTTCGCGGAGTTGAAGGCCTCTTGCTGGAGAAGAAAAATCGATACACTTTTATTCTCTCCGTGGATCTGATCCAGCAGTCGGTGGCCTGCGAAATTGAGTCCGCAGATGTAGAAAAGATCTAGCACCCGGGTCAGAATAGCCCGTTTCGCAAGCCTGAGCCGGGGAGCTAGCCGGCTCGCCCGTGGCACTTCTTGTATTTCTTTCCCGAGCCACAGGGGCAGGGCTGGTTTCGGCCTACTTTGGCGGATTTGGACCCGACATTTCCCACAACGCTGCGAGTACGAGAATCCATCGGGGACTGGCTTGGAGCCGTGCTTTGATCAAGATCGGGGCTGGAGTAACTGAACGCGGTCTGAGGCTTTCGTTGGGCTGGAGGTTCCCCTTCAGTCGCGACCGGTTGAAGCAGAGAAATCATCCTCACAATCTCTTCCGTGGCTCGATCCCAGAGATCTTGAAAAAGCTCAAAGGATTCGCGCTTGTATTCCACCAGGGGGTCTTTCTGGCCATACCCTCTCAAACCAATTCCCTCACGAAGATGATCGAGAGCCAGCAGGTGGTCCTTCCACTGCTGATCGATGATCTGCAGCATAATGCTGCGCTCGAACCAGCGCATGGAATTTTCCCTTCCCGTCACCTGGTTGAATTCTTGTTCCTTTTGCTCATGGGCCTCACATATGGCCTTCAGCGTGAGTTCTTGAAGCTCGGGTCGGGAAAACTCTTCAAAGTCAACGGGGAGGTCAATTCCGAAAACTCTCTGTAGATTTAGCTTCAACTCGTCCGTCTGCCAGTCGTCCGGATCAGCCTCCGCGGGGACGTAGGCATCGAGAAATTCGATGGCGATGTCTGCAGCAAGATTGCGAATGTACTCCTGTTGATCCTCTCCCGCCAGTAGCTCTCGACGGAATCGATACACTTCCTGTCGCTGACTGTTCATGACGTCATCGTACTCGAGCAGATGTTTTCGAATGCCAAAGTTGCGTCCTTCGACTTCCTTCTGAGCCCGCTCGATCTGCCGGGTGATGAGCTTCGACTCAATAGGCACCCCCTCTTCCATTCCCAGGGACTGCATAACCCCAGAGATTCGATCGGAGACGAAGATTCTCATGAGATCATCTTCCAGGGACAGGTAAAAACGGCTGGAACCGGGATCCCCCTGGCGGCCGGCTCGTCCTCGCAGCTGGTTATCGATCCGTCGCGACTCATGCCGCTCGGTGCCCAGAATGTGGAGACCACTCAGATCCACAACCTCCTGATGCTGCCTTTCCCACTCCGGCCTGAGGCGATCCACTTCCTTCCTGTATTCCTCAAGGTCATCCTCCCAATTCAGGTCACGTTTCTTCAGTTTGAGCCGAGCCTCGAACTCAGCATTCCCCCCTAGGATGATGTCCGTGCCCCGCCCCGCCATGTTGGTGGCAATCGTGACGGATCCCTTTCGCCCTGCAAAGGCAACGATCTCAGCCTCACGCTCATGGTATTTTGCGTTGAGCACCACGTGTTTGATGCCCCGGCGCTTGAGAGCGGAGGCTAACCGCTCTGACTTGTCGATGGAAGTGGTTCCTACCAGCACGGGCCTGCCCAACTCGTTCATTTCCTTGATTTCGTCGGCAATGGCTTTGAACTTTTCGCGTTCCGTTCTGTAGATTACATCCTGGTATTCGGTTCTAATGAGGTGTTGATTTGTGGGGATCACAACGACATCCAGCTCGTATATTTTTCCAAACTCCGCCTCTTCCGTCTCGGCCGTCCCGGTCATCCCGGCCAGCTTGTCGTACATGCGAAAATAGTTCTGAAAAGTGACGGTTGCCAGAGTTTGATTCTCTCGCTCGATCCGGACCCCTTCCTTCGCTTCCAGGGCCTGGTGGAGACCATCCGAATAGCGGCGCCCCGGCATCAGTCGCCCAGTAAACTCGTCTACGATGACAACTTGCCCGTCCTTGACCATGTAGTCAACGTCACGGCGGAAGAGCGTGTGGGCCTTTAAGCCCTGCTGAATGTGGTGGACCAGGTCCATGTGACGAGGGTCGTAGAGATTGTTGATCGCCAGGACACTCTCTGCTCTCTCAATTCCCGGTTCCAGAAGCACAACCGAACGCGCCTTTTCATCAACCTGGTAATCCTCGTCTCGCGTCAGCCTGGGAATGATCTTGTCAATCTTGTAGTACTTGTCAGTGGATTCCTCGGAAGGTCCGCTGATAATCAACGGGGTGCGTGCCTCGTCGATCAAGATCGAGTCAACTTCATCAACGATGGAGTAGTGATGTCCCCGCTGAACGCAATCCTCCAGCGAGTACTTCATGTTGTCTCGCAGGTAGTCGAACCCGAACTCGTTATTGGTCCCGTAGGTGACATCAGCCTGGTAGGCCGCCTTGCGCTCCGCATCCAGCATGTCGTGCTGAATCACTCCCACGGTCAGACCCAGGAATCGGTAAATAGGGCCCATCCATTCGGCGTCCCGGCGAGCCAGATAGTCGTTCACTGTGATGATGTGCACACCCTTTTCTTCGAGGGCGTTGAGGTATACGGGCAGAGTCGAGACCAGCGTCTTACCTTCTCCCGTCTTCATTTCGGAGATTTTTCCGTCATGCAGTACGACTCCACCCACGATCTGCACATCGTAGTGGCGCAGGCCGATGCTCCGACGGCTGGCCTCGCGGACCACGGCAAAGGCCTCCGGAAGAAGAGTCTCGAGGGCCTCTCCACCTTGAAGGGAATCCTTGAAGCCCTGTGTCTTGTCTCGTAGCTCTTCGTCGGAAAGCAAGGTGACGCCGCTTTCCAGCGCGTTGACCTGTTCGACGATCGGCTGTATCCGTTTGAGCTCACGCTCATTCTGGCTGCCGAGGACTTTGGTAAGAATCTTGTTCAGCACTTCTCGCTCATTCTAGCACCGAAGCCCAGCCCTCAGGCTGCGCTCTGCGCCGTCCTGGGCCACTGCCCGAATCCCCTGAACTTGCCAGCGTCTAAGACCATCCCTATAATCCGTCCATGGAGATCCCTGCAGCACTCAGTTTCGACGACGTGATCCTCAAACCCTGCCGCAGTGAAGTCCTGCCCGGGGAGACCGATCTTTCGACGACTCTCTCCCGGAACATCCAGCTACGGATTCCCCTGGTCTCCTCAGCCATGGACACGGTAACGGAGGCCCCGATGGCTGTGGCCCTGGCCCGACAAGGCGGGATAGGCATCGTCCACCGGAACCTTTCCATCGCTCAGCAGAGTGCAGAGGTCGACAAGGTGAAGCGCTCCGAATCGGGGATGATCGTCGACCCCATCACGATGAGGCCGCACGATCGAATCCGGGCCGTGTTTGCGGTCATGGAGAAATATAATATCTCCGGGGTTCCTATCACCGACGACGAAGGGACGCTGCTGGGCATTCTGACACATCGAGACCTGCGCTTCGAATCCAACATGGAGCTCCGGGTCTCCGATGTCATGACAAGCGAAGATCTGGTTACGGTCAAGGAGGGGATCAGTCTGGAAAAGGCCAAGCGCAGGCTGCATCAGCATCGGATCGAAAAGCTACCGGTGGTCGACGACGAGTACAGGCTCAAAGGCCTGATCACTGTCAAGGACATCATGAAGGCCATCGCTTACCCTAACGCCTGCAAGGATGTCCTGGGCCGATTGTGCGTGGGTGCTGCAGTAGGTACAACCGGAGATTACCTTGAACGGGCATCAGAACTCGAGGGGGCAGGGGCGGACGTCATAACCGTCGATACAGCACACGGACACACCTCCCGGGTAATTGCCGCGCTGGTGGAGCTCAAGAAACAACTTTCGACATCCGACTTAATCGCCGGTAATATTGCTTCGGGAGAGGCGGCTCGTGAGCTTCACGATAGTGGAGCTGACGCAGTCAAAGTAGGGATGGGGCCGGGGAGCATCTGCACAACCCGAGTCATCAGCGGCACGGGTGTACCCCAGATCACGGCTATCCTGGAAACGGTTGAGGTTGCCAGCAAGTTGGGCCTCCCGGTGATCGCCGACGGAGGAATCAAGTATTCTGGAGATATCGTGAAGGCTCTGGCAGCCGGGGCGGACTCGGTCATGATTGGGAATCTTTTCGCGGGTACAGACGAGTCACCCGGTGAGCTAATTTTCTACCAGAACAGAAGCTACAAAACTTACCGTGGGATGGGATCTCTAGGCGCCATGGGAGGCCGGTCAGCTGATCGCTACGGTCTGGAAGACCAGGAAGAGAGCAAACTCGTCCCCGAGGGTATCGAAGGGCGGGTCCCGTACAAGGGAACAGTGGGAAACCTGATCCCCACTCTGCTGGGAGGGCTGCGTGCAGGAATGGGTTACTGCGGTGTAGCCACGATTCCAGAACTACAGAAACAGGCCACTTTTCTTCGAATCACCAACCTGGGCCTGCGGGAGTCACACGTACATGACGTGGTCGTGACTAAGGAGGCTCCCAACTACCGGGTCGAGAACCTCTAGCAGCCCTTATCTGGACTCCTTCTGTCGAGGGTCCTGGTCGAATTCTGCGACTTCAGTTGATGTTGGCCCTGGCAGAAAACATCGACTGTTTACGATTCGGTCTTGGACTGCAGTCGTATCTCCAGCCTCTCAGATTGGATCCGTATTCTGGCTCCGGTCCATGATGGATATTCGTGCGTGGGGAGCCTTTCGTGGGGACAGCCGACTCCATCCCGGAGACATGCTCACCAATCATTTTCGAGTTCCAACCTCTCACTATCCAAGAACAAAACTGCTTTATTGGAGAAGTGAGCAACTCTTTCTCCTACTGCAGAATCCGGTTCTTGCCTCCTAGCTGCTAGTGGGAATTTTCACCACGAAGGCACAAAGGTTACAGTGTGGGTAACCATCAACGGACCCTTCGCGCTCTCCTCTTCCCGAGCCCAATATGAAGCGTGACTCCTGTGGGAGCCCCATCCCCATCGAGATCGAAAACCAGCTTCGCCGCGGTCCACCGCAGGTCGAACTCACTGCGCGACCTGGGGACCAGTTCGATGCGTTTCGGAAGGTGCAATCCGGCCAGCAGGATCCCCTCTTCAAGTCGAATGAGAAATTCTTCGCCATCCAGGTACTGGTAGTGGCCGACGTAGCCAGCCAACTCCTGTTCCGACAGACCCAGTACAGCCGAGTCCACATGAGTAGAACTCGGTTCGGAGTTTTCAGGAAGGGTGCGCAGCCAGATGTTCCTGAAGCGAACCCGGGCGTCGTGGTCCTGGAGTCTGAGCGGGAGTCGATCGGGATGAGGGGTATAGGGTTTGGGGTACAGCCAATCGGTGGGACCGACCAGTTCTGCGCAGTCCTGGACCAGTACTCCGTTGTGAAAGACGGTTAGACGAGCTCCCTGCAGCAGCTTTCCATTGGGATCGAACCGGGGGCGCCGGAAAACAATGTCATACGACTGCCAGTTCCCCGGGGCCAGAGAAGCATTTGCTAGAGGCGGAAACTGGCCGTAGAGGGCGCCTGCCTGGCCGTCTGCGTAGGTGGCTGACTGGAAAGAATTCAGGATCTGGACTTCATATCGATCCATCAGAAACACCCCACTGTTTCCGTCCTCTTGGCCTGCACCCTCAGATTCAGGGATCATCCACTCGATGTGCAGCTGGATGTCTCCGAAAACATCCCGTGACCAAATGTCCCCCGAACCTGGAACGACTTCCATGTAACCGTCTTTCAGCTTCCAGACGGGGGGGGCACCCTCGACTGCACGCCAGTTGGAGAAGTCTTTCCCGTCGAACAGCACCACGGCGGAGGCGGGCGGTGGAACCGGAAGGCTCTGAGGAGAAGGTTTCACGACCGGCGGCCTGGCTCTCTGCATGTCGTGACTCTTCCACGCACCCGGCAGCTGGGCAAACAGGTGGCCACCTAAGCTGGCGATCCCAATCAAAACGACGGTCATATGTTTCTTCACAATCAACCTCCCTGCTCTTTGATTGGAGTACCTTATATCTCTTCGTCCTGCTTGTCCAAGGCGTCTCCCGTCTGGACGGGACAAGCGTGTGGGGCGCCCGTTTGTTGGTTACCGGTTGACAGTTGAAAGTTGACGGGAAATCAGAGCCACGGACAGAAACCTGGGGACGGACGAAAAGAATCTGTTGCCTTGCTTTATGGCCGCTCCCGTGCGGCTCTCATCCGTTCATGAATGAAAGCAAGAACCACTAACCAATAAAGAAACCGGCAACCGCACAAGCGCCAGCAGGTGCAGTAAAGGGGTCAGCGCTCAATCATAAACTTCGTTACCAACACCAATGACTTTGAGGGTGATCGCAATCGTACCTCCCTGCTCGGAGGTCATCGAGGCAGAGCTGCTGCTGGCCGAGAAAATCCCTCTCGGTCTGTGGCGAACTCCTGATTCACCCAAGACACGTGACTTTCTTCCCATAGTTGCGCTCTCCGCTATTGTCGCGGCCATCGTTATCGGCGTAATGGCAGTCGGGCTCCTGCTCCCACCTGCTGTGAGTACCGGACTCCTGCTGGGCTCAGGCCACCGGTCGCTTTCACTGGGGGAGGCATTCCTGTTGTTGGCAAATGTCATCTGCGTCAACCTGGCGGGTGTCATCGTGTTCCCGGACAAGGGTGTCCGACCTCGAACCGGGTGGGAGACGCGTACGGTGAGGAGCGCCAGCCGTAAAGCTATCCTGGTTTGGAGTGTGCTGGTGATGATTCTCATTTTTACCCTGCTTACTTTCCCCGAACTCTGAGGAGCAAATCTGCCTGTCATGACCACAGAAATCATTATTGCTTTCTTTGCCCTGGCTGTTCTGGAAATCGTACTGGGTATAGACAACCTGATCTTCATATCCCTGGCCTGTCAGCGGCTTCCTTCCCACCTGCGGCAGCGCGCCTGGAGGGTTGGCCGGGTTGACAAATCCTAATTGCTCCTTGACACCCACACGCCCTTCTCACCGTGGGAAGGCGAAGGGGTTCTCTCCTTCGGGCGTGGACAGTATGGTTGACACTGACCCGACCCACTGCACATATAATGCTCTGAGCATGATAAGAAAGTGGGCTCTCGGACTATTCGCGACATGCCTGACAACCCCGGCCGTGCCGGGCCAGGCCCTGTCTGCCACTGAAACAAGGGTAGCCGGTCCCGAGATGGAAAGAACCGAAGAACTCTCCGAATCACTCGCCAACCAGCTGCTGGATTTTTCGCTTGCTGTCAGCGAGGGCAACGTGACTTCCATGGAGCAATCCCTGGCAGAAGAGTTGGAGGCAACCCGACTTCCGGAACTAGGAACCGGCTCATCGCAATGGGAACGAAACGGCAGTCGAATCTACGACCTGAAACTCCAGCAGTCGACCGCGGAGAGGGTCTCAAGATCGGAATGGCTGGCACAGTGGCTGCGTTTTGTCGGACCATTTAGTCGCATTGAGGACAGCCGCTTCAAGATCAGTGGAGCACACTTTGACGAGCAAGACTCCGGTGCGAAGGGGGAGGGACAGCTGAAGTTTTTCCTGGTCGGCGAGAAATCCTCAGATCACCGCCTCTGGGTCAGAGGGCAAGGAAGCCTGGAAGCCCACAGGCCGGCCGGAAGCGAGGTCTGGCTCATCTCAACCCTCCGACTAAGTGAGCTCTCCGTTGCAGAATCCAGCCCCGTTCCGTTTTCCGAGATTTCAGCGCCAGCAGGTCTGGCCCTGGCCCTGCCCCGTTACGGCTCGCCGGGAAATGACGACTTTGTTTACCATGGCGCCGCAGCAGCTGATTTAAACAGAGACGGAATGGTCGATCTCTTCGTCACCGGCATCGGACGCAATTACCTCTACTTGAACCAGGGCAAGGGCCGCTTTGAAGAAGCGGCCGGCCGGACCGGTCTCGAGATCACGCGCACAGCGACTTCGCCACTGCTGTTGGACTTCGACAACGATGGCGATCTCGACTTGTTTCTGGCTGCCCTTGGGGACCAAATGCTGTTCGAGAACCGCCTGATACCCGAGGGTAGACTCGTTTTTCGGGACATTTCAGAGGAGGCGGGTGCAGCTCATCCAGCAATTGGGTTCAGTGCGACGGCCGGAGACGTAAATAATGACGGGTGGACCGACGTTTACGTCACGTCTTACAACCTGTACGGCAGAGTCATGCCCGATTCATGGCATCAGGCTGGAAACGGGACGCCAAATCTGCTTTTCCTCAATCAAAAGGACGGAACTTTTCGGGAAAGTGGCAAATCCTGGACCGCCGCTGATCGGCGCTGGAGCTACGCTGCCCAGTTTGCTGATGTCAATGCGGACGGCAAGCTTGATCTCTATGTTGCCAACGATTTCGGCAGTAATGCGCTGTTCATCAACCGGGGGGAGAATTTCAGGGACAGAGCGGAGACGTCGGGAACCCTTGACGTCGGAAACGGCATGGGCGTGTCTTTCGGAGACTACGACAACGACGGAGACCTGGATCTCTACGTCAGTAATATGTCCTCCACAGCGGGAAACCGGATCCTCGATCGTCTCTTTCCTGAGGGCAGTCGTGATGACAACCTCCTCATGAAACTGGCTTCCGGAAACACTCTCTTCCAGCAAAGAGCCCCGGGGCTCTTTTCCGACGTGACCGACCAGGTTGGTCCGTTCCCCGGGGGTTGGGCCTTCGGAGGAGTGTTTGTGGACACGGACAACGACGGGTGGGAAGACCTCTATACACCCAATGGTTTCGTCAGCGGAAAATCCATGAAGGACACCTGAAGCTTCTTCTGGCGTCACGTGGTGACGTCGAGCCTGAGTTCCGAAAAAGCCGGCAACCAGAGCTACCAGAATAATCACATGCGCCTGATTTTCAAGGAGGGATTCTCTTTCAGTGGGTTTGAACGAAACACGCTGTTCTTGAACGAAAAGGGTCAGCGTTTCGTGGACATCTCGGGTATTTCGGGCGTCGATTCAATATCCGACGGCCGGGCTGCAGTAGTGGCGGACTTTGATAACGACGGGGATTCCGACCTGTTCGTAACCAACATTCAAGGTGAGGGACATCAGCTCTTCCGAAACAACTTGGGCAACCGGAACCACTTTTTACGAGTCACTCTGGAAGGGAGAGAAAGCGGTCGCGATGCCTTTGGGGCCATTGTGCGCCTGAAGACCTCCCTGGGCACGCAGACCCGAATCAAATCCGGAGGAAGTGGATTCCTCGCGCAATCGGACTCGAGGCCTCTGTTTGGTCTGGGTACCCAGGATGAAATCGCTTGGTTAGAAGTCGTGTGGCCCTCCGGCTTGGTTCAACGTTACCCGGGTCCGGCAGTGAACAGTTCTGTGAAACTGGTTGAAGGGGATCCAGTCCTCCAGCGTCTCAAAGAAAGAAGAGGGCGATTGCCCGAACCTGTGGGCAAAGGTGAGACCCACTGGATGAAGCTCGGGCTCACACACGGTGACCCCTTGCCCCAGTTGGAGTTAGGCCCTCTGGTATCGGCTGACAACGAACAGCCCGGACTGCAGACACTGCGTCCCGACCGGCCCTATGTGATTAACTTCTGGGCTACCTACTGCGGACCCTGTGTTAAAGAGATGCCAGAACTTCAACGCTTGAGTTCGAAGCTGAGTGAGGCAGGTTTCCAACTCATCGGCGTCAGCCTTGACGATCAGGACTTTGGTCGGGTCAAAAAATTCGGGGAACAACTCGGTGTAACCTACCCCCTCTTCCGAACCAACCCCGCCACCATCCAGCGAGTGTTCCCATCAGGCGAGATGTTCATCCCCCTCTCACTGGTCGTCGATGCTAACGGCCGGGTCGTAGATGTGATGGCGGGCTGGAACGCAGAGACGGAGCGGAAGATCAGGAAGTTGATTGAGCCGTGAGACCCTTGGCACCCACCGGTACATGAGTTTTCGTGTATTTCAACAGAAAACTACAACGAGGAAACAGTTCTCCGCCGTGCCCACTGCCAACCCAGCAGGAAAGAAAGGACGATTCCCACCTGCAGCACAAGACCCTCGCGCACCGGCCAAATCTCGAAAACGGGAAATGAGATCATCCAGCTCAACGGTGTCTCGCTGACGTATCCGACGTTCTGCAATTCGCGTATTCCGTAACCGGCAAAGATAACCGACAGCACGCCCAGAAGAATCCCGGTCACTACAAAAAACGGCTTCAGATTGAGACGGATACCCAGTTTCAACCAGATCACTACAAAGCCGGACAAGAACAGGATGCCGACCAGAAGACCGGCCAGGATCAGTAGCAACGAACCGCTGCTGCGCAGCCACAGAGCCTGGTAGAACAGGGCCGTCTCGAGGGCTTCCCGGTAGACTGCCAGAAAGGCGGCAACGGCCAACACCCATCCGCCTCCGGCCTTCACCGCCAGAGCTGCCTGCCCCCGCATGTAGGCCTTCCATCTCCGCACATCGAGATTGTGAAAGAACCAGAGGCTGACCCAGAATAGGACGCCCGCGGCCAACAGGGAAGTGAATCCCTCCAGAGCCTCGCGATAACCTGCCGAGAGGAGCAGGTGACGGCCAGCCAACCAGGTCAAGAGGCCGGCCACGACCCCCCCTGTGCATCCCAGATACACAAATGGCTGGAGCTCTGTTCTGCCGGCCTTGGCCAGGTATGCCAGCAAGAGTCCCACTAGGAGTACTGCCTCAATGCCCTCTCTCAGGATAATGGTCAGTCCCTGCACAAAGGTAAACACCGATCCGCTCCAGGTGTCCCTCGAGCTTCGCTCGGCTTCGTCGAGAGTGCTCGTCAACTGTCTCGCCGCCAGCAGAGTCTTCTCTACGGATTCTCCGTTCTTGAGGGCCATTCGGTAACTGGCTAGGTCACCCTCGAGGCGGTTCACCATTCCCGAGTCAACCAGCCGCAGCGCGGCCTCTGCCGGTTCAATCCCGTACAGATACGCGTCCAGTGACAGAGCCGCGGCCCCGCCGGCATCTCCGTCACGATAGGCCGCCACGCTCCGCTTCAGAGTATCGCGAGCCACGACCAGCAATTCACGCAGGGAAGGTTCCGGAGGATAGCGTCGGAGATAGTCAACATAGCTGAGTGCTGCAGCGTCATCTACATCCGAGACCATGAGAGCTAGCTCCAGATTGGACTGAGTCGCCAGTTGCCTGAGATTAACCCTGGTGCCCTGTATTGGTTCTCGAGGTGAAAAGTCCTCCCTCAGGGTAAATATGAAGAAGGACACATCCCACCGTTCCTGTACATCAAGGGTCTCATGCGCCGGCATCGCGGTACCTTCGACTCCGAAGGTAACTGCGTTGTACGCTTGATAGGGTGCCATCGCATTCAGGCGCTGATCGCGGAAGGAGCGGGGTCCCGGATCCATCTCCTCCTCTGCCACGGAAGGGCCATCTCCCGCACCCGTCGCACCATGGCAGCGCTGGCAATTCGTTTCGTAAATGAGTTCTCCTGCAGAAACCCTCGGCGGTCTCGCTGGAAACGCCGTGACACTGAACTCACTCGAGAGACTCTGAACCAGCTTTCCCGCCCAACTTCGGACTGTCTTCTGGTCGGCTTTTGCCTTCACAAGATTCTGCAGCTCGCGCAAGCCGGGAAGAATGTTCGTCGGATCGTCGGGTCTCAATATCCGATACCGCTCAACCACCTCCTGGCTGAAAGCCAGCATCTCCTGGAATTCGAACTGGCTGATAACTTCTCCGTCCTCGATTGCCAGCTCGTAATCGGTGCCCAGGTATTGCAGCATGAACACGAGTTGTTCCGGTCCGCCAGCCGCGCTCTCCTGGACCGATGGGACCCTACCGTCCGGCAGATCAGATCCTGGCCCCATGAAGAGCTGGGCAATTCCAAGCACGATTGGCAAGAGAACGAGACTGTATGTCCAGATTCGGTTCACATCTCGCTTTTACGTCCGTCCTTGATCGTCTGTCAAGACGAAGGTGGAAATGATTTTCAACACAAATTTCTCCTGGACACTCCCCCAACAGCTCCCAGGGTGCCGCCTCCCGAGTGGGCCGACTGGACTCCGTATCTGCTTCGCATTTGTCGTTGAAAGTGGGACACGCATGGTTCCGGGGAGGTTGTAAGTTCAGGCTTGAAGGTGCAAAGCTGAGGGCTTGGAGTTCGGACCAACCGGGGAATCATGGGAGGCGTGTTTCACGGAGATGCGGTTGCCGGCGTTTTTATTACAACCGACCTCCTCGGCACCGCCTACCGGGGCAAAGTCACCTGGACAAACTCAGGAGCCCACGAAGATCGGCTTCTGAATCGAGAACGCTTCTGGAGAGCTTCGCTGGGACTCGACCGCCAGTTAAGCCCCAACATCGGGATCTCGGGTGAGTTCCATTTCAACGGTTTCGGGGTTGGAGACCCGGCCAACTACTTTAAGCTGGCGGTCACCGACCGGGTCCGCCGGGGAGAGACGTCGGCCCTGGGAAGGTACTACACGGGTGGTGCGCTCAACTAGCAGCTGCATCCTCTCCTCACCTTGAGCCAGTCCCTTCTGTTCAACTGGAATGACCAATCGCTGCTGTGGCTTTCCTCTCCCTGGCGCGATCTCCCCACTCTCAATCATGGTTCAACATCCACTTTTTCCAGATGGCAGCCACTGGACAAGCAGAAGCAGGGAGTTGCTGGTGTCGACCATGAAAGTAGGCGCTCAGTCGATCCAACCCGCGACTTCGTGGGCATAGTAGCTAATAACCAGGTCTGCTCCGGCTCTGCGAATGCCGCCGAGGATCTCCAGGACAGCCTGTTGTTCATCGATCCAGCCCCTGGCGGCCGCAGCCTTTACCATCGAGTATTCTCCACTGACGTGGTAGGCTGCGAGGGGCATTTCTGGAAAACGCTCGCGCAGGCGGCGGACCACATCGAGGTAGGGAAGAGCCGGTTTGACCATCAGGAAGTCCGCTCCTTCCTCGATGTCCAGAAGGGCCTCCTGCAGGGCCTCTCTGGCATTGGCCGGGTCCATCTGGTGACTCCTGCGATCCCCAAAAGAAGGGGCCCCTTCAGCTGCTTCACGAAAAGGTCCGTAAAGGGCGGAGGCATATTTGACCGTGTAGGAAAGGATGGCTACATGAGAAAACCCACGACGATCCAGCTCGGATCGGATCGACCCGACCATGCCGTCGATCATCCCACTGGGCGCAACCATATCTGCTCCTGCTTGTGCGTGGACGACTGCCACTCTGTCGAGAATCTCCAGAGTCTCATCGTTGAGCGGGTCAAATCCTTTCTCGAGCTGACCGGATTGCGGGTTCAGAACCCCGCAGTGCCCATGGGATGTGTATTCACACATGCAGACATCGGTGATGACAACCAGGTCAGGAGAGGCCTTCTTGATTCCCCGGACCGCTCTGGGGATCACACCTTCCGGATCGAAATTTTCGGAGCCCAGGGCATCTTTGGCGGCGGGGATGCCAAAGAGAAGAACCGCGGGAACACCGAGGGCATGAACTCTTTGAGCTTCCTCGGCCACTTCTTCAACGGAAAGCTGGAACACATTCGGCATCGACGAAACAGGGCGGCGTTTGCCCCTCTCATGAGTGACGAAAAGCGGTTGAACAAGATGGTGGACCTCCAGCGAAGTTTCCCGAGTCATCCGCCGGAGAGGCTCTGTCCTCCTCAGGCGACGGGGCCGTTTCCGGATACTCTTTTCCCGCGCTCCAAGCCCCAGTTGCTCGAGAACTCGATTCTTGTCAATCACCGCTCTCCTTCCGATAGTAATCTATCAAAGCTTCAACCAGCCCCTCGGTCGTGTAGTGCTCGGCGACGACAAGCTTAGCAAAGGCAGGGCTATTTATTTGCTTTGCTTCTTCCACAGAATCGGCATCCCTGGGTTCACCCGATGGTGTCCCTCGGACAGACGATCCCCTCCGTGAAATAGCCTCGGTTACTCTTTCCGAACCGGAATGAGGCCCGACAAGTCCCAGCTCCACTGCGGTCCCGGCAGTAGCCGGACCGATACAAGCGACGACGGCTCCCTGCAACAGTTCCCGTCGCAGTGGCAAGCGGTCGAGCACTGCAGCGAAATTCCGTACAGCCGAGCTGCTGGTAAAGAGAACCGCATCTAGACCTTCCTCCAAACTACTCAGCTGCGTTTGTTCTGGAACGACCGGAAGCGTCCGATACACTATGACTTCATTGACCCGGGCTCCCCGTTCCTTCAGTAGGTTCGCCAGTTCGGGACCGGCCAGTTCCCCTCTGGGCAACAGAATTCGAAGGCCCCGTACATCGCCCATTGATTCGACCAGCTGGCTCTTGGAAAATTGCTTGGGCACCAATGAGGGCTGCAGGCCTCGCCTCTCGAGCTCGGCAGCCGTCCTGGGCCCTACGGCTGCTAGAGCGAGCCCTTCCAGATCCGGTTCCAGCTGCAACCACGCCTTGACCGCATTGACACTCGTAAACACAATCCAATCATATGCGTCAAGCCTGGAGAGTACCTCGTCACACCTGTCCAGTTTCGACAATGGTGCGATCCGGACCAGAGGTAAGTTCAGAGGCTTCGCTCCCTGGGAGCGGAGTCGGTCGGTGAGATACTTGGCCTGGGCAGCCGCCCGTGTCACAATTAGACGCTTGCCCGCGAGGGGGTGGGGCGGTCGTGGTCCCCGGCGGATCAGTCTAAGGGCTCCCTTCTTTAAGGCGCGGTGGGCCACGAAACGGCCCAGTTCCCGAGGACAATCCCCGGCCCCGTTGACGGAAATTCGGTGGCTCCCGTCAACAGAAAAAACGGTTCCCTTGAGACAGAGCTCTCCGCCGCCGGGCGATTCAACCCACCTGGCAAAGGCTGCAACGGGGAGGGAACAACCGCCTCCCAGCTCTTCCAGGAACGTGCGCTCCGCTGTAACCGAGGCTCGAGCCCCGGGATCCTCTATCCTGGACACGATGGTGCGAGTCACAGGGTCATTTTCCCGACACTGCACTGCCAGAGCCGCCTGTCCTGGAGCCGGCAACATCCTGCTCAGCGGAAACCATTCGCTGACGTGTTCCTCCAGTCGGAGGCGTCGAATTGCAGCGGCTGCGAGCAAGGTGGCATCGTAGCGGGACCCTTCCAGGACCTTACGGATACGCGTGTCGACGTTTCCCCGGATGGGACAAAACACGAGATCAGGACGAAGGGTTCGAAGCTGAGCTTCGCGTCGGCTACTGCTGGTCCCAACGACGGCTCCTGGGGGAAGCGAGGAAAGACCTGCCCCCGAGCGGCTGATCAGGCACTCTCGGGGATCTCCTCTATTAGGGACCGCTGCCAGACACAGTGCCGGATCCTGTTCGGTGGGAAGGTCTTTCAAGGAATGTACCGCAATGTCGATCTCGACCGCTTTCAGAGCCTCCTCGAGTTGACCGGTGAAGACCCCCCGCCCGGCCATTTCTCTCAAAGGAACGTCAGGCCTTCGATCACCCTCGGTCCCCAGGGTCTTGACCTTGCAGACAATTCCAGGATGTACTTTCCTTAGCAGGTCAACTACCTGGTCTGCCTGCCAGCGGGCAAGTTTCGACTTTCGGGTACCTACGCGAACGGGAAGGTGCTCCTTCATCCACCCTCTCTCTGATCACCGGGATCTACCGTTAGATCCCGGGTCCAAGCTGGAACCATCAGTAATGATCACCGCTTCCTCACCAAAGGAGGAACGATCGTCGCTCAGGACCCAGGAACGGGCTTCCTCACTCTGACCCTCTTGGACAGAGACGATGAGATAGGAGAACCAGGGCCAGGCATGAACACGGTCGTAATCCGAGGGAACCGCGGCAACATCCGGGTGAGAGTGGAAAAAACCGAGCATGTCCAGCGACTCAAGACGGAGCTCCTTCTCTAGATCCCTAATCAAGGCTGGATCGATCAGATACCGGTCTTGAGTGTCTACTCGCTGATTGGTCGCGGCTCTGATCTCCAGCACAACTTTCCGGCCGTCGAGAACCCGCCCTGTCAGAATTCCACATCCTTCCATGGGATACGCCCGCTCCAGAATGCGCTTCACCTGTTCGAACTGATCCTGAGAGATATTCAGCATCCCATCGCATCCTATCAGCCCATGGGGCAAATCAGCCGGCCCAGAACTCCTCCGAAACGTATTTCAAACCCCCGTCTGGAAAAACCGTGACAATGGTGCCCCCGGGAATAGTTCCCGCCAACTCAATAGCAGCGATGACTGCAGCCGACGACGACGGTCCGACAAAGAGGCCCTCCTCCAGGGCCAGCCGCCGGGCCATCGTGTACGCCTCCTCGGTATCCACCTCCAATTCCATATCTGCCAGGTTGGGATCGTAAATCGCCGGGACCATAGCCGTGGGGAGGTGCTTGAGTCCTTCCAACCCGTGCAACGGAGTGCTTGGTATGAAGGAAGCAACCTGAATATTCGGATCGAGTTCCTTTAACCCTCGGGAGGTCCCAACAAAGGTACCCGAAGTGCCGATCCCTGCCACAAAGTGAGTAATTTCGCCATCCAGTTGCCGATGGATCTCGCGGGCAGTGCCGTAAAAGTGTGCTTCCCAGTTGGAAGGGTTGCTGTACTGGTCGGCGTAGTAGTACTTGTCCGGATCAGAAGCAGCCAGCTCCCGGGCCCTCTGAATGGATCCATCCGCTCCCTCCAGCGGATTGGTCAAGTTCATCACGGCCCCGTAAGTGTCCAGGATCTGCTTTCGTTCCGGGGTAGCGTTCTCAGGCATGGCCAGTTCGACAGCATACCCTCGAAGTGCGCCGATCATTGCCAGGGCGATCCCCGTGTTACCAGAAGTAGCATCCAGAATCGTCTTTCCCGGGCTCAGAAGACCCGCCTTCTCTGCCTGAAGAACCATCCTGGCCGCTGCGCGATCCTTAACGGACCCCCCCGGGTTGAACCATTCACATTTCCCGAAAATCCTGGTAACCGGGGAGTAGAATACCTTCCTGATCTCAACCAGAGGAGTGTTTCCAATCCGGCTCATGAGATCGGTTGTTTCTCTGGTCTTCCCTGCAATCTTCATGAAAACTTCGCTCTCAGTGCTGGTGCGTCACCGGTTCCCGGCTAACATCCCGGGCCAGCTCTACGACATCTCCAATCACGACAACCATCGGCGCTCCTAGACCTTCCCTCTCGACTCCAGCAGCAAGCGTTCGCAGATTAGAAACCAGTGACCGTTGCTGTTCTGTAGTAGCCCACTGCACAGCTGCTGCCGGCGTCTCAGGCTTCTTGCCCGCCTGCATCAGACCCGTCAAAACCGCCGACAACCGGGCGCCGCCCATCAACATAACCACTGTGTCCACCCGTGCCAGGTTCTGGAAATCGAGATCGGCGGAGTGGCCGGACACAATCGCCAGGTTGTGAGCCATCCTGCGGTGGGTCAGTGGAATCTGGAGACTGGCCAGGCCACCCAGGGCGCTGCTCACACCTGGGACTACTTCACATTCGACACCAGCTGTTCGACAGAATACCAACTCTTCCCCGCCCCGGCCAAAAAGAAACGGATCTCCTCCCTTTAGACGCACGACGGTCTTACCTTGGCGCGCCCTGCTGACCAGAATCCGGTTGATCCGTCTTTGTGGGGTGCTAGGGCCGCCGGGAGTCTTCCCCGCCGCAACCAGCTCGCAGTGCTCCGGTGCGTGCGACAGAAGTCTCTCATTGATAAGTCGGTCGTAGACGATCACATCAGCCTGCCTCAAAATCTTCAGCCCCCGGATCGTAATCAATTCTGGGTCGCCCGGCCCGGCTCCGACCAGATAGACGATACCCTCAGTCACCATGGCCATCCCCCTTCCATCGATCCAGCCGCACCCAAGAATGGCGGGACCACGCCAAGTCATCGATGATATCTACCATCACCGGATCTTCCCCGAGCGGTCGGTCGATAAAGTATTCTAGGCCCTGCGCGTCACGGCCTGCAATCGCAGCTGAACCACCATGCCACTGGTCCTCCAGTCCCAGGAGCTTAGCCAGTTCTCCGGAGTGTCCTCCGCTTCCGAAAAGGAAAGGCAAGACTATACAGTGATCTGCCTCCACGCCTTCCAGGACCGCCTGCGGGGACGGTGAGTCATCCAGAAAAGCCGGATGCACTGTACTGCAGGGTCCCTTGCAAGACAGGAAATCGGCTGCCTCCCGTGTGGTCAGAGTGCTCGAGCTGGAGCGGGGGGTCCCATGCCCTAGCACCACTACAGTCGTCCGTCCCGGATTCCAACCAAGTCGGTGGATTAGCTTCTCCATTCTCGTTAACAACGCCAGGCGCAGGCGGGAATCACTCCCAACGACAGGCGCCAGCCAGATGTCGATCAGGCCTGAGCGCTTGGCTTGCCGAAGTTTCCTTGGCAGCACCTGTTTCGAATAATACCCTTCGGCCAGAAACACGGGGACCACTACGGCAGCATCTCCCAAGACGAGCTCGGGCACCTGCTCGAAGGTGGGCTCCCCTTGGTTATAGGCAGTCAGGACCTGACCAAACCTGTCTCGCCGGCGCAGCCGGGCGGCAATCGCTTCCAGGGCTTCCACAGCTCCCCCACAACTGCTCCCATGAGCGGCCAGAATCAAACTTCTCGGATTTCGTGTCTCGCGCATTGATCTATGGAAAGGCAGTTGCTCACCCTCTGGACCGGTTTTGCAATCCACAATTCGAAATCTAGGATTTCTAAGAGTGAGAAGAGCCTCAGGGTCGCGACCGCAGGTAATGATGCCCAATAATCTCGGTCGCCACCCCGGGGCGCATCCCACACCCCATTATGGAACCGGGGGTCCCCTTCTTATTGACAATCGAGCGAGCGGATTACAGATGGAGCCCGCATTCCGTCTTTTCGGACCCTGACCAGCGTCCTTTCCGCGAGTACTCCTGGACCGAGACCCCAGAAACCTGCTTTGTGCACTGGACACATCCAATGGAAGGGTAGCCATTGTGATGGAGGATGTTGTGAGGAATCCCCCGGGTCCGGATGTACTCCCAGACCTGACTGCGATTCCAACTGGCCAGTGGGGATATTTTCCAAACTTCGTGGCTGGAGTTCCATTCGATCTTCCGGGCTGACTTGCGGTGGGCTGACTGGTCGTTTCGCACGCCCGTCATCCACACTTCGGCATCTTTGAGGAGTTCCCGCATCGGCAATACCTTGCGCAACCGGCAGCAGGCATCAGGATCCCTCTCCCAGAGCCGGGGTCCATAGCGCTCCTCCTGCAGTGCCGGAGTCAGGCTGGTTCCGGAATCGACCAGGTTGACATTCGTGTACTTCTGCTTCAGTTCGTCGATCAACTCGTAGGTCTCGGGGAAAAAGAAGCCGGTGTCAAGATAGTGCACGGTCAGATTCTCACCCTGCCGGGACGCCATGTCGATGAGCGCACAGCCTTCCATCCCGAATCCAGTGGAAAGGATAAGCTTTTCCCGGTCAAAGTTATCCAGGGTCCAGGAAATTAACTTCGCCGAATCCAGGTCCCGAACCTGCTCTATCGATTGCAGTTGACCGTTCAGGTGCATCTTCACTTTCTCCATTACAAGCAAAAAAAAACCCGCAGGAGCAACTCCTGCGGGTTCTGGTAATCCATTGCTTTTGACGTTATGTCATTGCTTCATGGAATGAGTCCTCAGGAACGCTCCCCCTCTTGTCTGGAGATCATACAACCGCAATAAAACGTTGCACACATCGAACCCGTGGCACCGGCCAGAGCCGACACTCGATCCGTTTTCCGATCGCCAGACCAACCTGTTCCCGTAGACATAACTGGGTTAATTATCGCGAAAAGAGGGCCGCAGTGCAAGTGGGAATCCTTACTCTCTGACTTTTCCTGGCGGCCAGTGGTGAACATTCCACAGGCCCCTAAGGTCACCTGAAACGGATCTGGGAGCAGGATCGGTAACTTTCTTGCCGGAAAGTTGGCCGCTTTTTCCCCGGAGCATCCAGGGTGAGAGACCGAACTGACGAGCTTATTCGCTGGGTGATTGGATTGGTCGCGTGGCCGGCCGGCACCTTGTTGAAGGTTGTTCATCGGGCCAGGATCCACAGGTTTAAGTCGATTCAACTCCGCCTCGCTCGTAGACCGGGAATCGAAGTGTTCAGCCCATCTTGTGTGAGCTTCCCAGGTGACTTCATTCATTGTTGAGCCGGGCTTTTCGGCCCAGGTAGCCTCCATGGTGGCGGAGCCCGAACTCTTCCGGAGTGATTCCCTTCATTTCCATAAGAACCAGCGCTAAAGCATCGCTAATAGCGAGCATCACGGCAATGCTGGCTGTAGGTGTCAGCCCCAAGGGACATGGCTCCTCCACGACTCCCATGTCAATGGTGATTTCGGCAAGTGCACGCAGGTCCGAGTCAGGATGGGACGTGATTCCTATGATCGTGTCTAGGCCGAGATGTCGCCCCAGTTCCAGCATTTCCAGCACTTCGCGAGTCATTCCACTGTTGGAAAACGCCACCATGCAATCCTCCGGTCCAATCAGGCCCAGATCGCCATGGGCTGCCTCGCCCGGATGAATGTAGGCAGCCGGGGTCCCGGTAGAGCAAAGCGTGGCAGCAAACTTGCGGGCGATGTGCCCGGCCTTTCCCATACCCGTTGCCAGGACCTTGCCGTGGCAGTCACGCAGGGCCAGAACAGCACGCTCGAAGGAGCCGGTAACCGACACTGCGGCAATGGCGGCTGCCTCCGCCCTCAGAATCGCCTCAATTCGCTCTCTGACGTTCAAGTTTGACATCTTCCATAGATACAGTAACGCCTGGCAGTCCGTGGCGAAAGTCCCGCGGGCCGCATTAGGGGCTCCCTAGGGTCCAGATACCAGGAAAACCGACGCGGGCCATGCCGTGTACTCGCAACCCTGGCCAAGGTGCTTACGAAGCCCTCGGCTTCCTCCATGCCGCCACTGTCCTGTTGAGGCGTGACCCTAGAAGGTTACGCTTCCTTTCTTTCATCTTACCAACAACGACTAGAGACCCAGGATACAATTCTTAAGCGGGGGTTTGATATATTTTTATAATAGGTGGTGGTCTCGGTATCCGGAGTTAAATTGAATTATGGACAACGGGGCGCCTGAACCATCGCAATGAGGTGCACCATCTTTCGGAGTAGCGAACCCAGAACCTTTTTGCCGGCCCTGACCGTCCTGTTCTCCGTGCTTTCAGTCAGCTTGGTCATGGCTACTCAGAACCCTGGTCCTCCCGTGGATTTCCTCTCGGAGATCTATCCGATTCTGGAAAAAAGCTGCCATGAGTGCCATGGTCCGGAAGTACAGAGGGCGCAGCTTCGCCTCGATGGACCAAGAACAGCTTTTGCCGAGCGGCCATCAGGCCCGGTAATCGTTCCTGGCGATCCTGAAAACAGCAGTGTCTATTTGCGCGTGGCAGGATTGAACGGGCTGGAACCCATGCCCTTGGGAAGCCGGCTCGAGGACTCCGAAGTCGAACGGATACGAACCTGGATCGAAGAGGGCGCAGACTGGCCCCACGACGTGGGTATCGCCAGCGAGGAGATCACCAGCCACTGGGCCTTCGCGCCTCCGATACGTCCTCATCCACCTGAGATTCGCCAGGCATCCTGGCCGGCTAACTCCCTGGATCACTTCATTCTGGCCCGGCTGGAAGCCGGGGGCTTGTCTCCTTCTCCACAGGCCGATCGGATTACGCTGCTGCGGCGCCTGAGCCTGGATTTGATCGGACTCCCCCCCACCATTGAGGAGGTGGATGTCTTTCTGGCCGACCGGAGTCCCGAAGCTTATGCAAGGCAGGTGAAACGACTGCTCGCCTCGCCCCACTACGGCGAGCGGTGGGGCCGCCACTGGCTGGATTCAGCCCGCTATGCAGACTCGGACGGTTTCGAGAAAGACAAATCGAGGCGGGTCTGGTTCTATCGGGACTGGGTCATCAACGCATTTAACCGCGATCTGCCCTACGACCGGTTCATCATCGAGCAGCTGGCAGGAGATCTGCTTCCGGACCCGTCTCAGAGCCAGACCGTCGCCACCGGCTTCCTGCGTAATTCCATGGTTAATGAAGAAGGTGGAATTGATCCGGAGCAGTTTCGGATGGAAGCCATGTTCGATCGCATGGACGCCATCGGCAAGGGGATTCTGGGCATCACGATTCAGTGCGCCCAATGCCACGACCACAAGTACGATCCCCTCTCCCAGCAGGAGTACTACCGCATGTTTGCTTTTCTCAACAACTCCCACGAGGCTAACATTGCGGTCTACACTCTCGATGAGCAGCTGCGGAGAGCGGAACTCTTTCGACAAATCCGCGAAATCGAATTGGACCTGCAGCATCGCCATCCCAACTGGAAGCGGCAACTCACCGCCTGGGAAGTTGACGTGTACGGAAACCAGCCGCAATGGACTGTCCTGCGGCCCCGGATCGAAGACATTGTGAGTGGAGGTCAGAAATTCTCGCTGCTCGAGGACGGGTCCCTTCTGGCAGGGGGATACTCGCCGAACAAACTCAAGATGGAAGTGACAATTCTAACCCGGGTGCAGAACATTACTGGCTTCCGTCTGGAGCTGTTGACCCATCCCGACCTGCCCCTGGGCGGACCGGGACGCTCGATCAAAGGAACCGGTGCGTTAACCGAATTCAAGATGACAGCTGCTCCGGCCAGCCACCCCGAGAATTCAACCCAGATCAAGATGGTCAGTGCTACGGCGGATATTTCCCTGCCCGAGAAGGAACTCGATGCAATCTTCGACGACAAGACGGGCCGGAGGCGCGTGATGGGCCCGATCGAATTTGCGATTGACGGAAAGGATGAGACAGCCTGGGGGTTCGACAACGGTCCCGGCCGGCGCAATCAGCCTCACCAGGCCGTGTTCGCGGCCGAGACCCCAATCACTCATACCGACGGGACGATACTCACGTTTTTAATTGACCAGAATCACGGCGGATGGAACAGTGATGACAACCAGAGCCAAGCTCTGGGGCGCTTGCGTCTCTCCCTGACAACAGATTCCGGGGCCACAGCCGACCCGGTGCCCCGAAGCATCCGGGATATTCTGGAAATCCCTGCCGCGCGAAGGACCGCCCGCCAGGAGCAGCTCTTGTTCAGCTACTGGCGAACTACGGTTGAGGACTGGCAGGTGGAAAATGGCCGAATCGAAGAGCGGTGGACCCGTCACCCTGCCGGTTCAGCCCAGCTCGTTCTCAACGAGAGAAGCGCAAAGCGCGAAACACGCGTCCTGACTCGAGGCGACTTCCTCAAACCGGAAGAGAGCGTGGCCCCGGGAGTACCGGCCTTCCTGCACGGGTTTCCGGAGGGGACTCTCCGCAACCGGCTGGGCTTTGCGCGCTGGCTCGTTGACCGACGGTCACCAACCACCGCCCGCTCGCTGGTGAACCGAGTCTGGCAGACCTACTTCGGTACGGGTCTGATAGCCACGTCGGAGGATATGGGCACTCAGAGTGAGCGGCCTTCCCATCCCCAGCTCCTGGACTGGCTGAGTGTGGAATTCATGGAAAGAGGCTGGAGCCTCAAGAAACTTCACCGACTTATCGTCACTTCGTCCACCTATCGACAGGCCTCGCGGATGACGCCGCGGCTGCTCGAACAGGATCCCTATAATCGTCTGCTGAGCCGGGGACCTCGTTTTCGCGTGGAAGCCGAGGTGGTCCGAGACATCAGTCTTGCGGCCAGCGGCCTTTTAAACCCTGAGATCGGCGGACCTAGTGTCTATCCCCCGGCTCCCGCTTTTCTGTTCGAACCCCCCGCCAGCTTCGGTCCCAAGATCTGGAAGGAGGCCGTTGGAAAGGACCGCTATCGGCGGGCGCTGTACACGTTCCGCTACCGATCCGTACCCTATCCAATGCTGCAGACCTTCGATGCCCCCAACGGGGACTCTGCCTGCGTCCGCCGTTCCCGATCCAACACCCCGGTCCAGGCCCTCACGGCACTCAACGAACCCCTTTTCTTGGAGGCGGCCCGGGCCCTGGCTCTAAAGACCCTGCGGGAGGGCGGGAATAGCGACTCGGAACGTGTGACCTTTGCCTTCCGGAGCTGTCTGGCTCGCAGTCCAGAAGCAGCAGAATTAACGGAATTGCTCTCGCTGCTTGAGAAGCAGAGCGGGCGGCTGGCCGAGGGCTGGATCAGCCCCTGGGGAATTGCAGGACTTGATTCGAAACAGAAGCCGGAGCTGCCTAAAGGGACCACTCCCGTGCAACTGGCCGCCTGGACCGCAGTCTCCCGGGTTCTGTTGAATCTGGACGAAACGATCACCAAGGAATGATGAGAATGAAGATGAGATTACCGGAGCGCCTACGCAATAAACTGGACGCCCGGCTGACTGGCCGGCGCTGGTTCCTGGAACAGTGCGGCGTCGGTTTGGGTGTGATGGCTCTGGCCCGGCTACTGGATCAGGGAGGGTACGCAGCGGAGGGTACGTCCGATCATCCTCTAGCTCCCAGGGACCCGCACTACAGTCCCAGAGCCAAGAACATCATTTTCCTCTTCATGGCCGGGGCCCCCAGCCACCTGGAGCTGTTCGATTACAAACCCCAGCTGGCCAGGTTCGACGGGACGCTGCCTCCTGAGGAACTGATCAAGGACTACCGGGCAGCGTTTATTAACCCCAATTCCAAACTGCTGGGCCCAAAGTTCGAGTTCTCCCGACATGGTCAGTCTGGTGCAGAACTGTCCGAGCTCCTGCCCCACACGGCCAGCATCGTCGACGACATCGCCATCGTCAAGTCGATGGTGACGGACGCCTTTAATCATGCTCCCGGGCAACTGCTGATGAATACCGGAATGCAACAGTTCGGCCGACCTAGCATGGGGGCCTGGGTCACCTATGGACTGGGCAGCGAGGCCCGTGATCTGCCGGCTTTCGTGGTCTTCAGTTCAGGAACGAAGGGACCGAGCTGCGGGGATTCCTGCTGGGGAAGCGGCTTCCTGCCCACGGTCTACCAGGGTGTTCAGTTTCGCAGCGCCGGGGATCCGGTTCTGTATCTTTCCAGCCCCCGCGGGATGGACCGGGAACTAGAACAGGACTCTCTAGAGTCGATTCGAAAGCTCAATGAGATGCGCCTGGACGTCACCGGTGACCCGGAAATCTCCACCCGCATCAGTTCCTACGAAATGGCCTTTCGAATGCAGAGCAGTGTGCCCGAGCTAATGGACCTTTCCCAGGAGCACCCGGACACCCTTGACCTCTACGGCGCTGAACCGGGCAAGGCGTCCTTTGCCAACAACTGCCTGCTGGCCAGACGGCTGGTGGAACGCGGCGTCCGTTTCGTCCAGCTCTATCACGAAGCCTGGGACCAGCACGGCAACCTGGCCCGGGACCTGAAGAAAAACTGCCTCGAAACGGATCGGGCTTCCGCTGCGCTGATCAAGGACCTGAAGCAGCGCGGCATGCTGGAGGACACACTTGTGATCTGGGGAGGCGAGTTCGGGAGAACCCCCATGGTGCAGGGCGGCGACCAGGACGGCCGGGACCACCACCCCAACGCCTTCACATTGTGGCTGGCAGGAGCCGGGATCCAACCCGGCATCACCATGGGAGCAACCGACGATTTCGGGTTCAACGTCGTGCAGGACCCGGTCCATGTGCATGACCTCCACGCCACCATCCTGCATCTTCTGGGTTTCGATCACACCAGGCTGACCTACCGCTTTCAGGGACGCGATTTCCGGCTCACCGATGTCCACGGGAAAGTAGTCGATCAGCTGCTCGCCTAGCGGTCGTCAGAGATAGGCGGCGCCTCGAGGCAGCGCCTAGCAATCTTGAACATCACACCCAGCCGGTCGCGGCCCCAAGGCCCCTCCCAAGCTAGGGATCCACGGACTGCTAGGGACGTCAACGGCCTCAGGTCTGCCAGCCCGGGACAGAGAGTCGCCACGACACCGGTCCGAAAAAGAAGAACGGCCAAAATCCGCTCCCTCATGGTAGAGCGCATAAACAGAGCTATAGAGAACGAGCAGGCGTAGAGATTCGAGCACGAGGGCGACCTGGATCAGGCTTCTTCATCAAGCTCATCTTCGAAATACCTCCACGGCCGACTCCCAGAGAACGTTGAGCAAGTTGCTCAGCTTCTGTCCCTTGGCCAGCGAATACTCCGTGTAACGGATGGTCACGGGGATTTCTTCGTAAGTCATCCCCTGCTCCCACACCTGATGTAGGATCTGGGTGGCATGACCCATCCGGTTCTGGGTAATCTTTAGCTTCCGGGCGGCCCCAGCCGTAAATCCCCGCAGCCCGTTGTGCATGTCGGTTACCTGGAGACCCAGGACCACACGGGTATACCAGGCTCCGCTCCGGAGCAGCACTTTTCTGAGGAAGGGAATCCCCACGGTTCCTCCCGGACTGATGAACCTGGACCCCAGGGTGACCTGGCACCGTCCGGCCACCAGCGGTTCGAGCAACCTTTCAACATCTTCCGCACGATGCTGGCCATCGGCGTCGAAGGTCACGATATAGTCGGCGCCATTGTCCAAGGCCAGCCGCATACCAGTCTGCAGGGCAGCTCCCTGGCCCAGGTTGACGGCGTGTCGACAGAAAGACACGCCCAAACCGAGCATCTGCTTAGCGCTGCCGTCGGTGGAACCATCGTCCACCAGGGCCACCTGGTAACCGGCCTGGAGCAGGGGTCGGGTGACTTCGAGAATCACCCCGCCCTCGTTGAATGCAGGAATGACGATCCAGATGTTGTGACGGTTATCCAATGCCATACTCGTCGCGCCTCCCCATACTCTGGGGCAATGTAGGAACCGCTTCCACGCAGCAATTCCAATCGGAGCACTGACGGTGCTCCTACATAGCCCCATCCGGCCGCTCTGAGTTTGACCCGATATTCTCACTCCTGCAAGTCCTTCACCACCTCCTCGGCAACTCGGCGGGCATTGGCCATGATGGTCAGCGTCGGACCCTTCGCCGGCAGGAACCTCCAGGAAGCCGAATCAGCGACATAGACCCTGCGGGTCCCGTTCAGCCGACCGTCGAGCTGACAGGTCACATACGGTTCCCCGCTGGCGGTAAATGGGAGAGTGCCTCCATAGTGAACCGCGGTACCGCTGCCCCAATTGACAACGGCCAGCGGAAGGCATCCGATTCTCACGAGATGACGTTTGAGCCTTCCGACGGCCTCCGTTATCCGTCCTTCCTCGCGATATGTCAGCCCATATTCGGCCTCCAACTCGGGTAATCCTCCCGTGGCTGCCGGCCCGGGCACTTTCATCCATTTGAGGCGTGTGCGCCGGTCCGGAAAATGAAGGGTCGCAATGGTCAGCGAGCTGACGACCGTGCGGGCGAGAAGATGGCCCAGCCACACAGGCAAGGGCAGGTCGCGTACCAGTCGGAAAAAGAGCAGCGAATCATAAGAAAAGAAGTAGCTGATCAGACGGTCTCGGTCGGGACCGGATAGTACTCCCACAAGCTGGGCAAGGCTGCACTTGCGGACTCCCGAGTCACGGCCCAGCCTGGCAAGATTTAAGGAAGGAAGGAAGCGGACTTCGTTGGAGAGCAGAGGGAGCTTGCGGCCAAACATCTGGTAGGAGGCCCCGACCAGGCGAGCCGTGTTCAAGGCTCCCGCAGCCAGCACCAGTCTCCTGCTACTCAATGTCAGTGTCTCCCGACCGTCCAGGGATCTGCACACCACCGACACCCTCCCCTCCTTCTCGGCAAACTCGAGGGCCAGGTAGCCCCGAAAATGCTCGAAGTTGGGCTCCTGCTCAAGTTCCTGGAGAGTATAGGCAGGCCGATAGACCGAGCCCCGGCTATCCAAATAGTAGTCCATGTTGTGATAGGGACAGGCTCCGCGCCGGACACCGGCCTTTTCCCGGTCGCGGGTGAGCACGGCCAGGGGGGCTTTTCCAAGAAAGAAACCGTTCTCGTTGAGTCTCCCCCGTTTTCTCTCGTAAGCGTTTAAAATGGCCTCTGCATTCTCGTCGATCTCCAAGGCCGGTTGCGCCGAACTCAGATCACACACCAGGGGTGTCGTATCGGCTGCCGATTCGAGACTGACACCGATGGAATCAGCGACTTGCGAATACAACCGGGGCATGAGCGTTGCGTCTATGCCAGCCTCCTCCATTTCGCCGGAGCTGAAAGTACAGACACCCGCTCCCCACCCGGCACCTAGCCCTCCCTGAGCCAGGGTCTGAAAATGGCAGAGTGTCCGGGAGCGAAAAGGTAAGTGCTGTTCCGTTCCCTCGAGAAGATACTGCCTGGGCGGTGTCAGATGAGCTGCAAGACGTGCTCCCCGGGCCTCTAGGGCTTCCTCGTCGTCACCCAGAAAGAAGCGCTGCTGATGCCGGCAATTCTGCCTTATCTCGATAAAGTTCTGATCAGGGATCAGTTGGCCGTAGCGGGTCTCCACCTTTCCCGGATCGATCAGACCTACCCGAAGCCGTTTCCCCGCGAAACCCGAGAGCGCCTGAACCCCTGCCGGCCCTGAACCGACAACTAGAACGTCGAACTGCACGATCCTCAGGCCTCTCCCTTGAAAAGCCGCAATGCACCGCGCACCGGAGCGACTGCCAGCCCCATGAGCCCCACACCCAACAGGACCGCCAGCCCGATTAGGGGACCCCCGTGCAGGGGCTGGAATCGATCCGCCTCTCGCCAATCGGTCTCCCGGCGCGCATAGTCCAGGATCTCAGGCTCGGTCGGCCTCAGCAGGGCCATCCACCGCGAATCGCGAGGCGCCGGATGCGGAAGCCACTCCTCGATAGCTCCATCTTCCAAGAGCTCTTCAAAGGAGCGCACCTCACACCCAGTCTGCTCCATGTCACTCTGCAAGCTCAGTTGTCTGGCGCCTCGAAGTCCGAGCAGATTCTCAGCGGTTATGGGAAGATCCATCCCAAGTTGTTCTGCCAGCTTCACCAGCGGGTAGAGGATCTGGAACGGAAGGGGGAAAAAGTGGATTTTTCGCCGCAGGGCTCTGGCCAGAGATCGGTTGACATGTGCAACGGAGAGCTGTTGGGGGTTCCCGATCTGCAGGATCCCAGTGCCCTTCCTCTGAAGCAAAGCAACAACAATGGCACATAGATCTTCAATATGAATTGTCCAGACCGGTTGACGGCCGCCATCCAACAATGGCACCACTCGAGTCCTGACCAGGGCACTCTGGATTCCCTTGGCGAAGCCGCCGGGACCAAGAACTAGACCCAAACGCAGAATGGTGTCTCGTTCTTGGTCTAACAGGCCTTCCACTGCCAGCTTGGACTTCGCGTAACGGGATCGGACATGAGGTTGCGCGGAAAGTGATGAGAGATAGACAATCTGGCCGACGCCGTTCTCACGCGCAGCCTTAAAGAGTCTTCTGGAGCCCTGCGCGTTGAGCTCGTCGGCACTCCGATTGTGCGGCGAGTAGAGGGCGTGAGCGCAGTGGACCAGCACCTGGCACTCCCTGAGAGCCCCCCGGGGAACCGGGCGGCTCAAATCCCAGGCGACATACGCAATCCGCTCATCCAAACTTCGTCCGGGAGGTCGTCTGCTGAGGCTAACCACAGCATGGCCCTGCGACGCGAAATGCTGCGCCAGATGACTCCCGATAAAACCGGTCGCTCCTGTTACAGCAATTCTGCCTGGCTCTTTAGAAAGCATCCCAGATTTCAGGAAAGGACGGGGCAGTCCCTTGTATCCTCCTACCAGAGTCTCACGGGCTGGGCCCTGTGCCATTCCTCGACATCCACCAGGCGGGTCTGTTGAAGAAAAACAAAGGCACCATATTTATTGCCAACGACGAAATCGAGCAAGCCATCCGAGTTCATGTCCGCCGTGACTAACTGCCGGCCAATACCCGAATGATCGTCGATCAAGTGGGGTACGTACTCAACCCGGTCCTCCACACGTGTCAGCCGGAACCAGTAGATTACTGCAGGCTGCCGGGAACCCGGGTCGCGGAACTCATGCGCCCTGTACGTCTTTCCCGTGAGGATATCCTTAAGCCCATCGTTATCAACGTCAATGACAACGAGGGCGTGGAGTTGTGAAAACTGGACTCCATAGGGATTGTCCGTGTTCTCCTCCTCCTTGCTCATGATTACGTGCTCCCTGAAGTCGACCTCCCCGGTGGCGCCCTCGAGCTGTTCGAACCAGCTCAAACCCCAGCCATGTCCATTGAGGCTCGAGATGACGTCGTTTAGACCGTCTCCGTTCACGTCGTAGACGAACATCTGAGCACCGCCCCGCTCCGCGAACTGGTAGGCCTGGTATTCCCATTCGGGATCTCCTTTGAGCGAAGCGGGCTGACTCCACCAGCCATCTTTGGTGACGACCTCGCTTTTTCCGTCTCCATCGATATCTCCGAAACCAAGCCCGTGCAGGTAGACGGGCACTTCCATTTCGGTCGAAATCGCATGAAACACCCAAGGGTTCTCTGGATCAACCGGGTCTGGAGTCGCGTAACCCATCCGGTCTCCGTATCCCAGAATCAGCTCAGGTTGTTCGTCTCCGGTCAAATCTCCAAAACGGGGAGATTCCAGCTTGACTTGATCGATGACCTCATGTCGGTTCCAGTGGACTGGCGCCCCCCCGGGCGGTCCTGCCAACGAGATCCTCGGATTCTCGTACCAGTAGGCTGGCTCATTGGGGAGACCCATGGTAAGGACGTCGCTCCAGCCGTCGCCGTTGAAATCGTGTACGAAGGAAAAGAAGCTGTCGAGCGCATAAAACAGGAGGTCATTCGGTCCACGTTTGGTGGGAGCCACGGCAGGGTAGAACTCATGTCGCGCACTGAAGTCGGGCCCGAGGTAGATGTGAGCTCCGCAAACCAGGTCCAGGAGGCCGTCCTGATTGAAGTCGCCGTAGCTGGCTCCCTCGGACCAGTAGACCGGCGTGACATGAATCTTCTGGAAGTCTCGAATCTTGTAGCTCCCTCCTCCCTGGCCCGCACATGCGAGAAGTAGGAGGCCCGAAAACATCGCTCCTCCGGCTTTCAGGTGTTTCTGGAGTGTCATCCCGCATCGCCTCCTGTGAAGTAGCTGGCGGCGAAGTTCTCGGAGGCCAGCTTTTCAGCAGTGTTCATTTTACACGCCGACGCACTCCGGCTTAATCAGAGCCCTCGGTCCTTGGGACCGATCCGGTTGTAAGCTCCGGATTTTGATCTGTTTCATGAACTTCTGCTTCGTTCAGCCTGGCGCTGAGACCCAATACCTCTCGCGTTCCAAAACGATTGACTTTTCCTGCAATATCTCTGTCGCGATTGATGGCTGGCCAGAATAGCCCAATAGCCCTAACATAGGGCATGGATTCGGTTCGGCCGGGCCGTGCGAGACACCATTCAATGATGAGCCAGCAAACGACCGCTTTTCTGACGGACCTCGAACGACTGAAAGACAGGCCGCGTCTTGTCGTAATTGTCGCTCATGGACTCATAGAGCTGACCGTTAACGAACTCATCAGGGCCCATTGCAAGCACGCCGGCGAAATGAGGAGGATCTCGCACTACCGGAAGATGATCGTCCTGAACGAAATGGACGTGTTGCCAGACAGCTTTTTCAACTGTCTGAATCGCCTCCGGGACCTTCGGAACCGCTCCGTTAACGAGCCTCGGTTTGACCCCACACAGGCGGATTTGAGTGACCTGGCACAAACTCTCGACATTTCGCTGCCGGGGTCGGGCCTAGATCTGGTCGTGCTATGCTCCTCAATCATCCAGAGTCTGTTGAATCAATACGAGGGGATCCTCAGATCCACCCTGGCAGGCGGGGCGCTGGGACCCATTACAACGTGCCAGAAGGGTTCCAGCAGAGGATAGCCATGGCTCCTCGGCTGGGACGGAAAATGGTCGATCATCCGCCGGTTTTGCAGCCCACTGACATCTTCACCTGCGACCGGGAGGCCGTCTGGTTATCAACGTGATCAGAAAGGAGGACGGGGACAAAAGACACTGTCCAATCTGGGCTATCACACACATTTGTGGCTAGAGCAGGAGATTAAGACGGTAGCCAACGTGACGCGATACGATATCGTGGAATTCCTGTCTTTTGTAGCCCGGATTCCCATCCAGCCGGAGACGTAGGCCTTCCCCCTCGAGAATGCCAACCGGGCGCTCCTAGAACTTAAGCAAGGCGGAGTCAGAGGTGCTAAAGTTCTCGTCATCCATAAGATGGAGGAAGGGAAAACCTGACCTGACCGGCACCCGTCTTTCTGCACCTTCCGGCCTGGAGACTAAAGCTCCTGACCCCCATCCACATGTCCGATCCAACAGAGC
>CAZMGM010000002.1:16703-99407 GCA_964565865.1 uncultured Acidobacteriota bacterium | reverse complement strand
GCAACGTTTTTCCTCTCGTCTCGGACTCATTCTAAGCGCTCTCGGAATTGCAGTCGGCACGGGTAATATCTGGCGCTTTCCGCGCATAGTGGCTCAGAACAGTGGTGATGAAGGGGCGGGAGCCTTCCTCGTGGCATGGGTGATCTTCCTGTTCGTATGGAGTGTCCCGCTCATCGTTGCCGAATATGCCCTGGGGCGCAGAGGGCGGATGGGTGTGGTTGGCACCTTCATCAAGGTTGCTGGGAAGAAGTTTGCCTGGATGGGAGCCTTCGTTGGCTTCGTAGCTGCGGGCATCATGTTCTACTATTCGGTCATAGCAGGTTGGTGCCTGTACTACCTGATCAAGACGGCGACCGCGCCTCTTCCTTTCGACGCTCAGCAAGCGAGGGGAATATGGGACAGCTTCCAGGGCAGCGGACTGCCTGTTTTCTTTCATGCTCTGGCAATGGGGCTGGCCGCACTGGCTGTGTGGAAAGGCGTGCAGTCCATCGAGCGCGTTAACAAAGTCCTGATTCCAACACTGCTGTTTGTCCTGCTCATCGCCCTGGTCCGAACACTCACGCTGGCCGGTTCCTGGGAAGGAATCGGGTTTCTCTTTTCTCCCGACTGGGGGACATTGACGAAGCCCAAAGTCTGGCTTGAGGCACTTACCCAGAATGCCTTCGACACCGGCGCGGGCTGGGGCCTGATCCTTACCTACGGGGCGTACATGCAGCGCAGACACGGCGTTGTCAAGAACGCGATTATCACTGCCGCAGGCAACAACGCCGTGTCAATCCTGGCAGCCATGGTCATCTTCGGGACCGTCTTCGCCATTCTTGGTGCCGATATGGACAATTCAGAAGTGCTGGAAGTGATGCGGACCAGCGGGCCCGCCGCTACCGGCTTGACGTTCATCTGGATGCTTCAACTCTTCTCCAGCATGCCAGCCGGCAATCTATTCGCGGTGATGTTCTTCCTGGGGCTCTCCTGCGCCGCCTTCAGTTCGCTCATCTCTATGATAGAACTGGCTACTAGGATTGTCATGGATCTTGGCGTTCTGCGTCGTTACGCCATCGCGGGCGTGGGTACGGCGGGTTTCCTACTGGGCATTCCCTCCTCCGTCCACCTCGGCTTTCTGCAGAATCAGGACTTTGTCTGGAGCATTGCGCTCATGATCTCAGGGGCATTCATAGCGTTTGCAGTCATTCGCCATGGGGCACGACGCTTCCGTAAGGAGACCATCGACGGGTTACCGGGTGACTGGAATGCAGGCCGTACCTGGGACGTCCTGATGACCTGTGTGGTCCCGTTGCTGGCGGGGCTGCTGCTAGCCTGGTGGCTCTACCTATCGGCCACAGTGTATGCCCCCGACACCTGGTACAACCCGTTCGATTCCTTCAGTGTGATGTCATGCCTGGTGCAATGGGGAGTGGCGATGGGATTTTTGCTCGGGCTCAACCGCTGGTTGAGCCGCCGCACTGTAGCCCCCCGGGCTTCTTAGCTAGCTGTACTCCGTGATGATGTAGGAGCCAGAGCGTTCGTCTTTACTGAGCTGGAACAAGTCCATCTTCTGGGCGTCTTCGAGCAATCTTGAAAAAGAGGAATAGCCATAGTAGTTTTCGTCAAATGACGGCTTCTTGCGTTTGACCGTCTCCTTCACCATAGATGCCCAGATTCTAGTCTTACCTTCGCGGTCGAGAGCCTGAATTGCGCTGATGACAACTTCGAAAGCCTCAGCTTTTCTGGTCGGAATATTCCCAGGTTTGAGCGTTTTTTTCTGGCTCCGGATCAGGTCTTCGTAAAAGATGAATTCGTCACAGTTCTCTACAAGCAGGTCAGAGGTGGAGTTCTTGACACCCAGTCCGATCACGTACTTGGCATTCTCCCTGAGCTTTGAAACCAGCGGGGAAAAATCACTGTCCCCGGAGGCAATGGCAAAGGTGTCTACATGGTCCTTGGAGTAGCAGAGATCCATAGCATCGACGGTGAGCCGGATATCAGCGCTGTCATTCCCGCTGTAGCTCCGCTGCGGGATTTCGATGAGTTCGATTGCAGCACTGTGGAGATCCTGACTGTAAGTCTTGTATCGGCTCCAGTCTGCGTAGGCACGTTTGACCAGGATTTTCCCTTTTTCCAGAAGCCGCTGAAGCATTAGCTCGATGTCGAAGCGCAGCTTCTTTTTCTCTTTGACTCCCAGGGCAATGTTCTCGAAGTCAAGATAGAAGGCGATTTGTCTTTCGTCACTACTCATACCGTTCCTGCCTCGAGCAGTCATAGAATAACCTCGAAACCCTCGAATTGGGGATGCCCCAGCAACGTTCCTGGGGGCGAGTGCGCTTGAGAGTGTGCCTTACGGAAGGCTTCCGACTGGGTCCAGACCTCGAACGCCTCTCGGGAGGCCCATACCGAATGTGAGGCATAGAGAGTGGCCTCCTCACTGTTCGAGCTGCGCAAGAGATGGAACTCACGAAAGCCCTCGACACCGTCAAGATAGGATTCGCGGTTGCGCCAGAGATCCTCGAAAACCGACTCCCGGCCTCGGGAGACTCGAAAACGATTCATTGCTATGTACAAGATAGCCCCTCCAAGCTTCCAGAAGCACACGATCGCCCAGCCGACTGACGATATCTGATTATACCTTTGCAGGTGTGGCGCTTCATGAGGCTTCATTGACCTGATGAGATCTCAGCTAAGAATCGTTGCTACGGCACCTTTGACCGGTGCATTGTATAGTCTGGGTACACCCCGATCTCGATAGACGGCATAGCAATCGCTGTTCCTGGGAACAGAACCGAAAATTCACAATTTATCCGGTCATCCAAACTACAATATCAGCAACGCCCCACAATATCAGTGAGAGTGTAAGAAGTGGAACCAAGGTGGCTCCAAACCGCGAGATCTTCTCGCTGCACATGACCAGGGTCAATGCGGCCATCCAGAAGAGGTCCGCTACGCCTAGGACAACACAGGCTCATGCGGGCCCCCAGCAGCAGCTCAGGCATCAGGATCGCCTCAGGAACGGGATCTTCTGGCATGGTGGAGGTAGTTCATATCATGCTCTTTGGACAGATTTTCGTGTCTCTGTCTCAGGGCCGGGCTCCTTAGTGTAGGGAGTCAGAGCGCGGGAAATCGCTCTCTGAAGACCGGGTCGTGTGTCAATCAAGCAGCATCACTGCGGCGGCGATGACGGTCGTCCACAGGCCGTCCTTGTGGCCGCTTGCCGAGCGGGCGATGCTGCGAGTCGAAAAGGTCCGCTGCCCAACCTGGTAGGCTTGTTTTCGCTCGTCCCGTGCAACCTTCGGGTCCAGCTCAACGCCTTGTGTGGAGGCCAGCATGGTGGCTGCTAGATTCTCTGCAAATCCTGCCGCGGTCTGGCTGGTTTGCCCGAAGGCATGGTGTTCGCTTATGTACCCGTACTGTTCCTTATCTTTAGGTTGGGCCAAGCCTATGGCGGCCGCGACCCGCCGGTTTGGCTCATTGGTGCTTTCTCGGGCCAGAACCAGGAAACAGATTTGCCCCGGTTTGATGGCACGGATTCCTACATGCCGGGGGACAAGTTTGCAATCGGGAGGAAAAATGCTGGACACCTTCACGAGATTATATTTCTCGATCCGTGCGTCTCGGAGGGCAATCTCGAAACTCTGCAGGCTGTTGCGATGAAAACCAACGCCCCTGGTAAAGAACATCTTCTTCGGGGTTAGCTCCACAGTTCCTTCTCTTAAGAGTATGTGACTGATTGAGGCTTGGCTTTGCGGGAAATGCTGGTTACAGTATGATCGCTTGCCGCCAACCATTGTAGGCAACCGGCAGAAAAGTAGCGAACCCGGGAAACTCGTAGAAGTAGAGGACAAGAAGAAGCCATGATCTATGATCCGACTCGGATGGCCAACTGGGAAATATCCCGAGCAGCAGAAGAGAATATGCCTACTCCCCTCGAATGGGCGGACCGTCTGGAGTTGGCCAACGAAGAAATTATTCCGATCGGAAGACTGGCAAAACTGAACGTCCTCAGGATCATGAAGCGCCTTAGTGATAGGCCTGACGGGAAGTATGTGGATATCGTAGGAATCACGCCAACGCCTCTCGGGGAGGGGAAAACGACCACAGCCCTCGGTCTGATCCAAGGACTTAGCAGTATAGGAAAGCGAGCGGGCGGTTGCCTTCGGCAGGCCTCTGGCGGGCCCACAATGAATATGAAGGGTACAGCTGCTGGCGCTGGAAACGCCCTCCTGATCCCCATGGAGGAACTCTCAATGGGGCTGACTGGTGACATCAACGATGTAACCAATGCCCACAACCTGGCTATGGTTGCCGTGACCGCTCGACTACAGCATGAGCGCAACTACGGAAACGACGAGCTATTGCGGCGCAGCGGGATGCCCCGACTCAACATTGACGCAACCCGCGTCCAGTTGCGCTGGGCGATGGATTTTTGTGCCCAGTCTCTTCGCAACATCGTGATTGGCATAGGAAGCCGTCTGGACGGCTTCGAGATGAATTCTGGCTTCAACATTTCTGCCAGCTCTGAGCTGATGGCTATCCTTTCCATCGCTAGGGATCTGGCCGATCTTCGGAAGAGAATCAGCGAAATCACGGTCGCTTTCGACAAGCAGGGGAAGCCTGTCACCACAGCGGATCTGGAAGTGGATGGAGCCATGTGTGCATGGATGCGTAACGCTATCAATCCGACTCTTTGCTGCACCGCTGACTACCAACCCTGTCTTGTTCACACCGGTCCTTTCGCAAACATAGCGATCGGGCAATCCTCCATCATTGGGGATCGCCTGGGACTCAAGCTCTTTGACTATCATGTGACGGAAAGCGGATTCGGTTCCGAGATCGGTTTTGAAAAGTTCTGGAACGTCAAGTGTCGGGCCAGTGGGCTGAAACCGGACGCCTGCGTACTAACTGCTACGATCCGGGCTCTAAAGCTTCACGGCGGTGGACAACCGGTCATACCGGGAAGCAACCTCCCGGACGAGTACACCAGGCAGGATCTGGGCCTCGTCGAGCAGGGCCTTCCTAATCTCCTTCACCACATCTCGATCATACGGAAATCGGGTGTGAGCCCAGTCGTGTGCTTAAATCTTTTTCGGAGTGACACCGAGGAAGAAATCAAACTGGTTCGACAGGCCGTCGAGAATTGCGGAACACGTTTTGCAGCATCGGATCACTGGGCCAGAGGTGGGGAAGGTGCCGCTCCGCTCGCCGAGGCAGTCGTTGAAGCCACCCAGGAAGAGAATGACTTCGATTTTCTTTATCCCGGATCCATGAAGCTGACCAGGCGGGTCGAGTTGATCGCCACCAAAATCTACGGAGCAGAGAGCGTAAGCTGGACGCCCGAAGCCAGGTCCAAAGCTGTTAGGCTGGAGTCGGATGAGCGCTTTGACGACTTTGCAACCATGATGGTCAAGACCCCGCTCAGCCTGACCCATGACCCTGCGCGCAAGGGTGTTCCCAAGAACTGGGTTCTTCCCATACGAGACATACTCGTGTATACGGGTGCCCGCTTCCTGTGTCCCTGTGCGGGTGACATCAAGCTCATGCCCGGCACGTCTTCAAATCCGGCCTACCGAAGGGTCGATGTCGATGTAGAGAACGCACAGGTAACGGGTCTCACTTGAGGAAACCCGGTTGCCATTATTAAGGAGGAACATAAGTGTCTGATACATCTTCCGAACTCGTCAAAGAGCTAGCGCGAATCGATACACCAACCCTGTCCAATGCGGTAGAGCAGCTGGGAGTGCGAAACAGGATTCAGGGATTTACGGATCTCCGCCTGCGTTGCCTGACTCCACAGCTGGGGACCATGTGCGGGTTTGCGGTCACTGCCCAGGCCGTGACCATGGCCCCTCAGGCAGGGGCCCGGGGAAAGTCCGTTTCCCGGTTTCTCAAAATGTGCGAAGCACTGCAGGACCTCCCTGGACCTGGAGTCATTGTGATCCAGGAGGCCGGACCACACAGTGACTTTGCCACCCATTGCGGTGACGTGTTGTCCACACTGTTTCAGAGGTTTGGCGGCGTTGGTCTCGTCAGCGACGCCGGGGTTCGCGATCTCGATGAGGTGGCCGCAATGGGTTTTCACCTGTTTGCCCGAGGCCTCGTTGTCAGTCACGCCAATTTTGAAATCGTGCGCGTGCAGGTTCCCGTTACAGTTTGTGGCCTCGACATCGAACCCGGGGATCTCCTCCACGGGGACCTAAATGGGGTCATCAAGGTCCCGGAAGAAGGACGGGAAAAGCTGGCAGGCCTTTCCGCAGAAATCACGGAGCGGGAAAGTGGGCTGCGGGACTGCGTGAAGGATGGAGCTTCACTGGGCGAGATCTACAGGCGATTTACACATTAAAGTGTCGATGCTGACTAGGGAAGGATGTCTGTCAAGAAGAGAGCGACTGTGGGGAACCCTCCCGGAGCATGCCGCCTGGGTTCTGGTCGCTGATCCTCGACACGTCCATTATTTTTCTAATTTCTGGATCGATCCGTTTAGCTGGTCTTCCGGCGAAAGAGCTTTCCTGATCCTGGAGAGAGAGGGTAGGGCGACCCTGCTCTGCGACAATCTCGCATTTCGATCAGCATCATCGCCGCCGGTTATCGATGAGGAAATCGTCGGCACATGGTACGACCACGCACACTCGATCGTGAACCGGGACCAGATGTTGGAGGAGTTGCTGAGTCGGGGCGTAGAACGTCTGGGTACGGCCCCGGGACTGGTGGAAGAGGCTGTTTTCCCCCTGGCCGCCCTGAAGTCGGTCATTAACGCCCGCGGTTCAGGTGTTGACCTTGGCACGGTGATTCGTTCATTGCGCCGCCGCAAGGAACCGGACGAAGTGGCCCTGATTCAGAAATGCCTTCGGGCTGCCGAGGCGGGTCACGAAAGGGCCCGCCAGGTTATCGGGCCAGGTATCTCAGAATTCGACGTCTACCTGGAGGTGCAGAAGGCGTCTCTGCAGATGGCCGACAAGCCGTCTATCGTTTACGGTGACTTCCGGGCCGTCAATGCCGCCCGGCCCAAACTGGGGGGCCTCCCAACCAGTTACACTCTTCAAGAAGGAGACTCCTTTATTCTGGACTTTTCGGTTGTGATGGGCGGCTACCGTGGAGATACCACCAGTACAATCTGTGTTGGAGTAAAACAGGATCCACGTTTCGTGGAGCTGTTCGAAGTGTGCCGTTCCGCCCTACGGAAGGGAGAGCAAACACTTCTGTCCGGTGTGGCGGCCAGCCGCGTCTATGACGGTGTCACTGCTGAACTGAAAACCCTCGGCTACGGCGGCCTGGTTCACCATGCCGGCCATGGGATCGGCCTGGCCCATCCCGAACCCCCCGTTCTAGCGGCGGAAAGCAAAGACCAGTTGCAGGAAGGGGACATCGTAACTCTAGAGCCCGGGCTCTATGTGGAGGGAATTGGAGGAATACGGCTCGAGCACAACTACCTGATCACAGCAGAAGGTTGCCAGCGCCTGAGCCAGCACGCCCTGGCACTCTAGCAGCCCATGCCCGAGGCCGTGTGAATAGCCTAGAGAACCATAGAAACCGACTCGGTGCCAGTTCACATTCGCAGCTCGGCGTAGTGCACTTCTGCGACTCTCATGTCTGACATCTTCTGCCCGACTCTGGTACCGTCTTTTATTTGGAGGCGGTTTCCAGTTGGACGACCTTCCTTCCGCCCGTAACGGTCTCGTTCATTGAGCCGGTTCGGTATCCCTGCAGATCCACCGTCACGTAGGTAAAACCCGACCCGCGAAAACGCTCAACAAGAGTCTCCATAATCTCGGGCTGGAAAAGTCTCGGCAGTTCGTCCGAACCAACTTCGATGCGTGCGACCGCATCGTGGTAACGAACGCGAAAATGTCGGAAGCCGAACTCGCGGAGGACCTTTTCGCACTCGGCAACCTGTTGCAGTCTTTCCTGTGTGATTTTGGTCCCGTAGGGAAAACGACTGGATAGACAGGCCAGAGCAGGCTTGTCCCAGACGGGGAGACCAATCTGCCGGGCTGCCCTCCGTATCTCGTCTTTTCCAAACTCCAAATCGTCGAGCGGCGACAGAATTCCGTATTCTCGGGCCGCTTTTCGTCCTGGCCGGTGGTCCCCACGGTCATCCCGGTTGAATCCATCCAGAACGTAGTCAATCCCCATTTGACCGGCCTGTTCAACGGCAACCCCGTAAACTTCCTTCTTACAGAAGTAACATCGATTGACGGGATTGGCTGCATAGCGCGGGTCGTCGACTTCTTGAGTCTCGACCAACAGATGTCGGGCACCCAGACGCCTGGCCAGCCCAGCTGCTTCTTCGCCCTCCCAGGGGGCCAGACTGGTTGAAACAGCGGTGAAGGCGACTGCGCCCCCGTCCAGCGCGCGCACCGCCTCAGCCAGCAGATAACTGGAATCTACACCGCCGGAGAAACAGACCAGCACCTTTTCAAAGGCACATAGGAGTCTCCGCAATTCTGAGACCTTTCGTTGCAAGGGGGGCATTCCCGTGAATTCTATCGCTGCTGTTTTCGAGGCGTCAACCGCTCCCGGGCCCTGGATTCCTTCACTGGGGCCTGCTTAAGTCTTTCCCCTGCAGGGCGAACCAGACAGTTCCCAGGACGCCAAAGGCGAAGGCGGTGATAAGATTGACTTCAGGTCCGATAGCCCACAGGAATGCCCCTCCCAGGGCTCCAGCCGAGACGACCACATCACGGAGAAGGTAGTACAGCCCGAACATACCTGCTTTCCGGCCATCTGGAGCCAGGTCGAGTATCAGCGACTTGCGGGTCGGTTCGCCAAATTCCTTGAGGCCCCGGATGACAAAGGCACCGACCAGGGGCCAGAAGGAACGCGAAAACATCAACACCAGCGGGAAAAACGTGAAGAAAATAAAAGTCACCAGCACAAAAGGCTTCTTGAGCCCTCGATCTGCAAAATAGGCTACTGGGATATAGATAATGATTGCCGTAGCCATTTCAACGCTGGTCAAAAATCCAAACTGAAAACCCGAAACGGGCCGGGAGATCCGATCCATACACCACAGGACTACAAAAGCATTGGGGATCTGCTCGCAGAACCGAATAAGTATGTCAGAGACCAACAGGCTTCTCAGGGCTGGAGACATCTGTTGCATCAGTTTGAAAGGGTTTGCCTCCGGCACCGTACTGCAATGCCTTGCGGCCGCATCCTCGGAGATGTACAAGTGCTGGAGGAAGGCCGAAAGACCCGCCAGTCCGAGAGCTCCAAGGAATGCGATGCGGAGTCCATCGACGGTACCCCAGTAATCTACGCAGATGCCACCCAGGATAGGACCTGCGGCCATGGGGATTCTGCGCACCAGCGAGTGCATGGAGACTCCCATAGCTCTTTTCGTGCGCGGCAAAACCCGGGCCACCAGTTCCATGGTTGCGGGAAGAGATACGGCAGTCCAGCTCAGAAAAAGCAGGGCCCCTAGAATCACCGCCTCCCATCTGGGGATTACTATAACGATCAAGTATCCCGCTATGGCCATGAGGTTGAACAGCAGAAGAGCGGGCTTGGTGCCCAGCCGCTCCGCCAGGTAGCCGCCGGGATACGAGTAGAGTGCAGACAAGAGATTGTCCATCGCCCCTAACAGCCCGACCGCCATCACCCCGCCCCCGAGCGCAATGAGGTAGAGGGGAAGAAACCGCTCTGCCATGCGCTCGCCCATTCCAACCAGGACAACCATGGTCAGGAGAGCGACAATGCTAGGCTGAAGTCCGAGGAAGGCCTTGACCCTTTTCAATCCACCCATAACTCGGGCTGACTCAGTACTTCCAAACCGAATCGTATCTGCCTCCAGTGCAAGCAAAACCTCTGGCAGAAAGTCGCGGGCGCAAGCCTGGCGCTTGTGAACTCAACCCCTGCGGCCGGTTTAGTATTTGGTTTGACCCATTATTTAGTCTAGGCTAAAATTTTTCTTAGACATCTAAAAACTCTTCCGTTGGAGAAAAATGTGAGCTCTAGACTGGTTTTCTTACTGAGTATCTTTCTCTTCTTAGTTCCAGTGTCGGGGCAGGGCGGTCCCCGCCAGAAAACCGCGACGGTCTCTGAGGTAGAAGGGCGTCTGAACGACCTCGAGGCCAGGCTTTCACGAGTGGAAAAGGGCATGGAGAAGATCCTTACCGGTCTGGCAAAACTGGTGCCCAAGGAGCAGTCAGAGCGTCTGATGGAGGCTTCGCATTCGCTGTCTGGGGAGGTTCGGGAACTGGTAGCCGAAGTTGAAGCTGAGACCAGGGCTGAGACCGAGATGTCGACCACGGAGACGGTTGAACAGGAGCGGGTGGTTGTAGTCGATCCGGATGAACCTCGAAGGGAGCCCTACGGAGGTTACATGGATATGCACTTGAACCATGACAACATCAATCCCACGGTTCTGGACTTCCATCGCTTTGTACTTCTCTTCGGACATCAGTTCAATGACCGAATCCGCTTTGTTGGGGAGCTTGAGCTAGAGCATGCGCTGATCGAGGGGGGCGAAGAGAGTGGAGAGCTTGAACTGGAACAAGCCTATCTCGATTTCATACTCCATCCTGGTTTCAGCTTTCGGGCTGGAATGATGATCACTCCCATGGGGATCGTGAACGAACGGCACGAACCTTCCAGTTTTAACGGTGTAGAGAGACCTTTCGTCGATACTGTGATTATCCCAACTACCTGGTTCAGCCAAGGAGCGGGACTGGTAGGAGATTTGGGCAAGGGTTTTTCGTTCAAGGCTTTTGGGATGAGTAGTATGAACGCATCCTTTTTTTCCGCAGAAGAAGGCTTCCCTGGTGGCCTCCAGAAGGGATTCTTTGACAACGCCAGCCATATGGCCGGTGTGGGGCGCCTCGAGTATGCCGGGATCCCCAATGTGAATCTGGGGGCGAGTTTCTGGGCGGGCAATACCGGATTTGATTTCGATCTCTCAGGTCGAATGAAGATCTTCGAGTTTGATGGAGAGTGGCGCTGGAATCGGCTCTCAACCCGTGGTCAATTCGCTATTACGGATCTTACGGATGCTGCCGAGATCAGCCGTGCACGGCAGCTGCATAGCGGCATCAACCCCAACATTGCCGAAAGGATGCGAGGCTTCTACCTGGAAGGAGGGGTTCAGCTGCTTCCCCTGGAACTGCGGCATCAACTGGTCTCTTTTTACAGATACGAAGACTTTGATACACAGTACCGCATGCCGGCGGGCTTTCTCCCTCTCGAGCAGTTCGACCGTTCCGCACACGTGCTGGGGCTGACCTACTTTCCCCATCCCGACATCGCCTTCAAGTTCGACTATAACCTGATGAGAAATGAGAGTTCTGTAGTACGCGTACCCAATCGTTGGAACTTTGGGATCGGCTGGTGGTTTTGACCGTACCTGGAATGAGAAGCAAGACAGCGGGTATTCCACTACGGGCTGCCAGACGTCAAAGGAGCCCATCCGGATCAAATCCGCTATTTCTGGGCTACGGATAGGGGAAAGCAGTATCCCTGAGGAGCGCGAAAGTGAAGCTTATTATGGTTCTTTGGGTGCTGCTGGTTGGCCTGACCGGAATGGAGGGTGAAGGGCAGCCGGAGAGGGGCAACCCTGTTCAACAAGTCAAAGTCAAGGCGAGACGCTTTAAATTTGTGCCTTCCAGGATCAACATGCACGCAGGAACTACCATCGAAATCGTGTTGACCAGCCAGGATGTCACACACGGGTTCAGGATCGTCGGGACCGACACTGATGTTCGGATTCCACCCCGGGGTGAGGGAAAAGCAAAGGTTACCTTCCAGGCCGAAAAACCCGGTCGGTACCGTTTCGAATGCTCTCGCTCATGTGGCGCAGGACATGCATCCATGCGTGGGGTCATCCGAGTCGCTCCCAGCTCTAGTACTGTGCATGGACCGGGCTTTAAAGAATGAGGAGACAGGCGATGGATCAGCACCGCAGAAAACGAGAAACGAGAAACCAGCGACAGAGAACACCCCCATGGCAGCCGTTCGTCATTTGTGTCCTGGTCGTAGTGTTCGCTGCAAGTGCTGTGTTCGGATTTCAGAGGAGAACCAGGAGAAAACAGGGCCACCCCGTGAAGACTGGCCGTACGGCTGACATGAAGACTGTCCGTGCAGCTGACATGAAGACTGGCCGTGCGGTTGACATCGTGAAGGGGACATTCATGGGAGATCCGGTCGGCGGGATCTCCGCGCAGGAATTCGAACTGTTCCGACTAGGCCTGGAAGACTTTCTGGAGGTGGAGGATGCGGCAGAGGGCCTGGGGCCCGTCTACAATGGTCGATCCTGTGCTCAATGCCACTCGATCCCAGCCATTGGAGGCTCGGGTACCGTTCTGGAAACTCGTGCCGGAATCCTGCACGAGAACGGTACCTTCGAAGAGTTCCCAGGCGGCTCGAACTTTCAGATGTTTTCACTCCCGGTACATTCGATCCAGGCAGCGATTCCACCGGAAGCAAACGTGGTCGCCCACAGGAAAGCTCTTCCCTTGTTCGGGCTCGGCCTAGTTGAAGCCGTTGTGGATGTGACTCTATTGTCGCTGGCCGATCCTGATGATACCGATGGGGATGGAGTCAGTGGCCGGGTACCGTTGATCCTGGACCGGGAGAGCGGCCAGTTGCAACTGGGGCGTTTCGGCTGGAAATCCCAGCAGTCGAGCCTTTTCACCTTTGGTGCCGAAGCTTACCGGGATGAAATGGGGATTACCAACGACCTTTTTCTTCTCGAAGCCTGTCCGTGGGGAGTCGATTGCGAACTGCTGGAGCTGATCGACCCGGCCCCCGACCCCGAGGACGGACCGGAACTGTCGACGGGCCTGAGAGGTGTCGACAACTTTGCCAACTTTCTGCGCCTTCTAGGTCCTCCCACGCGGGGGGAAATTAACGAAGAGGTTCTCCGCGGGGAACAGATTTTTCGCAGTATTGGTTGCCAGAGTTGTCACGTCGAGGCCCTCGAAACCGGGCCCGCACTCTTCCAAGCACTCAGTTTCAAGCGGTTTCACCCTTACGGCGATTTTCTCCTGCACGATGTCGGAACCGGCGATGGTATCGGTCAAGCCGGTGCGAAACCAAATGAAATCCGCACCGTACCGTTGTGGGGACTCCGCTTCCGTTCCCCTTTCCTGCACGACGGGAGAGCTTCTACCCTGACAGAGGCCATTCTTCTGCACAAAGTGGAAGCAGAAAACAGCCGTGGGGCCTTCGAATCGCTCTCCGAGGAACAGACGTGGGACCTCCTGGCATTTTTGAAGTCGCTGTAGGAAGAATTCCACCTCCCAACCTTCCGGGGCTGCGCCGGGTGGCGGTGGCGGATCGCCTTCAGTGCCGCAGCTTCTCAAGACCGCAACTGGTGCTCTAAGTATCTTCCCGGTGCACTGGGAAGACGGAGTTGTCGAACCATAAACGGCCCCGATTTGCGCAAATCCAGCTCGTGTTAGTATGTTGCTGAACAGGATGTTGCCTTCCGTGGAAGCCGGAATTAAGAGATCGGCCCCGGCAGCCTTTAGGTGTGGTTTTACTTCTTTCTGTGATGGGCCTGGTAGGCTGTCGTGGGGGCAAGGACCAGCGAGAAACGCCCTCGAAAGTGCTCCTAATATAAGGGTTCTGGTTCTGGAGGACGTCTTTGATGACCATATTCAGAAGGCCAGGATCACCCCCGCAAAGACGGTTCAGGAAATTCCTTCCGGCCGGTATTTCGTCGGATTCGACACCTTTCGAAAAGTCCTGGAAACGGACGTGGACTACGTGATCCTAGAAACGCCTCCATACTTTCACCACGGGCACCTAGCCCTTGCGGGAGCCCCGCTCACCGGATTCTGAAGCGATTCCCGTCCTGATTTGCCATGGCTCGAGATATTGTTCAGGTTGGGCTGGTCGGGCTGGGCCGCTTGGGACGAATCTATGCCAACCACCTTGCGGGTGCCATCTATGAGACCGGCCTGGCTGCCGCCGCTGATCCCGAACCGGAAGCCCGGGCCTTCGTAGCGGAGCGATGGCCGGATACTCACTGCTACAGGGAGGCGGAAGAGCTCCTGGAAGATCCTGCAGTCCAGGCGGTTATCATCGTCTCGCCGACCAACACGCACCGCCGCATCGTCCAGGCTGCACTGGCCTCTGGCAAGCCGGTGTTTTGCGAAAAACCACTGTCTGTAACCTTCCGGGACGCGATGGCCCAGAAGGATGCAGTCGCAAAGTCGGGAGCTCTTTTCCAAATGGGTTTCATGCGCCGCTTCGATCCGGGTTACGCCGCAGCGAAAGCCAGGATCGAAGAGGGTACGGCCGGGCGCCTTGTCATGTTCAAGTCCAGTTCACGCGATCCGTATCGCCCTTCGCTGGGATATCTTCACCCGGAAAGCTCAGGAGGAATTTTTGTGGACATGGGTATTCACGATTTCGACCTGGCGCTCTGGTTCATGGGACCGGTTCGAGAGGTCTCCAGTACCGGCGGTGTACTTGTTTATCCCGAAATAGGGGAACTCGGAGACATCGACCATGCCGTGGTGAGCCTGCAGTTCGAAAACGGTGCGATCGGTCAGGTAGATTTGAGTCGCCATGGAGTTTATGCCTACGACATCTGTACTGACCTAATGGGAACAGAAGGAACCATTCAAATCGGCTACCTGAGGGAGACCCCGATTCGAATCATGACCAAAAACTCTGTCTCTCACGACACAGTGCCCTACTTCCCGCAGAGGTTTTCCGAGGCCTACCGACTGCAGCTGAGAGACTTTGCTCTCAACGTGATTCACGGGCGTAAGCCTCGCGTCCTGGTCGAGGATGGTGTCGAGGCTTTGCGCGTCGCCCTGGCCGCTCGGAAATCGTTTGAATCAGGAACTCGTGTGAGAGTGGATCAGATTCAGGAGTGACGGCGGGTGCTAAGATTCCTTCCGTTCTCTCTTGATCCGCCATAGCGCTTGCCCGTGCGGATGATCGCGGTAATCGGGGTCGAAGTTCATGGAGAGCCCCAGATCGCGGAGATGAGTACGAAACCTTTCAGGCGTGTTGAGACTGGAGACTCTCCTATAACGCCGGGACATGAGATGTGTCTCTTCTGGATCGCAAACAGCTTCCCTGACGTAGAACGTCCAAACGTGCAATCTGGTAGCCGCCCGGCTCGGCTTCTCCGGCCGGATCGACATGGTGTATCGGCGGGCCCAATCTGATAAGGTTTCTATTCCACAATCGGCGAAGAACATTACACAAGAGGCGAGCGGTTGCAATGAAACTTGGCATGAACCTCCTTCTGTGGACCACTTACCTGACAAGAGAGCAGTTTGGCCTGCTGAAGAGTATCCAGCAAGCTGGGTTTGACGGAGTCGAAATCCTTCTCAATATGGCAAACCCGGACAACTACAAGGAGGTGAAGAACTGTCTGGGCGATCTGGGGTTGGAGGTCACAACCATCGCCGTTCTGGATGCGGCTGCAAATCCGATCAGTTCGGATTCCAGTGTACGTCAGGAGGCACTCGACCAGTTGAGGTGGGCCGTAGACATTTCGACAGAGCTGGGCAGCGAAGTATTGGGCGGACCGTTTCACTCCACCCACGGGGCGTTTTCGGGCATGCCGCCTAGCGACGAGGAGCTGACCTGGTGCGCGGAAGTCCTGGGGACGGTGGCCCGTCATGCCGGCCAGAATGGAGTGACACTGGCCGTTGAAAGTCTTAATCGGTTCGAGTGTTACCTTCTGACGACGGTTGAACAGGCTTTACAGCTGGTTCGGCAAGTGGGAGATCCGGCTCTCGGCATCCTCTACGACACCCATCACGCCCACATTGAAGAAAAGGACATCAGCCTGGAGATACGGCGGGCCGGTTCCGATATCAAACATGTGCATGTAAGTGAGAATCATAGGGGAGCTCCCGGTGACGGGCTAGTTGACTGGAAAACCACGTTCCGGGCGCTGCAGGACATTAAGTACGACGGTTGGATGGTGATCGAAGCTTTCTCCCAACTGACTCCGGAGTGGGCTCCGGCTTTGCGAGTCTGGCGCAACTTCGCAGCATCACCGGAGGAAGTGTATAAAGGAGGCTCCCTTTTTATAAGAGAGATGTGGGAGCAGTGCTCGGCAACCTAACGATGCTACAACACTACCCCGGCGGCGGTGAATGTCTCAAAGGTATGCGAGTGTCTGATTCCGGGCTGGAGGAGTTCGCAGTATGGCTAAGAAACTGAATGTGGCGTTGATCGGCTACGGCTTCATGGGAAGAGCCCATTCGAATGCCTATCGGAAGGTGAACCAGTTCTTTGACCTCGAGTACGAGCCTGTTATGCAAGTAGTGTGCGCTCGCAACCCGGACAAAGTAGCCAGCTTCGCCAACAACTGGGGCTGGGAGGACCATGAGACTGATTGGCGCCGGGTCGTGAAACGGGACGATGTTGACTTGGTAGATATCTGCTCGCCCAACAACACGCATCTGGACATCGCTCTGGCGGCGGCGCAGGCCGGCAAGATGATCGCGTGCGAAAAGCCTCTGGCGATGAACACCGGGGAGGCAAGAGAGATGACGAAGGCCGTGGAAGCCGCGGGAGTCCCCAACATGGTGTGGTTCAATTATCGCCGAGTGCCGGCGGTGGCGCTTGCCAGGCAGGTGATAGAAGAGGGCAAGCTGGGGCGGATCTTTCACTACCGAGCCCTGTATCTGCAGGACTGGACGATTAGCCCGGACGTTCCGCAAGGGGGCCAGGCCCTGTGGCGGCTTGACCTGGAAGCGGCCGGCAGCGGAGTAACCGGCGACCTTCTGGCCCACTCCATTGACCAGGCGCTTTGGCTTAACGGACCTATCGAGTCAGTGGTGGCCATGACAGAGACGTTTATCAAAGAGCGTCCACTGCAGGAGGATCCGGATACGATTGCTCCCGTTGGAATTGACGATGCCTGTGCATTCCTGGCCCGCTTCCAGAACGGATCTCTGGCCACTTTTGAGTCTACTCGCTATGCCCGCGGTCGCAAGAACCAGAGTGTCATGGAGATCAATGGTGACAAGGGCTCACTCTATTTTGACCTGGAGAATGCCCACCAACTTCAATACTTCAACCATGCTGATGACAGCAGGGTCAGGGGCTGGCGCACCATCCAGGTCTGGGATGCGGATCATCCCTACATGGACAAGTGGTGGGTTCCGGGTTGCAGCATCGGCTACGAGCATACTTTCATTAACGCCACAGCTGACTTTCTTGAAGGCCTGGAGTCCGGGAAGAAAACTTGCCCCGATTTTCGTGACGGACTCGAGACTCAGGTGATTTGCGACACCGTGCTAGATTCGGCGGCAACGGGCAAGTGGGCAACGGTGGCCAGACCCTGAGATGGATTCACAACACTCGCAACGGCCGGCTTACGCCCCGCCGTTGTGTTTTGCCGCTCCACGGTGTCGAGATCTGGAACTGAAATCTTAATTCTGCGCGGACTGAATCCACCCTAGAATCCGCCTGTAGGTCTCGTCCCCTTCCTGGAAGCGCACGCCGCCTGTATGGTGATCGGGGCTAGAAGCTCCTTTGGGGTCCTCGGACACAGGATACGTCGGTTTGTTTAAGATCAGGCTGCCGGCGGGGTTCTCCAGGTCAATCACCCTCAGAACTGACAGGTAGCGCTGCCGGGTCACGGGTTCGTCATCTTCGTAGGGTCCGGCCACGGGTAGAAAGAGGACCGGTCTACTGTTGTGGCAGTTCACACAGGCCCGCCCGTCAGATCCTCTGGAGCTGAATATGGGGTTGACGGTCTTTTTGAAAGACTCGTAATCTGGAAGCCCTGGAGAATCCTCTCCAAGAGCTTTCCGGATAGCCGGATGGCCCTTCAAATCCGGATGCTTCTCAACTATCATCTCCCCCAGCTGTTGGAGCCCGTCATCCTGGGAGTGGAGGGCCGTACTGATCAGACCGACGACTCTCAGATCCTTTCTCAAATCGGGATTCTCCAACGCCACCTCGAGCAGCAGCCGCTGGTGTGCAGGATTCGATCCGATGAAAGCTCCGTTGCAGCGCCGGTGGATCATCGGTGCGGTTGCTTCCAGACCCGGTACCTCGAAGCATAACCGGTAGGCAGCTGCCAGGATTCCGGGGTTCTTACTGCGCTGGGACCGGTAGACTTTGACCTGAGCTGCACGTGACTTCAAAAGATTCGGGTTGCGGACCACAATGTCGAAAGCCTCCACCCCTTTAGTGCTGAGAAATTCCTCCAGGTCCTGTTTCGAACCCTCTTCACTGGATTCCTGGGAATACGCCCCGCCGCCGGTAATCATCAACAGGCCGAGTAGAATCCGGGCAGGTCTTTGACGGGTCGATTGAGTGTGCCTGTCTCGTATGGCTGTCATGTCAAAACTCCCATTCCCTGCTAGAAGTCCGTTCGACCCTTCAAAAGCAGAAGCACACCCAGGCCGTCCAGCCACAGGGCGATCACGAGAAACCCCCACATTTCGCGGCCCGCCTCGGAAAAAAGGGGCTGTTCTCCAAATACCCGAACTGCCATCAGTCCTAAACCCGCGTAAGCGATTCCGCTCACCACGATAGGAATGATCCAGTGCATGCCCCCTGAAATCGCAAAGAGACAGATCAAGGCCGGGATTAAGTAGATCGGGGTCCAGATATGGGGATCGGGGTCGTTGTACTGGAGCAAGGCTGCCACCAGAAACAGGCTCGCCCCGAGGCCGCAAAAGAAATGCACACCGCAAGGTTAACAGGTTCCGGGTGTTGGCGCTTGTTGCCCAAATCCCTGTCTCCTTTTCAGGGCTGGGAATCTCGGACGGGGTACTCTCCGTGGGCTTCTTGCCCACGTCTATTCACTGTCGGCCACTCCGCGGCCCTCAAGCCGAACCCCAAAGGGGGCGAAGTGTGATCCCGAGCCCAGGACGCGGCGGCAGAAAGAGATGGAGCTGGCGTTGGAACTGCCTCCCTCAGACGGCTTCTTCGACTTTTTCAACGGCGAGAATCTTGATGGCTGGACGGTCATGGGTGACCCGGCAGGATGGTCGGTTGAGGACGGGACCATTCGCTCCGAGGGTCATGAAAGCCGGCCCCTGGACACATCTTAGCGAGCCCCAGAGCGATTTCATCTTAAGGATGGATTGGAGAGTATCGAAAAATGGCAACAGCAGAGTATTCATTCATGCCGAAGAGGCTGGCAACCTCTGGGAGACCGGTTACAAAGTTCAGATTTAAAATGAGCGCCGCGATGAACTCCACTGCACCTGTGCACTGTACGGTTAGGCGACTGTCGATCCCCGCCCGGATGAAACAACCGATTCCTGCCACACTTTTGAGATCTATGCCAAGGAGTCCATATTACGATTTACTCTGACAGAACCCGGTATCTGGATGTAGACCAAGGGGAAAGAGAAGAGATGCGGCAGAAGCCCTTGCAGGGTTTTCTGGGGCTACAGGACTCACACGCTGGCAAAGGGAGCTACGTGGAATATCGGAACTTCCGGCTGCAGTTGGGGCATCAGGTGGAGAATCCGAGCAGTCCACGAGTGAATTGGACGTCAGTGTGACCCAGCTGTAAAGCTCTGACCTGATACTCCTGTGAGGCCGTAGCGACAACCAGACGCAAAATTTGTTCCGTCCAATCATTCGGGTCCCCATCCAGAACCAGGTCCAGGTCGGCCCCGAAAACGGAATATACCTCAGACTCAGAACTGATCCGCAGGACTGGGACGAGGGGGTGCCCTGCCTGAGGCCGAGACCCATGATAGCCGAGGATGAGACTGGCCCCACAGGCCGCTAAACCGGTCAGAGCTTCGGCCCAGTGCTGACCCGGGTTGGCCATGACATGGAATCCGGTCTTCCGGGCGTCGGCACCGTAGGCAAGTGTCGGTTTGGGCCCTGACTCCACAATCTGATCGCTGGACAGCAAACCCAGAAGCGCGTCACCTTCCGGCACGATTAGGGTTGTCCCGTTCGCTGCCAGACGGCTGACCACTCCTGTGAGGGCGGCTGCAGCCACTGCCTGGACAGGAGGCTGAGAAAGCATAGCAATCCTTAAGTGACCGATTCCGACTTCCCTCTGGCCTGCACGCGGGGCCTTCCGTTGCCGCATTTCGAACCAGGCAATCACCTTTTCAGAGACGCGCTCCAGTCCTCCGTCGAGCTGTATGCTGGCGGTTCCAAATCTGGCCGGATCGATGCCATTTTCCGCAAGTCGAGAACGAACCACGCCATTGTGAATTTTGTCACAGCCGTGCTCGAGGAGCAGCGCTGCACCGACCGCAGGGTGCATCAGGTACCCCACCAGCGTATCCAGAAAGAGATCTCGAGTGTCTCCGGAATCATAGCCGCAGCCCTCGGAATGAGGAATGGCGACGATACGACACAGGGGACCATCCGGAAGCCTTTGATTGATCCGGCCCGCTATGAGCAGCGAAACCTGACTGGCACAGAGGCTAGTCGGTACGACCAGTCCAACCTGATCGGCGGCATATCCTTTGGACGTCTCGAGGGCTTGGAAGTGGAGGTTTTCAACGGGGGCTCCTGACCGAAAAGGTAGCGGGTTTCCGGCAGGAAACGGCTGAGACTGGATAACCTCCAGTCTTGACTGATCCCGCTGCCTCCAGTCGCGCCAGATGGAGACCTGATGTTGTCCGGACCTCTCACCCTTGGTCAGCTCGCCCGAGGCGACCGAGCAGGTCAGGTCGAAAGTACACTGACCCAGGTCATCCATAGAGACGCCGTCCAGGTATTCCCCAGCGTTGACATCCATCTCCTCCTGCAAGAGTTCATAGCGGGAAGTGGTCGTGACCAGTTTGATCGTAGGTACAAAAGGAAAATTTGTCACTGATCCGTTTCCTGTGGTGAAGAAAATTAGATTGGCACCGGAAGCAACCTGGCCTGCAATGCTTTCCAGATCGTTGCCTGGACTGTTCATGAAATAGAAACCCGGACGGGTAATTCTTTCGGAGTAGTCGATGACATCGTCCAGTCTCACATCAGGATGACGCTTCATTCCGGCACCCAGCGATTTGAGAGAGATGTTGTACAGCCCTCTCAGCTTGTTTCCTCCGGAGGGATTCCCTTCGGCCGTAACTCCGTGCCACGAAGACATCTCTTTGTAGCGCTCGATATATTGTAGGAATCCATGGGCGACTTCGAGGCTCCGAACCTTCAATAGCATGTACGACTCGGCCCCGATCAACTCATCGGTCTCAGCATGGTTGGCGGCTCCCCCGTTTCGGACAATCTCTCTCGCAACCCAGGAAGCCAGGGGATTGGCTGACACTCCAGAAAATGCGTCCGACCCACCGCACTGCAGTGCCAGGTTGATCGCTGAAAGTGGCTGCAGGGAGCGCTCGAACTGATTCACCCGTGGCAACCACTTCCGAACGATCTTGCGACAGGAATCTATTTCACGCTCGACATCCTTCTCCAGGCTGTAGAAGCAATGGAGTAGATCGGAGACGGGGTATCCGTGTTGTTGCAGATAATGCTTGAGCATCAGGTTACTCACGGGACTTCCCGGCGAATCAACGAGAAGTACGGCTCCCACGTTGGGGTGAACGACAAAACCGGCCAGGGTCCGGAGGAGTGGCTCTCGATTGTTCGGTTCCAGATCGGATCCTCCCTCCGTGTGGGAAACGGACACAATCCCATCCACATTGGGGTACTCGCGCAGCTCGGGTCTCAGTTTCTGATCCAGAAGCCGGACAAAGCTGGAACTTCGTGAATTGGCCGCCAGAATAACAATGTAGTTGCGGGTCCCAATGCCCCTGTTGTCCGATCGCTCAAACCCCCGAAAGAAGCGAGGCTCAGGATAAAGTTTCACTTGCTGCGCGGGGATAAAAGCCGACGGATCCAATTGAAACGTTCTGATGTCGTTTCGAAAGTTGGGCTCCGAGAGGTCGAATTCAAACTCTCGGTAGAACATCTCCTCGGCCATTCCTTTATTGAAGACATATTCCCCGGAACGGATGGGACGAGTAGCGTAGCCGAAGGGCAAGCCCCAAGAAAGAAGGGGCTGTCCCTCGGGTATGTTTTCGAGCGCAAAACGGTGTCCCTCCAGAACGGTCGAAGAGATGTGGAAAGTTTTGCCTTCGGCAATGACTCGGGTTCCGGCATCGAGACTACGTGTGGCGATCGCACAGTTGTCACCGGGGAGAGGAATTCGAGCCAATGTCTCAAGGCGGTGTTCGGATCCCATGTCAGGGACGATGATCAACCATCTAGAAGTGCAGTTCAAGCAGGATGGTTAGCAGCTGCTTGGCGAGTTAGGGAAGTGAGTGAAAGTGGACGAGAGTCGAGCGATAAAGGAGAGGGACAAGTTGGACGTGTCCAGCTGCAGTTCCCAAAGGCTCCTCTACCCCACCCCACGATAAGCATAGGTATAAACAATGCCCCTCGCGATGAAGAGTTTCATAAGAAGCCTGTTCAGGTGTCATTCAACCATGGACTGCGGTGGGGTAACGTTAGGTAAGTTCTTCCCGACCGGGTCGAAAAAAAAGAAGGAATGCAATTGCACTGGCGGTCGTCAGAAAGCAGGGGACCAGGAAGAGCTGGGTCCAATCCGTGACGCCGTCATGAGTCAACAGAACTTTGATGTACCCGTAAAACATGGTGCCCAGATAGTTGCCGATTCCCAGGGTGGCAAGGGTGAGAAGACTTTGAGCACTGGCCCGAATGTCTGTGCTTGACGCGCTGTCAACATAGATCTGAGAGGTGACAAAGAAAAACGTGAAACCAATCCCGTGAAACGCGAGCGAAGTGATGACCAGCCAGAGGGGATCCCCAACAGCGAAAATGACGTAGCGGAGTGGCCAGGCGACGACTCCCAGGGCCAGACATCCGCGAATGCCAACGCTCCCCAGGAGGCGTGGTAAGAGAAACCACATTGCAAACACCTCAGCGATCTGCGCCAGCGTCATGACGGCAGGAACCGAGTGGCTCGAGAGTCCCAGGTCCTGGAGAAAGATGGATGTCGGGATGTAGTAGAACTGCAACTCGGTAGCAACAACGAAAGCGATTGCCATGAAAATGGCAAAGTTACGGTCGCGGAGCATTCGAAACGCTTCCAAGAAAGCCAGTGGGCTCTCAGCTCCCCTGCGAGGAGGGGTATGAGGAAGTGAGAAACAGAGCAAGCCGAGCGCCACTGAACAGAAGGCCGCGACGTAGAATAAATCACCCAGTACCTGAAAATTGGAAACCGCACGCCAGCCACTTAGGACCCAGCCCGAGGCAACCCAGCCAATCGTCCCCCAAACTCGAATGCGGGCAAACTCTTGGTTGGCGTTCTGAAGATGATGAAAGCAGATGGAATTCGTCAATGCCAGAGTCGGCGCATACAGGAAACAATAGATCGCCATCCAGGTCATCATCGACCCGAAAGACCGCTCTGCCGCCATGAGCACTAATAGCACGCCTCCTATCAGGTGGGCAGCCGCCAGAAAGTTCTGGGTAGGGAAGTAACGATCCGCGATTTGTCCTCCGAGGAACGGGGATACGACGCAGGCCAGCCATAGGGCAGCAAAGAGCCAGCTGATCATCGGGTCGCTAAACCCAAGAGCCTGAAAATAAGCGGCTCCCACCGTTGTCCAAGCCCCCCACACCCCATACTGGAGAAACATCATCGCGCTGAGCCGACATCTAACAGTTTTCATGGATCAAAGACTGGCGACGATTCTTTCCATTTCCGTTTCCAGTTCTTCCATGCTCTTAACCAGTGCAAACTGAGCTCGGGTACGCTGCAGGTTGTGTTCCGCATGTTCGACTTTGAAATAGGTGTCTCCGTTGAGGTAGTCGGCCAGAAAACGGATCCCGATGGTCAGCGCTGCCAGACGGGGAGCTCGGGGCAGGAGGCGAATCTCCAAGCCCGTCATTAGGTCCCTGAAGTGGTCCAGGTAGCCTGTCGCCAGTGCCTCAAACAAACCCAGGTTCAGGCGGACTCGGGACGTATCCGGTTCATCCTCAACCGTATCGACTCCCGCCGTCCGAACCAGGTCTCCGAAATCGTACAAAACAGAGCCCGGCATGCACGTATCAAGATCCACCACGCAGACGGCCTTGCCGGAGTCGAGATCAAAGAGCAAGTTGTTGATTTTAGGATCATGGTGGATCACCCATTGGGGAAGCAGGTTTCTTTCGAGGGGTTCCGAGATGATCGACCAGAAGGATTCTCTTTTCAGAACGAAGTCGACTTCCTTGCGAGCGGCTCTAAGCCTCCCGGCTTTGTCGGTAGCGGCGGACGCCTCTAATTGCTGGACCCTCGTGGGCGTGTGGAAGAAGTTAGGGATTGTCACGGCCAAAGAGGCCGGTGCCAGGTCTCTGAGCCGAGCAACGAAGCCGGCAAACATTCTGGCTGCCTCGAAAGCGTGTTCGCGGTCAGGACAAAGGTTGAACACTTCCGTGTTCTCGATATATTTGAAGGTTCGCCAGTGGGAGCCGGCGGAATCAATCCAGGTGTCCCGTCCATTTCGGGCTGGGATCAGAGTCAAGGTTTTTTCTCCCGGGACCGGGCGATCACGGAGGTGTTTGGTGATACGTCGAAGGTTGCCCATAAGTGCCGCAACATCCGGGAAAACGGTTTGGTTGATGCGCTGGTGCAGGTAGCGGACTGGACCGTGACTTGTTTTCCAAGTGCTGATATGGGAGTCATGGATGTGGCCCCTGTTGACGGGCTTCCTCGACTCCAGTGCACCCTGGATTTTGAATTGGGTAGCCATGTCGTTGGCGTTCATAGTGTGGTTGACCACCCAGAGTAGTCGCCGTTGGGTGCTCGTGTATAGTTTCGTGCAGTGGGCTACCCGGACGGGCGAGGGAGGCTTCCTCTTGCGGTGCCTGGTTGTTTATAGTAATCATGCTCTGACGATAGAGAGAGAACGATTAGCGCATTGCCCGTTGCCATGTAGAATTGGAATTGAGGGGGGGGGGACCAGGGGAAGCCGAGGAGCTTCTCCGGAGCCCTAGACCAGGACAATCGTATAAGTAGTTGTCAGGAGAAAGGTTGAGGCTTCCAGCCGTGCCGCCCCGGTGCAGGAGAAACATCGTTCAGTTGCAGGCTGGGACCACGACAACTTAAGGTTCCATTCGGGAGGTTAAGACATATGGAGACTTCCTCAAGAACAATGATTGAGGCCAAAGGCTTGTCGAAGTTTTATGGTGACTTCGTGGCCATCCAAAACATTTCTTTTTCGATTCCCGAGGGTCAGATTGTGGCTTTCCTGGGGCCCAACGGCGCCGGGAAATCTACGACCATGAAAATCCTCACTGGCTTCTTGTCTCCCAATCGGGGACGAGCATCGATAGCAGGTCTGGACATTCAGCGCCAGCGGATCCAGGCATCCAGGTCGCTTGGATATCTTCCGGAAAACGGCCCCTTGTACCAGGAGATGACTCCTGCGGAGCTTCTGACGTTTTTCGGTGAAGCTCGTGGATTGGCTGATTCCGAATTAAAGGACGCTGTTGACAGGGTGAATCGACTGTGTGGTCTAGATGAAGTCATGGAAAAGCCGATCAGCAAGCTGTCACGAGGCTACCAGCAGCGTGTCGGACTGGCACAGGCTCTTTTACACGACCCCGAGGTGTTGATCATGGACGAGCCTACAGCTGGGCTCGATCCGAATCAGATCCGAACGTTCCGGTCGAATATCCAGGAGCTGGGTCGCACCAAGACAATCCTGATATCGACCCACATTCTGCAAGAGGTGGACGCCGTGGCCGATCGAGTGCTGTTGATCAACGAAGGAAAGCTCGTATTTGATGGAACGCCCGGTGAGCTTAAGGAGGATGGTTCGCTGGAACAGCCATTTTATCGTCTCACACAGTACCCGAGCCCCGGGTCAGTCCCGCCTTCCGTTGAGCTTGAAGTGTCCGAGACGATGGGGGAGGAAGTGTGATGCTGAAAGAAGTGAATTGGAGATTCATCAGGGCCCTGGTGAGGCGCGATCTTTGGAAGTACTTTACGAACCCAACCGGTTATGTGTTTATCACACTATTCATTTTCCTGAGCGCAGTGGCGGCCTTCTGGCAGGATCGCTTCTTCCTGAACAACCTGGCCAACCTGGATCAGCTGAATACACTGTTCCCTTATCTGCTTGTTTTCTTTATTCCAGCTCTGACAATGGGAGTTTGGTCTGAGGAACGCAAGCAGGCCACGGACGAACTGCTGTTCACTTTGCCGGCCACCAGCCTGGAAGTTGTTTGTGGGAAGTACTCGGCAGTTCTCGGAATCTATACGGCCTCGCTGGTCCTTTCTTTCAGCCATGTCCTGATCCTGGCCTGGCTGGGTAGCCCGGATCTGGGAATGATGCTGAGCAACTATGTCGGTTACTGGTTTGCCGGCGGTGCGTTCATAGCAGTGGGAATGATCGCCTCCCTGCTCACAGCCAACGCCACCATTGCTTTTATTCTCGGGGCGCTGCTGTGTGCCTTTCTGGTGTTCTTCAAGCAGGTCGTGTCGCTGCTCAGCAGCACGTTGGGGTCGGTGGTAGCCTCGCTGGGGGTAGATCCTCATTTCCAGGACTTCGCTTTTGGGGTCATCAGCTTGTCGTCTATTCTTTACTTCTCTTCCATTGCCGCCATTGGTCTTTTCATCAACGTACTGCTGGTAGACCGTCGCCATTGGCCGCGCACCACCGAGGGTTACCCCACTTGGAGCCACTATGCTGTGCGAATTGTTGCCCTGGTGGTTGCGCTGGCTGCCCTCACTACCCTGGTTGCGCGTCTGGGTGTACGAGTCGATGCTACTTCGGAGAGGATCCATTCTTTGAGCTCGCAGACTCGCAGTCTGGTAAGAGGACTGGACCCGGAGCGGCCCGTGTTCATTCAGGCCTTTGTAAGTCCGGATGTGCCAGAGGCTTACGTTCAGACACGCACTAACCTACTGAGTACTCTCAAGCAGCTGGATTCTATCGGTGGCGCAACTGTCCAGGTAAGGATTGAGAACACGGTTCCCTATTCGGAAGCAGCCCGCGAGGCCCGGGAGAAATTTGCCATCACCCCCCGGAAGATCCCCAATCTGAGTAACGCCCAGGCCGGTTTTGCAGATGTCTTCCTGGGCTTTGCGTTCACCTGCGGGGCTGAAGAACAGGTCATCCCATTCCTGGATCGAGGACTCTCGGTTGAGTACGAGCTGGCTCGGAGCATGCGTGTAGTTGCCAATACGGAGCGCAAGAAAATCGGGGTGGTAACTACGGAGGCCAAGCTCTTCGGAGGCTTCGACTTTCAAAGTTTCCGAAGTAATCCCGGCTGGCCCGTAGTAGACGAGCTGAAAAAACAGTACGAAGTCGTGCAAGTCAGCCCGACGGGGGAATTGCCGGATGATCTGGACGGGCTGATGATCGCTCTTCCTTCATCGCTTTCCCAGGAGGAGCTCGACACTCTTAAAGGATACGTTCTCGGGGGTACTCCGACACTTCTGCTGGTCGACCCCATGCCTGTCATTAACCTGGGCTTGTCCCCCTCGGAGCAGGCAGGGGCAAACCAGAATCCCTTTATGAGAAACCAGGGTCCGCCTCCCAAGCAGAAAGGAGATATTCAGGGGTTTTTAAGTGAAATGGGGGTAAGCTGGGACAAGTCCATTGTGATCTGGGATGCCTACAATCCACATCCCGATCTGGGGCAGCTACCCCCCGAAGTCGTGTTCTCCGGGCGGGGCAACCAGAACGAAAACACCTTCAATCCCGGCAACAGCGCCTCGGCTGAGCTGCAGGAGATTGTGATGCTGTACCCGGGAACGCTGGCTCCTGCGGTCGGAAGCGAATTTGAGTTCCAGTCTCTGATCAGGTCTGGATTTGTATCGGGGCGCCTGAGATACTCGCAACTGGTTCAGCGCAGTTTTATGGGCATAGGCCTTAACCGCAATCTCCCACACCGCCCCGATGGCTCCGATTATGTACTGGCCGCCTTAGTGACCCGAAAAGTAAGTCCTCCTCCTGACGGGGAAGAAAGAGGCGAAAAAGACACCGCCAGTGAGTCCGCCCCGAAACCACCCGGGAACGACTTCAGACTAGCCGTGATCGCTGACCTGGATTTCATTTCCGAGCAGTTTTTCCAAATTCGGGAGCGCGGCCCGGAGAATCTGCATTTCGACAACGTCACGCTTTTCCTGAATGTCATGGATGTTCTGGTGGGCGACGAGAGCTTCGTCTCGCTTCGGAACAAGCGAGTCCGCCATCGAACTCTAGAGCGCGTCGAAGCGCAGACACGCCGGTTCATTGAAACCAGGATCCGGGAGGAAGGAGAAGCAGAAGCCTATGCCCAGCGGGCCCTGGCAGAAGCACAACAGAACCTAGACCGGGCCGTGGAAGATGTTCGGAGCCGGCCCGATCTGGACGAGCGCACCAAGCAGATCATGGCCCGCAACATCCAGGAGGTTGAGTCCCGTAAGTTTGAAGTCCTTAAGGCAAGTATAGAAACTGAAAAAGAAGCCAGAGTCGATGCCAGTCGTGAAAACCTGGAATCCCAGTTGCGCCGGATTCAAAGCAACATCAAGACTTTTGCAGTCCTGCTTCCTCCCATTCCGGTCTTCGTGCTCGGAATTCTCATTTTCATGCGCCGGCAGAGAAGAGAGCGGGAGGGAGAGTCATCGACCCGCTTGCTGCAAGGATAGAGGAGATACGCCATGAGTGAAACTAGGCAGACACTGACTTATGTTGGAGTGGCTATGGGCCTGCTGCTGCTGGCCCTGATCACGGCTCCGGGTCGGGTGAATCCGGAAGCCTTCACGGACGTTGGTGAGCCCTTCTTTGGAGACTTTGAGGATCCCAATACCGCTACCACTCTGGAAGTCATAGAGTTCAATGAGGACACCGGGACCGCCAGGCCTTTCAAAGTCACTTTTGACGGTGAGGTGTGGACCATACCCTCGCACCATGACTATCCGGCCGACGGCAAGGACCGCCTAGCCAAGACCGCGGCGGGCCTGATCGGCATCAAGAAAGACGGCTTCCGCTCGAATAACGTTGCCGATCATGAAGCTAGCGGCGTGGTCGATCCCCTTGACGAGACGACTACCAGTCTGACCGGTCGGGGTGAACGCGTTACAGTCAAAAACGCCTCTGGCCAAATCCTGGCGGATTTGATCATCGGCAAGGCTACGGGAGAAGAAGACAACCTGCATTTTGTGAGAATCCCGGAGCAGAAACGGATCTACGTCTCGAACCTCGATCTGGACATTTCGACCTCCTTTGCCGACTGGATTGAAACAGACCTGCTCGAAGTAGAAAAGGACGACATCGAGAAGATCATCATTAAGGACTATTTCATTAACGAGCGCACTCGCCGAGTGGTCCAGCGGGGGGAAATCGTTCTGGGCAACGACGGGGAGTGGAAAGCCGAGGGGATGCGGTCCAGCGAGGAGCTGAATTCCACCAAGGTGGACGATTTACTGCGGGGCATCGATGAGCTGTCCATCGTGGGAGTCCGGCCCAAGCCCAAAGGACTCTCTCAGTCACTGCAGCGCTCCGGAGACGACATACCGATCTCTCAAGAAGCCATGCTTTCCCTGCAGAGTAAGGGGTATTACTTTACTCGGGATGGAAACCTGCTCTCGAACGAGGGCGAGCTCGAAGTAAAAACGTCCAAAGGGATGACCTACATTCTTCGATTTGGTGAAGTGCTGTATGGAGATGCCGAGGCCGTGACGGCTGGGACTGCGGCTAGTGATGATGAGTCCGCTGGCCCGGGAGAGAATCGCTACCTGTTCATCACAACCTCTTTCAACTCGGACCATTTCAGTGAACCGAGAAAGGCCGGCAGTCTTTCTTTTCAGGGAAAACCCGACGAAGATTTGACGGACGAAGACAAGAGAAACAAGGAACTCCACGGGAAGTACCAGGATTGGGAAGAGGACTTAGAGGAGGGGCGTGAGACGTCGGAGAAGCTCAATCGAAGATTTGCGAACTGGTACTATGTCATCTCCTCCGACAGTTTCGACAAAGTGCATCTCCAGAGAAGGGACCTGGTGCAGAAGAAGACCGGGTAAGCCAGCCCTGCCAGATCAAGCCGGGGAGGCCTGTGTCTGGAATGGTTTTAGGTGCGTAGGTCCGGATTCTCCTATAAGCAATGGAACGGGGCTTTTCTCCGGAGATCCTTCCACAGAAAGAATGTCTCCAGTTCTACCCGAAGCGACTCAACACTACCGAGATCAATAACACTTTCTATCGGATCCCTTCTGAAAAGAAGACCACACAGTGGGCAAGGTAGATCCGGGGTCAACGGCGTGATGTTTTTGTACTATTTGACGCACACCACCTCGTCCCCTAAACCGGCTCGGAACCTGGTCAAGACCCTCGGTCAGAAAGCCTGCGGTTGCCGTAATATGGGCTCCACGTGAACCGACCTGTGTTTGCTCCACCCCTCCTCATTTAGGTGTTGCTTATGGGCGGTTCGTCCGACTCGGGCAGGCCGAAGATGAGCTTCAACCACAGAGACAGTTTCTTCTGTCCACTTTGTGCCTGGTGGTGAAGAACCCCGTTCCTGGGGTCTTCGGCCGCTGACAGCGAACGAGGCACTACATCCTGACCGAGACGATTTCTGATACGCCCGGCTCTTCCATAGTCACCCCGAAAAGAGCATCGGCCATTTCCATCGTCTGTTTGTTGTGTGTGACTACGATAATCTGAGTCTTATCGCTCATTTTTCGCAACAGCTTCGTGAAGCGCGTTACATTGGCGTCGTCCAGGGGGGCATCGACTTCGTCCAGTATGCAGAATTGGCTGGGCCGATACTCGAAAAGACCCACCAGAAGGGCAAAAACAGTGAGGGCCTTTTCTCCCCCGGAGAGCAGCATGACATTCTGGAGACGTTTGCCGGGAGGCTGTGCGAAAACCTCCAGACCACTCTCCAGAAGGTCATCCTCATCCAGCAGCCTCATTCCACAGTCCCCTCCCCCGAACAGAGTCTGGAAGACTTCTCTGAAGTTTCGATTCACAGCCTCAAAGGCTTTCTTGAACTGCTGGCGGCTCCGGCGGTTGAGGTCCTGAATGGCTTTGTGAGTGTCCGCGATGGAGGCTTCCAGGTCGCGCCGCTGGTCGATCAGGAAGTTGTACCGTTCCTCGTTCTCCTGATACTCCTCGAGAGCGGTCATATTAATGGGTCCGAATTTCTCCAGGCGATCTTTGAGGTCGACATGACGTTTCAAAGTCTCTCCTGTGTTGACGCCGGTCAGTGCGACGCTCTCGAGAAGGTCCCGGATTGATTCCTCGAGTTGCTCGCGGCATTGATCTTCAATCCCCTGAATCTGAGTTTCAATTCTGGCAACTTCGACCTGTACTTCGGTTCCTGACCGTTGAGTCCGTTCCTTCTCTCTTCTCAATTGATCCAGATCTTCTTCCAGGCGGGGAGATTCGGCTTTCCAGTCCTGGTATTGAGAACGCTTTTTCGACAGTGAACTGCTCACCTCATCTTCCTGTTGGCTGAGTTTTGAGAGCTTGTCCGACATGCATTGAATCCGGTTAGCCATTTCCGAAACTCGTTGCCGATTTTGCTCGATCGCCTGAGAAACTGACTCCTCGCGGTCCTCGAAACCCTCTTGCTGTTCCCCGATTCTAGCCAGAGTGTCGTTCACCGCTTGCTTTCGCTCCTGCAGAATCTTGTGGTTGGAAGCAGCAGAGTTGTATTGCTGCTGAACGCGGTCAAGTTCCCCCCGTAATTCTGCGAGCTGCTTCCTGGCCGCATTGAGGCGCTTCTCAGCCTGCAGATTGTCTTTGTTCACGGTGGCCAGCTGTTTCTGTTTGTGACTCGTCTGTGCATGTGAGGATTCGATGGCCGCCCGGGTTTTTTTTAGCTCCTGATTCAGATCCGTGATGCTTGTCTTTTCCCGATCCAAGTTCAATTTCAGTTGTTCGTTGTTGACCTCAGATTGCCAAAGGCTGCGCTCCGTTTCTGTGAGGTCCTTCCTGGTGTTCTGGGTCCTCAACTTCAGAGACGCGAGCTTCCGAGTTTCAGATTTCAACCGATTCTTCAGGCGTTTCTGCCGGCGCTGGGAGCGGGCTACCTTTTCCTCAGTGTCCTTGGTTCTCCTTTTGAGCGAAAGAAGTCCGAGCTTTCGCGTATCGGAAAGATTGGCGGTCAGCAGACCGCGGGGTGCCAGAGTCGCTCCGTCCAGTGTGAGAAAGGTAGAGTCGGAATGGGAGTGGGCCAGCTCGAAAGCTTTTTCCAGATCCGAGACAACAACTGCATTTGCCGTTTCCGGCAGGACTCTCAGAAAAGCCGACTCGACGTCTTTATCCATTCGCAAGAGTTCCGAGAGCCTTCCCACGACTCCTTCGGAAACGGACCGGTTTAGTTGTGTTGACGGCACCCCTTTTCCGAAGCCGTTGTCCGAGCGAATAGCCAAAAAGGAACATCGTCCGCCGTTCAAGCTCAAGGCCTCCTCCAGGCCCGCTCGAGCGTCCCTCATTGAATCGACAAGAACGTATTCCAGTTTGTTGTCCAGAAAGTTTTCAACTAGTTGTTCGAATTCAGGCTTTGCCTCAATCCGATCTGCCAGTGTTCCACCCGTCGCCACGGAGCCGTTGTCGGTCAGCGCCTTGAGTAGTTTCTGAACTCCGCCGCTGTACTGGGAACGCCCAACATCAATCTCGCGCAGCGATTGGAGCCGTTCGGCCAGCGCGATGAGTTGGTTGTTGATTTCAGCCTCAGAACACTGCAGATCCTGTACGGTCGTTTCGAGTTCATCCTGCTCTATTTTCAGACCCCTTAATTTCCCCTTGATTTTTCGGCGCTCGGTCCCCAGCTTTTTGACTTTTTCCCCGTTCAGCTCGAACTCCCCTTCCAAGTGCTCTACGTCTAGGGCTGATCTGGCATGGCCTTCGGCCAGCCTGCCTTCCCGGCTCTGCAGCTCTTCCAGACGCCTGTCAATCTGTTCGAGCAATCCGTTCAGCGAGCCCGTGCGAGAGGAGAGCTCAAGAATCCGGCTACGGCCTTCTTCGACAGCCATTTCGACTTCCTCAACCTTGAGGGAACTCTCCTGCACAAGATTCCGGTGCTTCTCTATGATCCCTAGGTTTCGACCTTCTTCCTCGCAAAGACCTTCGATCTCTTTCTGGAACCGGCCTTTTTCCGCTTCGACACGGCTAATGGTCTGCTCAATTGAATCCCGTTCCGCGTCCAATTTCTCAACGTACTTTCCAGTTGTCTCAATCTGCTCTTGATCGTTGCGGATCGCGTTCGTAGTGCGATCGATCTCTAGGAGCAAACTAGAGCTTCGCTCGCTGAGTTCGGAAAGCTCGCTCTCCAGATGGTTTCGTAGTTCCGTTCGTTCCTGGTGCAGGGTCAGAGCACCCCGCAACGTTTCATCGACCCGACTGAAATCTGCGTTGAACTGGTCCAGCCGGCAAGTCTGGGCCTGAAGCTCATCCTGAAGCCCCCGCGCCTCTACTACAAAGCGTATCCTCTGGAGGTCACGAAATTCTTCCTTGAAGCGTTTGTATCGTCGGGCTTTGGCAGCCTGTCGCTTCAGTGACCTCAGCCGCCGTTCAACTTCAAGAACAATGTCGTTGACCCGGAGCAAGTTCTGCTGGGCCATATCCAGCTTCAGTTCCGCACTCCGGCGTTGACTCTTGTAACCTGTAATCCGAGCGGCTTCCTCGATCACCGCTCTTCGTTCGAGCGGTTTGGCGGTTATGAAGGCATCAATCTGTCCCTGGGCGATCAACGCGTAGGAAGCGCAATCGAGTCCAACTTCCTCAAGGATTCTATGGATGTCCTTCAGACGGCAGCGTCGTCCATTGACGAGGTACGCGCTCTCGCCGGAACGGTAAAGCTTGCGACAGATTTCCAGCCGATCATCGATAATCGGTTTTCCCTGGATTTCCAGGTCCAAAGGGCCGTTGAGGCTGATACCAAGGCTAGCCTGGGCCATGCCCGAGCGCTTGCGTTTCCGGGTTCCCCCGAAGATGAAGTCCTCCATCTTCCGGCCCCGCATCTCACGGGCATTCTGGGCACCAAGAACCCAGGCCAGAGCATCAAAAAGATTGGATTTTCCGCATCCGTTTGGCCCCACGATTGCGGTAACCTGATCGTCAAACGAGACCTGGGTCTTGTTAGCGAATGACTTGAAACCGACCAGGCTCAGAGAATTGAATCTCATCGTGGACCATGGGGATAAACTCCTCCCCCGAACTACCGTTCTTATGATGACAATGAAGACTGACACGGGGATCGTTGCAGGAGTTGCTCGAAACTCGGGACCTTCTGTATAGTGTAAAGCCCTGGAGCCCTACAAAGTGCTGAGAGCAATGATTTTCCGAACTCACGAGGGTTTTATGACTGGAGTCCTGATGGGGACTCTGCTCTGGGTCAATGTCTGGGGACAGCGGCTGGACTTTCTTCCCCTCGAGCAGATAAAGCCAGGGATGACTGGAACGGGCAAGACCACTTTCGAGAAGGTTGCCATCGAGGAATTCCAAGTTGAGATCTTAGGAGTTCTGGAGAATGTCCGGCCCGGCAGAAACCTGATCCTGTGCCGACTCCGGGGGGAGAAGGTCGAGACAACAGGCGTTTTTTCGGGCATGAGCGGAAGTCCTGTCTACATCGAAGGAAAGCTAATTGGTGCCATCGCGTTTTCCTTCCCGTTTTCAAAGGAACCGATCGCCGGGATTACCCCGATCCACGAAATGGTAGAGATATTCGAGCAAATGTCGGCTCCCTCCCAGTGGTCTTCTCCAAAAAGCTTTTCCGACCGTTCGCGCGAGCTGGGGGAAATCCAGCGAGTCTCGAACTTCGCGCCACGAATACCTGTGGAGCTGGGCCAGCGCGGCGTCCGCGGTGACCTGGAGCCAATTCTCACGCCACTGAGCCTCTCTGGATTTGATCCTTCCACTATCAGATTTTTTGAAAAGGCTGTGCGCTCCCTGGGATTCCTCCCGGCATTGGGCCTGTGGTCTTCCGGTAATGATTTTGAAGAGGCCCCGGTGGCTCCAGGGGCGAGTCTGGTCGCTCAGCTCGTGCGGGGTGATCTTCAAGTTGGCGCAGCCGGAACCATTACCCACGTTGACGGTGCCCGGGTCTATGCTTTTGGGCATCCATTTCTGGGGACCGGCTTTACCGACATGCCCATGGCTACGGGCGCTGTTTTGACCGTCATTTCGAGCCTCTCGACCGGTTTAAAGGTAACGGCTGTTGGTAACCTGGTGGGAAGCATTAAACAGGACCGGGATACCGGTATTCTGGGCTTGAGAGGAGAGAAGGCCAGGATGCTCCCCATTTCCGTTCGCCTGCACACCAGTCGGCAGGGCGTTCGAGAAATCAATGTCGAGGTAGTCCGGGACCCTTTCTTGACTCCGCTACTCGCCAATCTTGCCGTTTTTAACTCCCTGGTCAGCTCGGAGAGATCAATAGGGCTGCAAACATTCCGGGTCGACACTCGTATCGCGATTGAGGGACAGCCGGCAGTGAGATACTCGCGAAACACAGGCGCGATGGCCGAAGCGGCCCTCACTGTCGGAGGACTGCTGGATCTCCTTATAAACAGTGGTTTCGATGATGTGCCTGTAGAAATGGTACAGGTGGACATCCAGGCAGTTGAGGAGAAGCTGGTCGCGACGCTGGAGCAAGTCTGGGTAGACAAACAGAAAGTGAAACCTGGCGAAGAAGTGAAGCTGACACTGGTCCTGCGCCGAGACAACGGTCGACAGATGCTGCAGAACTATTCCCTCAAGATCCCTCGGGATTTGAGAGAAGGTCCGGTGCAGGTTCTGGTGGGCGAGGGCATCTCACTGACCCGGACTGCGGCTGCCAAGGAGGCGGCTCAGCCCATCCCACAGACGGTTTATCAACTGGTTCGGGCGATCAACAACCTAAAGAGAAACGATCGCATCTACGTGCGCCTTCTTAGAGGGCGGCCGGGGTCGGTGGTTGCGGGAGAAGGAATGCCGCTACTTCCCCCTTCGATGCTGGAGATCCATCGTTCAGAACGAACCAGTGGGGCCTCTCGTCCCCTTGAGAACGTAGTTTTTCTCGAAAGGGAGCTCGCCGCCACCGATCTGGTGCTGGAGGGGGTCAAGACCATTCAACTGATGGTGAAAGGTTGATTCCAGATCTCATGCGCCTCCTTTCCTGTTGTACCCTCCTCCTGGCGTTTAGCCCACCCCTGTTGCTGGGATCCAAGCCCCTATTTTGGAGATCCTCAACCCAGAACGACTTCTTGAAGGGAACCTTCAGAAGCGTCGGCCTCACTAGCGATGGCCGGCTGGTCAGGGCCCCCGAAATCAACCTGGCGTACGATACCGGCCAGGCCTTTATTTATTCGGCGACGGTCGATCATCAGGGCAACGTGTTGGCCGGGACCGGAAGTGAGGGAAAGCTGTTTCGAATGACCGTAGACGGCGAGGGTATGGAGGTTGCCGACTTCGAAGAGCCCGGCGTCCACGGCCTGGCGGTTCGACCGAACGGAGAGATTCTGGCTGCCAGCGCCCCCAACGGAAAGGTCTATCGGATTGGGTCGGATGGCACGGTTAGTACGTTTTTCGATCCCGAGGAGAAGTATATCTGGGACCTGATCCTCGATTCTGAAGGAAACTTGTTCGTTGCCACCGGGCCCGAGGGGCGAATCTTCAAAGTAGGGGCGGGAGGACGGCACTCTGTCTTTTACGACAGCCGCGAGCAACACATCGTGGATCTTGCCTGGGATGCTGAAGGGAATCTTTTGGCTGGTTCTTCTCCGGGAGGCTTGCTCACGAAGCTCAGTCGCAGTGGGAAGCCGTTTGTTGTCCTGGATTCGCAACTCGAAGAGATCCGAGCCGTCAATACGGATCGCTACGGCAACGTCTATGCCGTGGGCATCTCCAGCAGCCCCACTACGGCTAAAGCCTCGACCGAAGTCCAAGCCAAGACCACTGCTCCCGAGAGTATGAGCAATAAGGCCGAAGAAACCCTACGGATCGAAGGGACTAGGAAGGGGGCGAAGCTTGAGCTCTATCGCGTGAACCGGGAGGGCCTGGTTGAAAAGCTCTACAGCCAGGATAAGCAGACTGTATTTGACCTGCTGGTTCGGCAGAACGGAGAGGTACTAATGGGAACCGGCCACCAGGGACGACTGCTCTCCCTGACACCGGCACGGCTGAAGAAGGTGCTGGGGCAAACGGCTGACGAACAGATTACTCGGATCCTGGCTTCCCGCAATCGGATCATCCTGGCTACCAGTAATCTCGGCAAGCTGTACCGGCTGGATCGCGATCCCGGCAGCTCGGGGTCGTTTGAGTCAGAGGCTTTGGATGCAGGTGTGACATCGATATGGGGGCGAATCCGGTGGCAGGTGACCAAATCGACCGGTGAGGGGATTAGACTTTCAACCCGATCAGGGAACACAGAGAGACCGGACAACACATGGAGTGATTGGGCCGGAGCTGCAGGTGATGCGACTGGGAGCACCGTGCAGAGCCCACCAGCCCGGTATCTCCAGTGGAGGGTCGATTTCTCGAGCCCGAGTGCTTCCACCGCTCTTCTTTCAGACCGCAACGCCATCGATGCTGTGGAAGTGAGCTATCTGCAGAAGAACCTAGCGCCGCAGATCAGCGAAATCTCGATTCATGCGCCGGGCAGTGCCTTCCTGAAACCCCTGCTGTCCAATCAGCTGAACGCCGCCTTGGGCGGCCCGGACAACTCTCATTTTCGCTCTCTTCCTCCGAGCATCCGTAATTTGAAGCAAGCTCCCACGGTGCCGCCTCGAAAGGTCTATACGCCGGCTTCGAGGAGCGTCTCCTGGAAGGCTACCGACCTGAACGGTGATGACCTGGTTTTCGATGTGTATTTGCGGGCCCGGGGGGAGATGGCCTGGAGGGCGTTAAGGAAGAGTTGGGAAGAGAACTACTACACGCTGGACGGAGCCAGTTTGCCGGACGGTGTGTACACGTTTAAGATCGTGGCCTCGGATCGCATCAGCAATCCAACCGCGCAGTCTCTTGAAGATTCTATGGTTAGTAAGCCCTTCACAGTGGCCAATCACCTTCCCGTGGTAGAAATTCGAGAGCCCCGAATCTCCAGCGATTCCGCCAGCCTCCACATTGAGGCAAGGACTCGCACCAGTGACGTCTATCAACTCGAGTACTCGGTGGACGGAGGCAGCTGGTCGATTGTCCATCCCAGAGACGGTCTGGCCGACAGCGAGACCGAGACCTATGAGTTCCAGCTCAAGGGCCTAGCCCAAGGCCGGCACAGCCTGTTGATACGAGTGGTTGACTCGGTCGGGAATCTGGGAACGGGTAGCGTCGAGCTCACGATTCAATAGGTTCTGGATTCTAGGTTCCGAGTAGAATGTCAGCCCGTCAACCGTGAGCCAGGCTCCACATTTCACATGAGCTCTCGCCTCCGCTCCCACGGTTACTGGTTTCTTGTTTCCTGTTCCCTCACGTCCTACGAACTTTCAACCTTGAACCAGTAACCGGCAACCGGTAAACCCTTTGGTGTTTGAAAGGATCCACTTTCCAGGAAGGTCCGAGGTGCTGGAACCCTGAATCTAGGGGCGCCTACAGCCCCCCGTAAACATCCACCTTCTGAAAGGAGTATATGAGAAAGGCATTCGACATCCCGGAGGGCCTCTCGAAATGGCTCTCCTGAAGCGTGAGATCCACAGCCTCCAGGAGCTCCATAGTCTTAGGATACTCCAGAACATTCTCGATCCGGGCGTTACCCTCCGGTCGAACTTCAGCTATCAGGGAGAACGAGTCTTCGTAGGGAATCCTCCAGGCCGTGTTGACCAGTTTGCTGACACTCTGGGCTGATTGCTGCCCTTGGACGAGTACGGGTGGTCGGTTCGCAGTCGAGGGAGCTGGCTGCTGGCTGGCATAGACCTGAAAAGTCCAGGTTTGAGAATGAAGCTGTGGTAACTGAGAAGCCAGCAGTACCATCATTGCCAGTGAGAGAGGCAATGCAGAGAGTCGGAACAAGGCTGCATTGCGATCCAGGTCCCTTAGAAAACTTCTGAACCCGTTCAACACCTCCAGCGGGTAGTCCGACCACTTTCTGTGAGCCTGCGAGAGCAAAGCGAGTCGCATCCTTCGCCGGCTTCGCTCGGGTAAGCGAACAGGAATGGAAAGAGCATTGCGTACAAGTCCAAGCTCGCCCAGGCGCAGGCGGCACTTTGGGCAGTGGTCGAGGTGACGCTGGACGACCTGCCTCTCAAAATCCGAAAGCTCGGTATCGATAAACTCGTTCAGCTTGTGGCACATTTGTTCACAGTACACGTCTGACCTCCGGGCTTGTAACGTTGGAGAACACGGCGCAGCCTCTCTCTCCCTCTGGAAATACGTGACTTGACGGTTCCCATGGACACCCCGATCGTTGCAGCAATCTCCTCGTAAGTGAGCTGCTGTACATCTCTCAGGATTACAGCAGCCCTCTGGTCAAAAGGCAGAGCATCCAGACCGTCCTGGATGGATTTTCGTGCTTCAATTGACAGGATTTGTCGATCCAACGAGGGATCCTGGCTGATCGGCTCTATGGATGCCCGCTCCTCAAAACCACCGGTTATGCTTACGGAGCTGAAGCGGCTGTTGAAACGCCTCCGCCACCAGCGATTGCGATTGGCTGCCTGATTCAACGTGACCCGGTAAAGCCAGGTCTTGAGACTGGATTCACCGCGAAAACGCCTGATCTGTTTGTAGAGAGTTAAAAAAACGTCCTGGGTGACGTCGTAGGCCTCCGATTTGTCACTCAAGAGTTTAAGGGCCAGCGAATAGACCATATCCTTGTAGAGTTCGAATGCCTCCTCGAAAGCGTTTTCTTCGCGTTCTTTTAGACGCACCACCAGGGCCTCGCCCTGGGACACTTGTATCTCGGAATGGATCGAGGTCATTAGCTGGGTCATTTTGGCCGACTCTATTCTAGCGATCACTTCATTAGATTGATTTTGGGCCGTTTAAGTTCCATGTGTTTTCTCTCCAGAATCCAGATAATGGTTGTCAAACTGGCTCTCTCTGTCGCCCTTTGGGGGCTGGACGGGGATTCCTTGACTGATTTCCTGGGGCCTTGCGGGCCAGGCAATGTCTTTCCGCCCACCTTGAGGCCTACGAGGCGGTGTCAGTAAATATCTGGTGGGCAGCACCCCACAGAAAATACTCCGCCGAAGTTCCAAGCCGAAAAGGGACGAGGGAGAATTGGGCACCCACGCCGCTGAGCGCCGTCCTGAAAGCGGCTATTCGGTTCTGGTCTCACTGCTTTAACGGGGCGGGAAGATGCAGCTATGAATCACGTTTCATCGTGAACTGACCACTGGCCTGCAGTCTGATGTTTACAGTGATGCGCGTCGGATCCTCGGGCCGGATCACGAGCGTTCCAAAAGTAGTATTGAATTTGGTGATAGTTACGCTATAGGTCCCGGGTGGAATGGTCACCGAACTGACTCCGGTGCGGCCCTGGAAATCAATCTTGGAACTCGTGAAAGTTTTGCCATTGGTATTGCGAAGCACATAGGTGAGATTGGCCACGCGATAGATGTCAAAATCAGAGGACCGGCTCTTGGAAATCCGGATCGAGACGCGCCGGGGCCTCTTGGCCCGTCTCAATTCGTCCTGGCGTGTCTGGTATCGGGCCATCACCTTGCGCAATAATTTTGGGTTGAATTGCTCGTCGATCCAGCCCTGGTATTTACGGCTGGACTCCCGGATCGCCTCGTTGACGAGTTGCAGCAGTTGATCTTGCCCTTTTCTGAGAGCGACACCGCACTCGACGCTTGCGACAATGAAATCGGGCAGGATTTCGAGGTGAGACACTCCGGTCATTGTCGCCAAAGAGTACGCCGCCATGATGCGGTCGTCGATCACGACGTCGACATCCCCGCTGCGAAGCTGAAGAATGCTTTCATCTAGAGTCCCAATAGAGACTATCTTGGCTTCGGGGTACTTGGCCCGGACGATTTCCTCTCCCGCTGTCCCCTCGCGGACGCCGATCCTGGCCTGGGCCAGGTTGTTGCTGCGGATTTTGTCGTTGCGAACCGGGTTGATCACAGCCACCAGCTCAGAGGTGTAGTAGGTCTCTGAAAAGTCTACCTGACGCTCACGCGCAGGGGTCTTTCCTAAGACGGAGATCACCAGGTCCACTTCATCATTGAGCAGGGCCGAGATGAGTCCGCTGTGGCCCCGCTGGATCCAGAAGGGTTCCACTTCAGGAAGTTTCAACTCTTCTCCAATTCTCTGGGAAATCTGCTTGGCCAGTGCAGGCTCTGGTCCCACGAACACGGTTTCAACCTGGTGGAGGAGAGGTGCTTCAAAGGGTGCAACTCCGAAATAGGTATAGCCCTCCTTTTCCACCTGTCGCAGTGTGTCCGGGTGCTCGGTCTCGTTACATCCGGTGCTGATTTTCACTGCCAGCACCAGGAGCAAACAGACTTTTTTTCCGGACCTATTCAAAATCGATGTACTCAAACTTATGAAACCCAGGATTCCATGTAGATTTTCCGGCGATGTAGAAGTCACTCAACTCGTTGACGGGCCTCTTCGAGACCGCCTTCGGTAGCCATCCAGCCTAAAAATAGAACTCCAGGCCGTTTTTTGGCAAGGTTGAAATGGTTCGTGTTTCTTGTCCCTATCGATAGAATGGATTTTCCCCGGCCGAGTGGTCGGTTACATCGACCACCTCCTCAATCTCAGGGACAAGCTCTTTGATTCGGGCTTCGATTCCCTGCTTGAGAGTGACATCAACCATTCCGCAACCGTGGCAACCACCTCCAAAAGTGAGGTAAGCCCGATTCTCCTTGACGCCAAGAAAATTGACCTGGCCACCATGGGCAGCCACGGCACTATTGATCTCCGTGTTGATCAGCTGTTCCACCTTTTCGGCCGTCGGTCCACTCAAATCCGCCCGCGGGCCTTCTCCCAGCTCCGGGATATTTGGCTGATTCGGGTTGTCAAAACGGAATCCGCTGTTCAGGATTCCTTCTTCATAGTCAACCGTTGCACCCTCCAGGTGGCGCGCACTTGCGGGATCAACCAGCACCTTCACCCCGTTGCTTTCGACGATCTCGTCATCCTCGCGCTGATCATCTGCACCAACCAGTCGCATGCCATAGGCGAACTCGGCTGTCCCGTTGGTCGTCGCCTCAAGTCGCAAAGCGGTCTTTTGGGGCTGTTGCTGCTCGAGGGCAGCCAAAATTTGTGTGCGGGCTCCGTTCGTGATTCTTAAGTTGGGCATCTTTACAGTTCTCAATCCACGATCAAATCTTATCAAATTTAGACTCGGACAGGACGGATCAATTACTCAGGAAAAACGAAACTGTGCCATCGAGGCAGTCGATCCTCTATTGACGAACGGGGAGGGGATACCGATACTTATAGGTTTGAAATTAAGCGACATTGCAAGTTTCCGGTGCCTCATTGTACCCGCTGGCTGTGCCTGAGTAGGCGTGGCCAACTGAGTGTCCAAGGTAGCGTTGTTGTTTTCGTAAAGTACTGAAGAGGAAGGTTTACACTCATGTCAAGAGCAAGTTCAACCGCATGGAAGTACGGCGACAGTGCCCTCTGCTTTACCGCGGGCAAGGCATTTGATTTTATCCAGTTTTTTAACAAGTATCGCAAGAGGCCTTCTTTTACTCCTAACTGGTCCGAGAAGCCACTACTGAAATCCTGGCAAAAAACGAAACCAAACCTAGGCTGGCCCCGCGAAACCGATTCTCTGTGTCCCAAGTGTGTAGTGGAAGCTCGGGAAAAGATCATCAATGGCGAAGAGGACTATCACGTTCTCATTGACGAGAAAGTAGGTGAGATCAAAGCCAGTGTCGTTGAGAAGAACAACGAGATCTGGATGGTCAAAGAATGCCCGATTCATGGCAAGATCGAAGACCTCATGTCAATTGATGCCAACTTCCTGCGTTGGATCGAGGGCAATTTTCCTGGTCGTGACATCCGGGCTCATAACGATGAGGATCTCCACAACCATGGTTCGAGCACAATCCGCCACGGCCGAGGCTCAGTGCTGACTGTGGATCTGACGAATCGTTGCAACATGATGTGCGACCCTTGCTTCATGGACGCCAACCAGGTTGGTTTCGTGCACGAGCTGGTGTGGCAGGAGATCAAGGAAATTCTCGATAATGCCCTGAAAATCAAGCCTCGTCGCCAAATGTCGGTCCAGTTTTCGGGCGGAGAGCCGACCATCTCACCTCACTTTTTCCGGGCGGTGAAGTATGCCCGTAAGATCGGGTACAACAGCGTTCAGGCGGCCACCAACGGGATCGAATTCGCCCAGAGCAAAGAGTTCAGCCGCAGGGCTGCCGAGGCGGGCTTGCGCTTTCTTTACTATCAGTTCGATGGAGTGGGTAACGAAGCCAACAGCCATCGCCACATCGGCAACCTTTTCGACATTAAGCTGCGGGGGATTGAGAACGCTCATGCGGCTGGAATTGAGATTGTTCTTGTCACGACGCTGGTGAACGACGTTAACAACGATCAGGTGGGGCCGATCATCCGGTTTGCCATGGACAACCCGAAAAAAGTCGCCTTCATTGCTTTCCAGCCGGTTTCCTTCACTGGCAGGGATGAAGCCGTCACTGACGAACGGCGGCTGCGCCAGCGCTATACTCTCTCGCATCTCGCCCACGATGTAAAAAAACAAACCGGGATGACAGAGCCTACGCGAGATTGGTTTCCCCTCTCCCTGATGGGAGCCTTTTCCGATTTTGCTGATCTTGTCCATGGTCCCGAGGCCGACTGGGGTCAGGTTAGCTGCGGATGCCATCCCAATTGCGGTGTGGGAACCGCCGTGATGGTTGACAAAGAAACTAAGGAGTACGCTGCTGTACCCGAGTTCCTCAGTATTCCAGGTCTGGTCCGAGACATGCAGGCCATCACGGACGCAGGGCGTGGCAAGAACTTTTCCAACTTTATGATGGGTCTGGCCTTACTCAAGAACTATCGACCCTTCGCGGCTCCTTCAAAGTTGACTCTGTGGGAGGTTCTCAAGAAGTTCGACAAAAGTTTTGGACTGACCGGCCGCAGCTATGGAGACGGCAAGAAACGGAGAGACGATCGCTGGAACTTCCTCTTTGTTGCCGGGATGTGGTTTCAAGATCTCTTCAACTACGACTTCCGCCGCACTGAGATGTGTATCATCCCCTATGCTACTCAGGAAGGCGAGATCTCTTTCTGTGCCTATAACACCGGACACGGATGGCGCAATATCATTGAGCATATGCACCAGAATGCCACAGTCGCGAAATGGTACGAGGAACACGGGAGACACGAAATCTTTGCCGGGGGAAAGAACGTTGACCTGCAGAGCTACGAACACTCTCTGAACCTCAACGCGAGTGATGTCGCATCTCAGCGCAAGAAGAGCTCCTTGCCGCAGACAGCCCGCGACGAGAAGATGGCGCGCCGCAAGGCAGCCAGGCAGGCCGCCCAGGTAAAGAAGTATTATGAAGAACAGGTGATGGGCAAGAAGGAGCAGAAGGATGCTCTGGTTCGGATCTCAACGACCTGACTCGTCCGTTCGCTTGACAAGATGTCTCATCTAAGCGGAAAGAATTGCGTTCCCTGCCGAGGGGGAGTGCCTCCCCTTCGGGGAAAGGAAATTGGATCCCTTCTGGCCCAGGTTATGGGATGGAGCGTAGTTGATGAACATCATCTGGAAAAGGAATACCTCTTCCCCGATTTTCGGACTGCACTCAATTTCGTAAACGAGGCTGGGGAAATTGCTGAGCAACAAGGTCATCACCCCGATATTTTCCTGAGCTGGGGAAAGGCCGGAGTCAAGATCTGGACTCACAAGATCGACGGCCTGACAGAGAGCGACTTCATTCTGGCTGCCAAGATTGACGAAGTAGCCTGAGCATCTTTGGCCGGTTCCGTTGGTTTCGAGTTGTCGAAATTTGAAGTCTGGAACCGCACTGGTCAGCATTCGATCTTTCCTCCTGCCATCGCGTAGGACATTTGCACCCATCTGGATTGAAATCGTCTGAGAGGATTCCAGATATGGCACAGTGGTACTTCAGCTATGACAACGACCAGGTCGGGCCCTGGACTTCGACATCCAGAAAGTGGGGAGGGGAAGGACCCTTTTTCTCAACTTCAAGAGGCCCCAGAAAAGTCTGGCTTCAGTCTCTTCCACCACAGGCTGCTAGGCCCACACATTCTTATGGCATGAGACTAGAAATACTTCAACCGAGCCCATGAGCATGTCGGAAGAACCTTTTGTCGCAATAGCCGGAGCAACTGGAGTGGTGGGCCGAGAGATCATAAAAGTCCTGTCCCAGCGCCAGTTCCCGATGAGCGGTCTGCGCCTGTTGGCCAGCCATCGATCGGCGGGGACGAAAGTTGTTTTTGAGGGCAAGACTTATGAAGTTGAGGTGCTGACTGAGAACTCCTTTGAAGGAGTCGATATTGCTTTTTTTTCAGCGGGCGCTTCCACCAGTCGGAAATTCGCTCCGGTTGCCACCTCACGGGGCTGTCTGGTCGTGGACAACTCCTCCGCTTTTCGGATGGATCCAGGAACTCCTCTGATAGTACCCGAAGTGAATCCGCACCATCTGGCTGACCATTCAGGGCTTATTTCCGTTCCCAACTGCTCAACGATCCTGCTGTGCGTTGCAATCTGGCCTCTTCATCAACAGGCTAGGATCAGGCGAATTATAGTCAGCACATATCAGGCAGCTTCGGGAGCCGGAGCCACTGCGATGGCCGAGCTGGAGCAGCAGGCGCGTGACTGGATTGCAGGAGATCCCATCACCCAGGAATTCTTCGATCGGCAGTACATCTTCAACGTCTTTTGTCATGAGTCGAAGATGGATATAGAGTCCGGTTACAACACCGAAGAGCTTAAGATGGCCGAGGAAACACACAAGATTCTCGGTGACGATACCCTGCAGATCGCGGCTACTTGTGTGCGGGTTCCTGTCTTTCGAGCACACTGCGAAGCGGTCTATCTCACGTTTGAGAATTCTCTTTCCGTCGAGGAAGCCCGGTTGACCCTGGCACGGGCAGAGGGAGTAGAACTGTTGGATGATCGAGAGAAGAATCGGCATCCGGAACCTCTTCTGGCCAGTCATGGCGACGCTGTTCTGGTTGGGCGACTCCGACAGGATCTCTCTCGCTCAGACGGCAGGGGGCTGGCCCTGTTTCTGGCCGGCGATCAGCTGAGAAAAGGGGCAGCTCTGAATGCCGTTCAGATCGCTGAGAAAGTGCTTTAGCTGGCTGCGAGCGTTGAGGGCTCCTGTTCCAGGGCTTGCAAGATGTGTTCCGACCGTCTCTCCCGCACAGATGTACTCCAGCCCACGTCTCCTTTAACCTCCTCGCACTGGGAAGACGCGGCCCTCCGCGTCTAGCACTCCATGGTAAAAGTCGCGGGCGACCATGCGCGACTCCCACCGCAGACTGCTAGAATGGGCACGATGAATCTCAACGAGGTGCCTCCTGAAGTACAGTTCGCCATCGACGTGGCAGAGCGAGCCGGAATTCTGGCCCAAAGCATTCAGAAGCGCCTGACAGAACCAGCTCTGTCGAAGAAAGACCGGTCACCTGTCACAGTGGCTGATTTCGCAATCCAGGGCTTGGTTGGTTGGTTGCTCCAGCAGCAGCAACCCGGCGAAGACGCTCTGGTCGCTGAGGAGGACTCACGATTGCTCCAGTGTGAGGAAGGCGAGACGACCTTGGAGCAGGTGACCGAGTTCCTCTCCGAGGCGGGCCTGCCTGCCGATCCCGAGTCTGTCTGTCAATGGATTGACCGAGGATCAAGTACACCCCGGGGACGATACTGGACCCTCGACCCCATTGACGGAACGAAGGGGTTCCTGAGACAGGAGCAATATGCCACAGCACTGGCCCACATCGAAGCCGGCCAGGTTCGGATTGGTGTTCTTGCCTGTCCGAACCTGCCGTTTCCCGGCAACCCATCAGCCCGACTGGGAGCTCTCTTCGTGGCTGTTCGGGGCCATGGCTCCTGGGCTCGGTCTCTGCAGGGGGCAAGGGATTTCCAGTCACTCCGGGTGTCTGCTCTTTCTGACCCCGTACAGGCGAGGCTGGTTCGCTCCGTGGAGGCTGGTCACACAAATACTACGCTTTTCGAACAGGTCCTTCATCAACTGGGATCTAGGGTAGAACCGGTACTGATGGACAGTCAGGCCAAGTATGGTCTCCTGGCCTCCGGTCGGGGCGAGTTAATGCTTCGCCTGATCTCCTCCGCGCGACGTAACTACAAGGAGAGGATCTGGGATCACGCGGCTGGATCTTTAGTGGTGGAGGAGGCCGGAGGGAAGGTTACAGATCTAGATGGAAAGGACTTGGATTTTTCTCGGGGTTCTACCCTGGCTCGCAATCGGGGAATCGTTGCCTCCAATGGGATGCTTCACGAGATGGCTCTGTCGGTTGTCCGAAAACTAGGGGGGTGAGTAGACCTTTTTCGTAAGACCACCAGCACCATTAAGAAGGTTCCGGCGATTCCCCATCAGACAGAAGAACCCATTTCAGTTCTTTCAGCTCCGCTTCGAGAAATTCGGTGAGCTCGAGCCAGTTTCGAGAGTAGAAGCCGTCGTGGTTCTCAAGGCTCCGGTATTTCTTTACCAGCCGTTCAAACGCTTCGGACTTGAGTTTCCAGGCCAGCGGTGCTTGTCGACGCATATAGCCAGGACTATAATCCACAAGTTTTTGCCACGCAAGCCGTCTTGGATCATCATAATATAGAGCGTACGCTTGCGTTAAGAGATTGGGAGTTATGGAGATTCAGTCGCTTCTCGAAGACCTCGGCGGAGTTAAGAAGAAGATCTCTATAGAAGTCTCCGCCCAGGTGACCTCCGAGGAGTTCAACCGTATAGCGAACGAGTTCAGGCAACAGGCCAGCCTACCGGGCTTTCGAAAGGGCCGGGCACCCTTTGGATTGGTGAAACGCAGATTTGGGAAAGATATCCGCGAAGAGGTTATTAAACGCCTGGTTCCTGAATCCTATCACCAGGCGATTCAGGACAAGGACGTCGCCCCGGTTCGTTCTCCGAGCGTTGAAGAACTCGACTTCGAAGAGGGACAACCGCTCAAATATGTGGCCAAGTTTGAAGTACCACCCGTTTTCGAGCTGCCCAATTACGAGGGTCTTCAAGCGAGCCTCGATCCGCCGCCGGATCCTGAAGAATTGTTGGAAAAACGACTCGATGCCCTCCTCGAGCAACACTCGACGCTGGCGACCATTGAGGATCGCGGAATCGATCTGGGTGACTATGCGGTCATTGATCTCCACGGGAGGTTTGTTTCCGAAGAAGGGTTGCCTCTCGTCGGTCTCGATCCTATAGAGGATGAGAACGTGGTTCTGGAAGTTGGCGGCGAGCAGACATACGAAGCTTTCACCAGAGCGCTGCTGGGCCTGCGCGCAGGTGAAGAAAAAGTTTTTCAGGTTTCCTATCCGGAGGACTATCCAGAACGAAAGCTTGCGGGACAGCGGGTCGAGTTCACGGTCCGGGTCAACCAGATCAAAGACAAGCAGGTTCCTACTTTGGACGACGATTTTTCCAGGGGTATCGGTGACTTTGAGAACCTGGAAGCGCTCAGAAGGAGTCTCCTCGAGGAGATTTCGCAGTACGCAGAGACTGCCCGGGAGGAAGCGATACGAAACAAGACTGTCGAGGCCCTTGTCAATCTCACATCGTTTGACGTCCCGGAGGTCCTGGTCGAGGAAGCCGTGGACAGTAAACTGCGCGACTTTGCTTTCAGGCTGGCGTCGCGCGGAGTGGATCCGGCCAAGGCAGGATTGGACTGGCCCAAGATGAGGAATGAGTTCCGTTCTTCTGCGCAGAAAGAGGTCCAAGCCCACTTTGTACTCGAAGCAGTGGCCAGCCAAGAAGAAATCGCAGTCACGGATGTGGAAGTCGATCTCGAGATCGAGAGGCTGGCGGAGTCAACTGATCAGAGCCTCAACAAAGTCAGGCACCACTTTGCCGAGAAGGAGCGTCGTGAGGAACTGCTCGAAACATTGAAACGAAAAAAAGTGATCGGCATCCTCGTCGAAAAAGGGACCGTCGAGGGATAATCCAAAATGCTGATCGAGATCTTCGGCGAACAGACACCGAGCTGCGCCGCGTCTCTGGAGAGGTGAAACAATGACATTGATTCCAATGGTTGTCGAACAGACCAACCGAGGAGAACGTGCCTTCGACATCTACTCGCGGCTTCTGAAGGACAACATCATCTTTCTAGGAACTCCGATTGATGACAACGTTGCCAATCTGGTGACTGCTCAACTGTTGTTTCTAGAGGCTGAAGACCCGGATCGGGATATTTCGCTGTACATCAATTCCCCTGGAGGATCCATTACTGCCGGGCTGGCGATTTACGATACCGTGCAGTTCGTCAAGAACGATGTGACGACCATTTGCATAGGCCAGGCAGCTTCCATGGGCGCTCTGCTTCTGGCCGCAGGAACCTCCGGTAAGCGATTTGCTTTACCCAACAGCCGGATCCTGATTCACCAGCCAGCCATAGCTGGACTGTCCGGGCAGGCTACAGACATTGATATCCATGCCAAAGAAATTCTTCGGATGCGTGAAATGACGAATCTGATCCTTTCCAGACATACCCAGCAGGACCTCGAAAAGATTGAACAAGACGTCGAGCGTGACTACATCATGAACGCGGAACAGGCCAAGGAGTATGGTATTATCGACCTGATCATCGAGAAGCACACATAGGTGATCGGTCCCTGCTTGTTTTCTTCAGTTCCAGGGTTGATCCCGTATCCTGGGGGGCGGCAGCCAAAGCTTGGGCTCGATAGTGGGCGTGCTTGAGCGGACAGGGGTAATTCTGAGTGAAAAAAGAGACTGAAGAGGTTCTTCGTTGCTCCTTCTGTAACAAGAGCCAGAATGACGTAAAGAAGCTCATAGCCGGGCCCACTGTTTTCATCTGCGATGAATGCGTCGACGTGTGCAATGAGATCATCTCGGATGATCTCGCTTCGGAAGCGTCGGGCTTGCAGGAAAAACTTCCCAAACCTGCAGAGATTAGAGAGTTTCTCGACCAGTACGTGATCGGTCAGAAGCTGGCCAAGAGAAAGCTGGCGGTCGCCGTTTATAACCACTACAAGCGACTTAGAATGGGGGCTCGCCGCCATCAAGACGTGGAGCTGGCGAAAAGCAATGTTTTGCTGATTGGTCCCACTGGAACGGGGAAGACGCTGTTGGCGCAGACGCTCGCCAGAATGCTCTCCGTTCCCTTTGCCATTGTCGACGCAACAACCCTCACCGAAGCAGGCTACGTGGGGGAAGATGTGGAAAACATCATTCTCAAGCTCCTGCAGGCAGCCGGTGGCGAGCGAGACCGGTGCATGCAGGGCATCATCTACATCGATGAGATCGATAAGATCTCTCGAAAGGATGAGAATCCGTCCATTACCCGGGATGTCTCAGGTGAGGGAGTACAACAGGCACTGCTCAAAATCCTGGAGGGAACAGTGGCCAACGTCCCCCCTCAAGGTGGCCGCAAGCATCCCCACCAGGAGTTCGTTCAGATTGACACTACCAATATTCTCTTTGTCTGCGGCGGAGCCTTTATAGGTCTCGACAAAGGCATTCGAAAGCGCCTGGGACGTTCTACGCTGGGGTTCAGATCCCGTAAGTCTGAGAGCCGCTGGCTAAAGGCGATAAAGTCCGACCTGTTGTCTCACGTCCTTCCGGAAGATCTCATCAAATATGGACTGATTCCTGAGTTCGTTGGACGGCTGCCTGTCGTATGCACGCTTCATCATCTCGACAAGGGAGCACTGGTGGAGATCCTGACCAAGCCGGCCAATGCCCTGACCAAGCAGTACCAACGGATGTTCGAGTTTGAGAACGTTGCCCTTAAATTCACTGACGATGCCCTGGAGGCAATTGCGGGGCTGGCCATGGAACGGAAAATCGGAGCACGTGGCTTGCGCCTGATTACTGAAGATCTTATGTTAGATTTGATGTACGAGCTGCCGAGTTCGAAGGGCGTCAAGGAGTTCGTAGTCACTCGAGAGATGGTTGAGAACAAGGAGGTTGTTTTCAAGCTCTTGGAAAAGGCCGGGTAATCCCCGAATTACATCTCTTGCCTATTCGCTCTTTCTGAGTTCAAGACTTCCACCGTAGAAACTCATGGCAGCAAGATTTTTGAAACGGTTGTGTGCGATCGAAGTCTAAGTTATCAGTTGAAACAGTACAGGGGGGCGTTGAGTCGGAATGGACAAGACCCAGGACGAACAAACTAAATACATCTGCCCGATGGTGCCGATTCGGGATGTAGTGGTCTTTCCGCACATGATGGTGCCATTTGTCATCGGACGGCCTTCGTCTGTCCTGGCACTCGAAGAGGCCCTGCAGGGTGATAAAAGAATCTATCTGGCGACCCAGATGGATGCGACTGAAGATGATCCACAACCGGACCGGATCTTTCGTGTCGGAACAGTCGCTGCGATTGTGCAGAGCCTGAAGCTCCCCGATGGAAACATCCGGGTCCTGGTGGAGGGCTTGAAAAGGGCCCGCACGGTCCGAGTGAGCAGCCAGGAGGGCTACCTGGTTGCCGAGGTCAAGACTCTGCCGGTTGTGGCGGTCTCGGAAGCCAAGCTAAGCGTTCTCAACAAGAGGCTGCAGAACCTGTTTGAGCAGTTCTCCAAGCTCGATCAGAATGTCAACTATGAAGCCGTTGTACAGGCGGTTCAGAACTCGGAGGACGAGCGCCTGGCTGACAGCGTGGCAGCGAATCTTCCGGTTGCCGTGGAAGAAAAACAGTCGCTGCTCGAGATTGCCGATCCCCTCGAGAGGATGGAAAGAATCTGCGATTTGATCGAGGTCGAGATCGAGAAGATCACGATGGACAAGTCTATTCAGGGGCGGGTCCGCAAACAGATGGAAAAGGCCCAGCGGGAGTACTATCTGAACGAAAAGATCAAGGCAATTCAAAAAGAGTTGGGTCGCAGCGACAAAGACGAGATCGAGGAACTCAAGGAGAGAATCGAAGCGGCGCAATTGCCGCCCGATGCTCTACAGAAAGCGGAGGCCGAGATCAAACGGCTCGAACAGATGCCTCCCCTGAGCGCTGAAACTACGGTGAGTCGCACCTATCTTGACTGGCTGCTTGCCCTTCCCTGGAACAAGAGAAGCCGCGAGATCCGGAACATCAAGAAGGCCGAGAAAATTCTCCATGACGACCACTACGGACTGCAGGATGTCAAGGAACGCATTCTTGAGTTTCTGGCGGTACGTCAGCTTTACACCAAGAAACACCAGGGTTCGATTCTCTGCTTCGTGGGGCCTCCAGGAGTAGGAAAGACCTCTCTTGGCCGCTCCATTGCCCGCGCAACAGGGCGCAAATTCGTCAGACTGTCACTGGGTGGAGTCCGTGATGAGGCTGAGATCCGAGGACACCGGAGGACATACATTGGAGCCCTTCCAGGCCAGATCGTGCAAATGATGAAAAGGGCCGGTACCAAGAACCCGGTGATGCTCCTGGATGAGATCGACAAAATGAGTATGGATTTTCGGGGAGATCCTTCCGCGGCTCTGATGGAGGTTCTCGACCCGGAACACAACGCCACCTTCGCCGATCACTATCTGGACACCGAACTGGATTTGTCGCAGGTTCTGTTCATTTGCACAGGCAACGTCCTTCACACCGTGCCGAGGCCCCTGCAGGATCGGATGGAGATCGTCGACCTGTCTGGCTATACGGACTACGATAAGACACAGATTGCCAAGAACTTTCTGGTGCCCAAGCAAAAAGAATTGAAAGGCTTAAAGAAGTCCAAGATCGACTTCAAGGACGAGTCCATTCTGGCAATCATCAAGGAGTACACTCGTGAGTCGGGAGTACGGAACCTGGAACGTGAAATCGGTCGAATCTATCGCAAGATCGCCCGCAGGGTGGTCGAAAGTGGTACGAAAGCAACTGCCTCTTTCGAGTTCGATGTTGACAAAGCTGCGGTCGCTGACTTTCTAGGCCCGGCCAAGTACCGAAACCAGATGGCTTCTGAAACCGATGAAGTAGGACTAGCGACGGGGCTGGCGTGGACCGAAATGGGCGGCGAAGTCTTGATGACGGAGTGCTCCAGTATGGAAGGGAAGGGCGACCTTCTACTGACCGGCAAGCTTGGTGAAGTGATGCAGGAATCTGCCAAGGCCGCTCTTTCCTACGTTCGCTCCCGGGCGGAGCAGTACGGTTTGAGCAATGATTTCCACAAGGCGTTTGACATCCACGTGCACGTCCCAGAAGGTGCGATTCCCAAAGATGGTCCTTCTGCTGGTATCACGCTGGCCGCGGCAATGACATCTTCCCTGACAGGCATCCCAGTCGACCATGACGTTGCCATGACCGGAGAAATCACTCTGAGGGGGCGCATAATGCCAGTTGGAGGCGTCAAAGAGAAAGTTCTGGCTGCCCACCGGGCCGGAATCAAGAAAGTTCTGCTTCCGGAGGAAAACCGCAAGGACATGCAAGACATCCCCGAGTCAGTGCAGGAGGATCTCGAGTTCGTGTTTGTTGAGCAAATGGACGAAGTGCTCGAAAACGCCCTCGTGACTTCTCCGGCCTCAGCCAGGAACAGGGATGACTATGTAAGCAAGCTGCCACCGAAAATCGAAGGCGGTGACCGTCCAAGAATTCATCATTGATCCATAGAGAGCCGCCACGCCTCTCGCCGACCAGAATTCATCCAACGCCCTAAAGCGATACAGACACTAGGTAATAACAACAACCATCGGTTTGAAACCTTCGGATTTCTATGCCGTAATCCTTGATCAGGAACTGTGGAGTGCACTTTTTTGACTTCGCTAACCAGAGCGGAGGAAATGGAGGCTGGGCACGTTCCCAAGCTTCCCAGGATTGTTTTTGCTGGCCGATCCAATGTGGGTAAATCGAGCCTGCTCAACAACCTGGTCGGGAATAAGAAACTGGCCCGGACCAGTTCGGTCCCGGGTCGGACGAGAACGATCAACATATTCAACATCAACAGCCAATGGATTTTTGCCGATCTGCCCGGCTATGGCTACGCGCGGGCACCCCGGAAGATACGATCAGGCTGGCAGAGCCTCATCGAAGGTTTCTTGAAATCAGACGGCAGAATCAGGCTTGCGATTCTGATCGTCGACTCACGCCACGATCCGGGCCCTCTGGACAGGGTCATGCAGGACTTCCTGAATGCCTACCAGATTCAGACACAGGTTGTTGCGACCAAGATCGACCGCGTCAGATCGAGTCAACGACTCCGGTCGTTGCGACAGATCGAGCGCTCCCTGGGAATCGACGGCCTCGTTGCTTATTCCTCTCGCACCGGAGAAGGCAAGAAGGCGCTCTGGAGAATCATCAAAGAGGGTTGAATCATGAGTAATACCAAGACAGCTGAATCACTGAATATCAAGGAACTCAAAGATCTGAATATCAAGGCCCTGAACCAGATTGCCCAGGAGTTGGAGATCGAGGGAGCTACAGGGATGCGCAAGCAGGAACTGATTTTTCAGATCCTCAAGGCCCAAACTGAGCGAAGCGGCCTCATCTTTTCCGAAGGAGTCCTGGAGACGCTTCCCGATGGGTTTGGCTTTCTTCGAGCCCCAGAGTACAACTACCTCCCAGGACCCGATGACATCTATGTATCGCCTTCTCAGATCCGGAAGTTCGACCTCCACACTGGAGATACGGTGTCCGGACAGGTTCGCCCTCCCAAAGAGGGGGAGCGCTACTTTGCCTTGATTAAGGTAGAAGCCATCAATTTCGAACATCCAGATGTAGCCCGTGACAGGACATTCTTCGAGAACCTGACGCCCATCTATCCCGACCAGAAGATAGGCCTAGAAACGGCCAGAGAAAACTTAAGCGGTCGCGTCATGGATCTCCTGACTCCGATTGGGATGGGTCAGAGGGGTCTAATCGTCTCTCCACCCCGGGCAGGAAAGACGATGATTCTCCAGAGTATCGCCAATTCCGTGACTTCCAACCATCCCGAAATGGTCCTTATTGTCCTGCTCATCGACGAGCGCCCGGAAGAAGTGACGGACATGCAGCGCTCCGTCCGGGGGGAGGTCATTAGTTCGACCTTTGACGAGCCGGCCACCCGCCACGTCCAGGTCGCCGAGATGGTCCTAGAGAAGGCCAAACGCCTGATCGAACATCAGAAGGATGTGGTGATCCTCCTCGACTCTATTACTCGACTTGCTCGAGCCTACAACACAATAGTTCCGCCGTCCGGAAAGGTGCTTTCAGGCGGTGTCGATTCGAATGCTTTGCAGCGACCCAAGCGTTTTTTCGGGGCAGCGAGGAACATCGAAGAAGGCGGAAGTCTCACCATCATGGCCACGGCTCTCATCGATACCGGCAGCCGCATGGATGACGTGATTTTCGAGGAGTTCAAGGGCACCGGGAACATGGAGCTCCATCTGGATCGAAAACTTGTCGACAAAAGAGTCTTCCCTGCTATCGATATCAATCGTTCAGGAACGCGCAAAGAAGACCTGCTGCTGAGCAAGGAGGAACTCAACAGAGTCTGGGTCCTGCGCAAGGTGCTCAATCCACTGTCCGTTACCGAGTCGATGGAACTCCTGCTTGAAAAACTCAGCAAGACCAATAGTAACGCCGACTTTCTAAATGCAATGTCGGGAGGGTAAAAGGGCTTGACTTTCCTCCTGCCGCGTCTCTATTCTTTACGCTGAGAAATGACAGGATGAACAACAAGACCCTCTGGCGAAACTGAAACAAACCGGGAAACGCAAGGGGGAGTTATTTTCAAAGGCTGAGATAGGTTTAGATCAGTGAAAAAAGCCGTGGGGCTCCCCCCCACGGCTTTTTTTTTGCGCGGATACGTGAATGAAGAATGAGGGAATCGCGACAGACGGTCAGGGCGAGGTTTTCTACCGTTGTCTTTTGGCTGACTGGTTGACTCCTGTTTCGGCGTTTCTGAGAATTGCCAAAAACGAGAATCGGGCTTTTCTTCTCGAATCGGTTGAAGGGGGCGAGAGAATCGGACGCTACTCCTTCCTCGGCGTGTCTCCAGAAAAGACCTTTCAGGGTACCTGGAAGGATTTCCGGGACAATTTTCCGCCACTGCTTCCCATCCACCCTGATCTACCACCCTTTACCGGCGGAGCAGTCGGGATTCTCTCCTACGATGTGATAAGGGAACTCGAGAACCTGCCGTCGAAAGGCTCTTCCAGCTGGAGAGGATCTCCCGTCCTGATGGACTATTACTCAACAATTCTCGCCTTTGATCACGTTAAACACCAAATCGTGATCCTTTCCCACCAGGGCAGAGAGAAACTGGATGAAATGGAGAACCGTCTCCTGGACAGCGGGTCGCTTCAGAACCCAGGCGTTTTTTCGACTGCGCCGGAGGAGGGAGGGCAGCAGGGTGTCGATCTCCAATCCAATTTCACACGAGAAAGATTCTGCGCTGCTGTAGAGACAGCTAAACAGTACATTCGGGCAGGAGATATTCTCCAGGTCGTGCTTTCCCAGTGCTTCACGACGGACTTCACTGGCGAACCTTTCAATGTCTACAGGGCGCTGCGCTACATTAATCCGTCCCCCTACCTTTTCTTTTTGAGGATGGGAGAGCTTTCTGTAGCCGGTTCCTCCCCCGAGATGCTTATCAAGGTAAATGGTTCGCAACTCGAGTATAGACCCATCGCTGGCACCCGACGGAGGGGCCGCACTCCCGCAGAAGAACTGGAGATGGAGGAGGAGTTGCGCCGGGACGAGAAGGAAAGAGCAGAGCACGTCATGCTTGTGGATCTGGGCCGAAACGACCTCGGCCGGGTCAGCGACTTCGGCTCTGTGAAGGTAAAAGACCTGATGCTTGTTGAAAAGTACTCCCACGTGATGCATCTGGTGAGCGCTTTGAAGGGAAGCCTCAGGAAGGAATGCGACCGATTTGACGCCCTGGGTGCCTGCTTCCCAGCGGGGACCGTTACAGGGGCCCCAAAGATTAGGGCCATGGAGATTATTGACGAGCTGGAACCCTCCAATCGAGGTGTCTATGCCGGAGCTGTAGGATACGTTGATTTCTGTGGCAATCTGGACACCTGTATTGCAATCCGAACCATGGTGTTTAAAGACGAAAAGGTGGTTATTCAAGCCGGTGCCGGAATTGTGGCCGATTCGATTCCTCTCAGAGAGTACAACGAATGCCGAAACAAGGCTGCTGCTTTGGTCAAAGCTCTGGAGCTCTCCAACCATCTGGAACGCACTATCGAGGAGTCGGCTGGAGAAAATTAATGAAGGTAGTCGTTGTAGACAACTACGATAGCTTTACCTACAACCTTGTTCAGTATCTGGGGGAGCTGGGCTGCGATCTGAAAGTGTTTCGTAACGACCTGACTACCCCTGATCGAATCCTCACTCTGCAACCGGATCGGATTATAATTTCGCCGGGTCCGGGAACTCCGAACGATGCCGGGATCTCTCTGGAAGTAGTCGAGAGGCTGGGAACTCGAATTCCGATTCTGGGCGTTTGCCTGGGTCACCAGGTGATCGGTCAGGCTTTTGGAGGGTTGGTCACGGCTGCGCCGGAGTTAAAGCATGGCAAGACCTCGAGCATCCACCACGCCGGAGGTGAGCTCTTCAAGAGAATTCCAAGTCCTTTCACTGCGACCCGCTACCACTCCCTGATCGTGGCAAAAGAAGACCTGCCTTCCTGCCTGACAGTTACCGCCTGGACCAAGGACGGCACGATCATGGGACTGCAGCATGAAGAACTACCCGTTCACGGAGTGCAATTCCATCCTGAATCGATTCTCACACCCTCAGGCAAGGATCTTCTAGAGAACTTCCTATGCTCGACAAACTGACGCACAAGCTCATTTCCGGCTGGGACCTGTCGAAAGAGGAAGCAGAGCATGCACTGGAAAGCCTTTTTGACGGGGAGGCGACTGATAGCGCCATTTCTGCTTTCCTGACCGCGCTCTTCGTGAAGGGAGAGACTGCAGAGGAAATCGCCGGCTTTGCACAGACGATGCGCCAACATGCCATCCGACTTCAAAGCGACAGGGCTGATCTAGTGGACACGGCGGGAACAGGCGGGGGCTCCCCCTCTTTCAATGTATCGACCACGGCTGCTTTTGTGATCGCAGGTGCTGGAATTGCGGTGGCTAAGCACGGAAACCGCGCCGCCACTTCGCGCTGCGGGAGCGCCGATATGCTGGAGGCACTGGGAGTTCGGATCGATGCTCCTCTGCAAACCGTTCAATTTTGTCTGGATCAGAACGGGATGGCCTTCCTGTTTGCCCCTGCTTTTCACCCGGCAATGAAGCGGGTAGCCGCTATCCGAAAACAGATTTCCCACCGAACAATCTTTAATATGTTGGGCCCTCTCACCAATCCAGCAGGAGCCTCTTTTCAGCTAATCGGTGTTTTTGACCCGGAGCTTGCGTCCAGTGTAGCCCAGGCTCTTAACCTCTTGGGAACGGGACGTTCCTGGATAATTCACAGCCGCGACGGCCTGGATGAAATCTCGGTGCGCGCCCCCACCGCAATCATTGAGGTAACATCCGACAAGCTCCGTGAGTTTGAACTCAATCCGGCAGAGTACGGCTTTTCATATTCCGCGGAATCCGAACCGGAAATGAAGGGAGGGGATTCCGTCGCCAACGCCCGCATCTGCCTCGAAATCCTTCAGGGAGAACGACGGGATTCCTTGCGGGATCTAGTTCTGATCAACGCGGCTGCAGCCATTCATTTGGCCACCGACAGCACCTTTGAGGACAGTTTGACGCAGGCGCAAAAGTCGATCTCGAGAGGGACGGCCTACAGAAAGCTTCAGGAATTGATCGAAACCACAAGCATTTCACCATGATTTTGGATGAAATCGTGGCCGCCAAGCGGGAGGAATTGCAGGATGTAAAGCAAGAGTTTCCGGAAGAGGTTCTGGTCGAGGAGATCACCAAGGGCAACCCTCCGCTCTTTGCTGCCGCCTTTCCGGCAGGGACGCTCAACGTTCTTGCCGAAATCAAGTATCGGAGCCCCAGTAGAGGCCCATTCCCATGTTTGCTGGAGCCGGTGGAGATTGCTGGGCAGTACCGTGGGGGCGGAGCAGTTGGGCTTTCCATTCTGACCGAGAAGAACTACTTTGCCGGAGCCCCCGAGCATCTCAGAGCCGTCCGAAAAGAGTTTCCCGAGATTCCGGTACTGCGCAAAGATTTCCTGTTCGACTCGTATCAGGTTCTGGAGTCCAGGATCTGGGGAGCTTCCGCCATACTGGCTATCGTGGCCTGCCTGCAACCTTCACAACTCATCGGGCTGCTCGCTTCAGCACGAGAGTTCCTGCTCGACGTGGTGGTCGAAGTCCACGACCTGCAGGAACTCGAAACAGCGGTGGAAAGTGGAGCTACGATCATCGGAGTAAATAATCGGAACCTGAGAGATTTCAGCGTTGACATCAACACCTCGTTTGAGGTCGCTCGCCGCCTGGAGGGAGAGCAGGATTATCTTTTGATTTCCGAATCCGGACTTTCCGAGCGTACCCAGCTGCTGGAGCTGCAGGACGCGGGTTTCAGGGGCTTTCTGATCGGGGGCCATTTCATGAACAACCAGAACCCGGGGGAGCGCCTGGCAGAATTACTGGCCCAGTAAAACGAAAATGGGAGATGACCAGGAGACACCTGAATAACAGCGTGCCAAGAGAAGAGAACGGAACTCAGGTCGTTGGATCTTCTGTGGTGTATTCGCAAGGCCCTGTTCCGAAGTTCTACCCTTTTTAGACACGCTCAAGCGACCGAGACAAAAGAATGCTGCTCAAGATTTGTGGGATCACATCAATCGAAGATGCCCGCTGGGCTCTACGTTGTGGGGCCACGGCCCTGGGTTTTGTCTTTCATTCCGGGAGCCCACGCTATCTTGCACCTTCGAAGGCTATAGAGATCCTGCACTCACTCTCCGGAGATTGTCTCCGAGTCGGTGTGTATGTAGGATCGCCAGCGGTGTCTCCACCGGCCGGCATCGACGTTCTTCAGTTGCATGGATTAAAGAGTGAAGCTGAGATTTGCGCTTTTGGAAGAGAAGTCTGGATTGCGGTCGGGCCAGGCGAAATTGATTCGTTTCCCCATAACGATTTGCTCATCGACACTTCCTGGGGGCGAGGAATCGTGTCTGACTGGGAGAGCTTGAGGTCGGTTCAGCGCCCCTTCATTCTGTCGGGCGGATTGACACCCACCAATGTCTTCGAAGCGATTCAACTTCTCCATCCGTTGGGAGTTGATATTAGTTCCGGGGTCGAGCTGTCTCCAGGCTTGAAGGATCCGGACAAGATTCGAGAGTTCCTGCACAATGCAAGAGCAGCAAGTGGATCTGATTTAGAGAGAGAGGATTAACTATGTCAGATATCGATGAGGATGGCTCCCCGAGCCTAGGACCCGGTTCTGACCCACGGCCCGATTCTGACGGACACTTCGGTGTTTACGGAGGCAAGTTCGTTCCGGAGACGCTCATGTCTCCACTGGAGGAACTGGAGGACGCCTACCGACGGGCAGTTTCCGATGACTCCTTCCAGGCCGAACTGGATGCCCTGCTGGAACATTACGTAGGACGACCTACGCCCCTGTATCGGGCCAAAAGGCTGTCTCGAATGCTGGGTGCCACCATCTACCTGAAGCGAGAGGACCTGGCCCACACAGGAGCACATAAAATCAACAACGCAATGGGTCAGGCTCTCCTGGCCAGCCGGATGAAGAAGCAGCGCATTATTGCGGAAACAGGGGCTGGCCAGCACGGAGTTGCCACGGCCACAGTCTGTTCCCTGCTGGGAATCGACTGCGAGGTCTACATGGGGACCGAAGACATGCGACGCCAGGCCCTGAATGTCTTTCGCATGGGATTGCTGGGTGCACGCGTCATACCTGTAGAGTCCGGTTCTCGTACCCTCAAGGATGCGATCAATGAAGCGATGAGAGACTGGGTGACAAATGTTGAGACGACTCACTATCTGCTCGGTTCCGTCCTAGGAGCCCATCCCTATCCGATGATGGTTCGGGACTTCCAATCCGTGATCGGACGGGAAGCAGAGAAGCAGATTCTGGAGCAGGAAAGCCGGTTGCCCGATCTTCTTGTTGCCTGCGTCGGAGGAGGGAGCAACTCGATTGGGCTATTCTACGAATTCTTGAAACACCCGGACATCCAGATGATGGGTGTGGAAGCCGGAGGGTTTGGAAGGGAGCTGGGGGAACACGCAGCCCGTTTCAAAGGTGGAAGGCAGGGAGTTCTCCACGGCACCTTCAGCTACGTTCTTCAAGACGCCGGTGGGCAAATCGCTTCCACGCATAGCGTTTCCGCTGGACTCGACTATCCATCGATCGGGCCGGAGCACGCGCTGCTACACGATCTGGGACGGGTCAGGTACACTGCTGTGTCCGACCAGGAGGCTCTGGATGCTTTTGACAAACTGAGCCGGCTGGAAGGTATCATACCGGCCCTGGAATCCGCCCATGCCATCGCCAGCCTTTTTGAGATGGAGAAGAATGGTGCGCTGGACAGGTTGGGCGAAAACCCGCTGGTGATCGTGAACCTCTCGGGACGCGGAGATAAGGATGTCGAGACTGTCAGAGATTTTCGCCAGGAAAAATAAGTGCTTTCTCCCGTTTGTGACCGGCGGTTACCCGGACCTGGAAACAACGCGTCAGATACTCCTGGAACTATCTGACGCCGGATCCGACATCATTGAACTGGGGATACCGTTCTCGGATCCGATTGCCGACGGCCCAATTATTCAACGGTCTTCCTTTGCGGCGCTGCGCCACGGGTACTCTCTGGACGACTTCTTGGAAGTCGTGGGTGAGTTCCGGTCACAATCGGACACCGGCATCATACTGATGACCTATTTGAATCCAGTTTATCAATATGGACTGGAAAAGCTGGAAAGGCGAGCTCTGCAGGTTGGACTGGACGGAATTCTTATCTCTGACCTGACACCCGAAGAGCACCTGAGGCTGAAGCCCTTCCAACGCCTCGACACCATCTTTATGGCCGCTCCGACTTCATCCGATGCCAGGCTGCAGGCAATTGCCGAAAGCAGCCGCGGGTTCCTTTATCTGGTGGCGCGGACCGGGGTGACAGGGCACCAGACGGATCTGGCGGAGTCGGTTCCGGCCACGGTTGAACGAATCCGGCAATACACTGAGCTTCCAGTTGCAGTGGGCTTTGGGATTACCAGGCAAGAAGACGTCGAGCTGGTGTGGCAGTGGGCCGAAGGTGCCGTCGTTGGATCGGCAATCGTACAATTTATTGAGGAGAATCTGGGGTCGAACGATTTGCCCTTTAGGGTGGGCGAGTTCGTCCGAAACCTCCTTCCGGCCTGAGCGCGAGAAGACTTGTCCTGACCAGGATTGCGAGAGAGGTTTCCGCAGGCATACTAACGCTGTACGTCTAGGAAGGCCGAGCGAGTTTAACGCAGTCAGGGCGGGGAGTTCTCGCACTTCTTTGTAATTATTGCGTGGCGGGGGAAGCAAGCCGGGACCGGGTGAAGGCTTCACGTACCGGTGGAGTTCAATCCAGCTCAATCCCGGTCTGAAATGATGCACTCGGTGCAGCGACAACCCTAGGGGGAACCAGTACATCAGGTGACCTAGTAGTCGTGGGAGCGAGTTGCAGCTGCACCAGTCGAGAATCCTTCGTGTGTCTTGAGAGCAAAACAGATACCAGCGGAGGAGGGCTACCAAGATCAGTGCCGACACTTGTCCCCAGAGCAGCCGGTGCGGTCCCACCAGGAGCAGCAACACCGCGTAAAGGACGAAGATTACGGTGTGGTTCAGAATCAGTTAACGAAGGTCCTCGGCCCGATGCAATATTAACGCAAGAGACGGTCAAGGTTACGTTGCTCCGGTTCTTCCCACTTGATTTTTCTATTTCATCGTTCACACTGGATGGTTATGGCATTTCTGGTTTTACTGTGCGGTATTGTCTTCGTCGTCGTCGCTATTACCGTCTTGAAAATCCACCCTTTCCTGGCGCTTATTCTGGCGGCGCTTCTGGTCGGGCTTCTGTCTCCGCTGCCCCTGGGAATGAAGGAAGAGGTTAAGTTTGAGCAGGTTGGACTGAAATCGCGCCTGGACAATGGCGAGATAACCCCGAGTAAATACCGAGAACTGAGTCTCACGGCCCGAAGCCGCGTTGAGAAACAGCTGAGGGCCACACCGGGAGAACCGGGAGCACACGTAGTTCAGGCACTCGAATTAACGACCTGGGAATTTGGCTCCACCGCTGCCAGCATCGGGCTCGTGATCGTCCTTGCAGCCATCATCGGTCAATGTCTGATGGAGAGTGGAGCGGCCGACAAGATTACGAGAAGACTGCTTGCATTTCTGGGCGAAAAACGAGCTCCCTCTGCCTTATTGAGCAGCGGATATTTCCTGTCTATACCGGTGTTTTTTGACACCGTTTTCTTTCTGCTGATCCCTTTGGCTCGGGCGTTGCACCTCCGTACCGGAAAAAACTTCCTGCTTTTTGTGCTTGCCGTCTGTGCCGGAGGCACGATCACTCATTCGCTGGTCCCTCCGACTCCTGGTCCGCTCATCATGGTCGAGAATCTCTCCGAACAGGGGCTGACTCTCGGCTCCGCCATCGGGCTTGGCTTCCTGCTCGGACTCCTGCCTTCAGCGGCAGGCATCTGGTTTGCCCGGATAGCCAATCGCCGAATGGATATCGTGCCCGGAAAGACAATGGGTGTCGATGATCAGCAGCTCCAGGAAATCGTGCAGAGGCACGAGTCGCAGTTGCCCGGATTCTTGCCTTCGATTCTGCCAGTTGTCTTACCTGTCCTGCTCATAGCGGGCAATACGGTTCTCAAGGCCCTGGTGGAGGGCCCGGCTTCTTCTTGTCCTGACTGGATACTGGCGACCGCTGCGTTTCTGGGTAACAAAAACATGGCGCTGTTACTGGGAACGGGCTTCGCAGCCTTTTTGCTGATTCGGCAACAGCAGCTTTCACTCGCTGCCTTTCGCGATAAGCTGGAGCCGGCGATGCTCAGTGCCGGCGTCATCATTCTGATTACCGCAGCCGGTGGCGCCTTTGGAAAGATGTTGTCGCGCTGCGGAATCAGCGACGCTTTGCAGGGATGGATGGGTGATGGGGGATTCGCAGTATCGGGAGTTCTTTTACTGGCCTGGCTGTTGGCCGCAATTATGAAAATCGCCCAGGGGTCCGGAACAGTGGCCATGATTACAGCATCTGGAATGATGGCTGCAATTCTGGGAAGCGAAACCCAGCTGCCGTGCCACCCGATCTACCTGTTTGCCGCCATTGGGTTCGGTTCGTTGGTTTTTTCCTGGATGAATGACAGCGGCTTCTGGGTAGTGGGCAAGATGAGCGGCTTCAGCGAAAAAGAAACCCTCAAGACCTGGACCCCACTGCTGGCCATAATGGGCGTGGTGGGTCTCGTCGAGGTGCTCATTCTTAGTGCTTTTTTTCCGTTACGGTAACTACCGCAGGTTCCGAGGTCTGGAAGAGCAAGAACAGAACGGTAGAGCGGGAGCGTTTCGTTTTCCCCGGGGCAATCGAATCGGCTAGCCACGATGCGTCGGGGATGCCGTTCGATTGTTGTAGGATTCTTACCCTGCAAGAAAAGAGGATTAGGAAATGGCAGATAAAGAGAATCATTACCTCCGCGGAATGGAGTTGTTTGGGGAAGACGATCTGGACGGAGCGATCTCCGAATTGCAGAGGGCACTCGTTATAGATGAGAGCTACGGAGATGCGCTTCATGCTATTGCCATGTGTTGTTACCATCTAGGAAAGCTGAACGAAGCTGTTAAATACGGTGAGCGTTTGAGGAAGGCCGAGCCGGACAATACGCTCGCCTACACGGCCCTCTCCATGTTTTACAATGCCAAAGGCATGATCGCCAAGGCCGAGGAGATGGGTGCCAGAGCCGGGGCTGTCGCTCCCCCCACAGACTAGCGGGCATTGGCACCTGCGCCTTTTTCGAAGTTGCGTCTCTACGAGCCCACAACAGAACGCCAACAGCCTGTTGTGGAAGTTCAAAGGATAGCGTTGCGGGCGACCGCGGGGTTCAATTCCAAGGTGAGCTGACGCAAGACATGGCAAACATCGGCCGGGAGGGGCAACGGGACAGACAAAGCTGCTGCCGTCCGTAACCCACAGTACTCCAGGAGTTTGCAGGCGCTGCCTGCGTTTCTCGTAATCTCCAATATCGGCTACTGCTAAGGGGCGAGTTTAAACTCTGGTGTTCTCTTCTCTCCATCGTCCCTGTGACAGTAATCTCGAATCCTGAAGGTTCACAGTCGCGAGCTAAACTTGCAGGTTGCCATGGCCAGGAGAATCGTTTATCACGGTGGTAGGCGCTTTGAGCGAAACCGCTTCGTTTTCAGGCGGGCACTGCAAGGGCATTCCCACCCCACGTTGGATTTTATTTACCTGGTCAGGAATCGTCTCCGTCGGCGCCAGCTCGAAATTAGGTACCTCCAAAATCATGCCTCGAGTTTCGAGATTCCGGTTCTGACCCTAGGGGGACTGGTCAATCGCTTGTTGGAAGGTTCGGAGCATCGCCCACGTCTTTCTGAAACGGAAAGTCTATTTGTCCTCGAAAAGATCATCGGGTCCGGAGATTCTCCCTTCCCAGGCAACCCGATCGCGGGCAACAGGCTTTTGAGCAAAATATTCCAGGGCATCTCCAATCTGAAACAGCAGGACGTTCTCGAACCGGAACTGATAACCCTCTCCGGTGTGAAAAACACCGGGGCTCCTTTGACCGAGGAACTGGCCTGGTGTTTTTCTCGCTATCAGGCCAGGCTTGAAGAACTCGGTATGGAAGATTGGCCGGGACAGCTGGCGATGGTCTACCGAGGTCTTCTTACGGGGACACTCGAATTTGAGAAACAATTCTGTGACGTGCGTTCCCTGTTCGTGGAAGGTCTCAGTGACTTACTCCCACTGGAACATGCTCTCTTCAGGCTTCTCCGAGACAAGGTCCGTGAGTTTGTGGTGAGTAGCGATTTGCTGCCGCTGGCAAACGGTCAAAACGAGGGTGGAAGTTTTGCCGAGATGCGGCGGTTGCTGACTGATCCCTCCTTAGAATGGCGATCCTTCAAATCCAAGAGAGCCGCGGTATCACCAAGGGTCGTGTCTCTGTCTACGCTTGAGAACGAGGTTTCATGGATCGTCGACAAAGTAGAACGATTACAACTTGAGGGTCTGACCGTGGCCCTGGTATCCGGCCGGCCAGATAGTTACGGCAAGCATTTGAACACTGCACTCTCGCAAAGAGGAATCCAGGTGGCGGAGGCCAGAGGAGTCCCTCCGGGCTCCAGGATGATGCTCGACCTGGTGAGGAGCTACCTGGAGTTGATCGTTGAGGGCTTTCCCCGACAGAGGCTTTTCGATCTTCTTCATCACCCCAGATTTGATCCAGGCCTCACTGCAGAGGATCTACATCACCTTGAAAGGTGGGCAAGAATCTGTGATGTCCAGAAGGGATTTAACGATTGGGTAATCAATTTCCCCAGGACGCTTCAGATCATGGGGGCCGGGTCACAGGAAACTGATCCCGGAGGCCAGCCGGACATGCTTCCGCTCATGGAGAGTTTCACTGGTTTGATGCCCCGTCTCAATTTGGATCTTGAGGAAGGGTCTCCGCGTGAGTGGTTGAGTGTGTTGGACCGTCGGCTCGGTCCTTTTCTCAGACCTGCTCCCTGGGCCGATCTTGGGACGCAGAAAGCGTCAAACCAGATACTCGAGAGAATGGTCCGGCACATCCACCAGCTCCAGGATTATCGCCACATGCCGCTGAAGCTGAGTCAGTTTACTCGTCTCGTCTCATCTTTGTCTGACTCAGTGGCGCAGGAAATTAATCTTGACCCTCCGGCAGTTATTCTCGCCACCCCGGGCGAAGTAGCCCACTTGGAAGTGGATGTTCTGATCTGGATGGGACTGAGCGAGAGTGAATTCACTGCCGTGTCCGCTCCCCCGCCAAATGTGCTGACGGGAGGGAGGACGTCTGAGATTTGGGAGACCCAGGTCAGGAACCGAGAGAATCATTTTCGCTGGATCAGTGGGCAGGCTTCGAAGTCTGTCATTTACACCTGTCCGGAAAGAGCCTCTGGGACCCCGACTCTTCTGAGCCCGCTGCTGCGTGGCCTGGCGATCGAGAAGCAAGACTGGAAGGAAAGTCCTTCCGTCTTCGGTGCCGCTGCCCTACGGAATGTCCAGCGGGGCAGGCAAGTTGTGCAAATGAGAGAGGGTTTGGAAGCGTCGGCTTTCGACGGGATCGTGTCCTCCGCCAGCCGACTTGGAAACTCCCGCAGGAAGCCAGGGAAACAAGCGGTCTCAATCACTCCCAGTGTGCTCGAAGAATACATGCGCTGCGGATTCCGCTTCCTAGCTGAACGTCACCTCGGCCTCCAGCAGGAGTCCCAGCAACTGGAGTTGACGGGCACCACATTGGGTGGCCTTCTTCACCGTGTGCTGCATCGATTCATGGGCCAACTCGAGTTGTCCAGCCTTCGCAACCTGAGCAACTGGAATGACCCGGCCGGGCAGCGTCTGCTGGATATCTTGGAAGAGGAGCTCGGATCCTTACCTTATCGAGAACTGCTGCGCCACGACTCGACCTGGTCGACGCAGGAGGAGCTTCTTCGCTCTGGTCTCCATCCGGATGAGCCGGGCAGGGGAGTTCTGCGGGACTTCCTCACTCACCAGGCAAAGTGGCTGCGGCGCAACCGGGTTGAGGACCTGGAGAAAAAGTTGGACCCTGTATCTCTGGGCAGGATCAAAACTGAAAGCGGCGGTCAGGTTGAGGTTGTCCTCAACGGGACTGTGGACCGGGTTGATCGAAACCCGGACGGGTTGGTGCTCATTGACTACAAGACCGGCACAGCGCCTTTGCGGCGCCTCTACCAGGGATGGGGATTTCAATTACCACTCTATTATCTTCTAGTCCGAAATCACTACGGGAAAGAGGTTGAAAACGCCTTTTTTTTCCAGGTGCAGCCGCCGCTGGAGGCTCGCTTGCGAACAGTCGCCTTTCCGGACCGGAAGCACAAAGGCTGGTCCGTTCTGGCTCGTCACTATCGGGAGAAGGCGCTGGAAGTGGTCCAAGCTCTTCTCTCGGGCAAGTTTCCAGTCACCCTGGTAGGTGCCACCCAGGCTGGATGCCGGGAGTGCGGTTTTCGGGACATTTGCCGAAGGGACGCCAGGAAAACGGCCAGTCTCAGAAGCTCCGGTCGATTTCCTGTTGCCCGCCGGGTGATGAACCATGGGAACTGGAGCGTTCCGGAAGCCCCTGAACGGGAGGCATCCGGTGCCTGATGTAGAGGACTTCCGCCTCCAGTTTAGTCAGGCCCAGAAGGACGCGCTTGATCTGTCCTCCGACATCCTGCTGACGGCTGCTGCAGGCTCCGGGAAAACGACCGTTTTGATCGAACGCTTTCTTCGAATCCTGGCGCACAATGATTACCGACCGGAAGAAATCGTTGCCATCACTTTTGCCGACGAGGCGGCCCGCCAGATGCGCGAAAGGATTCGCGGGGCCATTGAGAGCCGGATATCGAGCGCTTCGGAGGACCCATCCGCCGACCTGTGGAACCGGGCGCTGAGGCACCTCCCACGTTCTCCAATTACGACTATTCATGGCTTCTGTTACCGCCTGCTTCGAGACGATTCTTTGAACCGGCATCTGGATTCGGAACTCGACCTGCTGAAACCTTCCAGGCAGCAGTTGCTGGCCGTTGAGGCGGTTAGGCAGTCCCTCCGGGACTCGTCCCGGAGGGGGAATGCGAGTTTGAAGAGGTTGCTTCACTATTTTCCCCAGTCTCGTCTAGAAGAATTTTTCAAACAGATGCTCGATAAAAGGCATCATTTGTCGGTGAGAACGGAGCCCGATGAAAACTGGCTGAGAGACCTCTATTTGCAGGAAGCCGCTACTGTATTGTTGCGCGCCCCTGACTGGGAAGAGCTTCTGAGATTATTACGTTCTTTGCCTGAGAATTTCTTGAGTCATCCGAATTCATTCAGCATGCGCTGCAGGAGGCAGATCGAGCTCCTTCAAAACCGTTCAAGTCTGGATCCCAGAAGCTTTATTGAGAGTTTTCAGCTCACGCTGGAGTCAAGGGCCGTCCCAACTCCGGAGTGGAAACGTCACAACTCTCACCCCAGGATCGTTTCGACGTGGAAACAATTGAAGAGACTTATCAGGGACAGGACCCGCCTGGACCCCTGCGCAGGCGACGCGACTCGCCATTTCAGGCTGGCCTTAAAGTGCGTCCAGGAATTGCACGCTGACATCGTACGCTGCTATGAGCGAAAAAAGAGGGCGGCGGGTGGACTCGACTTTGAAGATCTCGTCGTGGAGTCAGCCAGACTCGTCAGAAAACGTGAGGTCGTGGATTTGATTCAGGAGCGTTTTCGATTTTTCCTGATCGACGAGTTCCAGGACACCAACGAGTTACAGTGGCAGGTCCTCCGGCCGCTGATGGGTAGCTCCTCGAATCTGCTCGTGGTTGGAGACGCCAAGCAGTCAATCTATCGGTTTCGAAACGCTGATGTCTCTGTTTTTCGTCGAGTGCAGGACTGGCTCAGAAGAGATGGTCGAATCGTGGAAATGCCGGAAAATTACCGGGCTGCCCGGGAACTGGTTCGTTTCTGTAACCATGTCTTTCGGAATCTGTTCTCCGGGGACCTCGAATATGAGGCAGACCATCAGGAGATGGTGCCAGCCAGGCCTGATTCCCCGTCTGGAAAAGTTGAATCCTGTCTCTTCGGACTGACCCCGGAGGAACATTCGGCCAGCACCCCGGAGCCAGAGCTGGTGGCTACTGCGGTGCAACGACTGAAGCGGAGGGGGTATGCATACTCGGACATCGCCATCCTGCTCAGAGCCAGGACCAGGCTAAAGTCTTACGAAGAAGCCCTGCGTCTTCGAGGGATTCCATTTCAGACGGTTGGCGGCACCGGATTTTATCAGCGTCAGGAGATTCTTGATCTCTTGAATCTTCTGCGCTTCCTGGGCCGTACCGGTAACGATACTGCTTTAGTCGGAGTCCTTCGAAGCCCGATCTTCAGCCTGTCCGATGACGACCTCCTGGCTCTTTCCCGAATTCCGGGTGAAGGCTACTGGGAGAAGCTGCAAAACTCGATAAATGATGAGAGTGGAGCTCCCAGACACTGGCGCTTCGCCCGGGAAAGCTTGAACTCATGGCTGCAGAGAGACCCGGCGATGCTGGCCTCGGACTTGCTCCAGAAGGTGCTGACGGAGACGGGTTTTCTGACTATTCTGCAGGCCTCCCAGCGGGGAGAGCAGGCTCAGCAAAATGTAAGGAAGCTGCTGGCTATGGTGGTTGATATCGAGGCGAGAGGAGGGATCTATCTGCGCCAGGTAGTTCGGTCCCTCGAGAGTCTGACACGATCCGATCCCAACGAGTCCGAAGCCGAGGTGCTCAGACCGGGGCAGGAAGCTGTCAGAATCCTCACCATCCATGGGGCTAAAGGACTTCAGTTCAGAGCTGTGGTTTTTCCGGAACTCGGTCGGAGGCTGTCCGACATTCGAAAAGACCGCTTTGTTGCAGAGAGTTTTGGTAGTGGTTCCGGACGCATCAGCTACCTGGGCTTCAGACTAAGGAATCCCTCCGACCGGTACAAAAGCCTGAGACATCCTACCTACCAGATGCTTTGCCGGCTGCGTCGTCAACGGCAACTGGCCGAGGAAAAACGGCTGCTGTACGTCGCCCTGACCCGAGCCGAGGATCACCTCATTCTGATCGGGCAGAAAACCGCTGATGAGTCGTATGCCCGTTGGTTGCTGGATTCCGGAGCTGCTGATCTGGCAGAGTCCTCCAGTGAGCTAGAGAGCCAGGCTCAGAACTGGCTGGAGGGAAAGTTTCCGTTGGATTCGGCGGCCGGCAGCCCGTCTCAGGGGACTTCTCCATGGAAGCCCAGTCCATCCCGGGTTGGAGAAATCCCTGGATCCTCCCGGCCTTCCGCCGGAGGGTTCCTTCGAAAGCGCATCTGGTCGCCGACTGAGCTGGCCGGCTTTCACCTCTGTCCGCGGCGCTTCTTGCTGGGAGAGCTCTTGAACTATCCTGAAGTCGGTCCCTTCGACGCCACCGCAACCGACCCGATCCCGTCCCTGTTTGGAGAAGTGATACACGATGTGATTGAGAAGGCTCGAGATGTCGGAGATGTTGATGAGGTAGACGCTCACCTGAGGAGATGGGACAGGACCTTGAGATCCAGACTGGTCGACTCGAAGGCAGGTTTTGAACGCCGAGTGAGGGATCATCTGAAAACCGTTGCGGGAAATCGAATCTATCACGAGATGTCGCGGGCTAGACCCTCCTATCGGGAACGGGAATTTCGGGTAAAGCTGGGTCGACGGGAGCTTTCCGGAGTCTTTGATGGGCTCTACAAACGGGCGGGCGACGGATGGGTAGTGGTTGATTTCAAGACCGTCGAGCTCGGCGGCCGGCCTGCTTCCGCAACGGCAGCCGATCGTGGGTTCAGGCTCCAGGTGGAGCTGTATCTCTGGGCGGCCAGCCGGATCCTGGGGTCGCCAGCTTTGAAGGGCTTCATAGTGTTTACCGCTTCCGGCGATTCTGTTGAAGTCGACTGGTCAGCCCAACTGAACGAAACCGTTGAGGAGTCGATCGGGAAACTTCCAGTCATTATCCATGAAGAAGAGTTCCCGCTTACTACCCGGGCTGCCTTGTGCTGCGATTGCGGATTCAAACAGCAGGGGCTGTGCCCGGGGGCATCTTAGCAGCCTGTGGGACTTTTCCCACGGACTGTTAGGGCTCTGGTGTCGGGCAACTCGAACCCGGCAAACCTTCAACTTTCAACGAATAGGCTGTGACCAGCAACCGGTAAGCGCCAGAGTACTAGCCTGCCTACCAAATGTATAATCTGTGGACTGTGAAAAGAGAGCGACTAGAGGTGGATGTCCTTTTTGTCGGGGCGGGGCCTGCCTGCCTGGCCGGTGCGCTTCATCTGTCGACCCTGATCAAGCAACACAACAAAGCCGTTGCCAGCGGGAGTCGGGAGGGCTCGAAGCTAGAGAAGCCAACCCTGCTGGTGATTGAAAAAGGACGGGAGATCGGATCCCATATTCTCAGCGGCGCTGTGGTAGATCCCCGGGCCTTCGACGAACTGCTGGGGGCCTTTCCGGACGCGCACCCGCCCTATGACTGTCCTGTTTCCAACGACGCCCTTTACCTGCTGACGAGGACCAGGGCGATTCGGTCTCCTATCACACCGGCACCATTCAACAACGATGGTTATTATGTGGCTTCTCTTGGGAGACTCGTTAAATGGCTGGCTGGCCTGTGTGAAGAACACGGGGTGGAAGTCTATCCCGAATTCCCGGCGGTGAAGCTCCTTTTCGAGGGCGAAAGAGTGGTGGGAGCCCGAATCGGGGATAAAGGAAGAAACAGTCTCGGCGAGCCTAAACCTAACTTTGAACCAGGGATAGACGTGCACGCCAGGGTGACGGTCCTGGGGGAGGGCCCTCACGGGACGCTAGCCGGACAGGCTTTCGAGCGACTGGGTTTGAGGAAAGAGAGTCAACCACAGATTTACGGAGTGGGTGTGAAAGAGATCTGGGAGGTTCCGGGAACCCTCGAACCGGGACTCGTGTACCACACCTTCGGCTATCCACTCGAGCTTTCTCAATTCGGAGGCGCCTTTATCTACACCATGAAGGACAATCTGGTGGATCTCGGCTTTGTGATGGGATTGGATTACAAGGATCCGCAACTTGATCCGCACTCGATTTTTCAACAGCTCAAAACCCATCCCCTGGTCCGCGGTCTTCTGAAGGGAGGGAAGGCCCTCTCGTATGGGGCCAAAGCAGTTCCTGAAGGGGGATACTATTCCCTTCCCCAGCTCTTCGCGGACGGGTTACTCATCGTTGGAGACTCGGCGGGATTCCTCAACTCTCAGCGGCTCAAAGGGATCCACCTTGCCGTCAAATCTGGCATGATAGCTGCCGAGTCCATACTAGAGGTACTAGTTGACACCGACAACAGTAGCACTGTTTTGAGCAGCTACCAGACACGCTTCGAATCCAGTTGGGCGCGAGACGAACTCTGGAAAGTGAGGAATTTTCGCCAGTCGTTTCAGCGCGGTACAATGGGGGCCCTGGTTAACGCGGCTCTGCAGTATGTGACCAACGGTCGTGGCCTGCGCGATCCACTCCCCGCCCTCTCAGGCCATACGTTGATGAAGAGGCTGGGGAAGTTCCAGCCGGACCCTCAGAGGTTGCCGTCGTCGCCGTTTGATGGCGAGCTTACGTTCGATAAGCTGAGTGATGTGTTCCTATCCGACACAGCTCATGAAGAAGATCAGCCCTGCCATCTCAAGGTTAAGGATCTGGACATTTGCCACAACCGTTGTTCCCTCGAATACGGGAACCCCTGCCAACATTTTTGCCCAGCCGGCGTTTACGAAATGTTTTCAGCAGAAACGGAAAGGCGGCTGCAAATCAACTTTACTAATTGTGTGCACTGCAAAATCTGCGAAATTATGGACCCGTACCAGATCATTCTCTGGACTCCTCCGGAAGGCGGCGGTGGGCCCGAATACAAGAACATGTAAGGCCGACGTGAGCACCCGGAAACAGTTAAGAGTTGAAAATTGCAGGTTGAAGCCCCCCAATTATTCACACTCCAACCTTTCAACCTTCAACCGACCAGGTCGTCGACCCTGCACGACCCTTAATACGGATTCTACGGCCAACCACAGGCTGAGGCCCAGGATGATTGCTCCCACACTCAGGAGCACGTAGCTCTGCAGGTTCCAGAAGTCGCGCATCTTAATGGTCATGGCAACCAGGGTCGTGACCATCATGAAAAACATGGGGACGGCCGTGAACCAGTAGTTGCGACCTCTCTGCATAAGGTACAGGGTGACGGCCAGAAGGGTCAGGGCTCCCAGTACCTGGTTGGTTGTTCCGAACAGTTGCCACAGAGCCAGGCCGGCCGCCCGGCCTCCGATTTTGTAGAAGGCGAAGAATCCAATTGTTAGCACGGCAAGTGCCGAGGCAAGATAACGATTTTTCAAAATCGGAACCCGTAAGGTCTCACTCATCTCTGTGATATTGAAGCGCAAAAGGCGAACAGCTGAGTCGAGAGTCGTGAGTGCGAAAGAGATAGCCACGAGGGCTACAAAAGCTTTGGACAAGGCCAGGGGAACGCCCAGTTGGCTGAGAAAATAGCCGGACCCGTCTATGAAGGCTTTCATGTTCGGCCCCAGGCCTTGCGCCAGGCTCCACGACTGGTAGTGGCTACGCCACAGCGAGGTGCTCGCGAAGCCCGCCGTGCAGGCTAGGACCGAAACCAGACCGAGAAGAGATTCACCAATCATTCCCCCATAGCCGATTAACCTGGCGTCGTTTTCGCTGTTGATCTGCTTGGCCGTCGTGCCCGATGAAACGAGTCCATGGAAACCCGAAATGGCGCCACAGGCGATCACAATAAAAACGAAGGGGAACAACGGGGGAGCGCCCTCAGGGTGTATTTCCAGAGCCGGGGCAGCAAACTGTGGCCGCAATACGAAAAAGCCCGCGAAAATAGAAATAAGGCCGACATATAGCAACAACGAATTGATGTAATCTCGGGGTTGCAGCAAAAACCAGACTGGGAGTACCGAGGCCACAAAGCTGTAGCTCAGAAGCAGGATGCTCCAACGGATCAGATCGAGCTCGAACAAAGGTAATTGAAGGCCTATCCAAATGCTGACAAGGGTTACGGCAAAGGCCACAATCGTTACCTTGGCCAGAGAAAAACCCCTTTTGTAAACCAGCCAGCCCACAACCAGGGCCACCACCATAAGGATCCCACTTGGGTAGCTTGCCTCCGGGTGGTATTTGGGGCCCAGCAGCGTTGCTGTAACGTGGACAAACACCCCCATTGCCAGAGCGATGAGGAAGAATATGATCAGATGGAAAAGGGTTTTGGCCCGAGGCCCGATGATGTCTTCAGCTACCTTTCCGATCGACATCCCCCTGGCCCGAACGGAAATGACCAGAGCACTAAAATCGTGGACTGCCCCAATGAGAAGGGTTCCCAGAACCACCCACAGGAGTGCGGGCAGCCACCCCCAGATCACAGCGATCGCTGGGCCCAGCATTGGTGAGAGCCCGGATATCGAGGCGTAGTGGTGGCCGAACAGGACAAAGCGCTGGGCCGGGACATAGTCGACACCGTCGCGTAAGGTGTGCGCTGGGGTCTTTCGGGTCGGGTCGAGGCGGAATATTTGTCGAGCCAGATAACCCGCGTAGAAACGGTAACCCAGGAAGTAAAGAGCAAAGCAGATCAAAACTGCCAGAACGGGGCTCATGAGGAGTGGATTATACAGATAGAACCCCCCTGGGGTTTTTCAAGTTGAGGGTTGAAAATCCCGGAGCACGGACAACAGTTAATCACAGGATTCTGGAAGTGGACCTGAGAAGGGAACGAGGGACCGCTGCATTCTAATCGTCGTCCCTGGGATTCAACCGGTCGAACACCTGTTGCTGGACCCACTTTGCGTCCCACCATTCAAGGGGATTGACAGGGGTTCCCTGAACAAGTGTAGTGAAGTGAACATGGACGCCGCTGGCAAGCCCCGTTTTCCCGCTGCGGCCTAGTGACTGTCCCTTCTTTACCTTCGCGCCGGCCGCCGTCTCAATTGAGCTCATGTGGCCGTACAGCGAAGATAAGCCGAGCCCATGGTCAACAATGACACAGTTTCCATAGATTCCGAGGTAGCCGGCCCAGATCACTTCTCCGTCATTTGCGCAATCGACCGGGCTGTGAGCAAATGAAGCCAGATCGTACCCCAGGTGTGTTTGGCGGTCGATTACCTCTCCGGCATAGGCATAGTCCCTTTCGTCGGCAAAAGCAGCTTCTACCTTCGTGTTGACCATCTGCATGAACGGGCCTTCGAAAAGCAGCTGACTAGCGGAATCTCTAGTCAAGCGCTTGATTTGTTCGAGGTTGATCTTTCTGAGGTGGTTGTTGATTCGGATAAAAGTTTCAGCTGGAGTGGCGGCGGCGGAGACCTGACTGCTTCGGGCTAGAATCTCCCTGGACACTTGGCTGATGAATGTATCCGACACTGTCAGAGTACGCTTGCGGAACCTCGAAGTGAGAATTGTAGAGGGTATATTAAATTCGGACCGATTCCCGGCCAGATCCTGGGCCCAGGCTCGAATCGGAGTGCCCGGAGTGTGATTGTAATCGACTCCAATGAGGGCCGCGTAGTGGTTTGGCCCGGAGCTTTGTGAAAACCCGCGGAAGTCACGGTCACCAACACTGACCCCGCTGCTGTGCGCCTTCTCGTTGATGGTCGAATAGAGAATGATCTGCGCACCACCCTGCCTGATGTAGTGATTCCCGGACCGAAGCTCGAGCACGGGCGGGAGCGAGTCCAGTGTCAGCACTCTTTGGGAATGAGTTGTGTTGTTGAAGAAACGTAAGCTGGTCTGGTCGGTGGCCTTGACGTGAACTCGAAACTCTCCATCGGAAAGCTGAATCTTGCTTGCGAGATCCATCATATTGATGTGAGCTTCTCTTTGTGCCGGTGCCTCACCGGCGGGGAAATACTCTTCCAGGACCTGGGTTTTCGTAGCTTCCTGTTGAACTACCAAGGTCCAGGACGCCAGACCCTTTCCCTCATCGCTCACTTGGAATCTTAGTCTAGCCTGATTACCCACCACCACCCCGTCTTTGAACCCCCACTCAATGACAGGAGGAGTACGGTCCCAGGAGTAAATGAAGAAGGCCAGACCGAAGATTAGCAGTGTGACAATGAGCTTTTTCATGGACGGATCAAAAGTTGCGGGCAACCATAGTCATCGTCCCGACTCTTCCTGTCAGCTGTTCCAGCAAAGGAAAGCACAGGAAGCAGGTACGGGCCGGGGTTCTTCTTTCAGCCAAGTCGTTCATAAGATCATTTTAAAAGGTTACTGGTCTTTGGGGAAACGGCAGGCCTCACGCCTTGTCGTTCTGTTGTTCACAGTGTCAAGGAAAGGCTCAGAACGGTAGAGCGTAAGCTCACCCTTATTGCCCGGCTCACGTTGCGCCGCACGGTTTTCTGGACCCTGCAATCCTTTGTCGGTACACTTCCACTCAGAATGGAGGAACGACGATTCCTGCGGATTTTCCTGATTGCCCCTTCCCTGCTCGTCCTCTACTTCGTCTTCCATATTTTTCAGCCCTTCCTCATGTCCATTTTCATGGCAACGATTCTGGCCTGTTTGTGCTTCCCGGCTTTCCACTGGGTCAATAGGCGTTTGGGAGGCCGGACCAATCTTGCTGCCCTGGTCACCTGCCTGGCGATTACGGCATTGATCATTGTTCCCTTTGCAGGCCTCGCCATCATGCTGGCATCTGAGGCAACGCTAGCCTATCAGCAACTTCAGACGGCCATCGAACAGGGCAAAATCCAGGAGATGATGAGTCTTCGGGAGCAGCCTTACTTAGGCTGGGCTCTCCAGCAGGTCGACCTGGACCGGGTGGACATAGTGGAATCCCTGGTTTCTTTGCTCCAGAGCATCAGTCTGGGGGCCCTGCGCCACAGCACCGCTGTTTTCTCTGGAATCGCGCATGTGTTGACAAGTTTCCTGATCATGATCGTCACCATGTTTTTTTTCTTTCGTGATGGACCAGCCCTCTTTGAACAGATCCGGAGGTGGACTCCCCTCTCGGAAAGGTATGAGAGGCAGATCGTTCAGAAGTTTCAGGAGGTCTCGAGTGCGACGGTGATCGGCAGCCTGGTCACTGCAGTGGCTCAGGGGGTTGCGGGGGGGATCACATTCTTTCTGGTGGGTCTACCGAACGTTATTTTCTGGGGAACCCTGACAGCCCTTTTTTCACTCGTTCCCCTGGTCGGTACGGCAATCGTGTGGCTCCCCTGGGCCCTCTATTTGTTGGCCATCGGTAAGACGGTCACGGCGCTCATTCTAATCGGGCTCTCGATCGTATTTGTAGGCGGCATCGACAATGTGTTGCGCCCGGCTCTGATCGAGGGCAAAACTCGGATGCATACCATGCTCGTCTTTTTTTCCATTATGGGTGGAATCTCTTATTTCGGCATTGCCGGGATGGTAGTGGGGCCCATCATGGTGGCTCTCGGGCTGACTTTTTTGGAGCTCTACCGGATCGAGTTTGAACGAGAGCTTGTCAAGCCCAGGCGCAAATGAGCCTCTATGGCCGCCTCATCTATGCTCGGGAGAGGGCGCTGACACTACGCGACAAGAACCGTCGTGTTTTTCCTTTTGAGTGGGGACTTGAATTCCTCGATCGATCAACCGGAGTGACTCCGCTTCAAGCCTTCAAGGATTTTGCCCGACGATCCATGGATGCCAACAGCGACTTCTTCGCTCCCGGTCCCATACGGGATGTAAGTGTGAAAGGAAAATGTCTGACCTTTGCTACTCCACACCCGACGAGCTACGAATTCAACAATCAGGTTACCTGCAGGCTATTTCCCGTCGAACCCAGGCGTGCTGCTGCGATTGTCATACCGCAGTGGAATGCGGACTTCCGAAGCCATGTTTCTCTGTGCAGGATTCTGCAGTGGTTGGGTATCAGTGCAATGCGTCTGAGCCTTCCCTACCACGATGACCGGCGGCCTCCCAGGATGAAGCGTGCGGACTACATGGTCGGCCCCAACCTGGGAAGAACGCTCCACGCAACTCGTCAGGCGGTCCTGGAAACGATGCAGCTGGCCGCCTGGCTGAGAGAGCAGGGATACGAAAAAGTCGCCGTCATAGGAACCAGCATCGGCTCGTGTATTGCATATCTGGCCTTTGTTCACGATCCGCTGGTTTCATGTGGCGTCTTTAACCACGTGTCCTCCCATTTTGCAGATGTGGTCTGGAGAGGGCTCTCGACGCGCTATGTCCGTCGCGGGCTGGAGGACAAAATCACACTGGAGGACCTGCGTGATTGCTGGGCCCCCATCAGCCCCGTCCATTACGTACGGTACCTGGTGAGTGACGCGAGACCTCATCGCCTGATCACAGCCAAGTACGACCTGAGCTTTCCCAAGGATCTCTCCGAACTCGTCTTTCAGGAATATGAGCGCTATGGCCTCAAGTACGATCGGGTGGATCTGCCCTGCGGCCACTACACTACCGCCACCTTTCCCTTCAACTACCTTGACGGGTGGCAGATCTGTTCGTACCTGTACCATCGGCTGCTTCGCTGCGCTTAAGTTGCTAGTTAACCGGTAACGGCTCGAGCACAGCCAGTCCCTTTCAACGGACCCGTTCGGGAAATGGAAGAATCCAAACTTGAAGAAAAGCTGAAAAAAGTCGGGGATGAAACCGGCGGTAAGATCTCCTGAATCAGAAGTTACCCCCTGTAGTTTCGAGGTGCGCAGTAATCCCAGATGATAGCAGCTTTGACGTTAGCGCCGCGCTGAATATTCTTCAAACAAACCGACCGCGGGAGGCCGGTACCATGTCCTCAATGGCACTGCTCTCGTTAGTGTGCAGCGATTGGAAAGGGGCAGCACGAAGCTCTCCCCAAATATGGTCTAATTCGATCAAACCGTCTGTTTTGATGATTACACGTCACATGTTTTTCCAGCTGAACTGCGATGCTTGGACCGGCGTGTGAAAAATCTGTGAAAAATCTGTTGATGTTTTAGGGATAACTACCGGGCAAAAGCTGGCGCCGGTCCAAGGTCATATATGCACCTATTGCGTGCAATTCTTTATTGTTCTGAAGTCTCTTGAAAAGTGTCACCACACCTGCCAGGCTTTATCTTGTCCCGAGGGGTTGCTTCCACGGACAACGAGCCAGGACGGGCCTTAAGAGTTGGCGAGAGAAATCTGGTCAAAGCTTGAGGAGGGCCAGTCAGAGTCCTTGATTCAGGCTGGTTCGTATCGGTTTAAAACCCGAAACCCTTTCAGGTGCTTTCGCTTCATAAGGTTCGAACAGGTTTTCGAATCAGTTCGGATCGATGTGAAGCCGAACCGGAACGCCGGAGTTCATACAGTTTTGGCTGTCTGAATTTTGAGTTTCGGTTAGGTCTTGAGCGTGGTTCGCTGCGTGTCAGGGCTTAAGGCAGGTTGTCCCGAAAGTGATTCCTCGGGCTTTTTTGTGAACAGTATAAGAACCTGCCCACCAAGCCTTCCTTTTCGTGCTTAACTCCCTGCTCAAAACGTTTGTCCTCAGGTAGTTGCGATTTTTGACAAGTGTGGAGGCTTAGCTTAAAATGACAGGAAACATGAATGAAAAGTAGGGGAGGCCAAATTGGACTTCAAAGTCGGTGATATGGTTGTGTATCCGAATCAAGGCGTTGGAGAGATCCGAGATGTCAGTTGCCGGGACATTATGGGAAGTGAGGAGGAGTTCTACATGCTCCGAATCCTGGCCAATAACTCCACGGTCATGATTCCGGTCACGAATGTAGAAAATGTCGGGCTGCGACGGCTCTCCTCGGAAAAAGACCTGAAGACACTGTTTCTGGTTTTGGAATCGGGGGACTACGAAACCGAACAAGATTGGAAGAACCGCTACAAAGAAAATGTCGAGAAAATGAAAACAGGCTCCATTGTCGAGGTGGGGCGAGTGCTTCAGAATCTCTATTTTCTCAGTTTCACAAAACCGCTTTCCTTCCGTGAAAAGAAAATGTACGACCGTGCTCGGCAACTCGTGATCTCGGAGATCAGCACGGTTCGTGGAAAGTCGGAGGGCGACGTCGAGCAATCGGTTGAGACCATGCTCAGCGGGGCTTATGAGCGCCATTCCGAGACCCAGGCAGTGGGTTAACGGAGGTTATGTCTGCTTTGTGTAAGCCGCTCTTCGGAGCGGTTTTTTTTTGATCGAAATTGGCCTGAGCGGTCGAGCAGATCGGAACTCGAAGTGTTCTTATCGAGAGATCGCTTGCAGATTATTCCGGACACATGGTTTACATTTTATTCTGGAGACATAGTTAACACTTTCTCCGGGATGGACCAAACCTCAATAATGGCGGTGGAGGGATTCGAACCCCCGACACAGCGGATATGAGCCGCTTGCTCTAACCTCTGAGCTACACCGCCAGTCGAGAAAGACGGCCATCATATCCGATCAATCCTGGCTTTTTCAATTGATCGAGTGTGCCACCGCGGCGGCGGAAGAGAGATCTCTGCAACATCGGGGCCGCTGACAGGTCTGCCCGTCGCGATCGATAGGAGGACAACGGGGGGCACGCTCTTCCAAGACACGCCCGTAAGACATTGCTGTTTTTCTGCAGGGAGTTAGCAGAAATGGACCCTTTCGAAAGAAAGCTAATCACGGTTTTCGAGAGAGAGCATGGCTTTGACAGAATCCGCAGCCTCATGGTGGCTGTCTCGGGGGGACCGGATTCCGTAGCGCTTCTGGTCAGCCTATGTCGACTTTCTTATCGGTTGGGCATTGAAATCAGAGTGGCACACGTCAATCACGGGCTTCGGGGTGAAGAATCAGACGCGGATCAGACGTTCGTTGGACAGCTGTGCAGGAAGCTTGGCGTCCACCTGGACCTGAGCAGGCTGGGGGCTCTCCGAGAGAAGGGAAACCTTGAGGAGCAGATGCGGATTAGCCGCTATCGCTCACTTTACGAACTGGCCGAGGCCGAGGGAGCGGTGATAGCCACAGCCCACCATGCCGACGACCAGGCAGAGACTCTCCTGCTGAAGCTGATCCGCGGCGCCGGTCTGGCCGGTTTGTCCGGAATCTACCCCAGAGTGCGCGACGAAAGGGGGCGAGTTCGAGTGATACGACCACTGTTGTGCTTTCGCAGGGTTGAGATTCTCGACTACCTCAAGCGCCGGAATGTGTCCTTTCGAACAGATTCGAGTAACCTTTCCGCAGACCTCGACCGCAACTGGGTCAGACAGGTACTCCTGCCCCAGGTCGTGGAGCGTCTCAACCGACGGGCAGTGGAACATCTTTGCCACACGGCCACTCTAGCTAGGGAAGCCGAGACTCTTATGAATAGTCTTTCAGCTTCGGTCCTTGATGAAGTCGTTGTGACTCGGAGCTCTCGAGAAGTGGCACTCGATATCCCCCAATTGCGTTCCCGGCCGGTGGCCGTTAGAAGACGGGTCCTGCGCGAGGCCATCCTCCTTTTCAAACCGGGACTTCGAGGGCTTGGTTTTGAACCGATCAAGTCCATACTCGATCTTCTAGAGAGTCCACACGGTCATCGAATGGAGCTGCCTCGGGGGGCAGTGGCGGTGCGGCAGGGGGACCAGCTCGTGATAAGAGCTCAGGGATCAGACCGGTCTTTCTCGTACTTGCTCCCCGTCCCCGGAAGAATCCATATCGAATCATTACGCAGGACCGTCAGTGTCGAGAACTGGGACGATGGTTCGAAACCGTCTGAGGTTGTGAAGTTTGGATTTGTCCCAGATGCACTGGTGGTGCGGAACCGGCGGCCTGGAGACGTTTTTTGCACGCGCTCCGGGCGCCGCAGGAAACTAAAAAAGTTGTTCAATGACAAGCACATTCCGCTTGATCAGAGAGATAGATTAATCGTAGTGCTCTGGGGCGAGACGATTGTCTGGGTCGAGAAACTCTGGCCCCATCCTGAGTACAGCAATGATGAGGCTCCAACTGTCGCGCTTCGACTAGTAGACTATAATGCTTGAATCGGTGACTGACTTGAATAGAGCACGCTCCACTCGGAGGCTGAATTGACTACCGCCAAGAACATCTTTCTGATGGTGGCCGTTTTTGTTGCGGTGATCCTTCTCTGGAATTTCCTGGACTCAGTTCAGAACGGAAGTCCTGACGAAAAGAGCTACACCGAGTTCACCAAGCTCATGGACCAGGGAATCATCAAGGAGGCCACCATTACCCAGTCGGGTCAAGTGACCGGGAAATATGTGCCCGACGATGGGGAATTTTTACGTGATTTCAAGGCCGTCATTCCCAAAGACGGCATGGAGACCATCGCCACCCATTTGAGCGACAACGGGATAACCGTTGAAATCAAGAACGACGAGCAGAACAACTGGTTTTATGTTCTGCTGAGTTCGGGTCTCCCC
>CAZMGM010000002.1:0-16693 GCA_964565865.1 uncultured Acidobacteriota bacterium | reverse complement strand
CTCCCCATTCTTCTCTTCATCGGGTTCTGGATTTTCATCATGCGCCAGATGCAGGCTGGCGGCAACCGGGCTCTGTCCTTTGGCAAGAGCCGTGCCAAGCTTTCAACCAATCAACAGAAAAAAGTCACGTTTCAAGATGTAGCAGGAGTTGAAGAAGCCAAGGAGGAATTGCAGGAGATTGTTGAGTTTCTGCGCGAACCTCAGAAGTTCCAGAAACTGGGAGGGCGCATTCCCAAGGGAGTGCTCTTGATGGGAGCTCCTGGGACCGGCAAGACTCTTCTGGCGCGGGCGATTGCCGGTGAGGCCAATGTTCCCTTTTTCACCATCAGTGGATCGGACTTTGTCGAAATGTTTGTGGGAGTCGGCGCCAGCCGCGTCCGCGACCTTTTTGAACAGGGAAAGAAGAACGCACCCTGCATCATTTTTATCGATGAAATCGACGCGGTTGGCCGTCATCGAGGAGCCGGTCTGGGGGGTGGCCACGATGAGCGAGAGCAGACCCTGAATCAGTTGCTGGTGGAGATGGACGGGTTCGAATCCAATGAAGGAGTCATCCTTATTGCTGCAACTAACCGCCCGGATGTTTTGGACCCGGCACTGCTGAGGCCGGGACGCTTTGACAGGCAAGTTGTAGTCTCGCTGCCCGACATTAAGGGCAGAGAAGGAATTCTCAAGGTTCATACGCGACGCATCCCGCTTGGAGATAACGTTGACATTTCTGTTCTTGCCCGGGGGACGCCTGGTTTTTCTGGAGCTCAGTTGGCGAATTTGGTGAACGAAGCGGCTCTCAATGCAGCTCGTTTTGACCGGCATGCCGTCACTATGACTGATTTTGAGGAGGCCAAGGACAAAGTTCTAATGGGAAAAGAACGACGGTCCATGGTGATGAACGAGAAGGAAAAACGGAACACGGCTTACCATGAAGCCGGCCACGCGCTGGCAGCGTACTTTCTCCCTGATGCTGACCCCCTGCATAAGGTTACGATTATCCCGCGTGGCATGGCTCTTGGGGTCACGATGCAGCTGCCTACCGAAGACAAGTACAACCACACGAAGGAGTACATGCTAGGCACGATCACTATCCTCCTGGCAGGCCGGGCAGCGGAAGAGATCTTCCTGGGGAGTATGACCACCGGGGCCTCCAACGACATGGAACGAGGGACGAGCCTTGCACGCAAGATGGTCTGCGAATGGGGCATGAGCGAACTGGGGCCATTGACCTTCGGCAAGAATGAAGAGCAGATTTTTCTGGGTCGCGAGATTTCCAGGCAACAGCACTACAGTGAACGTACAGCGATACGAATTGATGAAGAGCTCAAAGGTATTATCTCTCGGTGTGACCAGAAGGCCCGCGATATTCTGAAAGCTAACCGCGAAGCTCTCATTCGACTGGCAGAGAATCTGCTTGAGTACGAGACCCTCGACTCAGCGGAGATCGAGGCAATTATCAAGGGTGAGTCCATCCGTCAGATTAAGGAAGAGTCGGAACCTCCTCGACCCTCCCTTGATTCGGACCAGAAGGAAGTCGAAGAGGAGGAAAAGCCCATAGGGTCTCTGGTTGAGCCGAACGAAAGACCGGCTACTGCCTAGTAGAAGCCCTTCGTTGAAATCCCCTAAACCGGATGGCTGTGTTTCTCGTCGTCGCAGATGATCAAGCATCAACCTCCTCCTCGTGCCTTGCCAGCGAACGCAGTCACCAGGCGATCGACCGCGCGCGATTTTCACCACGGACTGCTAGCAGTCCTGCCTGGTCGCTCCAGGACTAGCAGCAACAATCTGAGTCCCGCTCCTCTACAGAATAGAGTGCAATACTTGTGAATTCATTTCCCAGGCCTGCCTTTCGGTTTCGGACTCGAGACAGGAAGCTCCGACTTGGCGCCCGGACCCAGGTTATGGGAATCGTAAATGTGACACCAGATTCGTTTTCGGACGGTGGTCTGTTCCATGAACATGAAAAGGCTGCCGAGCAGGCTTTGAAGTTGGTCGAGGACGGGGCGGATCTGCTGGATGTGGGTGGAGAATCCTCGAGACCGGGGGCCCAAACGGTATCGGCGGAAACGGAACTGAATCGAGTTCTTCCGGTTGTCGAGAAGATCCGCGGGAGCACCGATATTCCGATCTCCGTAGACACCTGTAAAGCTTCGGTAGCCCTTGCCGCTATCGAAGCAGGGGCCGACATTGTCAACGACATCAGTGCCCTACGTCTTGACCCGGAAATGCGCCACGTAGTGAGCCGGACCCGCGTGGGCCTCATCCTCATGCATATGCGCGGTACACCGAGAACTATGCAGCAGCTCCCAGCCAGCATCGAGATAATGGGGGAGATTCGGAAGGGCCTTGCACAAGCGATCGGTCTGGCCAGGGCAGCGGGGGTAGCGAGTGATAGAATCGTGATCGACCCTGGTATCGGCTTTGGAAAGACAGTGCAAGACAATCTCAAAATCCTGAATCAACTTTCGCTCCTGCACGAGCTGGGCCTCCCGCTGCTCACAGGATCTTCCCGTAAGAGTTTCATTGGCAATGTCCTTGGCGCCGGAGTTTTCGACAGGGTCTTTGGAACAGCTGCCTCGGTTGCGGCATCTGTTATAGGGGGCGCGCACATCGTGCGCGTTCACGATGTCAGGGAAATGCGCCAAGTCGTGGATGTTGTGGATGCCATTCTGAATGAGACGAACTAGTGGAGAATCTCATCTCAAGCCTTGTCAGCCTTCGATATAAGGATCTGATCGATGTTACGGTAATCGCCTTTATCATCTATCAGGCCCTGCGGCTGATTAGAGGAACGCGGGCCTGGCAGATGACTTTCGGCGTTTTGGCTCTGGTGGTGTTCTATTACGCCACCCGTCTGTTAGATCTTCGTGCCGCCCAAGTGTTTCTGGAAACCTCTTTCCCGTATTTCATCTTTTCTCTCGTTGTTGTATTCCAGTCGGAGATCCGCCGCGCACTGGCAGAAATCGGAAAGGGGAGCATCCTGTCCGATCCGCGAGGTCGAAATCGAGAATCCGGGCTTGATGATGTTGTGATGGCCTGCACAACCTTAAGCGGCGAGAGGATTGGAGCCCTGATCGTGTTCCAAAGATACATAGGGCTGAAGAACTACATCGAATCCGGTACTCGGCTTGATGCCAGGCTGAACTACGATCTGCTGTTGACGGTCTTCAATCCCAAAAGTTCGCTCCACGACGGTGCCATGATCCTCAGCGATGATCGGATTCTGGCAGCAGGGTGCTTACTTCCTTTGACCACCGATCCCTATCTGAGCAGAGAACTGGGCACGCGGCATCGGGCAGCCATCGGAATCACCGAGGAAACAGACTCCGTGTGTGTCGTAGTTTCGGAAGAAACGGGACAGATTTCGGCGACTCGCGGAGGCGAAATCAAGTTAGATCTCGATGGCTCCCGATTGCTCAAGTTTCTGAAATCCGAAATGGAAGTAGAGTCCTGAAAAATAAGAGCTACCCTGACTAACGATGACAAAATTGTCCCGCCTATTGACACCCTCGCTCAACAACTTGAGTCTCAAGATCCTCGCTGTTTTTCTCGCGTTGCTCCTCTGGATCCAGGTGGCCAGTCAGGAAACCATACAAATGACAGTTGTGGCCCGCGTCGAATTCCTGGATATGCCTGCGGACCTTGAAATCTCTAATGACTACCCGAGGGAAGTCGAAGTGCTCCTGAAGACTAATCGGCCCAGTCTTGTTGAGAATGACCGGCTCAGCGCCATGATCGACATGCGGGATACAACCTCGGGCGCCGCGATCATCCATCTCAACGAAGCTAATATCCGGGCAAGGAGAGGCACCGAGATCATCAGTATTACGCCCTCTCGGTTACGCCTTATGCTCGAGGAAACTCGCATCAAGGAAGTAGCGGTGAAGGCCATCATCGAAGGAACTCCGGCGGATGGGTACCAGGTGTCAGAGGTCAGGACTGTTCCCTCCAAGGTTCCATTGTCTGGACCTCAGTCCCGGATCGAGCAGGTCACGGAAGCGGTCACCGAACCGATTTCAATCGGCAACCTGACCGCTACGGTGACGGTTCAGGTCGCACTGGACTTGGCAGACCCGCAACTGCGCTTTGGAGCTACCGATCGAGTTACGGTGATAGTCGTCATTGAAGAGGAACGCAGGGATGTCTTGGTGCGCGGAGTGCCGGTCACAGTACTGCCGGAAGAGCATCCATCACGACTCCACAACAGGCGAGTGACTTTGAAAGGGACCGTTCCCGTTTCCTACACCGAAAAGCTGGATCCTGCACTGTTTAAGGTGACGGTCGATATCACAGGTGTATCGGCTGACCCGACGGTCAAGGAACTGGTGCCGCAGGTAGGAATTCCAGATGAATACTTGGAAGTTTTTCGGCTCATCGAGGTGCGGCCTCAGAAAGTCAGAATTCGACGAAGCAGTTAGGGATTCACTAAATGATGCCGCGGTTGCCATTGGACAAAATCCAGCCGGTTTCAAGAATTGGCCCTATATTGGCTGAGCTAAAAGGCCTCCGGAAGAAAACGGTGATGACTAATGGATGCTTTGATCTGATTCATCCAGGCCATATTCGCTACCTGCTCCGCGCCCGCAGTCAGGGTGATCTCTTGCTGGTGGCTCTGAACAGTGACGCGTCGGTCAAGCTTTTGAAAGGCACCGGTCGGCCGATCTTTCCCGTGCAGGAGCGTTGCGAAATCGTAGCCTCATTGCAATGCGTCGATCTCGTGACCGTGTTTGAAGAAGAGACGCCCGCCCGTCTTATCCGGAGCCTGCTTCCCGACGTTTTGGTAAAGGGAGGCGATTGGCCGCTTGACCGGATCGTGGGCAGACCCGAAGTTGAAAAGGCCGGGGGCCGGGTCATTTCCATTCCCTTCGAAGAAGGCTATTCCAGTACCATGCTCATTGATAAAATCCACAAATCTGCATCCCTTGTTAGAACTCCTTCAGAGTAAGATAGCGGACCGGCGTCTCGTCGACGGCGTGGAAGGTCCGACCGCATGCCTCGTGCTCTCAGCCCTTGGATTATCGGATAGGTCCATCTCGCTCTGGATCTGTGGCAGCAACCGGGAGGCCGAAATCACTGCTGGGGATCTGCACTTCTTCACGAACGGCCGTTATCCGATAGTCACAGTTCCAGGCTTCGAGGCCGATCCCTACCGGGGATTGTCCCCTCACCCTGCGATCAGCCAGGCTCGGACAGCGGCCCTAGCCCACATCCTCGACCTGCAGGAAGGCTTTGTTGTAACAACCCTTCATTCGCTTATCTCGAGGCTTCCGAGCCCGGCACGGTTCAGGCAGTTCGGGAGACGTCTGGAGGTCGGGACGACCTGTCCTCTGGAGGCGATGATCGCCTACTTGAAGCAAGCCGGCTACGTACGAGAAGAACCCGTGAGCCAAGAAGGGGAATATGCCAGACGTGGCGGCATCCTGGACATTTTTTCGCCGCTTCAACCTCAACCCGTACGAGTGGAGTTTTCCGGAGACGAAATTGATTCTATCCGTCTTTTCGATCCTGGTTCCCAGCGCTCTATTGAGCTCCTTACCGAGTGTGACATCTGGCCCATGCAAGAACATCTTGTGTTTGAGGAAGACCTGAATCTCTGGCACCGCAAAGCGCCTGATTTCTGGAACGAAGTCCGTTTTGCGGAGGATCTGGAGGAGAAACTTCAGTGCACTGAAAGCGATGGGGTCTTCAACGGCTATGAATACCTTCTGCCCCTCGTCTGGAACAACCGGTCCAGTCTGGTTGACTTTCTGGCAGGAGCAAGCTGTTCCGATCTTTCCATCGTCATCGCTGACCCGAATTCACTTTTTGATCAGGCGGACAAGACTTCGAAGTCCCTCAGGGAAAGCTACAGACAGCGGTGGAAAGCCGGTGACCTGGTCCTTCCGCCCCGGCGGCTGTTCCTGGACCTGCGCCAGGTACTGAGGGATGCGGAGAGCCGGGGTGCTGCCGTGGTTCGAGCCTACGACTTTAAAGAAGACTCACCCGAGAACGTGCACTTCGATTTTCTTCCGTCACAAAAATTCCATGCCCGTTTCAAGGAACTGATCAAAGACATGGAATCTAGTGCCAGTCGGGAATCCCGCTATATCTTTGTCGCTAAAACGTCTGAGATGGTCCGACAGCTCATAGATATCTTCGGCCAGTATGACATCATCTTACACAGTGCAGAGGATTTTTCCGGAGCACTAGAGCAGAGCAGGAGTGTCTGTCAGGGGGGCCTGTCTGCAGGTTTTTCGAGCAGGGAATTACGCCTCAACGTGTTCGTTGCATCGGACATCTTTACAGAGTTGCCCACGAGACAAACAAAGCGCCGCGGGAGCCGGGATGCAACTGTCTTTTTTCGGTCCGACTTCGTAGACCTGAAACCGGGAGACCTGGTAGTCCACGTTGAACACGGTATTGGCCGATTTGAAGGTCTGAAAGAGATCAGCGTGGCGGGGCAGCATCGGGAGTTTGTCGAGTTGGTTTACAGAAATAAAGCTCGTCTGTTCGTTCCTGCCGACCGTGTCGACCTGTTGCAGAAATACAGCTCGATCGGGGAAACAAGGGCCCGGCTGGATCGCATGGGCGGCACCACCTGGGAGCGGACCAAACGGCGGATCAAGAAGTCACTCCTCGATCTGGCCGGAGACCTTCTCAAGCTCTACGCAAAGCGTGAGCTGGCTCAGGGATACACCTTTTCAGCGGACGATTCGCTTATGCAGGAATTCGAGTCAGCCTTTGCGTATGAGGAGACACCCGATCAGCTGGCAGCTATCCAGGAAGTCAAGCAGGACATGGAATCACGACGTCCCATGGATCGTCTGATCTGTGGCGACGTCGGGTACGGAAAGACCGAGGTAGCGATGCGGGCAGCTTTCAAAGCCGTGAACGACGGGTTCCAGGTGGCTGTACTGGCTCCCACTACCGTGCTGGCTTCTCAACATTACAACACCTTTCGACGTAGACTCTCTGCATTCCCTGTCAGTGTCGAGATGCTGAGCCGGTTTCGTTCTCGCCCGGAGCAGAAGCGGATCCTGATGGAGTGCAACGAGGGTCTTCTCGACGTCATTATCGGGACACACCGACTGCTCTCGAGAGATGTCACCTTCAGAAAGCTGGGACTTCTTATCGTCGATGAGGAACAACGATTTGGCGTCACTCAAAAAGAGAAGATCAAGAATTTGCGAAGCCATGTCGACGTGCTTGCCCTTTCGGCGACACCTATTCCGAGAACGCTAAACATGTCGATTCTTGGTTTACGAGATCTTTCCATCATCGAGACACCGCCCAAGGACCGTCTGGCCATTCAGACAGTCGTTGTGCGTTTCTCGGAAAAGATCATTCGCAGTGCGGTCGACCTGGAAATGAAGCGGAATGGTCAGGTGTTTTTCGTACACAACTCGGTCGAGACAATCTATTCAGTGGCCGACCTGGTAAGCCGAATCATCCCCCAGGCACGCGTGGCCGTTGCTCACGGCCAGTTACCGGAGAAACAGCTTGAGAAAGTCATGCTCAGGTTCGTTGATCGTGAGTACGATGTTCTTGTCTGCACCACCATTATCGAAAACGGTCTAGACATTCCTCGGGCCAACACTTTGATTGTGAATCGGGCGGACCAGTTCGGTTTGTCCCAGCTCTATCAATTGAGGGGCCGTGTCGGACGATCCTACCAGCGAGCCTATGCATACCTTCTCATCCCATCCCAGGAAGTGCTCACCACAGTTGCGCGCAAGAGACTAGCCGCCATACGAGAGTTCAGCGATCTGGGAGCGGGCTTCCGTATCGCTGCCCACGACCTGGAGCTTCGAGGCACCGGAAATATCCTTGGAGCCGAGCAGCACGGACATATCAATGCAGTCGGATTCGATCTCTACAACAGCTTGTTGAAGCAGACGGTTGCCGAACTGCGTGGAGAGCCCTGGATAGAGGACGTGCAGACATCGATCGATCTGGGATTGGATATACAGATCCCCAATCACTACATTGAAGATGCGATGCTTCGATTGTGGCTTTACAAGCGGATCGCCGGGATCACAGATGAAGCTACCGCAGCGGCTCTAAAAGGTGAAGTCGTGGACCGTTTCGGCAAGTATCCCAGAGCCGTTGTGAACCTATTTGAGTATGGCAGGCTGCGGTTGAAGGCGAAACGTCTTCGTGTCGCCTCCATCGAGAGAAAAGGTGCCCGATTTCATATCCAACTTAGGGAGGATTCCCCAGTAGATCTCGATGCTCTGGTTCGTGTGTTGCAGAGCCTGCCGGCGGTGAGCCTGTCACCCCAGGGTGTTCTGACCGGGTCCATCGAGGCTCGGCAACCAGTCGACATTCTGATGCAACTAGAGCAGCTCCTCGAACAAATCCCTGTGTTAGAATGAAGCCTCTCCAGGGGAACCGGGAAGCTGCTAGAGCTGTTTGTTACCCCGAACGATGAATCATTTTGCTCCTGCCCGACATTTCATAGGTTTCTTTCTGGTCGGCTCCGGACTAGCCTGCCAGGGACCTCCGGGACCCGATCCCGAACTGGTTGAACGGGAGGTAATTATCGCCAGAGTCAACGGCAATTCGGTTCTCCGAAGTGACTTTGAAGAGTACCTGAATCTGTCGGACGAAGAGATTGCCACGGAAGCTCTGGCCAGCCGCTTCCAGCACTTTCTGGTGCAGTGGATTCTGTTTTACGAAGCAGAACGAGAAGGTTACCAGTTGCCCGAGCAGGCCACCCGGGATCGGACCGCAGCATGGGAGGCCGTTGGAACCGACTCGGCATCGGCGCAAAAGTGGAGTCAGCGGTTTCTGACCGTCCACAATTACGTCCAGTCTCGTCTCGTGAGCGGCGACCGGGTTACTCTGAGCGAGTTGCGGCGGTACTATGTCAACCACGAAAAGGAGTTTGTGGTTGACGAACAATTACGCGTTCTGGAAATTCTATTGAGTGACTTCGGTCAGGCAGAGCACCTTCGCCAACAACTGGTACCGGGTGACTTCCGACATTTTCGCGATCTGGCTGAAAAACACTCAGCGGGTACCCACGATCACGGTGAACTGGGTGTGTTTGAGCCCGGACAGCTGCCCCCTGCCTTCGAGAAGTTCATATTTAAGCTTCGGGTAGGGGAAATCAGCCTGGTTTTCGCATCCCACTTCGGCTACCACATTTTCACTGTGGAGGAACGGACTCCCAGGCACTATCAGAAGTTCTATGAGGTACAGGAGAAGATTTTCAAGCTGATCCTGACCGAGAAAGAACGCCTCGCCGTTCATGCCTTTGTGCAGGAACGAATTACCCAGGCTGAAGTGGAGATTCTAGACGAGCGGCTCGACCGTTTTTGGAGAAGTAGAAATGCTGAGCTCGGTTAATACAGAACGCACTGGATGCTCCATTTCTGCGTCTGTGAAAGGCCTTGTGTTCGCCTCCATGGCTTTATCCATCGGTGTCGCTTCATTCGGCCAGGATGCGCCGGACGAAGTGATTCTGGATGAGATCGTCGTGAGAATCAACCAGGATGTAGTTACGAAAACCGAACTGGACGAGGATCTGCGCCTACTTCAAGTCGATCTCCGTGGGGAGATCAAAGACGAGGGGCGGCTTCAGGAGGTTTACGAAAAACGGAAAAGGTTGCGCTTGCAGGAGTTGATCGAAACCAAGCTTATGCTTCAGAAGGCTGAAGACATGGGTATGGGTGCGGAAATAGAGAGAGACGTCGAGCGCTACATACAGAACCTCATGGAGGAGAACGGTATTCCCAACCTCCAGGTTCTGGATCAGGCTCTACAGCAGAGAGGTAGTAATCTTCAGAGCTTTCGGGGAACTGTCCGGGAACGCATGATAGTTGAGATGCTCCAGCAACAAGTGGTTTACAGTCGAATTACGCTGCTGACGCCGGAAATTGAAGCTTATTATCAGGGACACCAGGAAGACTTTTCTGATCCTCCCCAGGTGACGCTTTCCGAGATTGCTATTCTCTATGGGGACAAGTCCAAACAGGAAGCCAGAGACCAGGCGCAACAAGTGCTGGAACTGCTGCAGGCGGGCAGCACCTTTGAGGACCTGGCCAGGGAATACTCCGAAGGTGCAACTTCGTCTCGAGGTGGCGATATCGGTCCTTTTCAAAAGGGAGTCCTAGCGGAGAACCTAGAGAAAACCGTATTTGATCTGGAGGCCGGACAAACTACGGGGTTAATCGAGCAGGATTGGGGCATTCAGATTATCAAAGTTACCGGAAAAGAAATGTTCCGCGTCAAACCTTTGGAAGACGTCCGCTCAGAAATCCAGATGCACCTCTATGAAGCAAAGGCCCTTCCGGAACTCGAAGAGTACCTCACGAATCTGATCGAGGAGAGCTACATCTACATCTCACCCAAATACCGTGACCAGTTCGATCTAAAGGAAGGGATCTAGTGCTAGCAGTCCCTTCCGGTTAATGGGTCAGAGGAGCTCGACTTCCAGGTCACTCACTGGAAGACCGGGTTGCCGGGTTGCGGCAGCGAGTGCCACCGCAGAGGTTCTGGCCAGGTGAGATGGTTGCAGGAAGGGCTTGAGCAACCCACGGTGTCCGTGACAATAGGAATTGGCAAATTCCTGAACCAGGAAATTGAGGACTTCTCGACGCTTTACCGTGGGAGCGTAGAAGTAGGCCTTGCCCCGTTTCCTGCGCCTGACCGTACCCTTGCGTCTCATTTTGTCCAGTAGGGTCATGACCGTTGTGTAGGCGAGATTTCGCCGAGGGGCTAGCTTCCGTCTCACGACCCTGACTGGAAGATCCTCGGTGTGAGCCCACAACACTTCGATGATTGCGAACTCAGCAGGCGTTACCCGACGGGGATCCTTCATAGGAAATCACTATACCGACGGGCTCCGACTCTTCCGGTTTCCAGGTAGGGCGCTGCAGGCAGTCCAGCAGGGAAAGATTCATTCTTCCTCTTGATTTTGGCGCACGCGGAACTGCCACGATCGGCGGAGCGATTGCGACCAATGCCGGGGGCAACCGACTAATCTAGTTTGGGATGACGAGAAGCCTGGTTCTGGGCCTGGAGGAGATTCTGGCAGACGGTAGACGAGCTCGCAGCATTTGATCCACCTCACAGACGGGGTCACTGGATCTGTTGGACGAGACCTCGACCCAGAACCGAAGAACTGTACTTTCCCAGAAATTCACCTACCTTCACTGCGAGTCCTCCAAACTGGTGGGAGTCTTTACCCCTTTGGACAAAAAGGGCACAGCGAACTGCCTTTGTGGCCTCCCTGTCTCTATGGTAACTACACTGATAGGCTGGCATTTCAACCCGGGACTCAGCACTGGTAACGGCGTGAGCGAAAGTGAGCGCCAGCATTCAGGATCTGTTAAACCGGTTCAATTCTCACCGGACACACTTTCAACTCAGCCGTGTCGGTGATGGGGTCGTAACCCGATCCCGTTAGGATATTCACTGGAACATCGCTGAAGCTGAAGGTTGTGAACACGGTGCCTCGCGGAGAGCGGCGCGTGGCTTGTACTTTGATTTTTATGGATCCTCTCGCGCTGGACATGGAGCACCAGTCTCCGCTTCTAAGGCCCCATGCCTGGACGTCTTGCGGGTGCACTTCCAGTGTCTCCTCAGGAAGCAGGTAGTCGATGCCTTGGGCGCGCCCGGTCTGGGTCCGAGTGTGGTAGGACTCCAGCCGTCGTCCGGTCGTGAGCCACACCGGGAATTCCTCATCAATGGTTTCGGCTGGATCACGGTAGCGGATCAGCTTGAAGATACCGCGGCCGTTTCGGAACTTTCCTTCGTGCAGAATGGGCGTCCCGGAGTGCCCCTCGTAGGGAACCGGCCAGTGGTATTCACCTTGATCAATTTTGTCCCAGTTGAGACCGGCGTAAATCGGAGAGAGACTACAGAGTTCATTGAAAACGTCTTTAGCTGACTGGAACTCAAAACCCTTTATTCCCATACGCTGAGCAATCTGAGCTACTATCCACCAGTCAGGTCTGGCCTCTCCAGGTGGAGTCACCGCCTGCCGCACCCGCTGCACCCGCCGCTCCGTATTGGTGTATGTTCCGTCCGTCTCCGCCCAGCTGGTGGCAGGAAGAACAACGTCAGCTAGTTGCGCCGTTTCGGTTAGAAAGATATCGATTACGACCAGATGGTCGAGACTGCGAAGCGCGTGTTCACAGTGTTTCATGTCGGGATCCGAAACCAGGGTATTCTCTCCGTCGATAAGCATAGCTCGGATCTGGTCGCCAGCTAGTTCCAGGGCTCGAACCTTGGTGATGTCCTTGCCCAGGTCGATCTCCGTTCCGTAGGCCTCCTTGAACTTGGCCTGGTTTTCCGGGTCGGTCACGGGCTGGAACCCGGGATAGTTGTTGGGGATGGCGCCACTATCCCCGGCTCCCTGAATATTGTTCTGACCCCGCATGGGATTGATCCCGGTTCCTTCTCGACCCAGGTTTCCGGTCATGAGTGCCAGGTTGCAAAGACCCTGGACGTTGTCAACGCCACAGATGTGCTCTGTGATGCCGAGAGTGTAGTAAATGGCCGCTTTTTCTGCCGATCCGTAGGCCAGCGCGGCGTTTTCAATGTCCCGGGCCGGAACGCCTGTAATAGTTTCCGCCCACCGAGGCGGAAACTCCTGAATGTGTTCGAGAAAGTCTTCACCTCCAGTCGTCCGATCCTCCATGAATTTCCGGTCGACAAGTCCCTCACGAGCGATGACGTGAGCCATTGCCAGGAGAAGTGCGGAATCCGAGCCGACCCGAATCTGTAGGAATGTATTAGCCAGATCAGCCAGGACAATGTGCCTGGGATCGGCCACAATCAGCTGGGCACCGCGTGCAACCGCTCTCTTGATGCGCGTGGCGGCAACCGGGTGGCACTCGGTCATGTTGGTGCCTATGCAGAAGATGACATCGGGCTTTTCCATGTCGGCCAGCGGGTTGGACATTGCACCCCGGCCGATAGTGGCAGCCAGACCGGCCACCGTTGGGGCATGTCAGGCACGGCTGCAGTTGTCGATATAGTTGGTCCCGAAGCTGGCCCGGATAAACCTCTGCATCATGTAATCAGCTTCTCCGGGCGTGCGGCCCGAGGCGACCCCGTAGATGGCGTGGCGGCCGTACTGTTTACGCACTTTCCGAAACCCGTCAGCAGCCCGGTCGAGGGCCTCGTCCCAGCTGGTTTCTCTCAATTCGCCCTTCCCGTCTCGAACCAAGGGGGAAGCCAGGCGGTCCGGATGCTGGACAAAATCATGAGCGAACTGTCCCTTGATGCAGAGAGCGCCCTCGTTGGCCGGCCCGTCCATGGCCGGGTGAATCCCTACCAGTCTGTCGCCTTTAGTCAGAAGGTCCACGGAGCAGCCGACGCCGCAATAGGGACAGGTACTTCGAGTCTTGCTGATTTCCTCCGGGAGATCGGCGTACTGGAGGGCCTTTTTGTCCGCCAGAGCTCCAGTAGGGCACGTCTGCACACACTGGCCGCAAAAGGTACAGGCCGAATCCTTGAGAAGACCGTCGAACTCAGTTGCGATTCGGGTCTCAAATCCTCGGTTCAGGACCGTGATCGCATAGTCGCCTTCCTGCTCTGCACACACGCGCACGCAACGGTAACAGGAGATGCACTGTTCGTAGTCGCGCAGGATGAAAGGGTTATCGTCCTGTTTGGATCGGCCCGACGTGCTGCCGGAGAAGCGACCATTGTTTACACCGTAGCGGTCGGTGAGGGTGGTCAGCTCCTGGGAAGCATATCCGCTAAGAGGATCGACTTGGGCCTCACGGTTTTCGCTAGCCACCATTTCCAGAAGAGTCTTGCGGTGCTTTTCGAGCTGCTGAGTCTTGGTCCGAACGACCATTCCCGTGGTCGCGACGGTGGTACATGACGCCACCGGCTTGTGGGTCCCCTCAATCTTCACGACACAAAGACGGCAGCCTCCAAAGGGTTCCAGGCGTGGGTCGTAACACAGGGTCGGGATCTGCGCCTGGTGCCGGTCGGCCACTTCGTAGACGGTTTCACCAGGCTCGAAACAAACTTCGACCCCGTCGATCGTAATGGTGGCCGTCTCTATCCCTTGAGTTGAGTCCGTATTCATTTCCGATCCTACCCTGAATTCCGCAGGTGTCGATCGATCTGTTCCGGAAAGTACTTCAAGAGACTATCGCTAACCAGCGGGGCAGCAACCCCAAGGCCGCAGGCACTCAACTCCTTCATGATTTCGCCCAGATCCTTGACTTCCCTAGTCCAGGCGTCCAATTGCCTTGGACCGGCCTCTCCGGAAAGGCGTTCGGTCAGCCGCCGGGTGCCGATCCGGCAGGGAAAGCACTTCCCACAGGACTCTTCGGCGAAAAAGCTCATGGCGCTGTGGGCTACCTCCACCATATCACGGCTTGAGTCGAAGACCATGATTCCACCGGCGCCTAGAAAAGAGCCACATTCTCGAATGCTGGGCTCGTCGAGAGTAACGTTCAGATCCTCACCCGCCAGAAACCCCCCCGACAGACCTGCCATCGTGACTGCCTGGATCATTCTGCCGGTTGGAGGACCGCCCGCCCAATCGTAGAGCAGAGTCTTCAAAGGCATTCCGAGGGGTACCTCGTAGTTGCCCGGCTCCTGGATGTCACCTGAAAGACTAATCACTTTGGTTCCGCTGTGATCATTCAAGCCGAGCCCCCGATACCATTCAGCACCCATTCTCAGAATCGGAGGGACGGAAGCCAGGGTTTCCACGTTATTGACGACAGTGGGAAGGTTTTCATAGCCATGCGTTACAGGATAAGGAGGTCGATTGCGGGGAAACGGGTGTTTTCCTTCGAGACTGTTGAGCAGTGAGGTTTCTTCTCCGCAGATGTAGGCTCCAGCTCCCCGTCGCAGGTACAGGTGAAAAGAAAAGTTCTGTCCCAGAATCCGGTCCCCGAGAAAGCCAGCTTCTTCCGCTTCGCGAAGCGCCTGCTCCAGAATCCTGAAAGTTTCAGGATATTCATACCGGAGATAGATAAATCCACGCATAGCTCCAGTAGCACGACCGGCCAGGATCATTCCCTCGATGACTGCATGGGGGTCGTGGTCCATTAGAACTCGGTCTTTGAAGCAGCCGGGTTCCCCTTCATCGGCATTGCAGACGATGGTCTTTGGCTCACCTGGAGCCTCCGCGACGGCTTGCCACTTGCGTCCAGTTGGGAAACCTGCTCCCCCCCGGCCTGCCAGCTCACTTTCAGTGACCAGCCGGATGATGTCTCCAGGGTCCCGTTCCAGGACCGCCTGAGTCAGCGCCTCGTATCCGCCGCTTTTCCTATAACCGGCAATGCGGTTGCGGTCCGTGTCGCGGATAAAAGCAAAAACGCATTCCTCGACTCCGCCGGGATTGCATGGTGGGAGAGGCGACTGGCGACTGACCAGGGACTCGGGAGATGTACCGACAACCAGGCGCTTTCCGCGGATAACCGGTATTGGATCATCGCAGCGACCCGCACAGGGCATTTGTTCGGCCCGATTTCCCAACGTCTCTAGTAGTTCCAGTCCCCCGCGAAACCGGCAGACCGGTCCTGTGCACACTCGATAGTTACCATGCTCGGGCTGGCGCGAAAAGTGATGATAAAATGTGACTGTCCCGTAAAGATCAGCCAGCGGGATCTTCAAAGCCTTAGAGGTCTCTCGGATCGCCTCCCCAGAAAGATGTCCATCCCGATCCTGGAAGGCATGGAGGAGCGGCAACAAGGGAGCCGGCTCGTCACGCCACAGCTCGATCAATTCTTGATTCGTTGGGTGCTGCAAGGGGCACTGATTCTATCATTTTGCCTGGCTTAACGGGTCACTACGTGGCCGGCTAGACTTTCACCCTGGGCTGCTAGAAGAAGGTGCCAGATGAGGATCGCTCCAAGTATTGTCTTAGTTTTTCTCATAATCTCCCTTGCCCTCAAAGTGGCGGGCTGTGCTTCCGAGCGGGAGCCCTTCGATGTTGAGGATACCAGGAAGGGACTGTTAGGGGCTGACCGGGCCCGTCATCAGCACCAGCTGAAGGGTAGCCCGGCAGTCAAGATCTGAAACACGATTCAAGGGGCCACCTGATCGCCATCCTTCCAAAAAGTGCAGTTTTTCTTGGGAGGAGTATTTGTCGGGCTCCGCGGCTTCCACCTGTCCCTTCACCGCGGTCCCTGCAGGCACTCAGGACCATAAGGCCTGACAGAGTAGGGGTCTTAAAACGTGGTCTTCAGCGTGATTCGTCCAGCTCCACTTCTTCAAGCCAGGCAGTCGTGGTATTCACATTCAACGCCAGATGAATCACGGGACCATCGGAACTGGCTCCGTGCCAGTGCTTTTCCCCAGGTTCGAATACGACTGTCTGTCCTGCTGAGACACGCTTGACCTCTTTTCCCCATTTCTGTACCAGGCAGGTACCGGAGACGATAACCAGCACTTGTAGACCGGAGTGGATGTGCCAGTTGGTCCTGGCATTTGGCTCAAACTCGACCCGAAACTGCCGAATCTGATCCTTGCCATCGAGAAAACCGCTGCGTTGGACTCGTGCCTGCCCAGTGAAATTAGCAGGGTCGGCTTCCTCCCAGTCATGGGTGCTGTCTTCCCAGAGCTTCACACTCGAACTTTAGCACCGGGTTGCTCGGCTTGCCAGTCTCTTTCGTCCAGGACAGGGAGTCGGAAAGTTTGACGGATGGACAGAAGCCGCGTATTCTTGAAGGGCTTCTTTGGTCCGAGGTCTCCTGAAGAAGCTTGGAAAACCGAACAGAAGACCTGGACTGTCTCACCA
>CAZMGM010000001.1:0-154404 GCA_964565865.1 uncultured Acidobacteriota bacterium | reverse complement strand
GCCAACATCAACTGAAGTCGCAGAATTCGACCAGGACCCTCGACAGAAGGAGTCCCCATAAGGGCTGCTAGAGGTGACTGTAGTCTTGCCGCCGGAAACGCAATCTATCCAACAGGTAGAAGAGGGCAGTTCCGGAAAGGGCTGTAAGGATTGCCTTTAATAATGTCTGACCCAGTAACCCAGTGGGCACTGTCTCCGTCAACAACCAAATGAATCCATAGATGATTCCTACATCCAGAAGGGAGAGAAAGAAAAGCAAGGTGGTTTTTCCGATCCTGGTCTCCAAAACGAGATACCGAATCAGGTAATAACTTGCAAATCCGATCAAAGTCTTCGAAAACCCGTTCAGACCCAACATGGAGTGAAGTCCCACGATGTCCTGAACCAGACCGAAAACACAACCTAGCAGCGTTGCCCTGGCCGGATCGGAATAGTTGGCCACATAGACGGTGGCCACGAGTATCACGTCGAAGTAGAACCCCACCCTGAGCAAGCTCGAACTCAGAAAGTGAAAAACGGCGGCGGCAACTAGGAGAATCGTGATTTCTTTGGTCGTCATTCCCTGGCTCTTGGGAGCTATCCCAGTTGGGAGAGAGGGTCTCCGCCACCCCCCGACTTCGGTGGAGACTCCTGACCCGGGTCCACGACAAGCACCTCTTCCAATCTGGAAAGGTCAGCTGAGGGCCTCAGCAGTATGTGCTGATGAACATGGTTCCCTTCGGTTACCGAAACCACCCGCCCAATGGGAAGGCCAGCTGGATAGATCCGATCGGCGCCCGATGTGTACGCGAACTCTCCAACCCGGACCGGAACGGAGATAGGGATGTAGTCCAGTCGCAGCAGGTCGTTACCCTGTCCCCTAACGACTCCCTGTGTCCGGGTGTCCGACAGAATGGCCCCGGCTCCAGCTTCGGTCTGCGTAATCGGCTGTACTTCGCAACTCCACTTCGTTAGCGCCTGTACTCTGCCCACTATTCCTTCCGGCCGGATCACAGCGGCGTTGCGTTGGACTCCGTGAGCTCGACCCGCATTTAGCTGGAATGTCGTAGACAGGAAAGGAGGACTTCTCTGAATGATGGATGCCGCGATTGTTTCCAGCTGGTGGTGCTGGTAGATGCGATCGAATTCTCCGGACCGGACCGCTGATCGCACCAGGGCCCGAAGCCTTTGCGCTTCAAGTTTGAGGACCTCATTCTCTCGCGTCAGCTTTTGGTTCTGGTACGCGGTCTGCACCAGCAGTACATACTGGTTGACTGCGCGCTTGAGGCGTGAACGAACGAAATGCACAGTGCCTCCGAAGGGAGCCCTGACGGCCACACCCCAGGTCTTCAGCATCACCATGCCTTCTTCGTCTCTGGCCTGGATCGAAATTAGCAGCAGCAGGGCCAGCAACAGAAGCACCAAGAGTAAGGTGGGTCTGGCCCGGAGGGAAGCGATCATTCGAGAGTGATCTGTCTCAAGAGAGACATTTCCTTCAGCATCTCGCCGGTCCCTAGAACCACGGAAGAGAGGGGGTCCTCAGCCAAAAACACCGGCAATCCAGTCTCAGATTTAATACGCAGGTCCAGGTTCTTGAGAAGGGCTCCACCACCCGTCAGTACGATTCCCTTGTCCATGATATCGGCGGAGAGTTCGGGAGGCGTACGCTCGAGTGCCACTCTCAAAGCGTTGACTATGGTCGCGATGCTGTCAGCAAGCGCTTCGCGCATCTCGTCGTTCGTGACCTCGATGGTCTTCGGAATCCCCTCGATCAGGTCTCGTCCCTTGATCTCCATGGTCGTCGGCTTTTCCAGCGGAGCGGCCGATCCTATGTTGTGCTTGACCTGCTCCGCCGTACGCTCACCAATAAGAAGGTTGTGCTTGCGTTTGATGTACTGGATGATGGACTCGTCCATTTCGTTACCCGCCACTCGTACCGAGCGGCTGTAGACGATTCCAGACAGGCTTATGACAGCGATGTCGGTGGTACCTCCACCGATATCGACAATCATGTTGCCGGACGGCTCGGTAATGGTGAGCCCCGCCCCAATCGCAGCGGCCATGGCTTCCTCCACGAGAAACACTTCACTGGCCTTGGCGCGGAGAGCCGATTCGCGAACCGCCCGCTTCTCGACCTGGGTGATTTCGGAGGGAATGCAGATTACGATACGCGGACTCAGGAGATGGTTTCTGTTGTGAGCCTTACGAATGAAGTACTTCAACATCTCCTCGGTGACGTCGAAATCGGCGATGACACCATCCTTCATCGGTTTGATGGCCACTATATTACCCGGGGTTCGCCCCAGCATTTTTTTGGCCTCATGACCTACAGCGCAGACTTTGTTGGTTTTTTTGTTGATAGCTACGATTGAAGGCTCGTCGACCACGATCCCCCGGCCCCTGGCGTATACCAAGGTGTTTGCCGTCCCCAGATCGATGGCGAGATCATTCGAAAAATATCCAAAAAGGGAGCGAATTCTCATGTTGTCTCTCGCAAACACTTCTCTCCGTCACAAAGCTGGAAAGCCTTATTCATGCTCAAAAAATTGCCTCGCGACCAGGCGGCAAGAAAGGCCAACAAAGATTCCGAGGGTTCTCTCTGGAGATAGAACCCAGACCCACTCTTTCACCGGGAACTCACCCCGAACCGGCCCGACTCTTTCCATTCGGAAATCTCTATTATTGCCCAAACAAGTAGTCAGTTCAAGAAGGTAGACACGGCTCGGAACCAACCTGCAAACGCCTGGTAGATAGTTCAAAAAGGCTATTTTCGGGGGCGAGGACGAGCGATTTAGATATCGGTAGCTATGCTATAATTTTGGGTTCCTCTAGAGTATCCGATGTTAAAAGTGTTTCGCGAAAAGCGCGACTCGTTAAAGTGGATATTGTGGCTACTGATCGTGGTCCTGGGAGCCGGCATGGTGCTCTTGTTCGTGGATGCTCCCACCGCAAGTAGCGGGCTTTTTGCCTTGGAGATTGCCCGAGTCAGGGATCGTAGCATCGGTATCGTAGAGTTTCGACGTCAGCACGCCCAGCTGGTGGGTTTCTACCGGCAGCAGCTGGGTGACAATTTCGAGCAGTTTGCCGCTCAGCTGAACCTTGCCGGCCAGACTGTTAACTCCCTGATCACAGAACACTCCATTGCTCTTCATGCCCTGGACGCGGGGCTGTCGGTACCCGATTCAGAGATAGAGGAGGTCGTTCTAGGTATGGGTTTCAAGGATGAGCAAGGGAACTTCGTCGGCCCCGAACGTTATGCCGCGGTGCTGCGGGCTAACGATCTGACCGTAACGGAGTTCGAGGAGAACATTCGCCGGGGGATCCTGGGTGACAAGCTTCGTCAGCTGCTCACAGCCGGTCTCAGTGTGCCACCCGCGGATCTGCGAAGGGAGTTTGCAAAGCAGGAGCAGCAGACCAGAATCCACTATGTCCTTTTCGACCCTGCCGAAATCGACCAGGATCCTGACCCGGCACAGCTCAAGAAATACTTTGAGGATCGCCCTGACGCGTACCGGGGAGAAGAGCAGCGCCAGGTTCAATTTTTTGACCTTGCGCTGCGGCCGGACGAGATTGAACTCAACCAGGAGCAGATTGCGGAGCGGATGGAGAATGTGGATGGACAGGAGCGCATCCGGGCCAGTCAGATCCTTTTCAAGACCAAGCCCAATCAGAATGATCCGGTAAAGTTGAAGCTGGCCCGGCGAGTCCTGCGGCGACTTAAGAAAGGTGCCAGTTTCGAGGAGCTTGCCCGTCGTCATTCAGAAGCCGACAGCGCCAGCCGGGGAGGAGACCTGGGCTTTTTCCCGAGAGGCATCCACGACGAGGACTTCGACAAGGCTGCCTTCCGGCTCGACCCAGGTGAACTCAGCGAAGTCGTCCAGACGGCTTTCGGCTATCACATTATCAAGGTTACTTTGAAACCCGATTCAACCGAGCATCTGAAGCAGACACTGGCCGAATATCAGCTCCGCGAAGAGCTCTCCAAAGAACGGAGTCTGGAGCGGTCACTCGGCCTTCTACAACGTCTCAAGGAGGGGGTTTCCTGGGATGATGTCTCTGCCGATGAAGATCTGGAGATTAGAACGACGGGTCTTTTTCCCCGCGACGAAATGCCGAGTAACATTCAGGTTCGCAGCGATTTCATCAGTGAGGCCTTCAATCTAGATCCGGACGGGTTGTTCTCCCAACCCTATCTCACCCCGACAGGGTATGTGGTGGCTGGCCTCGAGGTCATTCAGCCCCCCCAGATTCCTCAGTTCGAAGAAGTCGCAGCCCGGGTGGAAGAGGATTTCATAGAGCACAACACGAGGCGGCTGACCCAGGAAAGAGCAGACACGCTCTTTACCGCGGCACGACAAAGCTCCCTTCAAGAGGCGGCCCGGGATCAGAATCTGGAGGCGACGACAACGCTTTTTTTCAAGAACGGAGAGACCGTTGACGATGTCATCAAATCCTCGCCACTTATGCATGCGCGGCTCCCATGGATGGAAGCTGGCGATGTCAGCTCGCCCATTCGGATCGCCGGTAAGCTGATGGTGTTCGAAGTAGCGGAGAAGACGGAACAGGACGAGGCGATCTTCGATTCACGCAAGGATCAAATTGAGAGTACGCTTACCAAGAGCGCTCGAAACAATTTCTTCAACACCTATATCAAGAACGTGGTCGATCAGCTCCGCGAAGACGAACAGATCCGAATCAATCAGGAACTGCTGGACCAGTTCTCGAACAATTAGTTAAGATTTTCCTTTCCAACCCGCGGTGGGGCTGTAGCTCAGTTGGAAGAGTACCTGAATGGCATTCAGGGGGTCAGGGGTTCGAATCCCCTCAGCTCCACCAATTAAACCCCTTTGTTATCCACTGTTTACAGGAGTACTCGTTTTAGGGACATTTTCAGTAATCCGTGATTTGGTTCCAATTTGGATCCACGGAAAGCTTTGAAGTTCGTGACGGAAGGCTTTCCCGTTCGAGTCCTCAGCGAGGTAGCCTAGACGAGAAGAGGGACGTCTCGTGACCCGTGTGATAAATCGCGTTTAATGTTTTTGGTCAATCCCTATGGGGCGTCCGAAGATGATTCGATTTCCGCAATCCAATCCGCAAATCTATCACCTAAAACTCTTCGTACAACTGACAAACTCCAGTCAACAAATCTATCGCCAAATATCTTGCGTTTTAACGACAATCGCCAGCGGATAAACCTTCGGACCACCAAAGGAACTTTGCCTCCTCACAAATTGGGCATAATCACCTCCATATTTAAAGATAGTGCTATGAGAAAGACATTACACCCCTGAACAAATGAGGGACACTCTTCTCGTTTGTCGCTCAGGAGCTTCTCGCCAGTTATCACATTCGCGCAGAATGTTGTCGGGTCTCACGTTTGACCCTTTTGAGATGAAAGGCTTCTTAAATTTTAGTGGTGACCGACAACGGCTACAAGATGCTGAGGAAGCTTCTATCGAAGGATTTGATTTCTTGCCCCTGTGTCGGATTCACCTGTCCCTGAAGTTGGGGTTATTCAGGTTGCCAAGAGGAGAAAGCCATATCCTCGCTTGACGGAGCGGTATCGGCTGATGACTCAGCTGCGGGCAGTTCTCTGCAATGTTTGGACTGGATCCGTCGATCCATGCGGGGCTATCGGAGGCCGAAACAGGGCTATCAAAGAAGGATGAGGACTTCCTTTTTGGAAAACAGGCCCCTCGATTAGTGGATCCCGATTCAAATATTATGGCTAATCATTGCCGGATAGATGTGACCAAGTTGTGACCCAATCACAGATAACTAAAGATTCTTCTTACACAATAGAAAGACTGTAACCTATTGATGAAACTGTGGATACTATCCCGCGTCGACTGAAAGTCGATCAAGCGCCTCCCTGATGATGTCACAGTGCTCCTTCTCTTCAGAAGCAAACTTCTCAAAAATATCGCGTCCACGCGTGTCCTCGAAGCGTTCTGCATACTCATTGAAGAAGGCGTAGGCCTCCCGTTCCATTTTTAAGGCCACTTCCAGAGCTCCCACCTCACTCAGATCTCGAAGGAGGCCCTCACGAACCTTAACTTCTGAAGGAAAGATTGCTTCGAGAGCATCAAAATCAAAATGCAGGAAAACGGGGGCACTCACAATCTCAGGTGTCTCTCTAAGCAGTCGGTCCCACTCAACACGCAGGTGGCTCAAGTGTCGTTCCTCTTCTTCCAGCATGTTTAGAAAGGCCTGCTTGGTGGACGCGGATGCGGCAGATTCCGAGGCTGATCGGTAAAAGCTGACCCCCCTCTCTTCCGTAGCCATGGCGATGCGGAGGGCATCGCGAGCGAAGACCTTTTCGTTATCGAACACCTGTTTGGAAGGGGTTCTTTTCTCCTGGCATTCCCTGCAGACGCCATAGATCTGCAAGCGCTGTTGTACGGGCAACAGTCCGTACTCGGAGGCGATGCTCGACTGCAGTTCTTCCAGTTCCGGGCTGAAGAACTCAATGGTCTTGTGGCATTCCTGACATACGATGTGGTGGTGCTTGGGGCGTCTGTAGAGCCGTTCGAAGCGGATTCGCCCATCGTTCAGATCGGTCTCTCTGGCAAGCCCACACTCAGTCATCGCCTTCAGTGTTCTAAAAACCGTGGTGTAGCCGATTCCGGGATCCTTTCTGCGAGTGGCTTCGTACAGCTCATCAGAGCTCAAATGCCCATCGACATGCAGAAAAGTGTCTACGATCAGACGGCGCTGCCGCGTCATCTTCAGACCGTTCTCTTTCAGGTAATCTGAAAAAATCTCGAAATACTGTTCGTTACTCTGGCCCATTCTCAGTCACTCTGTATATTTTATATTAAAGTATTGTAGTAGCCCCTGCCGAGTTTAGCGATTTAGCGCGGAGGAATAGAATGCCAACACTCGACGTTGAAGGCCTGAGTACACTCGAAGTTGAGGAAGGAACTCGCCTGGTCCTGGCGATTGAAGATGCGGGAGTGGACATTATGCATGCGTGTGGCGGGAATGGGCGCTGCACCACCTGCAGAGTTGAGTTCCTGGAGGGTGAACCAGAGCGAATGACCGTTGCCGAGAGAGACAAACTTGCCGAGAGACAGTTGTCCGGGATTCGACTTTCCTGCCAGATGCAGTGCCTCCAAAATATGAAGGTGAGGGTCATTCATAGGCTCTCGGACACGGGGCGGGCGGATCCCGGACCACGGCCCACCTCTGACATTACTCCTCTACCAGAGTGGGTGGAGGTCTCCTCCTAAGGCGCCTCCCGCTATCGCACGCTCAACTTTTAGGTTCCACGATATGTGGAATCCCCCTCGGATTCCTTCTACACTCTTAGCACCAATGGATCAATTCTGGTGCCTGCGTGCGCTGTTCCTCTTCGTTGTTGGGCTGGCAGGTTGCGCTGCAGACGAAACTACCCTTGTCCCCGAGGCTTTGCCAGGGGGTCGCCTGATGCCCGAGCTGGACGCCATCCGCAGAGAGCGCCTGACGGACATCTCGGGCCGTTTTGTTACCCCCAAGGGTTTTCACGTCGAACAGGTGGCCGGACACGACCTGGTGGGCTCGGTGGTCAACATGACCTTTGGGCCGCGGGGACGGCCCGTGTTGGCGGTGCTTGATGGAGGGATCATTTACTTGGAGGACCGGGATGAGGATGGAGAATTCGAGAGCAAGATTCCGCTGACTCTAGAGATTGGAACAGCCCACGGTTTGGAGTTTCTGGCCCAGGGAGATGTGTTTGCACATGGTCTGGGACCTGACGGAACCGGTCTTTATCGTATTCGAGATCTGGACGGAGATGATCGGGCAGACCGTGTAGACTTGGTCACTCCTACCCTTGGGCGACTGGGCGAACACGGACCCCACGAGATAGAACTAGGTCTCGATGGCTCCCTCTACATTCTGTTTGGAAATCATTCCTATCCCAATGCCCGGATCAACCCACTCTCCGAATCGAGGAACCTTCGTGAGGACCACCTGCTTCCCCGGTACCTGGACCCTCGAGGCCATGCCCGGAACATCACCGCACCGGGAGGAACCATCCAGCGTTTTGATGTGTCCTCCGGTAGGTGGTCTCAGATCGCGGGAGGTTTCCGCAACCCGTTCGACTTTGCCATAAACCGGGGTGGAGAAATCTTCGCATATGAAGCGGATATGGAATGGGATTATGGACTGCCCTGGTACCGTTCCTGCCGCCTTCTCCACGTCATTCCGGGAGGCGACTATGGCTGGAGGACAGGATCGAGCAAATTTCAGCCCTATTACATCGATACGTTGCCCAGTGTGGATGAAACTGGTCGAGGGTCTCCGGTCGGAATGGCCTTTTACTACCACAATGTGTATCCAGAAAAGTACCGGGGTGCACTCTTTATGGGTGACTGGTCGCGAGGCAGGATCCGCGTCCAGTTCCCCGAGCCCAGTGGAGCGACTTACGAGGGAAAAATCTTGGACTTCGTTCACGGCGAGCCATTAAACGTAACGGACCTGGATGTTGGGCCTGATGGCTACCTATATTTCTGTACGGGCGGCCGCAAAACCAGGGGAGGACTGTTCCGGGTACGCTATGACGGAGAGGGCATGTCGGCGCCAACCTCTCCACTCGAAAGGATTGTGCGACAGCCCATGCCTCGCTCGGCTTGGGGCCAGGCCGAGGTCAGGCGCCTCAAGAACGTTATAGGGGAGTCCTGGAAGGGATTGATGGAAAAGGCGGTACTTGACTCGGGCAGAGGTGCTGGGGAGCGCCTGCAGGCCTTAGAAACGTTGCAGATTCACGGGCCAAGACCGGATTTATCTCTGCTCCTGAAGTTGGTTCGGAGCGATTTCTCCGAGCTTCGGGCAGCGGCCATTTTCTTGATAGGGGCCTTTCCAGACGCCTCGGCCAGCTTGGCTCTGACGGCTGCGCTCCAGGATCGAGACCCCAGGGTTGTGCGCAGAGCAGCAGAGGGCTTTGTTCGCTGGGTCCAGAATCAGCAGGTACCACTGTCAGGAGGCGGACCTCTGGTGAAAAGTCTCCTTTCCTGTCTGGGGCATGAGGATCGATTTGTTCGTTACAGCTGCCGCCAGGCGCTGTCCCGGTCTCCGCGGGCTTTCTGGCTGGCGGCAATCGAGCAGCTCAATGCAAACGCCGATCCACAGCGTACCCTGGAGGCTCTTCTGGCCTGGATCCACAACCTGGAAAGTGAGGAAGAAGCTGAGCGGGTTTTCGAGAAACTGAAACAGATTCGAGTCGCACGCCTCGCTACGGAACCTTTGCTGGATTACCTGCGGGTGTTCCAACTGGCACTGTTTCGAGATACCCGACCAATCCAGGGCCAGGAAGTAGCTCCGTCGCTGGGACGGCGTCTGATCATGGAGTTTCCACACCCGGATCCCCGGGTTAACCGCGAGTTGCTCGTGGTTCTATCTTTTCTGCAGACGCCGGGAGTGATAGAAAAGGGCCTTTCCTATCTGGTATCCGGTGTTCCCAGAGAGGACCAGATTCACGTGATTTACTGCCTGCGCACGATCGAGTCCGGCTGGACTCCGGCAGCGAGAGTCTCTCTGATCAAATGGTTCCGTGAGGCCTGGAAGTTCCGTGGGGCTGCCAGCATGGAGGGTTTCCTGGAGAATCTGTGGGATTCTTCTCTGGAACTACTGGAGCCGGCTGAGCGGGCCTGGGCGGAGCAGCTGAAGGAGGAAGCACTTGACGAGCGAATGCGTCAGCTGGCCGCCTATCTTGCAGAGGACTCTGAAGAGTCTGAAGAGGAGAAGAGGCCCCTCTGGCTGGAACAGTGGGGCAGGCAGAGACTGAGCAACTTGAGCTTCGAAGAATTGAGTGATTACCTCGAATACGATCCCATGAGCTACGAATATGGAAATGTGGTGCGCGGCCGGAAAGTGTTTTACCTGGCCAAGTGTGTCAGCTGCCATGTCTTCGGTGAGGAAGGGAAGGGTGCAGGCCCCGACCTGTCGACCGTCGTAAAGAGGTTTCGCCGGCGCGAAATACTGGAATCTCTCATGTTTCCCTCGAGAGTGGTCTCCGACCAGTACGTGTCCTGGAGAATTCGGCTGAATAACGGCGAGGAATTGACTGGCCTGTTCATGGGCGAGAGTGAAGACGAATTGACTTTGATCACGGCCACGGGTGAGCGAGTCGACATTCCTGTTGCTCATATTGCAGAGCGTCACGAATCAACTCTAAGCATCATGCCGGAAGGGTTGATCGACAGCATGAGCCTTTTCGATCTGATCAGCCTGTTTCGGTTCCTGGAGGAGGCAGGGGGGGGATTAGACTCCCCAGCTATTCAACCGCTTGTGGCTGCAGGGGGCTGACAGAACTGACAACAGAACTGGCAGGGCGGGAGCCTGACGTTACCGGTGAGTTTGTGTTCTACCGTTCGGTTCCGGGGTTCAGGCGGCGTATTTGTCTCGCATGCCGCTCAGGAACTGGATTGCTTTCTCCGTCACGTCCCAGGCATCCGGCCAAAAACAAAGGTCCACAGTCCACCAGTCAGTGGGACATCCGCAACGCAGTATCTCCGGAATGAGTTCGTCAAAGTTGAGGTCTCCAGTCCCAAAAGGGTTGTGGGTAGAGGTCTCATCGCCGTGGAGCGTTCCATCCGAGTCGATGAGATGGAGATGACCAATCTTATTGCGAAGCTTTTGCAGCAGTTCGAGAGCCCCTCCCGGCAGGGTCTCCTTTTCTCCGGGCTGCCGGGCCGCGATGGCCGCACACATGTGGGCATGACAGGTATCGTAGAGCACCCCGAAGTTATAATGTCCAGCATCCCTCATTTCATCCACGATGGAAATAATGTCACTGGGCTTGTTGAAAGCAAACCCGGGCTCAAACTCCCACGCAATACGTATGCCCCGATCGGCGGCCAGGCGACAGCAGGTGCGCCAGGCGCGGATGGTCCTCTCCCGTCCCAGGGCCGGGTCGACTCCGCTGGTTTCGAACACATCGGGCGGTTCCAGCGTGTCCACCCGAATCACGTCGATGCCCAGGTCCTCGGCGAAAAAAAGGTTCTTGGAGAACTCAGCGATGTAAGGACCGCTGTCCTCCACGCTGGGGAGCTTGTGCATCCACAGGTTGGCGGCCAGGCCTGAAAACTCGAGTCCGTTGTCCTCGACCAGCCGGCGCAGCTTCTCCCGTTTGGCAGGGGTGTTGTGGCTGTCCGGATTGGGATGGGGCGCGAACGCCCCGAACTCAATTCCGTCCATTCCCAACTTGCCCAGCGTCTCGATAACCGTTGTGAAGTCAACGGGGTTTTTCTCATAGGGTCCAAAGCAATAGGCCCAGCTCCCAATCGACAGCTTCGTCATGTGGACTCCTTTTCCAGGTCAATCATCCTCCCCTGCTCGATCGAGGCTTCCATACTCTCGATCATCTGCTGGGCAGTAATCGCATCCTGGAGTGTGGAAAGAGGTTCTTCCCCTTTCCTGATACAGCGGTTTAGAAAGAAATCGACCTCATTCCGTATCGATTCAAAATAGGCACAGTAGGTTTGCGAATGGGCCGCCTGCGGCGCCAGAACTACCCAGTCCCGATAACTGTAGCGGGTGGAGCCACCGGTTCCAATCACTCTAACCTGTACTGTCCAGGGGTCGGATGCATGGTCGTCCGCCGCAAAACTGGCGCACAAATGGGCCAGTGCCCCGTTATCCATCTCCAGGTTTACCATGGCTATATCCTCGCTCTTGAGCGTCTCGTAGTGGAGGGTGCCCTTGAGAGCGCTCAAACGCTTTGCGGGCCCTGCCAGGAACAACAGAATATAGCAGTGGTGGGTCAGAATCTGTCGAATCACACCCGGAAAACGGCGCGCCACTTCCTCTGCATGATGGATGTTGTAAAGGACATAGACGGAGACCAATCGGCCCAGATCCCCACGTTGAATCAGGTCCCGGGCGCGGGTGAGGCCTTCCTCGTAGATGTAGTTGTGGCCCGGGGCGCAAATCACTCCCCGCTCTGCCGCCAGGCGCTGGAGCTCACGGATTTCCCCGGTGTTCGTTCCTACCGGTTTCTCTACGAGGACATGTTTCCCGGCTTCCAGAGCCAGTCTTGTGTACTGGTAGTGCGTCTCCAGATTGGTGAGCACAAAAACGACGTCGACATCCGAATCCATCAGCAGCTTCTCGGGGGACTCGTAGGTGCGGCACCTGAATTGAGCCGCCTTGGCTGCTGCCCGGGAAGCGGTCCGATTCCACAAACCCCGCAACTGTGCACCTGTACAGTCACGAACTGCTCGGGCATGCTGATCGGAGACGTCACCGGCACCGAAGAATCCGACCCCCAGAGTTGATGAAGTCATTCTTTAGATTACGTCCCTTCGACCGCCCGATGTGGGAGGATCCCGATTCTGCTATATCATGTGCGACTTGGCAAGCTCGCGAACCAGATCGGGTTCTCACAACGCGCCTGGTTCGATCCCGGGTCTTCTAGTTGGATCTGCAGAACAGGAACCAGCAACCTACCCCTCACAGCGCCAGACGGACCGCCAAAAGCAGCACAAAGCAAAGGAGCAGGATGGAATTCCACCCCGGGATTTGACTAGCATAGTTCTTCGAAAGCGAGGTCTACGGTGCAATCAAGAGCATGGATTTTAGCTGACTCCCGTGAAAAAGTCTGGACCGATCATTGGAAAGTCACCTCCTCCGAACTGGGTTATCCAGACCAAGAGTTTTGGATCGAAAAGACCACCTTGCGAGCCGGGATGAACGCAGGTGTCGACGCAATCGAGGTAAACAATGGAGCCTTGAGCTTCGTAGTTTTGCCGACTCGAGGGATGTCCATCTGGAAGGGAGCTTATCGCGGCCTGGGATTGGGCTGGGAGGCTCCAGTGGCGGGTCCGGTCCATCCCCAGTTTGTGGACTTGCTGGATCGCTCCGGACTGGGCTGGCTGCAGGGCTTTGACGAGTGGATCGTCCGTTGCGGGCTGGGATTTAATGGGACGCCCGCTCATGACATGGTCCCGGACAACAATGGCAATCCCTGTGAGATCTTCCTGAATCTTCACGGGAAAATTGCTAATCTTCCGGCCCATTATGTTGAGGTGCAGGTTCAAATGGAGGAACCTCACACGCTCACTGTGGTCGGCCGAGTCGACGAGTCCATGCTTTTTGCGCCCCGGCTGCAGCTGCAGACGCGGATCAAGACTTGGCCCAATTCGAATCAACTCGTGATTGAGGATGTGGTCGTCAACAAGGGGGCCAGTGCTGCCGAGTTCGAACTCCTCTACCATTGCAATTTTGGCCCCCCTTTCCTGGGGTCTGGATCGAAACTGGTGGCTCCTCTGCAGGCTGTTTACCCGCGTGACACCCGGGCGGCCAAGGATGTGCATTCATTCGCCGATTATTCGGGGCCTATAACAGGGTTCATAGAACAGGTGTACTGGCTCGAGGTGGCTAAAGGGAAGGACGGGAATACCCTGGCACTTCTCAAGGCGCCAGACCGGGAAATGGGTGTCGCGGTTCGGTTCAATCGGAGACAACTGCCCTGTCTCACCTTGTGGAAGAACACGGCGGCCAGAGAGGATGGATACGTCGTCGGAATCGAACCCGGGACCGATTATCCCAACTCCCGCCCCTTTGAGCGGACAAAGGGAAGGCTGGCCACCCTGGGTCCGGGGGAGTCTTTTCACTGCCAGTTAAGCATTGAAGTTGCAGCCAATGCTCAGGCAATCGCCCAGCTCGAAGGGGAAGTGAGGGCAATTCGCCAGGAGCCTGCTGAAGTCAGTATTTCCCCTCATCCCGATCTGTCGCCCGTCGAATAGTCCCTTATTAGATGGGAGCGTCATAGTACTCCAGCGCACACTCCTGATATAGCGCACCCGGCGAGGCTCGACGCGCTGGCTGTCAGACCCGGGTTGTGAATACGGAGCCTTTTAACCTGGCGTTCCACGTTCTAGGAGTGGAGATCTGGGATCGCTTAATCTAACTGCCACGGCGCGTGGAATTCTCACAACGGGTTACTAATAAGCAAGCTCAGGTTGCTGGACGTTGTAATCGACATCCAATGCTCTCAAGAACGCCAACAGATCTTGCTTGTCTTCATCCGTCAGGCTTGCGTTCTTCGTCTCCGCCAGGTTTTCCGCGTCGAGCCATTCGTTGGGAAGACCACCATCTAACATGAGGTCGACCGCCTCCTCGAGCGTGGCGACACTTCCATTGTGAAAGTAGGGAGCCGATTTGCTGACATCCAGCAGCGTGGGTGTCTTGAAAGCACCTGTGTCCTTGTCCTGGCCGCTCACCTTGGCACGCCCCACATCAGGATTCTCGGAGTCCATCCCAATGCCGACATTGTGGTACTGCATGTCGGTGAGAAGAATGGAGTCGTGACCGTTCGTACATTTGGCCTTTTCGTTGAAAACCTGCCAGCCCCTTCTCTCCTGTTCATGAAACGCGGCTTCGTCGCCGCTCCGGAAACGGGCCCACCTTGACTGGTCGGCCACCAGGGTGCGCATAAAAGCAGCGACAGCGTAAGCAACACGGTCGGGAGTTGCAGGAAATCCGAAGACCGCCTCGAATTGCTGACGGTATTCCGGAATCTGGTTCAGCTTCGAACTGATGTCTTCCATGCTGGGGGCGCCGTCTTTTCCGGAGGCCCCCATGTTACCGCCACTCCAGGCGCCCTTCACTTGCTTTTCCAGAGCTCCCGAACGCCCGTCCCAGTAGAGTTCACCGTAGTAACCAACGTTCCACATGGTGGGAGCGGAACGAGTCAGAGTCTTGTCGAAGGCCCCGATTGCAACTGGCTTACCATCGGTTAACCCGTGTTCCTTCAAGTGACATCCATAGCAGGAACGCTCTCCATCTCCGCTCAGTCTGCGGTCGTAGTAGAGCTGTTTCCCGAGCTCCACCTTAGCCACCGTCATAGGGTTGTCGGCGGGAATCTGCATGGTCTCGTAACCGGGGAGCTCAGGCCATTCCGGTTCCACCGGAGGCTCTCCTCTACAGCCGAATGGGATGAGAAGTAAGATCGACGTCAGCGCGCAAAAACAGAGTCTCTGTCTCCTCTGGAGTTTCATGCTGTTCCTCCCTTGTAGGCCTGAGCGGGCAGTCTACCCACGATAAGTGATGTGCCTCGACATTATAGGGAAGTCAAAGGTCGAAAGTCGAAGGCGGGGTGGACAGTCAAGGCCCCGGGAGCGGCCGACAACGAATAGCCCAGGAAGCGAGCGGGCAAGGTTGTGAGCCCCAAAGGGGCGAAAGACAATAGTCTTGAGCCGAAGTCCACGGAAAGGAACGAGCCGAGATATTTTCAAAGGGGACAGTCTACTCTGTCCTCCTCTTGTCTTCGCAGCAAGGGAGTGGACGCAACACCTTATGCCCGCTATCGTTCTCTTGAGAAGATCCTTCCAAGCAATAGGGACCAGCCGCAGTGACAGAAGCGTTGGTGCGTGGCTGGCGGCAGGTCCTCTAATTCCGGCCTCTGATGCTGAAAGGAAGCAGGATGGAACAGGTGGTAAAGTGAATACGAGAGAGTTATTCGATCTTTCGGGGCAGGTAGCCATTGTTACTGGAGGCGGTACGGGTCTGGGTCGGCAGATCTCGGAAGGACTGGCAGATATGGGCGCCCATCTGGTTGTCGCTGCCCGCCGGGAGGACCGTTGCCGTCAGGCGGCAAAGGAACTGGAGCTGAAAGGAATCCGGGCAGCGGCGCGAGCCTGTGACGTGACTCGGCCGGATGAGATCGCTGGCCTGGTGGAGTTCACCAACCAGGCCTTCGGCAAGATCGACATTCTAGTCAACAACGCAGGAACCGCCTGGGGTGCCGCTCCCGAGGAGATGCCGCTGGAACGGTGGAATCAGGTGATTCAGACAAATCTAACGGGGACTTTTCTATGTGCCCGTGCAGTGGGGCGCTTGATGATCGAGCAGGGCCGGGGAAAGATCATCAATATGGCCTCAGTGGCCGCCCTCGGTGGATCCCACCCTGAAATCATGCAGGCCTCCGGTTACCATGCCTCCAAAGGGGGGGTCGCCACACTCACCAGGGATCTGGCCAGTGGCTGGGCACGCCATAATATCCAGGTCAACGCTATCGCCCCTGGCTGGTTTTCCACCCACATGTCCGGCTGGATCATTGAGAATCGGCGTGAGCAACTTCTTCCCATGATCCCCATAGGCCGGATTGGAGGGGAGGATGATCTGAAAGGAGCGGCTGTGTTTCTAGCTTCACGGGCTTCCGACTATGTGACGGGACATATCCTGGTCGTCGATGGTGGCCTGACGGCCAGGTAACGAAGCACCGTCAGTTTAAGGCGCCCTGACCGCCGATTGGAGTCTAGTTGCTCTACCGGGCGGACAGCCGCAAGTAGAGGTTGCGTTCCCTCTTGCTGCCATCCTCATCTCCCAGGTTTCGAAGGACAGTGGAGAGGTTCAAGTGAAAGATTGGATTTTCCTGATCGAGGTGAATAGCGTGGCGATAGGATTTTACGGCGCTTTCGTTTTGACCGTCGGCGAACAGCACATTCCCAAGGGCATTAAAGAACTCCCCTTCGGAAGGGTTGAGCTTGATCGCCACTTTGACCGCGTCGATGGCCGCTGTGGCCTCGGTTGTTGGAAGATGCTCTCCCAGGAGGAGATGGTACCGGGGCATTACCGGATTGATGCTGATGGCTTTACGGATCCATTCGATCGCCTCGTTGGGCCGCGATGCCAGTGAGCTGATCTGGGCCAGCATGAAGTAAGCGGGATCCAGATTGGGTTCCGCTTCAATGGACCGGAGCAGGGCAGCTCTTGCCTGACGGGGCTGGTTCTGCTGTAAAAAGGTCATTCCCATCCGATAGTAAGTCTCTGCCGGAGTGCTTCCCGGCGCAGCCTGGTTCCCCCACGCATCCAGGACCTGAAACCGTTTGGCTGCTGCTTCTGCGTATTCTTCCAGTCCCAGTCCTCTGTATGCCTGGGAGAGCAGGGCGTAGGGCTCTGCATACCCTGAAGTCATGTCCAGAGCCTTGTGCAGTTCTACAAGAGCATCTCGGTACTGGCTCTGGTTCACGAGCATGTGGCCCAGGTCTTTGTAAACTTCCGGGTGCGCAAGCCCTAGCTCGATCGCCTTTCGAAGATGCCGGACTGCGGAGTCGACGGTTTCGGGTCGTCTCGTGTACATCATCCCAAGTCGAAGGTGGGCTTCGGACAGGGACTCGTCGTTCTCCAGAGCTGTTTTGAAATAGAACTCGGCCTCATCCAGCTCCTCCAGCCCCAGATGCGCCAATGCCTGAAGCTGGTAACTGGTAGCGGAGCTCCGATCTAGCTGCCGGATTTTGTGAGCCAGGTCCAGGACCTCCGGGTAGTTCTCTGTTTGCAGATGAAGTAAAGCAAGCTGGTTGGTTGCCATAACGGATGTCGGGGTCCGTTCGAGGAATTTCTCCGTCACGCGCACCGCATCCGATTGCTGTTTGCAGTGAGAGAGGAGTGAAACGAATGCCATCAGGCAATCCTCACAGGATCGATCCAGCTTCAGAGCCTCCTGATAACCGATGAGGGCCGCCGGGAAGTCGCTCTTGATCTCAAACAGGGTCGCCAACTCGAGTTGAACGTCTAAATCCGTTGGATCGGTCTGAAGCAGGGTTCTGAGTCTTCTCTCAGTGCCCCGCAGATCAGGCGGAATCACAACAGCCAGGGCGACTGGAGAAGGATCCGTTGTTTCACACCTGGACAGCAGAGGAGTGTAAGTTGAGGATGGGGGCCCAGACTCCACCTGTGCGTGTGTTGGAACCGTTTCGGTTAAAATCAGCGCCGCAACCAGAAAGGTCGACCGCAACTGCCGCATTCAGTCACTCCGATCCGTATGTCCACTAGAGCGTAGCCCAGTTTTGTCGCACAAAGCAATTCAGGGCTTACTTACAGAGATTCACCCCCGAGTGTGTAACGGAACAGGTTGCATCCGAGTAAATTGTCTAAAGCGATCCCTGCTAGACTGGGAGCCCAAGACCGTATAAGGAGATTTCGAATGAAGCCAAGATGGATTGGACTGGCTGCCGTTCCGGTTCTGACGGCAGCAGTTCTTGCGGGTCCTCCCCCCAGTAAGGTGGATGAGCACTGGCCCCAGTGGAGGGGCCCCCACTTCAATGGATCGACAGCCTCGGGCAGTCCTCCCGCTGAGTGGGCCGAGGATCAGAACGTTGCCTGGAAGGTAGCGATCCCGGGAAAGGGCTCCAGCAGTCCAGTAGTGTGGGGAAATCGGATCTATTTGACAACGGCAGTTTCCACAGGCAAGACCGCAGAATCCCCTTCTCAACCCGAACCTGAGACGGTTTCCCAGGATGCCAGGGCCGGTCGCCGTGGACCAGGCCACACGCCGTCCCCAACCGAGATCCAGCGTTTCCTTGTTCTGGCTATAGACCGGGAGACGGGTAAGACCGTCTGGGAAAGAACGGTGGTGGAGGCAGTTCCCCACGAAGGTCACCACCAGACGGGAACCTATGCTTCTGGTTCTGCCGTCACCGATGGGGCGAATGTCTACGCGTTTTTTGGTTCCCGCGGAATGTATTGTCTAGACAGGGACGGGAACATTCAATGGAAGAAGCACTTCGGCAGGATGACTATCAAGCTCGGTTTTGGAGAGGGTGCTTCTCCAGTTCTTCATGGGCAGACCCTGGTTCTTCCCTGGGACCACGAGGGTAAGTCGTTCATCGTGGCTCTGGATAAGAGCACGGGAGAAGAACTCTGGCGAGCAGCCCGTGACGAAATCACGTCCTGGACAACGCCTCTGGTGGTCGAGCACGAAGGCCGCACACAGGTAGTCACCAGCGCTACCCACAGGGTTCGAAGCTACGATTTGTCGGATGGAACTCTGATCTGGGAAGTGGGTGGCATGACCAGGAACACGATTCCGACACCCGTGTCTAAGGACGGCATCGTCTACCTCACCAGCGGGTTCCGCGGCAGTGCCTTGCTGGCAATTCGTCTCTCTACAGCAAGAGGGGACGTCACGGGCTCGGAAGCCATCGTGTGGGAGTATGACCGCGACACACCTTACGTCCCGTCGCCCCTTCTCTACGGTGGGATACTTTATCTGCTCAAGGGCAACACCGGGATTCTCTCTGCCTTCGACGCCAGGACCGGGGAGCTCCACTACCAGAAACGCCTCGGGGGACTCGGCAACATATACTCCTCTCCCGTAGCGGCTGGCGGCCGCGTCTACATAACTGATAGACAGGGAACAACGGTCGTCCTAAAAGCCGGAACCGAGCCGGCATTGCTGGCCACCAACTCACTGGAAGATGGTTTCGACGCATCCATGGCCGTCGTCGGCGATGAGATCTACCTTAGAGGAAGCCGGCTCTACCGGATCTCCAGCAAGTAGCTCAGTTTATGCCAGTCCATCGTCAGGTCGGAGTCGAACATCCGGGATGGAAGTGGGGACCATTCACGGTTCGAGTGCCCTTTTATCACACCGGCGTGGACGTCCCGGAATTTCTTCAGGGATTCCTGGTGGCAGGCGCGACGGGTCTGGCTCTGGTCCCTCTTCTCACGGGCCAGTTCGGGCTCACTTTCGAAGAGGCAGTGGCCTTCATTGTGGTGCTGACGCTGCTCGTGTGCAGCGCCTTCATTGTTTTTGGAGACCCCTTTGCTCCTGGCTGGATCACCCCTGCTCTTCCGCTGGTCTTGAGCGTGGTTCTTGCCACCGGTGAAGACGGCCGCCAGGTTTATCCCGGTCCAGTCCTGAAGTTCCAGCTCATGACCGCCGTATCCATAAACTTCTCCCTGATTCTCTTTTTCATGGGTTTCACTGGTTTGGGGAAAAAGTTTGTGGAATGGCTCCCGGGCACTTTCAAGGCAGGCATTGTTATGGGAGCAGCGCTGGCTGCCGTATACAGAGTTTTTCTGGTGGAAGGAGAGGCCTTTGATGTGCAGCCCGTGAGCACACTGGTGGCGCTAGGAACTTGCCTGATTCTGATGTTTTCCATTCCCCTCCAACGATACAAGCGTAAGCACAAGTGGCTGGCCCTGGTGACCTCCCTCGGCCTGCTCCCGGGTTTCGTGGCCGCCGCGCTGGTAGGGCCCTTTGTGGGTGAAATCGAGTATCAGGTGGAGAACGGAATTCTGATCCCACCGGTGTTCGATTTGTGGGTCAAGGCTTCTCCTTTCAGCATTGGCTGGCCCGCCCCTCACATGTTTCTGGAGATGCTTCCGCTGGCCTTGATGGGATACGTGATCCTCTTTGGCGATCTGATTACAGGGATGGAAGTTCTCAAGTCGGCGATCCCCTCCCGGCCGGATGAAAAAATCGACATCAATCTCACCCGATCTCACCTGGCGCTGGGAATCCGGAATCTGTGCAGTGCCCTGGTCGTACCGTTTTTCCCGACCCAGGGAGCCCTCTGGACAGGTGTCCATGTGATTATCGTGCGGCGGTGGGCCGAGGGACGACGGGCCATGGACTCACTGTTCAGCGGTATTTCGTCTTATTACTCCTTCGGAATACCGGTGCTCTACCTGTTGCTGCCCGTGGTCTCGGCCCTGAAGCCTCTGATGCCGATTGCGCTGGCCCTGACCTTGATTCTGACGGGGTTCGCTTGCTTTTATGTGGCTATCGGGATCGTCCACACCCGAACCGAGCAGGGCACGGTCTTGCTGATTGCCTTTGCCATTGCGTTCTTCCCCCCCTGGCAGGGAATGGCCATGGCCGTTTTCGCCACACTCACCTTGGTCGGCCTTCGATCGGTCTCAAGGGAGGACGAGGGGTAGGTGCCGCTACCACGCGGCGATGCGCGTCAAGCCTGTGAATAGCTCGCTTACGCTGCACCGTTCTGTTCCCGGTTCCCCGGCAGGATAATCGGCTCAAGAACAAGCAGCAAGTGGTGGCTCTTTTCCTGAGCAGAGTCCAGGTCACTTATAAAACGAGATTTCTGAGGAAGAAAAAACCCGTACTTCACGACACCAGTAGATACTGTGAAGTAGTTCTCCTGACGAATCGTTTCGGTGCCACTCGCGTTTACGAGGCTGCAGACTTTATATTCGTCGACTGGGACTGTGAGTCAAAGGTTGTCGACGGCCAGGGTCAGGAAGAGTCTTCCACCGGTTTTCCCGTCATCCTGTATTTGACTTCTCTGCGGCGCCGATGTAGCACGCTTTCGGTGTACCCGTTGGCAGTTTTGGTTCCCTGGAAGACCAGGTCCAATGCTGCCTGAAAGGCAATGCTTCCGTCATAGTCGGGGGCCATGTTTCGATACCCGGGATCACGCTGGTTCTGCCCGTCCACAACGATGGCCATGCGTTTGAAGGTGGCGATCACCTGTTCCTTAGTCACAATCCCATGATGCAGCCAGTTGGCCATATGCTGACTCGATATACGCAGCGTTGCCCGGTCTTCCATCAATCCCACATTATGAATGTCCGGTACCTTTGAACATCCGATACCCTGGTCTACCCAGCGCACTACGTAACCAAGTACGCCCTGAGTGTTGTTTTCCAGCTCCTGCTCGATCTCGGCGGATGTCAAATCCCGGTCCAGCAAGGGCGGCGTGAGAATGTCGCTGAGTCTGGCCCGTTCTCTTGCGGCAAGTTCTCGTTGTCGCCGGGCAACATTCACCTGGTGATAATGCATGGCGTGCAGCGTGGCGGCAGTTGGCGACGGCACCCATGCGGTGGATGCCCCAGCGCGGGGGTGCTCCAGCTTCGTCTCGACCATCTCCCCCATCAGGTCGGGCATGGTCCACATCCCCTTGCCGATCTGCGCCTTTCCAATCAGTCCGGTTGCGATGCCGATATCCACGTTCCAGTCTTCGTACGCGTTCATCCAAGGCTGGTTCTTGATTTCCATTTTGGGAAGTACCGGGCCGAGTGCCATGCTGGTGTGGATTTCATCTCCGGTGCGATCAAGGAAACCCGTGTTGATGAAAAAGATTCTCTCGCGGGCAGCCCGAATGGCTTCCTTCAGGTTTACGGTTGTGCGGCGTTCTTCGTCCATAATACCGATTTTGAGAGTATTCTTTCCCATGCCCAGGGATTCTTCGACTCTCCCAAACAGTTCCACCGTTGCAGCCACTTCCTCCGGCCCGTGCATTTTGGGCTTGACGATATAGACGCTTCCCGTCCGGCTGTTGCAATACTTTGCCTTTCCCCTGAGATCGTGCAGAGCAGCTAACGCGGTCACCATAGCGTCCAAAAACCCTTCCGGGATCTCTCGGTCGTCTTCTGTGATCACAGAATTGGTGTACATATGGATCCCCACATTACGCACCAGTAGCAGGCTGCGGCCTGGCAGAGTCAGGCCCTGGCCGCGAGGATCCGTGAACGTCTTGTCCGGATTTAGACGGCGGGTTAAGGGTTGCCCGTTCTTCTCAAAGGTCGTTTCCAGTGTCCCTTTCATGAGCCCGTTCCAGTTGCGGTAGACTTGCAGTTTGTCGGCCGCATCCACGGCGGCGACCGAGTCTTCACAGTCCTGGATGGTCGTAATGGCTGCTTCCAAGAGCACGTCTTTGACACCGGCAGGGTGGACCTTTCCCACAGGATGGTTCCGGTCAATCTGGATTTCAATGTGCAGCCCATTGTTGATCAGGAGAATAGAGGCGAGTTCACTGCCGGCTACACTGAAGCCTCCGAATTGTCCGGGATCTACCAGACGGACCTGGTTCCCGCTTGCGAGTGACGCCACCAGTCGTTTTATTCCTCCGGCATCTTCCAGCGAGAAGAGAGTCACATCTGAGAACGAACCATGCTCCAGGCTAACCACCCGGTCCAGGAAAGCCTCTGTCTCCCCAATCACGCGAGCTCCGCGAACCGGGTTGTACGTGTCGCCTACCGTTGAGCCACTTTCCTGAGGGATCACATTCGTGCCGTACAGGGCATCGTAAAGGCTGCCCCAGCGGGCGTTGGCCGCATTGAGGGCATAACGTGCGTTGTCAACGGGTACGACCAGCTGGGGTCCGGATACTTTTGCGATCTCAGGGTCCACGTTGGCCGGGTCTACTTGATAGTCCCCACCCTCTGGAAGCAGATACCCGGTCTCTTCTAGAAAGGCCCGGTATTCGGCATGGTCAAGGGGTTTCCCCTGGCGATCCAAACACCAGTCGTCGATCACTCGCTGCCGTGCATCTCGCTGCTCCAGCAGTGCTCTGTTGCCGGGCTCGAGATCTTGAACGATGCTGGCAAGTGACGCCCAAAAAGCGTTGGCCTCGATACCGGTCCCTGGCGTGATCTCGCTTTCCAGCAGGTTGTGCAGCCGGGCATCGATCTTCAGTCCTCTGATTTGAACTCTGTCGTTCATAGTTCTTCTTCTCCCTCGCGAAGCCGACCTGGTCAGGCACCTCCATCAGCGCTCGGTAAGAACTGGTGACATAGATAAGGGGTTCAGGTAAATCAAGCCAGAATCTGTTCGACCACCCGGCCGTGTACGTCGGTCAGCCGGAAGTCGCGGCCCTGAAACTTAAAAGTCAGTTTCGTGTGATCAATTCCCAGGCAATGCAGGATGGTGGCGTTCAAATCGTGCACATGGACGGGATCACTTGTGATGTTGTAGCTGAACTCGTCGGTTTCTCCATAACTGATACCGGGTTTGACACCGGCTCCGGCCATCCACATGGTGAAGCAGCGTGGATGGTGATCCCGCCCGTAGTTGTCCTCGGTCAAGCGCCCCTGGCAATAGACGGTCCTGCCGAATTCTCCGCCCCAGATGACGAGCGTATCCTCCAACAGTCCCCGCTGTTTCAGGTCCTTGATCAGGGCTGCCGTGGGCTGGTCGGTGTCCTGGCATTGTTGACGGATCTGCTTGGGCAGAAAAAAATGCTGGTCCCACCCTCTGTGAAAAAGTTGAATAAAGCGCACTCCTCGCTCCGCCAGCCGCCGGGCCTGCAGGCAATTGGCGGCATAGGTCCCCCGTTTCCTCGAGTCAGGACCATAAAGCTCAAAAATATGTTCGGGTTCGTCGGAGAGATCAGTCAGCTCGGGCAGGGAACTCTGCATTCGGTACGCCAACTCGTATTGAGCGATGCGGGTGGAGATCTCCGGGTCCCCGACCTCACCCAGTTTCAGCTGGTTGAGTTTGTTCAGATCGTCCAGTGTGCGGCGGCGGGTCCGATCCTTGAGTCCCGCGGGGTTCGAAAGGTGAAGAACGGGATCCCCGACCGATCGGAACTTGACCCCTTGATACCGGGTGGGCAGGAAGCCGCTGCCCCACAAGCGGTCGTAAAGAGGCTGCCCCACTCTGGAGCTGCCCTGCGAGACCATCACCACGAAACCCGGCAAATCGCGGCTCTCGCTTCCCAGTCCGTAGGACAGCCAGGCTCCAATGCTGGGGCGGCCCGCCAGCTGAGCTCCAGTCTGGAAGAAAGTAATGGCTGGATCGTGGTTAATGGCTTCCGTGTACATGGACTTGACGAAGCACAGGTCGTCAACTATTCCCGCCGCGTGCGGCATGAGCTCACTCACCCACGCCCCGGCCTTCCCGTGCCGCGCGAAGCGAAACCGGGATGGGGCGATGGGAAAGCGCTCCTGCTTCGAGGTCATGGTCGTCAGGCGTTGTCCCATCCGTACTGAAGGGGGCAGATCGGCACTGAACATTCCATCCAGCTTCGGCTTGTAGTCGAACAAATCCATCTGGGAGGGGGCGCCGGACTGAAACAGATAGATGACACGCTTGGCCCGGGGCTTGAAATGCGGAAGGCTCGACAACCCGCCGGTTGTCCGGGAGGCCGCAAGATTGTCGTTGAGCAGCGTGGCAAGTGCCGCCGCTCCGATGCCCATACTCGAGAGCCCGAAAAAATGACGCCGGGTCATCAAGAGGGGTTCTTCCAACAGCGGGTTCATGTTCACTCCTTTGTTACCGTCTCGTCCAGATTCAGGAGCAAGTTTGCTACTGCAGTATAGGCAGCCAGTTCCGTGACTTCCAACTCCTCGTCCCGCGGGGTTTCGCCTGTACCGGCCAGCTCTAAAGCCGCATCCGGATCTATTCGGTAATCGGACAGATGGAACTGGAGGCCATCGCGGAGGATTTCTAGTTCTCTGGAATTGGGCCGGCGCGCTGTGACCAGATGAAAACCATGACTGATCCGATCCGAAGCCGTGTCTCCCCCGTTCCGCAGCATTCGCTGGGCCAGGACTCGAGCAGCTTCAACGAACGTAACGTCGTTGAGGAGGGTCAGGGCCTGAAGCGGCGTGTTGGTACGAGTCTCCCGAACCACGCACGTTTCCCGGGTGGCCGCATCGAAGGTGCCCATCGAAGGGGGTGGAATGGTGCGCTTCCAGAACGTGTAAAGGCTGCGCCGATAGAGGCTTTCTCCGGAGTCCTGCGTGTAGCTGGCGGTGTCGGAGAGCTCTTTCCAAAGTCCTTCGGGTTGATAGGGTCGCACCGAAGGTCCGCCACGCTGCTCAACCAGAAGACCGCTCGAGAAGAGTGCCTGGTCACGGATCATCTCGGCGGAAAGTCGAAGTCGCGGGCCTCGTGCGAGCCACCGGTTGACGGGATCGATCTTATGAAGAGCCGGAGTGACCCGTGAGGTCTGGCGGTAAGTGGCACTCATCAGAATCGTTTTGTGCAGGGCTTTCAAATCCCAGCCCGTTGCGACGAACTCCGCTGCCAGCCAGTCCAGAAGTCGGGGGTGAGTCGGCGCCTCGCCCCGCGTTCCAAAATCTTCAGGAGTCTTGACCAGGCCGGCTCCGAAGTACATTTGCCAGATGCGATTGACGGTGACGCGAGCGGTCAGTGGATTGGCCGGGTCCACTAGCCACCTGGCCAGGGCCAGCCTGTTTTTCTTTAGTGAAGATGGCAGCGGTGGAAGAACCGAAGGCACGTTGGGGAACACTTTCTCGCCCGGCTTGTCATACTCGCCCCGCTGCAGAAAGAACGTCTCTCTACGAGTCTCTCGCTCCGCCATGACCATCGTGGTGGGTATTTTCTCGAAGAATTCGTCCCTGCGCTCCTGCGACCGGAGCAGGTCCTGCCAGGCCTGGCGGATGGCAGGGGGAGAGTAGCTCTCCAGAAAACAGCGGCGGATCTTGGTGGACTGCTGCGCAGTCCGCTGGGAAGAGGGCATGGCGGCAATTCTGTCTATGGACTGGAAGGTGACCAGCGCCGCAGCCTCTGCCGGTTTGAGTTGGACGGAATATACTCGCACGTCGTCGGTATAGCCGTGAAAACGTCTTTCAGCGCCCCCCCGTGCACCAATTCGCAGCGGCTCTTCCGTCGTGAAACTCTGATTCAGGTCATCCAACAGCACCTCGAGTTCCTGGGAGCGACCATCGATGTAAACGGTCACCCCGGAGGCTGTCCGGGAACCGTCATAAGTCGCCAGTACATGGTGCCACTGGTCCGAAACCAGGGGCTCTGCTGTCTGTACCCGTATTGCGTCATCGAGACGCCGGACGGCCAGAGTCAGATGAACTTTCCCCTCCCTGACCTCGAGGCTGTAGCCACGGGATTCGTCGGTGGCGTCCATTTTGGACAGCACCGTGCCGCCTGCGGAGTCCGTCAAATAGACCCAGGATCCCAGCGAAAACTTGTCGAAATAGCCGAACCCGCCGATATCACCGGCATCAATGAAGCCTGTCCCGTCAAAGGCCACCGCCTGTCCCAGGCGGCCTGGCACGAAGACCGCTTCACCCTCTACGAATTTCGCTTCGAAGCCGGGGGATTCTTCGGGCTTTGCCAAGGGTCTAGCTTCGAGCAGCTCAACCTCGAGCTCACCGTCCAGGGCGTATCTGGCCACCAGGCCCCGGGTTATCGTCCAGTCCAGACCCCCATCCCTGGGAAGAGCCTTTTCCCACTCCATCTGTGCGGTCTCAATTTGTGAACGCAGGTCTGCAAAGCGGCTGCGGGCCGCCTCCAGACGATGCTCCAAAGCACGCAGCTCGATCTGTTGTTCGGACGTCGGCGCTTTGATCATGGGAGGAGAGTTGCCGTATTTGTTGGCGTCGCCTTTCTCGGGAACATTGTTGAAAAAGGCGAAGAGCTCATAGAACTCCTTTTGAGTAATGGGGTCATATTTGTGGTCATGGCAGCGGGCACAACCCATGGTGAGACCCAGCCACACCGTGGAGGTGGTGTCCACGCGATCGACCACGTATTCGACCGCGTATTCCTCGGGGATAATCCCGCCTTCACCGTTGCCGCTATGGTTTCGGTTGAAACCGGTGGCAATTTTCTGGTCAAGCGTGGCCGCGGGAAGCATGTCGCCCGCGATCTGCTCGACAGTGAACTGGTCGAAGGGCATATTCTGGTTGAAAGCCTGGATGACCCAGTCGCGCCAGCGCCACATGTAACGCTCTCCGTCGCTCTGGTAGCCGTTGGTGTCAGCGTAGCGAGCCGCTTCCAGCCAGCGCCAGGCCATACGTTCTCCGTACCGGGGAGAAGCCAGTAGACGATCCAGCAGCAGTTCGTAGGCATGAGGCGAGGAATTAGCCAGGAAAGCATCCACATCTTCTGGTGTGGGAGACAGGCCAGTCAGATCCAGGGTAACGCGCCGGATCAGGGTCGTACGATCCGCCTCCACTGAAGGTTCCAAGCCCTCTCTCGCCAGCCGATCCAGGATGAACATGTCAATGGCATTCCGGACCCGGTGGCTTGCCTGTATCCGGGGCAGCTCGGGTCGTCGGGGAGGAACAAAAGCCCAGTGCTGCCGCCACTGTGCCCCCTCTTCAATCCAGCTGTGGAGGAGCTGTATCTGATCCGGCTTCAACTCCTTTCCCGACCCGGGAGGAGGCATGCGATGAGCGGACTTTTCCGCGACGATTCGCTGCATGAGCAGGCTTTCCCCCGGGTGGTTCGCCACCACAACCTGGCGGTCACCGCGTTGGGCAAAAATCCCGTCCCGCGTGTCCAGTCGAAGTTCGGCATGACGCTGCCGTTCATCGGGACCGTGACAGGTAAAGCAGTTCTCCGAGAGGATGGGTCGGATGTCGCGGTCGAACTCGACCGGCTGTGAGTGTCTATTTTCCCCCAGCCCAGGGTTCACAGACGAAAAGCACAGGCAGGCCAGACACATCAGCACCCGGTCCCGCGCTACTCTCCGATGCATAATGGTAGATTGTACTATTGACCGCCTTTGCAGCCAAAAGGTTTCGTCTAGGGGCTTCTCGCCCTGTTGAGTCTGGAGAAGCCGTTAGTACCCGTCCTGCGTGTCAACCATGTTGAGTAGAGGCGCTCCCTCTAAAAAACGCCCCAAATGCTGACGAAGAAGCGTCGAGCGCTGGCCTCCAGATCAAAAGTGTTGTAGGTACAGTGAGGAAACTGGATCGCGCGACCTTTACTAAGGGCTGTCAGGTTACAGCTTCGAGGCAAAAATGTTTAAGCGTGTTTGGCTCTCTGAACAGGGTTCGATTGGACGACGGCGAGCATGTTTGTGAAACTAGTAATTCCTTACAGAAATACGATAAGGTTTGAGAGGCGTCTTGAGAGCACCTCAGGGTCCCAGTGACGCCCCCGGCAAATAGCATCTTCTCTTTGCAAGGAGGTGCCGGGCTACGGTTTCGGCAGATGAGATTGAAGCGACTGATCCGAAGGGTCCTCTTCCTTTTGTGCCTGGCAGTTATGTGCCCCAATTCCTGGGCGCGGGTGGCCGGATCCATCGCGGGGTCGGTCAGGGATGGATCCGGCTTGGGCCTGTCCGGAGTCAGAATCACCGCCAGGGGAGCTTCGCTTCCAGGCGGTAAAGTGACGACTCTGACGGAAGATGCCGGGCAGTACCGGTTGCCTCACCTGCCGGCGGGGACTTACGAAATCACAGTAGGACTGTCCGGATTTGCACCCCAGATCAAGTCGGGAGTCGGTGTAGCGGTCAATCAGAGTGTGGTTCTGGACTTCACACTCCGAGCCGGATCGGTGAACCAGACCATCGAAGTTATTGCCCGGATTCCGATTATCGAGCCCAGCCGATCCGATCTCAATTCCAGAATATCCACTGCGACCCTGGATGCCCTTCCACTCAATGGCCGCAACTTCACGGAACTCATCGCCCTGACTCCCGGGGCCAAGCCCGAGCCATCAGGGGATCGAGGAACCGACATCTCTATTTTTGGAGAAAGAGGTGCTGCGATTTCCTACCTGGTGGACGGCACTGACAACAATGACCCTCTGACCGGAGGTAGCTTCCAGCACTTCACACAGGATTCCATCCAGGAATTCGAGGTCATGACGACCGGATACGAAGCTGAATTCGGACGGGCCCAGGCAGGCGTGGTGAACATTGTGACCCGGTCGGGAGGAAACGACTTTTTAGGCAGTGCCTTCGGGTTCTTTCGAGATGATGCACTGGACGCGTCCAACGTGGAAGGCCAGGCTGCACCTGTGCTGGAGAGAAGTCAGTGGGGTGGGACATTGGGGGGGCCTGTGCGCAGGGATCGAGCCTTCTTTTTTGGGGCCCTGGAGCTTCTGAATGAGATCCGGGGCGTAAACATAGACCAGTCGAGAATTCCTTCTTTTGTCGGCGATGGTCTGGCAACGGCTACGGGAGGAGAAGACTTCAATGTTGGCCCCGAAACTCAGGCCTTCACAGGCATGTTTCGCTTCGACTGGACCCTCAGCGAGGCCAATCAGCTGCACGCTACCTTTAACCGGTTCTCCCGGGAGAACCGTGGGGAAATCAGCTCGCCGATCGCCGGGACTATCGCGTTGCCCAGTGCCGCCCGAGCCGAAGAACGTCAGTCCAACAGCTGGGCCTTGCGCGAGACCTGGAGCGCCAGTCCCCGTTTCGTACTGGAGACCATGGGCAAATACATTGACGCCGACTCAGGAGTCAATCTACAACGCACGCAGCGTCTGGAGCCTGTACTGTTGCTGTTGCGAAGCGGATTCCTGCAGACCGGTGCCCCATTCTTGGGACGAACAGAGCGCGACACGGGTCGTCTCCAGATCTCTCAGAACCTGAGCTGGCTGGGCGGAAGCGGAGGAAGTCACCAGTTCAAGTTTGGCTGGGACTGGTTACAAAGTAGGGTCACGGGCTTTAACGATGTGACGAATGATGTTGAGTATTCCTCGTCCTTCCTGAATCCGAATCAGGCAGACGTTATGGAGGAGGAGTTTCTTCGCCTGGGTTTCCAGCAAGCTGCGGCCCGGTTTTTCACCCTTTCCGGGAATCCGGATGGGCGTCTGGCCGTGGATATGAAGAATCACGATTTTGGCGCGTTCATGCAGGACGGATGGCAGGTTCGACCCGATTTTACGTTGAATCTGGGGTTGCGCTACGACTACGCGAGTCTCTTTGGAGATGATCGAAACAATCTGGCTCCACGTGTCGGATTTGCCTGGAATCCGGGTGGTAACAGCCGGACCGTTGTCCGGGGCAGCGCCGGTCTTTTTTACGATCGAAATCTGCTGGCGGCAGCCGCTACCGTTCCGGAACTGGGAGGAGTATTTACCAGGTCCATTTTCGATGTCGCCCTGCCCCGCCTGGGGTCCAACTATTCCGACTCGCTCATTGATCTCGTGATCACCTCGGGATTTCCGGCCGGAGACGGTTCCCGGACGCCAGCCGAGAATCCTGCCTATTCTCAGTTTGCTGCAGATTTACGCGACAACCCGCTGACGCTGTACGAGCTTTTGGGCATTTTCGTTTCAGAGGCCGACGATCCAACCGTCATCACGGCCAACAACATCAGACAATTGAGTGGGCTATCTCCTGAACAGGCCGTTCAGCTGCTGGAAGCCACTTATGTCGGTACCGACTGGGAATTCTTTGACGTCCCGGGGGGGTCGATTGTGGGCGACCGGGTTCTTTCCTTTTTTCCGAGAGGTCCACTCAATCTGACCCGGTCGGTTTCCCGCTTTTCAGAGCATCGGACACCGCGTACAGTTGCCTTCAACCTGGGTGCTGACCATCAAGTCAGTACCAATTTTGTGATGGCGGTCAACTACGTGCACCGCCGTAGCCGGGATCTCTTGACTCGCCGCATTGTTAACCTTTTCGATGTGTCTCCCGGCGATCCCCGTTTCGGTATGACCACCGACGGTGGCCCCCGCATCAGCCAGGTCACTTATGAGGGACTGGTCAATTATGACGGAGTGATTGTTGAACTGCGAAAACGTTTCAGCAACCGTTACAGCTTCAACCTTTCATACACTGGCTCTCGAGCATACGACAATCTGCTCATCGGCAGTGTTGGTTCGGGCTTCAGCAACAACCATGACCCACATGTGGACTGGGGCCCTTCCAATCTGTCGGCTCCTCACATTTTCTCCGGACACCACTACCTGACCCTTCCCTGGGACCTGAACTTCAGTCTCATCGCTTTCTGGCGCAGTGGGAATGCCTTTAATCCACGTGGAATTACGGACCAGGACGGAGACGGGCTGGTGGATCAGCGCGACACGAGCTTTCCACGAAACGACTTTCGAACAGACCCGGTCTTTGACCTGGACCTGAGGTTGGAAAAAGTTTTCCGGGTCAGAGACAGACACACTTTCAGCCTTCTGTTTGAGACGTTCAATGCTACGAATCGGGCCAACGTGGCTAATGTGAACGCCGTCTCCGGGCCCGACTTCGGTATTGCAAACACCTTTTTCCCCGGGCGCGAGATTCAGTTCGGCTTGAGATATAAGTTCTAGAACCACGGGCTGCAAGTGCTCGCTGCGCTCGCGCGGGTTGGGGTTAGGAAAGCAAACGGTCCAGCTCAGGGCAGCTGCGTCAATTGAATGCCGATTTGATCGGGCCCGGCGACGGGTGTGACGAGAAACCGTCCTCTGCCAATACCGACCGTCACGGTACGCCCCGCCATGATTCCAAGCGCTGATCCGAAAACTACGTCGCTCAAGTAGTGGCGGTTCTCGTTGAGCCGCGAAGCCGCAACGAACCCTGCAGCGGCGTAAGCGGGAATGCCGGCCGGCCATCCGTAGTGACGCTGCAGCACAGTTGCCGTTGCAAAACTCGTCGAAGTGTGGCCTGAGGGAAAGGACCAGTGGTTGGAACCGTCCGGTCGTTCCCTGCGCACTGTGGCCTTGATTCCAATCGTGAGAGACTGCGTGACAATCTGGGCTCTCACCAGATCACGTCCCAGATCCAAAATTCCCGGCTTGGTCCAGAGTTTTCCAAGGCCGTAGGTGGCAAACGCTCCACACATCTGCACGATTGCATTGCCCAGAATCTCTCCTGGCTCGAAGACTTTGTCAAGGATCGGTCCTCCGTAGCGCTCCGAATTGAAACTGCTGGTAGAGATGTGATCGTCTAAGGAACTGGCTGCCCAGGCCGCCCCCAGCCCGATTCCTATCGTCCATGCATTCTCTTTCCGGGTGAAGATATTCTTGAAATCGTGTGGGAGCAGCTTGAACGGGTTTGTCTCCCGCTCAGCACTTTCCCAGCAGGGCCTCTGGGTCCCGTCGGGATTCGGGACAGTGCAGGGTTGATCCTGCCAGGGTGCGGCTGCCAGGGAGGTCCAGGTCAGAAGGAACAAGAGCAATGGAGCACCGGCAAGCCGTGTTTTCAACATAATCTCTCCTCCCCGGGTCGCGTGCACCAACCGTTTCGGAATCCGACTGGAGGGGTCCAACTCCTAAACTTGAGAATTATGATCCGTTGCCGTGGTCTCTTTGGTCAAGAGACTTTCTCACGCCGGCGATGGGTTTTGAGAATTGGTGCAAAGCGTTTTTTGGAGGGTCCATGTATGTTGTAGTTGATCACTCGGACCGGGTTTGAAACAAGCAGAGTTTTGCTCGCCAAGGTTCCACTTACCAGGAGGAGGTCTTGGCCGGCCTCTGAAGTGAAAAGCGCCGTGAGTGACGGGCGAGAACCAGAAAGGCCAGCAACCTCCAACACCCCGTCATCCGGCCGTGCATCTTCAGCAGTCAGTGGTAACCGCTGTGTGACTTTTGCCACGAACTGCTACTCTTCGTCCACGGGGGGATCGGTTGCATAGGATGATGTCTGGGGGGAAGGTCGAAAGATATCGATCACCCGTCCCGGGAAAGGGGAAAAAACACGCTCGGGAATGGAGCCCGGTTGAGGGATGATTCGGTTTTGCTTGTCCAGCATCCCAAGAGCGTGAGCAAGGGTGGGCACCACGTCCAATGTGGTTCCGATCCGGGAAACGGTTTTCCCGCGAGCGATCCGCGTATTTTCTCCGCCCCACACAAGGAAAGCTGTTCTGGCCGCGATGGGCCTAAATCCCGAGTGACTCCCACCCGATGTCCGTGTGCTGGAATTGAAATTCCACAATTCATCGGACCAGACCAGAAAATCAGGCTGCTGATTGGCGTATTTTCTCTTCAAGCCGCGCAGGTAACGAGCCTTCAGCTCGGGCGAACTGAAGTGTGCCAGATAGCGCTGGAAGTCGGGCGAATCAATAAAGGCTTCTGTTGGGTTGTTGGTGATGTCCAGAAGGATGCAAACGGCTGTACTGTACTCTGTCCGAAAGGTTGCCTCCAGCCAGTCCTCCCGGGAATGAAAGCGGCGGACCCAGTCCAGGCGTGAGGTTTGCCCGGAAACCTGGATACCATCTCGACCCAGTAGTCCCAGCGGATCGGGCCCGGCGCTGACCTGGAAGGAAATGGTGAGGTCGCTGGCCTGCTCGAACCCGGCTACCGGCAGGTAGAGAATTTGTCGATTCTGATCTTCGACAATGAGAGCTTCACCTCCCTTGTCGTAACGATCCTTGGCAGTGGATTTCACCCACAACACGTTGAGAGGTCTTCGATCTTCTGCATCGTCCCACACAATGGCACGTAGAGCATCGGCTGCCTGCAGGGTCGGAAGACGGGTTACGATCAAGTCGTGTGGGTTGAAATGTCCGCTCACGGGTGCGTTGGCAACTCTGTAATCGGTTAGAATCTGGTAGTAATTTAAGGGAACGCGGTGGCCCTTCGGGTCAACTGTGGTGGTCACCCAGTTGAGGTTCTCGTCCAGGTCCAACGTGTAGTGGGAGAGTTGATATACCTGGTTCGGAATTCCTAGAAAGGCCCTGGGGATTAGGCTGGAGATTTTGAAGTCAGATCGGGCTATCCGTTGGAAAAGTAGGCCACTGGGAGCTTCTTCGGGTGCAAAGCGTAAGCCCAGAAGCAGCTCCAGAGTAGCAATTTGTGGCGAATCGCGGTCCAGTTCCTTCTTCAGGCGCCAGGCCACATTGCGCGCGTGCGGTTCTGCCTTGGAAAGGAGCTGGGCGGCCATGTCCCGCGCCCCTTCGTGATAGTCTCGATAGAGTGCCACATCGGGTTCCAGCCACTCTCTGGCCTGGGCCAGGGTTTCGCGAAACATGGAAATGAGGCGCAGCCAGCGCTCCGAGTCTGGTTGAGAGCGCTTGATCTCACGCAGGATGAGGTGTAGACGGTTCAGGTCGTCGTTGCGCAGGTTCACAGAAGATCGACCATTTCCAAAATTATCGATGAAACACGTAATGAACCCCTTGTTACCGCCGCTGGCTTCACCATAGGGGGAGTGGGGGCTCTCATAAACTCGAGGGGAATCGATGCCCGCAACCGGCGTAGTCACCGAATTCCAGGCGTTTTCCACCAGCAGAGTCTTAACCGTATGTCCTCCGAAGAACCGCGTGCGAAACACCTCCGTGATGGGGAAAGAAAAGGCAGTTTTCCCCGGCTGAATCTCGGAACCATGGTCGGAAACGATCGCAACCACGGTCTGGTTTCTGCGAGTACTTCGCTCTACAGCCTCAAAGATCCGGCCCACCAGGCGATCTAGCTTGACCGTCCAGTGAATTAGATTCTGGGGATGCGGGTCCACGTGCTGCTGGTGATCTATGAGTGTGAAGAGCGGGCTCAGATAGTCGTACTGTTCTTCGCCCAGAAGATCCTTCGCGAGGATTTTGCGGGCCGTCATGAGGCCCGAGACCTCCTGGGCCAACTCTGTGTAATCCCTGCCCGTGACCCGGTGAGAAAGGTGTGACTGGACGATTTCGAAGATGTTTCTCCGGTCATTGTGGACCCACTGTCTTCCCATCTCTACCAACGTTGCTCGATTCGCTTTGCGGCGGTAGATCTGGAGGCCGGACCAGACGCGGTCCGGATCAAAGGCATCAGGCATCAGGCTCACACCAACCTGGTCCAGATTCCAAAGGGCGGCGCTGGTGCTCTCTTTGTGCCTGATGGCATCGATCGTATCCCTCAGCCCGTCCAGGTGATAGCGCAGGTAACAGGTATCGCGACTAAAAGTGCCGGTCCCCTTGATCACGCTGGGCTGACCTGTATCGATGACGGCCCAGGAGACGGGGGAGAGAGTCAGAGTCTCCGAAAAACAGTTCTCTACATAAACACCGTCCTGGAAGAAATAGTGGCGAATATTGGGAAGCACTATGGACCGCCCTGTCTGTTCCTGATAAAAGCGCAGGGCTTGCCGCAGATCCTCCCGGTAGGATAGTCGCCGCCAGTAATCCTCACGCTCGGGAAAGCTCAAAGCGGCTAGCAGGTCTGGCGGTAGTGCGTCAGCCTTGATAAGGATCAACCGAGGTTTCCCTGAAGCCGCACCAACGTGGGCTCCCATGGTCAGGCAGAGCGCCAGGGTAAAGACCCCGATGGTCAGGCAACGATTCATGGCTGGGCGCCTTGCAGTCCGGAGACAACCTTGCCGCTCGACTCTTCAGCATAGGAATTGCCGAGTTGGGCTCGTTGTATCCGGGCAAGCTCACGGCCCGCCAGGTCTGCTGCTTCGAGACACGTCAGACGGTGATCCTCCATCCAGGGGACAGTCTCCTCGTGCCGGTCCGCTGCCAGGTACATTCGAGCCTCATTGACGTATTCGATGATTCTGGTCGCTACTGGTCGGAAAGCGGTTCCCGCCTCGGGATAGAGCTCGATGATGAGCGGGGCCTTAGCGAAGAACTCCAGAGAGCCCCTTAAGTACCAGGGAGCGACCTTCATCAAATCGCCTTCGGCGGCGGCGAATTGTTTCAGAACAAGTAAGTGCCTCCTTGTTAGTCGTTGAAACCGCACACGCTGACGCTTCCTGAATGCCGTGAGCTTTTTCTGTTGGTCCTTTTTCTTCCTTGTTTCCAGATCCTGCAGGTCGAAGGCTAGCTGCCGCGGGTCGAGGCCTTCAGCATCGTAAAGGCGGACCAGCACTCTGTCGATGGCCCGGGTCCATTCGTTCGTGTGACTGAGTATGTCCGGGCGGACTTCCAGATTCAGGCGCAAGTCTAGGAGCAGATCTACAAGCTCCGGATCAGGGTCTCGAGCTTGCTCGTAAAGGCGGTCCAGTGCTCTTGTAATCTGCTCCGGTGGAACGCTGGGGAGGTGTTCGTCGTTCAGGAAGATTCTTAGGGTCTTCAAGTCTAGCCGCCTTTTTAGGTAGCGCCGGTAGCTCGCAAGGGACTTATCTCGAACCCGTCCCTGGACCCGGGTGGTCTTCCGAATCTGGTTACTTTGAAGGCGGCGCCCCAGTCGCAGCAGTGGATCCGGTTGGGCCAGCTGGAGATACTGGATCTGAGCTCGCACCGCCTGGATCCGGGTGGGTTGAGTCAGCGGGTTGATGAGCAGGCGATCCATGGAGTCGGCCAGGTCGTCGGCGGTCTCCTCCTCAAAATAAAGATGGCTCATTAGGGACAGGCGCAGTTCCTCGAGTCCCAGCGAGTACCTGGAATCACTGAGGTAGGGGAGCCCCTTGCGGTTGGCGATATAACTTCCTGATTTGTTGGCCGCCCACACGATGAGGCCCTTGGGGGAATAAACAGCCAGGGCCTGGTCTCCCAGTTTGTGCCAGTAGGTGGCTGCTTCTCGAGTGCGCGGGTTGTTCTCGTCAAAGAAATCCACGGCGATGATCGGTTTGAAAACCATATTGCTTTGATAGACATAGACGGCCAGGGGAACGCGTCGGCCGGAAGAAGCAGCCTTTTGAACTTTCTGGTCTTTGAAGGGGTTGTAGGTGAGGTCAAAGGGGTTGAAACTGGGCCAGTCGACCTGTGAGGGCTCGGGGGCCAGGGCCGGATCGTAATAGAGTATGCCTCCCAGGGCTACCGGAACTCCTCCTGTCGTATAACGGTGAAATTCCTCATAAGCCAGATGATGCCGATTGGCAATGCTTGCCAGATAGCAGGAAGTCCCCCACAGGTTCTCCCGCATTTTACTCTCAAATCCGTGTACGAATTCCTCAGCTTCTTCCCGGGTGATCCAGCGGCCAAAAAAGTGACGGGAGGCCACGAGTCTGAATTTCAGGTCGGCAATCGCCTCCGCCGAAAGAGAGTCTGGCCCCAGCGTACTGTAGGCCAGATCGGTGTACCAGGTCAGGCCCAGAAAAGCTTGCTCGAACTGCCGGTCCCTGCGGTCTGCATGGCGCAGTAGATAGTTTCGGTACAGGAGATTGGCCGAGTAGAAAATCGGTCCGACCTTCGACCAGAAGACTGCCATCGTTTGCATACCTCGCTTGAATCCACCCAGGAATAGATGCTCCTTGCTTCGGTACTTCTTTTGCGTAAGTGTGAGAAAGGGGTCGGGAAAGCTCTCACCGGCATGAGCTAGATTCTCCTGCAGCTTCCGGCGGCGTTTTTCCAGTTTCTCGAGTTGACCGGCGCGAATCCTTTGAGTGGTCACGAGACCCGGGAACACCGCAGCAACATGACTTGGCGGGCCGGGTGTCTTGTGCCCCAGGTTCCAGAGGGCCAACCACTGGCCGTGCGGGGCCTCAGGGAAGGAATAGTCGACCAATACGCTAACTAGTGGATGAAATTCCAGCCCTTCTCCCCTCTCATGCTCGGAGCCGATGGTGGTGAGAACGAATCGTTCTCCTGGAAACAGCGGCTCCGATGACATCACCTCCATATCTCTGATGACGAGGCGGGCACTACGGGCTTCGTAAAGCCCCAGCACATGAGACCCGGGTTCTCGTTCTCCGTGAACAACAGCCAGGCCCGCCAAGATAACCGCTGTAGTCAGAAACGAGCGCAGAGCGTGGCGACGTAGCCTTCTCTGAATACTCACGATTTCTCCAAGTTGCCCATTAACGGCCATGGCGATCCTTGCAGCCAACGGTTCAGGGAAGAATGTCCAAAGAATAGAGTATAGCTAAGGCAATGATTGTCCCAAACCTGCCTTGCAGCAGTGGGTCAGAGCTACCGTCACTTGGCTCCGGATTCCTTCTTGTTTCCGGCAACGAAGACTTCCCCTGCGTGGGTACTTGCGATCCATGGGTAGCCGGACTACGGTAGGTTCTACTCTTGAGGCGAAAGCTGCTGCTTTCGGCATATCCGGTTGCCACCAGTCTAGCCCGAACCCGGATGAGGCGGAGGTGGGACTTGAACAACCACTCGGGTAGGCGTTTCTGGTTTGCTTGCAGAGTGTTAGGCACCGATCCGCTTCCCCATCTCCAGCGGAACTGTTAGAGTGAGAGTTCTCAACCTTGCTATTGACCAAGACCCTGTTCCTCACACGCACTGAGCCCCGGCTACGGGGGACGCTGGCCGGGCCATGACCGGGAGAGCATGATGGCGAAGAGATCAAAGCAGACGATGCAGAAAAGGCAGAAAGAAAGAGCCCGGATGGAGAAGAAAAAAAGGAAAGAGGCCCGCCGGCTGGCAGCTAAAGAACGCAGAGACAGTGCTCCCCCGCCACCTCAGGGTGTCGAAGACCCCGACATCGCTCACATCAAGCCAGGACCCCAACCTCTCCCCACGGAATTCACTTCCTCGCTGATGCCGGAGGAGGAAACGGAGGAGGAAACGGAGGAGGAAACGGCGTCCTGACTGCAGAAGCGAACTACCGCTTTTCTGAAGTTGCCTGTCCTGGCGGTCTAAGGCTCGGTCAGAGGCTTTTGGACCGGGACATCCCGTGAGGCCCTGGCAGGCAGGCCTGCCGTCACGCTGCTGCTAGCGCCGCCTTCGAACCCGTTGACTATGCCTCCGAAGCAGTGTAGAGTCTTTTTGAAAATGAATTTCATTTTCAATTAAGTATTCCTCTCGAATGCCAACGGACGGCCTGGGATTGGATCGAGAAGTGCTCTTTCGGGGACCCAAACTCAAAGTCTGCGTGCTTTTTCCTGTCCTGCTTTGCGGGTGGGCAAGTGGGTTCCAGTCAGACCAGTCTGCTTTGCCAAAGGGTCGGGTAGCAGGCGTGGTCTTCGGGCGTGCGGGCGCAGCTCTGAGCAGTGTCTCCATCACCCTCAAGGACCGTTTTTCACCGCGCCGGTTGTTGACGCGAACCGATCGAGAAGGCCGTTTTGATCTGCACACCGAACTGACTCGATTCACACTGACCTTCGAAAAGGAGGGCTTCCGCAGCACTGAGCGCGACTTCCGCATGGATCGATCCTGGCACATCGAGATAGAGATCGTGATGCTGGCTGTCGCTGAGGCGATAATTCAGGAGCGGATCATGGTGATCGGTGATGCGTCGGCAGCTGCCAGGCTGCCCGGTTCCGCCCAGTACCTGGATTTAGAGTCACGGTCACGGTCGGACCGGGTCTTTGACGATGTGCATAAGGTTTTGCGTGAGATCCCTGGGGTCAACTTCCAGGAGGAGGAGGGATTCGGCCTTAGGCCGAACATCGGAATCCGCGGTACAGGGTCTGAGCGTAGTTCCAAGATTACTTTGATGGAAGACGGAATCCTGGTTGCTCCGGCTCCCTATGCCGCCCCGGCTGCCTATTACTTTCCCGTCGCAGGCCGCATGAAGGCGATCGAAGTCCGCAAAGGCTCCAGTCAGATCAAGTATGGCCCACGAAGCAGCGGGGGTGCCGTCAACCTTGTATCAAGAGATATTCCCCGGCAATTCGAGGTCAATGGAGACCTCGCAGGCGGCGAGAACACTACCGGGAGAGCACATCTTTCAGCTGGCGGTTCGACTCCGCGCTTTGGCTGGCTGCTGGAGACGTACCAGCTCTCCACGGATGGCTTCAAGCAATTGGACGGAGGTGGCAACACGGGCTTCACAATTGGGGACTACCTGGGGAAGGTTCGTTGGAACAGCAGCGCAGCATCCTCCGTCTATCAGCAGCTCGAGCTGAAGATTGGAAAGACGTCACAGCGATCGAATGAAACCTATTTGGGGCTGACCGATGAGGATTTCGGTCGCAATCCGTTCAGGCGCTACAGTGGCTCGCAGTTGGACCGATTCAATTCGGAGCACGAGCAGTTTCAACTCACTTACCTGGTGGCGCCTTTCCAGGAATTCGACATTACGACGACGGCCTATCGGAACCAATTCCACCGCAACTGGTACAGGCTCCAGAGTGTCCAGGGATCGGGGATCTCCAAGGTGCTCGAGGATCCAGAGGGTTTCGCGGATGAGTTCGCTATCCTGAAAGGAGCCGACAGCCAGGAAGACGCCTTAAGGATACGAGCCAATAACCGGCGCTACTATTCCCAGGGGATTCAATCCGTGCTCGGTTTTCACATGGATGCAGGTACCTCCAGACACCTTCTCGAAGTAGGGATTCGATATCATCAAGACCAGGAGGACCGCTTCCAGCATGAAGACGGGTTTCAGATGCAGGACGGCAGAATGGTCCAGAGTATTGCCGGCGCTCCCGGGAGCCAGTCCAACCGTCTCGGAGATGCTACGGCGCTGGCGGTTTTTGCTCAACACACCTTGCAAAAGGGCAGACTCAGCGTAACGCCGGGTGTGCGCTTTGAGAGAATCAGGCTGGTCCGGACCGATTTTGCCAGGAGCGACCCGAATAGAACGGCGGCAACTAGTGTTCAAGAGAATGAGGTTTCAACCGTCGTTCCCGGAGTCGGCTTCCGCTTTGACTGGCGCACGGATCTGAGCCTTTTCGGAGGTCTTCACAGGGGATTCTCTCCGCCAGCCCCTGGCTCAAATGAAGAAGCTGACTCCGAAAGCAGTTTGAACTATGAGGCGGGTGTCGGCTGGACTGGGAACAGTCTGGAATTACAGGCGGCCAGTTTCTTCAACGACTACAGCAACCTGTTGGGTGCCGATACGCTGTCCTCGGGCGGCACCGGAGAGGGCGAAATCTTCAACGCCGGTAGAGCCCGCGTGTGGGGAATGGAGGTGGCCGGCTCGGTCAATCTGTCGGGCTCCCGGTTGGGTCGGGTTCGTCTCCCCCTGCGTTTTGCCTACACCCTGACCGACGGTCGGTTCCGGGAACATTTTGACAGTGATTTCGCACCCTGGGGCAGCGTCACCACCGGTGACCATATTCCCTATCTTTCGCGCCATCAGATTTTCGGCGGGCTTTCCCTGCAGGCACCGAGGTGGCGTCTGCACATAGATGCAAGCGTGGCAGGCCGCATGAGGACGGTTGCCGGGCAAGGGCCTGTGCCCTCTTCCCAGAGAACCGATTCTCCTGTACTGCTGGGTTTGTCAGGGGAATACGACCTCGTGAGTGAGAAACGAGCGGTCACACTCTTTGTCATGGTTCAGAACTTGACCAATCAGGCTTATAGAGCTGCCAGAAGACCTGCCGGCGTCCGGCCGGGATTGCCGCGCACACTGATGGGAGGAATCAAGTTCAATGTGGGCAGGTGACGCGCTGATCTACTTTAGATAGAGGTAGCTCTACCCGCCGCACGAATCAGTGAAGTCTCATAGCTTCCGGATTGGTTAGAATCTCCTTATGGAAGTGAAGAAGGTATCCGAAGCCGTTCAATTTAGTTCGCAGGAAATGCAGAAAATCAATCTTTTCGAGAGCCCTCGGATGTTCTGTGACGTCTACTGTCTGGAACCCGGGCAGAAGCAGAAGGTACACAGTCACCGGGGGAATGACAAGATCTACTATGTGGTAGAGGGCAGGGGGCGTTTCACCATCGGCCCAGAAACACGCCTTCTGGGGCCGGGGGAGATCACTTGTGCATTTTCACGCGTGCCACACGGAGTGGAAAATATCGGGAAGAACCGCCTGAGTTGCATTGTCTTCATGGCTCCCCACCCTGCCTGGACGGACTAGCAGGCCTGCTCTCCCAGGTACATCCTCTCAGTTCTGACGGGCGGGTATTTCTTTGCTTGTTGGTCGCAGCCATTCGTGGGGGTCTCTGAGCACCAGTTCAGCCGGAATCTCCTCCCCACGCCAGCGTGGTGTACAGGCCACTTGCTTGAGTGGGAATCTGGGCTGGAAGTTGGCCATCCCCTTAATCGGGGTGAGATCGTAGACACGGGGCTCGGAGCCTCGTACAGAGGGCAGCTGGCAACCTCCTACTCCAGCTCGATGAACTGGGGAGCGTGGTTCGCGCGTTCGAGGAACAGGAGCAGGTCCCGAGTCGCAATGCGGGTGGTCATAGTGTTGTCCAGCGGATGAAAGTTCAGCTCAGAGAGCTGGAGAAGAGACCGGTCCATTACCAGCCGGACGCAGCCTTGCCTGTCGTTCATGGCAGCGAAAGGTGTCACCGCACCCGGGGCAACGCCCAGGTATTGCATCAGACGGTCTGGACTCCCGAAGGAAAGCCGTCCAGTTTGCAGGTTCGTGGCGACCGCTTTCAGGTCGAGTCGACGATTCTCATCGCAGACCACCAGCCACATCCGGCCCTGCTTGTTTCTGAGAAAAAGGTTCTTAGTGAAACCACCGGTCATGCCGAAACGGTCGGCCTGGGCTTCGGTGACCGTGAACACTGCTGGATGGCGAATTGTTTCGTGATGGATTTCCAGCTCGGAGAGCATCTGAAACAAGGCCTCCGGCGTAGCCGGTTTGTCTCCGTCCAGCAATTTGCCTTTTGACTCAAGACTCAAGTTTGTTTTCCTCGGCCGCCCGTCATGTCGCGTTGCGACTTTGACCACGGACTGCCAGGCCTGGTCACATCATTTTAGCCACCCTGGTGCGCGCTTGCCAGCCACGTCCAATGTCTACCAGTCCCGAGGAATCCCCCGGGTAGTAGAATGCTCTCTGTCCCGCCAGAAAGTGAAGAAGAAGTTCAAGCTGAGGGACATGGTCTACAACGGGAAGCTCGAACTCGAGCCTTTCAACAGGTGTATCAAATATCCTCAGCGTAGGAGGACTCTCTGTGGTCCGATCGCCGTATGGAACAGCTCCTACTCCGTAGCATCCCGAGGATGCGCACCTCCGCCGGCAAATCAGAGGGGGCGGCCCTGCCCCTGCCCTGCCCACTGGAAACTGGGTCCGAAGACTATTATCTTGAGGGGGGTTACAAATGTTACTGCAGGATAAAGTTGCCCTGATCACAGGTGCGGCTTCGGGAATCGGACGGGCCACAGCTGAACTCTTTTCTCGCCAGGGCGCCAGCGTCGTGGTCGCGGATATCAATGAGATCGGGGCTCAAAAGACCGTTGAGGACATACGAAGAGCCTCCGGTGAAGGTTTCTCCGTGAAGGCCGACGTTGGAGAGATGGCCTCGGTGAAGGCGATGGTCGGCGCTGCCCTGGATCGCTACGGCCAGCTGGATATTGTCTACAGCAACGCGGCTGCCTATCCCCTCGCAAACGCCACGGATACGAGTGAAGCTGATTGGGACCGCACCCTGGACGTGTGTTTGAAGGCCACCTGGATGATTGCGCATTGCGCGCTTCCCCCGATGTTGGCCCGGGGTGGAGGCACATTTGTCGTCACCGGATCGGTGCAGTCGATCCGGGGCTACGCCTTACATTCTGCCTATCAAGCCTCCAAAGGGGGACTTCTGGCGCTCACACGGTCGCTGGCTGCAGACTATGCCCCGACCGTTCGGGTCAATGCGATTCTGCCGGGCGCCATCGAGACAGGCCTGTGGGAAGGCCTCTCGCAAAGCGACCGGGTGAAAACTGCTGAGATGTGTCCCCTTCGCCGTAATGGGCAGCCGGAAGATATTGCCCAGGCCGCTCTGTTTCTGGCCTCGGACATGTCTTCCTACATGACTGGAACCTATTTAGTAGTGGACGGCGGTCTGACTTCCGTTATCGAGATGCCGGATTGGCTGTGGTCCAGACTGAGTGGTTAAGGTGCAGATACGTTTGAGTTGAAATCGTAGGAGCTGCTTCCGTGCGGCGATGTGCAGAACGGTAGAGCGTGAGCACACCGTTAACGGCCGGCTTACTCCGTGCCGTACCGATAGGACCACGGAGAGTCCTTCTACATTGCAGAAAGGGTCCAGTGCAGCCGGGTGGTGTGGAGGTAGTGCGATGGGCAGACTGACGGGAAAGGTCGCGCTGGTGACCGGAGGCGGCACCGGGATCGGAAAGGCAACGTCTCTCCGCTTTGCACGGGAAGGGGCAAACGTTGCCGTCAACTTCTCCCTTTCCGAAGCAGATGCCGCGGACACCGTCTCCGAGATACAGGGACTCGGCTCCGAAGGCATTTCCGTTCGGGCGGATATCTCAAACGATACATCCGTAAGATCCATGGTGCAGGAAGTCGTAAATACAATGGGCCGGCTGGACATCCTGGTTAACAATGCAGGGATCACGGAGCTTGTCCCTACCCGGGACCTGGAAGGAATGACCGAAGCACTCTGGGACAAGATCCTTGCGGTGAATGTGAAGGGAACATTTTTTTGTTCACGAGCAGCGATTGCCGCGATGAAAGTTCATAATAGTGGACAAATTGTCAATGTAGCCTCGGACTCGGCGTTCACAGGACAGGGAAGTTCCATCGCCTACACCGCTTCGAAAGCGGCCGTAGTGAACATGACTCGTGCCCTGGCAATAAGCCAGGCCCCGGAAATTCACGTTAACGCTGTGGCCCCGGGAGTGGCGGAGACACGCTGGATTGAGGGGATGGAGTCATTCGCTGATGAATACAGAAGAAACAACCCTCTCCAACGGTTGGGTCGCCCTGAAGATGTAGCAGAAGCCATTCTGGGACTCGTGCTCAACGATTTTATTACCGGCCACACTTTGGTGGTCAACGGTGGGGTTACCATGTTGTAGCCCCAAGCGGGGTCGGCACGGTACCCTGGTTGCCCCCGATCTGCCAGCGCTGCGGAATGGAGGGGGCGAAGGAGGTCAAAGGACATGAAAGCGAAGGCGGCCATACTCTTCGAAGTCGGCCAGAAACTGGATATTCGAGAGGTCGAAGTAGCTAAGCCTCAGGCAGATGAGGTTCTGGTTCGCATGGCGGTTGGCGGAATTTGCCACAGTGACCTGCACGTGATGACGGGGCACTTGGATGCGCCACTGCCGGCTATCCTGGGACATGAAGGAGCCGGGACAGTAATCGAAACAGGTCCGGGGGTGACCTCGGTTCGCCCGGGAGACAATGTCATTCCTCTCTGGCGAGTCTCCTGTGGCGAGTGCGAGTACTGTACTGCGGCGCGCCCGGCACTGTGCGGAGTGGGACGGAAAATCCGATCGACGGGACGACTGTTGAACGGTAGCAGCCGGTTTTCCCTGGACGGGACCGAGATCAAACACTTCATCGGCGTGTCGGCCTTCTCCGAGTACACTGTGATCATGGAGAAGGCTCTGGTGAAGGTTCCAGAAGGCTTCCCGCTTCAGCAGGCGGCCTTGCTGGGCTGCGCGGTCATCACGGGAATGGGAGCGGTGACGAATGCCGCCCGGGTGAAGCCGGGAAGTTGTGTGGCGGTCTTCGGCAGCGGGGGAGTAGGCTTGAACGTGGTACAGGGTGCCGCCCTGGCCGGAGCTGAAAAGATAATCGCCGTGGATCTTCTGGACAACAAACTTGACCTGGCCCGACAGTTTGGAGCTACCCACACGGTCAACGCGTCATCGAGTGATCCGGTTGAACAGATCCTGTCCCTGACCGGACAGAAGGGAGTGAACTATGCGTTCGAGGTCATCGGGAGCCCGAAGACGCTCCGACAGGCCTACGACTGCCTGGCCAAGTGCGGCGAGGCGATTGCTCTCGGCGTCACGACCTTCGAAACCGAGGTGTCCATACCCATCATGGGACTTATCTTCGATGAGCGAGTCTTGAGGGGGTCCGTGTATGGGTCAAGCAGGCCCCGAATCGACATTCCCATGTTGATGGATCTCTACCAGGCCGGAAAGCTCAAACTGGACGAACTGCTCACCCGCACTTATCCTTTTGAGCAGATCAACGAGGCCTATTCAGCACTTGAGAAGGGCGAGGTTGCTCGTACTGTGGTTCTCTTCAATTGAATAAAGCCAATCCTTCGCCGCGCGGCGTCGATCAGGACCTCACTTCTTATGGGGATCCCGACTTCAGCAGGTATCTGCGCAGAGCCTTTCTGGCCTCGGCCGGTTATGATCGAATCGATTTGGAGCGACCTCTGGTCGCCATTATCGATACCAGCTCGGACTACACGACCTGTCACCGTGATATGCCGGCCCTGGTGGACGCGGTCAAACGCGGCGTTCTCGAAGCCGGCGGTTTGCCGCTCACGTGCCCGACTCTCTCCCTGGGCGAAATTCTGATCTCGCCAACCTCGATGCTCTATCGCAATCTGCTGGCGATGGAAACAGAGGAGGCCCTTCGGGCCTATCCGATGGACGCCGCTGTTCTGGTGGGTGGTTGTGACAAGACCGTGCCGGCCCAGCTCATGGCTGCCGCCTCTGCCAACGTCCCCGCCATCTCTGTCGTGACGGGTCCGATGCGGACCGGAAGCTGGCGTGATCGGAGGCTGGGCGCCTGTACGGACTGCCGCATCTACTGGACGGGGTTTCGCGGAGGCGAACTAAAGGAGCAGGAGATCGAGGAAGTTGAACAATCTCTGTGTTCCACGGGAGGGACCTGTATGGTCATGGGCACGGCTTCGACGATGGCCTGCCTGACCGAGGCGCTGGGGCTAATGCTCCCCGGTGGTGCTACGGCTCCGTCGGGTTCAGGCGATCGTCTGCGCAATGCGGTGGCTTCGGGGCGAAGGGCGGTGGAACTGGCGCAGGAGCCCATTCGACCGCGAGATATCCTCACCCGCAGCGCTTTTGAGAATGCCATTGCGGTGTTGATCTCACTGGGCGGTTCCACTAATGCCATCATCCACCTCCTGGCTCTGGCTCGACGTGTGGCAGTGGATCTCACCCTCGAGGATTTCAACAGGATCTCGGAGCAAGTGCCGCTACTGGTGAATTGCAAGCCGACTGGCTACAACTGGCTGGAGGATATGCACCGGGCCGGTGGTGTGGCTGTCCTGCTGAAAGCGATGAGAGATCTTCTGGATCTCGCGACGCGCGGCGTGACTGGAAAAACAGTCGGGGCACTGCTCGAGCAGGTCGAGTCTCCAGGCGAGTGGCAGGATGTTATCCACCCACTCGATTCCCCGTTTGGGTCGACTCGGTCGCTGCTGATTGTGAAAGGTTCACTGGCGCCCGAAGGGGCAGTGATCAAGGCGGCAGCGGCCACCGAATCCTTGTTGAATCACAGGGGTCCCGCAGTCGTGTTCGAGTCCCCCGAGGATGTTGAGCGTCGTATCGACGACCCCAGCTTGAAAATCACTCCGAACCATGTCCTGGTTCTGCGCAACGCAGGTCCGGTGGGCGCCGGTATGCCGGAAGCAGGATCTTTGCCCATCCCTCGCTACTTGGCCGAGGCGGGTATCCGCGACATGGTGCGTGTCTCAGATGCACGAATGAGCGGCACGGCTTTTGGCACGGTGGTTCTCCATTGCTCTCCAGAGGCCGCAACCGGTGGACCGCTGGCGCTGGTCCAGGACCAGGACTTGATTGAACTCAACGGGAGTGAACGACGCATCGACCTTCTGGTTGAAGATGCCGAAATGGAACGTCGACGCGCGACTTTCTCTCCGCGCCCGCTCCCTGCCCGTGGCTGGGCCCGCCTTTACACGCAGCATGTCCTGCCAGCCCATCTGGGAGCCGATCTGGATTTTCTGACGGCAACGGGACCTCAAGAGTAGGAACTCAATTGATCGATGATGAACCAGGAAGTCGAGCAAGAAGTACTGGCACCGCCACGTGCTCGGATTCGGGCTAATCCTCTGCTGTGACTGCGCTTTTTCGGGCCTGGTGCGATCGTAGTCTCGTTGACCCAGGGAAGGGGAGAAACCCTGTTTTCCTCGCGGGGCGGCACCATATTCGGCTACCGCATCCTGTGGGTGTTTCTGGCGGTGTCTTTTCTGAAATGGGTATTGGCCCACTCCGGCATGCGACACATGATCCTCAGCGACGGGCATCCCATGTACCGCTGGAGGGGACGCTTGCCAGTGCGAAAAATTCGTGCCGTCGCCATTGTCTGGTGTTTGGGGGGAGAGGTGGTGGTGCTGTGGGGAAGCCTCTTTTATCTCGACCTGCAGCGACGGCCCAAATCTATGTCTTCTGATGGAAGAACAGATTAGTTTACCCGTGACACAACCCCTGATCATTGATCTCCACCTGGATCTGGCCTGGGACGCGCTGTTCTGGAATCGCGACCTTACACTTCCTGTCCTCGAGGTTCGCAAGCAGGAAGATTTGGAACCACCGCAGGTGAGCGACAAACTGAATTACGGCGGGGCCGCGTCGGGATCATTCTCAGTACGATAATGTCCCGCATCGAACCGAGGTCCCTGGACAAGCGCCTCGATGGCCTGCGCACCCAAGAGCAGGCCATGGCCATGGGTCGCGGCCATCTTGCCTACTATCAGGCGATGGTCAAGCGTGGTGAAATCAAGCCCATACTGGGACTGGCGGATCTGCAGGACGCGGTGGAAGCCTGGGAGCATTCGACCGAATCCCCACCGGTCTATCACATTCTTTCAATGGAAAGCGCCGATCCCATTGCGGATCCGGACGACGTGGAGTTCTGGTGGAATGCCGGGTTGCGAGTCGTGGGCCCGGCTCACTTCGGTCACAACACTTACATACACGGGACTGGTGCCGTGGGTGGATTGAAGGCGACCGCGCCGCCACTTTACAAGGCAATGCGCCAGGCAGGCATGATCCTCGACATCACCCACATGGCAGACCAGGCGGTACAAGAGTCATTTCAGATCTGGGATGGCCCCATCATGGCCTCGCATTGCACCTGCCGATCCCTGGTCAAAGGGCAGCGGCATCTCGAGGATTGGATGATTCAGGAGATCATCGCCCGGGACGGAGTCATTGGCCTGGTGTTCTGCCAGTCGTTCATTGACCCCGACATTGAGTGGGGAGCCCGGCCGGATTTCCGAACCTGGAAATCAAAATACGATATGCGAGGCCTGCTCCCACATATCGAGCATGTTGCGGGTCTGGCGGGCGGCTCCACTGCGAATATCGCGATCGGCACGGACATGGACGGTGGCTTTGGTGCCGAGGCAACACCCACCGACGTGGACACCATCGCTGACCTGCAGGGCTTCGGTCCGGTCCTGGAAGAGGCCGGTTTTTCTTCGGATGACATCACGGGGATCCTGTACGGCAACGCGCTCCGGCTGTTTCGAAAGACTTGGTCGTAGGAATCGCAGCAGGATGGAACCTGGACTGCGGCACCGGGTGAAGCAGAGCTCCTGGCGAAAGCCAGGGCTAGGGAGAACTCAGCCGACCTCCAACACCTCCTGCGCCGCGCGGCTCCCGCAGCGGACTCCGATTGCCGCCTCAACTAGGTACGCAGCGCTATGGATACAGACTTGGTCTCCAGGTAGGCGTCCAGACCCTCAATGGCGTTTTCTCTGCCCAGCCCCGACTCTTTCAACCCGCCAAAGGGTGCCTGGGGTGCTGCCGGGACGGGGTCATTGATACCGATGATCCCGAACTCTAAACCATCCGCCATTCTGAATGCGTTGGTGAGATCGTTGGTGAAGACATATGCCGCGAGGCCGTAGTTCGTGTCGTTGGCTTTGGCAATCGCCTCATCAACCGAGTCGAAATCCAGGATGGTCATCACTGGAGCGAACGGCTCATCGCGCATGATGTCCATGTCTCTCTGGAGGTCGGTCAATACCGTCGGCTCAAAGAAATAGCCACTTTCGAAGCGCCTCGATCGTTCACCTCCGAGGAGGCAGCGAGCGCCCTTCTGTGTGGCATCTCGAACCAGATCTTCGGTCTTGTCCAGAGCCCTGGATTCGAACATGGGGCCGATCTCGACTCCCTCCTCCAACCCGTTCCCCAGTTTCAGACTCTTCGTTGCTTCCACGCACGCTTCCAGGTAGTCCTTTCCAATAGACTTCTGGGCGTAGAAACGAGTCGGACTGACGCAAACCTGGCCGTTGTTCCGGAACTTTCCGATGACGGAAGCCTTGGCAGCTGCCTCCACATCAACATCTGGGAAAATGATCACGGGAGCGTGGCCACCCAGCTCTAGACTCAGTAATTTGACTTGATCGCTGGACTGCCTCATCAGTTGCTTGCCCACCTCGGTCGATCCGGTGAAAGAAACTTTTCGGCAGATACTATTGTTCATGAACTCCCGCATGATTTCCTGTGGGGGGCCCATGACCAGGTTCACGACACCAGGAGGAAGATCAGCCTGTTCCATGAGCTCGAAGAGCCGGATGAGGCAAAGCGGAGTCTGGCTGGCCGGCCGCGAAACCGTGGTGCAGCCGACGGCCAGCGCGGGAGCAATCTTGCGTACCTGCAACAAAAGCGGGAAATTCCAGGGTGACACTGCTGCGCACACACCAACCGGATGGCGCACTGTGAACAAACGCTTATTCGCCACACTGCCCGGAATGGTCCGGCCATAGGCGCGCTTGCCCTCCTCAGCGAACCATTCGAAAGTAGCCGCCGAGGCCATGGTTTCCGCGCGGGATTCAGACAAGGGCTTACCCTGCTCCATCGTCATGGTGGTCGCCAGGTCATCTGCGTGTTTCACGATGAGCTCGGCAATCCGCTTGAGCTTGGCAGCCCGATCGTAGGCGGTCAGGGATTTCCAGCCGGGTAAGGCCCGGTGGGCGGCTTCCAACGCTGTCCGGGCGTCGTTTGCAGTTCCGTAGCCAACTGCCTGAATGGTCTCTTCCGTAGCCGGATTGATGACGTCCAGCTGACCGCCCTCTTCCCCGTCGACCCACTTCTGGTCGATGTAAAGTTGTGCATGTTCAAGATTGAAGGCTGTGGAATGAGCCCCCGTGCCGATTGCCATGATTTTCAGTCCTTTCTGAAGTGGCGTTCCTAAAGGCCCGCAACTTCACTCATCGATCCGGTAGAGTGCCGGTACACCATTGGCGATGCGGTCCACATTCTCGGCTACCGCCTGGGCCCGCTTGCGTGAGGTGCCGTCCGTTGCTCCAGCGACGTGGGGTGTCGTGACAACATTGGGCAGGCTGTAGACGGGTGCGTTCCAATCGTGACCTTCCAGGGTATCACCGGCGAAGACATCCAGCCCTGCACCGCCGATTCTGCCTTCGACCAGGGCTTGAGCCAGCGCCTCTTCGTCAACGAGGGCTCCCCGGGCGATATTGACCAGCAGGGCAGTTGGTTTCATGAGAGCCAAACGCCGGGCGTCCATCAAGTGTTTCGTTTCCTCGTTGACGTGGAGGTGAAGTGACAGGATGTCCGAGTCGGCAACGACCTTGTCGAGATCAGCCGGCTTGCCCACGAATTCCAACTGGAACTCTTCCACCTCTTCGTCCGGCACATCTCGAATGTCGATAGCAGCAATGCGCATGCCAAAAGGTAGCGCCCGCCTGGCGAGTTCTATACCGCTGGCTCCAAGACCAATGATGCCAAGCTTCAAACCAACCAGCTCTGTGCCCAGAGGGTTACCAACCTCGCCTCTCTTAAAGTTCCCGCGGGCAACCGGGTATTTGCGAGTTAACATCAGGATGAACATCATGGCGCATTCCGCCAACCCCACGGCACTGAATTGTCCAGGGGCGTTGGAAACAGGGATCGCCTTGCTCTTCCAATAGTCTAGGTCGAAGTGTTCAAAACCGGTTCCCACGATTTGCCACAGACGAACCTTTCCGGCTGACGCATCGGCCAGTTCGGTGGCTAGACGGTATCGTTCCTCGGAGACTCCTGCTCTGCTTCCTGCCTCCCCTCCAAGGTCGATGACCACGTCGACGCCCTCCAGCTGCGGGGCAATCGGAGCCTTCTTATTCAGGGTCCGAATCTCATGCCGGTCCCCGATGGCATTAAAGACATCCTGACCCCAGGGTGTGAATCCTTCGTTTTCAAGAAATGGGTGGGCAATATATAAAAGAATTAAACGTGGGCTCATGGTGACTCCTGTTTTGCCGTGAGTTCGACGGGTTGTCAACTAGTGTTATCCAAGCGGTTTGGTTGATCAGAGCTCGCTGGCACGAGGGCCTTTACGCTGTTCTCAATTGGCCCCACTTCTTACCGATCCGATCACTGATCTCAAATTACACAGGTCGGTCCTGTGGCCCTCCAGCAAGACTACCTTGACTCTTGCGCTTTTTCCAGTCGCGTTACTTCAGCAATTTCCTCTTTGCTGGATTTGACCAATAGCTTGTTTCTGGCATGGGGCAGTCATCCCCAGTCGACCTCAACTGCGCTCAGCCTCAGATCTACCGCCAATTGAAAGTATTCCTTGAGGCTGAATTCACGAAACCCGTAAGCTGCCAGCTCCAATCGGGTGTCTTGTGGTGCAGACATTTTCCTGCCGTCGTTCTTCGTCTTTCTCCGGAGAAAGGCAAATCTTAATGCACTCTGTCGCCTCTCCGGGTCTGGTGGCTAAGTTCTCCTGCCTCCATGGGCTGACGCCCACGGATATTTCCTGCTGACCACTTTGTGGTCTTTAGCCCCGAAAGGGCGGAAGCAGAGCCCTGGTGAGCTGTCTGAGCGCAGACCCAGTGCCGAGCTGACGGCTTCCACCTACGACGCTGAAGTGCTGGATACACTGGATTTAGCAGAGCGGGCCGACCTGGCAGTGAATTTCCTGACTGAGACTTGCTCGGCCGTTAGAGTAGCCCCGAGGCGAAATTTTGGAGTTCTGCACTGCTTTTAGGCTAGACTTTTGTCATTCACAGGAGGATTTCCCAATGACAAAGGCAGAAGGTATTCAGTTCGGCACTGCGGCCTACGGGTTCAGAGAATACGGCCTTCCGGAATTCTTCCAGACTTGTCGAAAAATCGGTACGCCGTCTGTCGAGATCGATTGCGGGTGGTTCAACGAAAACTGCGAGAACCGGATTTCCCTGGATGCTACGCTGGCAGAAATCGATCTCGTAAAGGAGTTGGCGGAGGCTAACGGGGTCCAGGTAACGGCTCTTGGGGGCGGCGCCGTAGTGGGCCTGGAAGGTGATATTGCCGAGGACCGCTCTGCTGAGATTATGAAGGCCATAGACGTCGCAGAAGCTCTGGGTGCCCAGGTCATCCGGGTTTTCACAGAACACGATTTCAGCCACTCCATGCACTATGTGCTGACGCCTGAGCGGGTTACAGAGGCCCTTTACGACACTCTGGCCGTAGCTTTCAACAAGGTGGGGGACTATCTGAAAGGAAAGGGAATTCACGTGGGAATCGAAAACCATGGGGGTACTTCGGCCACCGGTTCCGGACTGAGGAGGCTCCTCGATATGGTGCCTCACAAAGAAGTGGGGGTGACCTATGACCCGGCCAACTATGCCTTCGGAGGAGAGGATCCCTACCAGGCCCTGCTGACTGTACAGGATCGGGTTGTCTATACTCACTGGAAGGACGTGGCCCAGGCCCCCCAGAACCCCAAAGGGGTCGAGTATCGGGCCTTTGGAGAGGGGGAAATCGACTGGGGACCGATCATACGGGAACTCCTGAACTCCTTTGACGGAATCTGGGCCATTGAGTATGAACGCAAAGTGTCCAGTACGCTGGAGAATCTGGCTGAGGGGACCCGGAGATCGAGGCAGAACCTGGAGGCTGTGATCGAGCAGGTCAGGAACCAGTCACAGGAGTCCTCTTAGGCGATGGTCGATATCAAAACTTCCACTCACGTTGCCATTAGTGTTCCCAATGTCGAAGAAACAGCTGAATTCTATGAAAAGATTGTAGGGTTGGAGACGACAGAGCGAATCGATGGAGCCGTTTTCCTGCGCTGCAATCGGGACCATCACTGCCTGGCCATCTATCCCGGGAAAAGGGCCCTGCACCACCTGGGACTGGAGGTTGCCAGCGAGGAGGCGCTGGGGGAAGCACGGGACACTCTTGCAGCCCGGGGTTTCCACCCTGAGCCCAGGGACTACCCTGAGCCGGGTCATGGATCGGGGCTTTGTTATCTTGACCCGGACGGGAATCGAGTGGAACTGTATGCCGGGATGCAGACCCTCGAGGAGCCCTTACAGCCATGTGAAGTCCGACCCATCCGTTTTGGTCACATCACCATGATGACGGCCGACCTTCCGCGTTGTGTGGCGTTTTATACCGACGTTCTGGGATTCAGGGTTTCCGATGCGGTGGGGGACTCGGTCGTCTGGATGCGCTGGAATCAGCAGCACCACGGTATTGCGTTCCTCGAGACGGGCTCAGCCAAGGTAAATCACTATGCGTATGATCTGGCTGACTGGGGTGACGTTAAAAAGGTCTGTGACCATCTCTGGCGGAATGACATTCCGATCATTTACGGACCCAGCCGTCACGGTCCCGGTCACAACATCTTCGTTTACATCCCTGATCCGGCTGGGAATGTCGTCGAGTTGACCCTGGAGGTGGATCAGATCTGGGACGAGGAAAGCTATCAGCCACTGAACTGGACTAACGATCCCAAGACCGTGGATGTCTGGAGAGGGCTCCCTGCGCCGGCCTACATGCTGGAGGGGGAAGGCCGTGATTTCACGGACTGGTCGACCGGTTCCCCTCTGATTGGCCGAGGCTGGAGCATTCCCCAGGTGGCCGGTCGGGAGATGCTCGATCCAGCGGCCACTCTGACCACACCCACGACAGAGGTGCCTGAGTTCGAGATCGAGATTCCCACCTTCACCCTTGGCTTCGACAATCCACTCGACCATGTCAAAACCATGCTGGTGAGCGATCGTCGCTACCCGACCGGCGAAGGTCTATCGGTTGCCGTCGAGCTCTCTGTTGAAGTACAGGGGACCGAGACCAACCCGTTCGGGGCGGATCCGGACGATCCGAGGCTGGGCAATGGTGCCATCGCCTTGATCGACAATACGACTGGGATCGTTTTGAATCTCGGGGTGTCCAATCGGCGGGTCGTGGCACTGCGCGAACATTTCCCAGTGAAGGCTCCCGGCGGCGAAGACTCCACCCTCCCTCTGATTGATCCGCTTTTGACGGACGTGACCATAGAGCCCGGTTCCTGGCATCACTACGAGATTCGCTATCAGCCGGGGGAGGACGGGTGGCTGGAAGCCGCCCCGGATCGTGCCCAGTGGCTGTTTGACGGACAGATTGTCCGGGACGTCGAATGGGTCGCCAGCATCGACGAGCCTGCGGGGCCCATCATCCTGCCGGCCCGTTTTCGAGTCATCATGGCGATTTTTACACTCCTTGACGATCTGCCTGACGGACGGGGAGGGGTTCAGCCCGGACTCGATTCCCGCTACGAACATTCGCTTTTCGGACAGGGAGTCACGGCTCGCTGGCGCAATCTGAAGGTCCTGAGCTCCGGTCAGGCGCAGCATATCAAGTCGTAATCGCGGGGCTCATTGGCGAGACCCGGTGTCCGGCTGCTCCCACAGTCTTCTATCAGCAGCCAGGAATGCGTAGCAGAGAATCCAGGCGACACACTTGACTTTCAACTTCCGACTTGTGACTTTTGACCCCGTGCCGAGTCAAGTGTGGGCTGCTAAACCTGGTCGGAGACGTTGCCAGAACGGGGCGCTGGCCCTGATGGTTGTCCTCGGCTCCTGTACCCCTTCCAGCCAGCCCCGGGACGAAAATATTCCACACGTGGTCTTTGTGATCGGGGAGGAGGAGTATCGATCCGAAGAATCCATGCCCATGATTGCGAGCATCTTGCACCAACACTATGGGATGCGGGTTACTATCTGCTACGCGGTCGATCCCGAGACCGGGATGGTAACTCCGGACTATCTGACGGGTCTCGAAGGCCTGGAGGCTCTTGATGAAGCCGATCTCGCTGTCTTTTTCTTGCGTTTCCGACAACTGCCGGAGCAGCAGCTGCAAAGGGTTCTCGCATACGTGAGTTCCGGACGCCCTATAGTAGGGTTGCGTACGTCGACGCACGCATTTGCTTACGACCAGGACGATCCTCGTAGCCGATGGAATGACGATTTTGGAGCTACGGTCTTCGGCCAGAAGTGGATTAGTCATCATGGCCATCATGGGACTCGGCCCCTGACGGCGGTATCGGCGTGGGAAGGAAAGCAAGGCCACCCTGTTCTACGCGGTATGATGCCCTTTCAATCCTATTCCTGGCTGTATCATGTCCACGGAGGTGAGCATCGTTTACAGGGAGATTCTGATCCCCTCCTGAACGGTCGTTCTCTGAAGTCGAACCATATGGAGGAGTTGGATCTCTATCCGCTCGACAACCCGGTTGCCTGGACAAAGAGCTACCGCGGTGCCAGGATTTTCTTTACAACGCTGGGCCATCCCTACGATTTTCGAGAGCCGGCTATGCGGAGACTCCTGGTCAACAGTATTTTCTGGGTCCTGGGACTGGAAGATCGGATTCCCGTAGGAGGTGCAAACGTTGACCTGATTGCAGAGTATGCTCCTTCTGATGCTGGTTTCGGCGGGTACAGACGAGGGCAAGAACCTAGACAGATGCAAACAATCATCGGGAAGGAGAGACGATGATCAAGCGAAGGACTGAGTACGGGTTGATGGTGTGGGGTCTTATCTGGGGATTGGCCGGGTGTGCGGCGCCCGGTGAGAGGGCTCTTGTTACTATGGAGGAAAGCACGAAGGTAGATCCAACTTTTTCAGACGATCTCCGTTTTCTCCGGGAACACAAAGAGGTGATCCTCTTATCCGATTCTTCCTCTGGGGCTCAGGTCGCAGTCGTTCCCGACTACCAGGGTCGGGTCATGACCAGCACGGCCCGTGGCTCGAGTGGATCAAGTTTTGGGTGGGTGAACCGGGAACTCATTGCTTCAGGGGAGCTTCAACCGCAAATCAACGCCTTCGGAGGGGAGGATCGCTTCTGGTTGGGACCGGAGGGTGGACAGTTTTCCATCTTTTTTAAAAGGGGTGACCCGTTCGACCTGGAACACTGGCAGACGCCGGCTGTGATCGATTCGCATTCTTATCAGGTGGTCGAACAAGATGACCGGCGGATTGTATTCAGGCATCAGGCGGAAGTCGTGAACTACTCCGGGGGCCACTTTCAAATCCAGATCGACCGAGTGATAAGACTCCTGGATCGAGAGACCGTTTCCGGGCTGATTGGAAGGGTCGGATCGGATGCTTCCATGGTGGCTTACCAGTCGATCAATACGATCACGAATCGGGGTTCGGAGGACTGGACCAAAGAAAAAGGTCTGCTTTCCATCTGGAATCTGGGAATGTTCAAGGCCAGCCCCACCACAACGGTTATCATTCCTTACAAGAAAGGGCCGGAAGAGGAGCTGGGACCGGTTGTGAATGCCGCTTACTTCGGCGAGGTACCGAAGGACCGTTTGGTGGTCACCGACGGCCACATATTCTTCAAGGCCGATGGAGCTTTTCGAAGCAAAATCGGCGTCCTTCCGGAGCGCTCCAAGGGGATTTCCGGAAGCTACGACTGGAAGGCGGGGGTTGTTACCATCGTTCCCTTCGACCAACCCTCCGGCCTGCGGGACTATGTCAACTCGATGTGGGAGCTTCAGGAGGAGCCGTACCGGGGCGATGTGATCAACAGCTACAATGACGGGCCGCCCTCACCGGGCGCTCGCTCCCTGGGGCCTTTCTACGAAATCGAGACCTCCTCTCCAGCAGCTCTGCGGCCAGCGGGAGAATCCCTGTCCCACACCCACACGACAATCCATTTCGTCGGGTCCGTATCAACACTCGATCCGATCTTGCAAGAGAGCCTGGGCGTGAACGCTAGCTCAATCCGCCACGTTTTTGGCTCAGAGGACGAAGAGTAGGGAGCCGGTCCTAGAATGTGGGATGACCAGGAAGGTTCCTCGTTCGAGATGGAAGCCGGGGGCAGCCCGGGACTGCCTCCGCCCGAGGCCCTGGAACACTGGCTGTCGCCTCGTCTCTCCGCGCTGAGCCAATTCCACTCCACAAGTAGCCTGGAGTCGAGTCGGCAGTACGCTCACATCCGGTCCGAAGTCGACCGGATCATGGCGACCGTGATAGGGGAAAACTTCAGATCCCTGGACCTGCGGCCCACTGGTCCACTGAGGGCAACGGCCTGGAACATCGAGCGGGGACTGCAGGTCGAGGGCGTGATTGAGACCCTGAGGCACCATCCGAGAATGTGCCACAGTGATGTGCTTTTTCTAACCGAGCTGGACTTTGGGATGGCCCGCAGCGGAAATCGGTGTGTGGCGCGAGAGATCGCGCGGGGCCTGGGGCTGAACTACGCTTTTGCCAACTGTTACATCAGCCTGGTAAAAGGCAGCGGCCTCGAATCTGAAGTCTTGGGCGAGAATCGCCTCAGCCTTCATGGGAATGCATTGTTTTCCAGGTTTCCTCTCCAGGACGTTCATGCTATCGCCCTTCCCAACGGAAAGGATAAAATGCGAGGTCGGGAAAAGAGGATCGGCTGCCAGCAGGCAGTTGTGGGTTTGGTGTGCCATCCGGTGAGTCCCTTCCGGGCCGTGACACTGCACCTGGATGCTCACTCGACCCAGAGCCACCGCTGTCGCCAGATGAGGCTGGTTCTGGACCATATGGACAGCCTGCGGCCGAGATTTCCGGTTCTCATGGGAGGGGACTGGAACACCTCGACGTTCAACTCGAAGCGAGCTACCTATTCTATCCTCGGCTACACGCGGCGAGTCTTAATGGGGATCGACAACGTGCTACGCAACCATTATCCTCACCCGGATCGATGGTTCGAACGTAGGCTTTTCAAGGAGCTGGAAACACGGGGATACGACTACCGATCCCTGAACCAGCTAGGCCGGTGTACGCTCCACTACGACATCAACGACCTGTCCATTAACTCCAACATGGGCGACTGGATCCCCAACTGGTGCTTCTGGTTTATCCGCTGGGCGTTGAAGGGCATGGACGGCAAGTGCTCGATGAAGCTGGACTGGTTTGCAGGTCGCGACGTGGTGTCCGACTCCACCCGGCTTCCACGAGTTATTAGCGAGGTTCACGATCGGTTCGCTCCCCTCTCGGATCACGACCCCATTGTCCTGGATTTCCACGTTGTCAACTGACCTCGGCGTAACGGTGAGAGTGGCTTACCAGGAGAGCGTCCACCCTGATCTGATCGGGAAACTGGTAGCCCAGGCACCGATTGGTATTGTACGGATCAATGAGGATATGGATGCCCTGCGGGGATTCTATGACGAAGCAGGCATGAGCCACATACTCCATCTTCACTGACCAGGAACCGCAGCCACTGCCAAGAAGAGAACTGACAACAGAATCACGTAGAATTTTCGCATTGGCTTTCGTTGTTCGAATCAACCCCGGTTGGACCGGCAGCGCTGAAAAGTATGGCACAGTCTCCCCTGCCCTTTACTCCTGTTACCGGCAGTTGGCCTGGCGGGGGCATATTTCAGCCCGGACAAGCAAAAGACAGTACCAGAATCCTCTTGACCCTGCGCCAGAAAAGCCCGTATTCTTTTTGGCTACACGTGGGATTTCAAACACGGGTTGCCAACATGCTGACTTTAGACAGAAGCGTTTTTGAGCATTTTTTTAGCATTCGCAGTGGGGTCTTGCGTGTGGACTCGAGGTTGACCTAGAAGGAACAACAACGAACCTGAGCAGCCCACCGGCCAAAATGACACGGTGGGCTTTTTTTTTACCAATTATTCATGAATGCGATCATCAGAGTCGGGTGTGTTCAAGGCAGCGCTTTGTTGAACCAGAACAACAACGAAGTAAACAAACGTCACCATATTTGTGTAAGGGTGGGGAAATAGCCATGTCGGAACAACTGAACTCGCTTCGAAAGCGGATCGACCGCGCCGACCGTGAATTACTGGAGGCGCTGGCTCGGCGAATGAAATTAGTAAAGGAGATTCTGCAGGAGAAGGAGTCTCAGGGCCTTCCCCTCTTTGACTCCGCCCGTGAGACCGAACTGCTGACCAAAGTGGCCCGCCTGGCTGGGGAGAAGCAACTTGACCCCGCGCTTGCCGAGCGGGTTCTCAAAGAGGTCATCAATCATTCACGTGAGGTGCAGACCCGGCGCGTGCACCGGGACCTGAATCCTGACCTGAAGCGAGTCCGAACGATAGCCTTTCAGGGAACCAAGGGTGCCTACTCCTGGCTGGCCTGTCGAAAACACTTCGGACAGGATATCGAGGCGGTAGGCTACGCGAGTTTTCCTGAGACCGTCGAAGCACTGGAGGAGGGACATGTGGATCTGGCCCTCCTGCCGATCGAAAATGTACTGGCGGGAAGCATTCACGAAGTCTACGATCTGCTGACGGAGAGCAAGCTGCACGTGGTCGGTGAAGAATACCTGAGAATCGAACACTGTCTGATTGGACTCCCGGGAACTCCTCTGGAGCAGATTGAGGTCGTGTTCTCACATCCTGTCGCCCTGCAGCAGTGCCGGGCCTTTATCAAGGGCCTTCCCAACGCCCGCTACGAAACCTACATTGACTCTGCGGAAGCTGTGCGGATGGTCAAGAAGGATGGCGATCCCAAACATGCGGCCATCGCCAGTGCCGAGGCTGCCAAACTGTACGAGCTGGACGTCATGCGGGACGGGATCTCAGATCATCCAGAGAATTACACGCGCTTTTGGGTGGTCTCGCGAGAACCCGTAGCGGTAGATCAGAGAATTCCTGCCAAGACGTCCGTACAGCTTGTAACGGATCACACGGAAGGGGCGCTGGTGGCTGCCCTTTCCGCGCTTGCGGCACAGGCGGTTAACCTGACCAAGCTGGAGTCGAGGCCGCGCAAAGGGACACCCTGGCAGTATCAGTTTCATCTGGAAATGGAGGGGAACATCGAGGAAGACCGAGTGCGTCGAGCACTGGACGATGTCCGCTCTCGGGCTCGTCTGCTGCGTGTGTTGGGCTGCTTCCCCAGTGGCGCGCTGGGAACCACTTCTCGAGCCGAGATCGACCGTCCGGACTTACCGGCGGAATCGCCGGGACAGGCCTATGTCCATAGAGTGGAGAAAACCGGGTTGGCTGGACGAAATCGCCGGCACAGGGAGACTAAGAAGATCGCAATCGGTGCTGTGATTCTGGGTGGGGATGCCTTTGTTCTGATGGTCGCTCTGAAACTGACTACATCGCCCGAGGGCGTTGAACAAGTGGCACGCCTGTCTCGAGCCCGGGAAAACAGTCTTCTTCTGGCCGTACACGAGCCGCGACGCGGAGGCCTCGACCTGGAGCAGTTCGGCCGGTTTCGGAGAATCGCGCAGGAACAGCAAGTCCCGGTAAGTTGCCTGGCACATTCCGCGGAGCAGGTCGGAGCTCTCTCAACGTTGGTGGATGCTTTCGTTGTCTCCTCTCGCAACATGCAGACCACGAGTCTTCTGGAGGAGCTCGGGAGGGTTTCCGTGCCCGTAGTTCTCAAGCGGGGAATCAGCTCGACTTTGAGAGAGTTGCTCGCTGCTACGGAAACAATTCTGGAACAGGGTAACCAAGACGTCGTGCTCTGCGAACGTGGGATTCGAACCTTCGAAAGTGCCTCCCGAACCACTCTCGATCTGGGAGCGGTCCTGGCCCTTAAGGACAGAATCCACCTCCCGGTGATCGTGGATCCCAGCCAGTGTGTGACACGAGCTCGACGAGTTCGGCCGCTGATCGAGGCCTGTCGTGCCGCGGGTGCCGACGGCGCCATGGTGCAGGTAGACCTCAACCAGAAGGAGTCGGAGCGGCATGCTCTGGATATGGAGCATCTGGTCGAAATCATGAATGGGCCAGTGGAAGATTGAAGGTTCACAGTTGAAGGTCGGAAGTCGAAACGGGACAATGTTACGTTCAGAAGTCCCGGAGGTGTAATGGTTCTCAAGATACTGGCTCATCCTGTTTTCATGAATCTGAACTTCCACATGCCCATGGTGATCGATCTCTCCCACCCTCTCATCATGCTGGCAGGTGAAAACGGTTCCGGGAAATCCACTCTTCTCCATTCCGTCTACTATGCCTTCCACGGGCAAAAGGTCGACAATTTCTCTTATCGGGTTTTGCAGAGGTCGGATGACTTGGGTCAGATTTTTCTTTTCGACGCAGAGCAGCACAACCCGCGAAAGCAGCTCGAGCTTTTCGGAGATGAACCCGAAACGCGGGAGTTTCTGGAAATGGCAAGCCACGGCCAGATCATGCTAAACCTTTTTCAGCAATCCTTCCCCAGCTTGCCCGATGGAACAGTGCTGCTGCTGGACGAACCGGAAATGGCCCTCTCCGTTTCCAATCAACGCCGAATCCTGAAAATGCTCATGGAGCTGGTGGATGAGAAGAAATTCAGAATTATTGCGGCCACGCATTCCCCCGTCCTGCTCGACTCCCCGCACACCTATGTGATCAACCTCGATGACCACATCAACCGAAACGTCATTCCCGAAGATATGCCTCCTCCCGGACAGAGCATGATCCACTGATCCCGAGCTAGCGCCACAGAACCACCGAGTGGCGCTTGAGGCGGCAAATCTGCCAGAATTCAGAATACGTAGGGTTTTCCCGGTTCTTGCCCGTGTACCCTGATCGCGGTGACGGAAAGGACCCTTGTACGTTCGAGACTTGAGAAGCTCCCTGGGCGTCGACTGCAACCGATCTCCTGGACCCTCGGGAGCGTGGGAGGCGACCGGTTGGGATTTTCACTGCGGACTGCCACTGAGATTCCGTGTTAAATTCTAGTTCCGGTGCGCCCGTAGCTCAGCTGGACAGAGCAACGGACTTCTAATCCGTAGGTCGCAGGTTCGAATCCTGCCGGGCGTGCCAGTATGAAGTGTCTTAATATCAAATATTTAGGTCAATCTGTAATCTTACAGGTTCATCGTAGTGCGCACAGTATCTCAGCAAGTGTGCCGAATACTGTTCTCAATACAATCTGGGTTTGGAGGCCCGACTGGTCTTTTTCTCAGAGCCCGTCGTTCCCCTACGAGCCGTTAGCCAAAATCTGGTTTCACTGCCCCAAGTTGGTCGAGGATCAGAACTCACTTCCAAAAACAGATAACACGACCGGCGAAATGTGTCACAGGAAATGTGGGTCCCAATCGGGAAGTAGAGACATGAAGCGATGTTGATGGAGCGAGATGAAAGAGAGAGTATAAAAAGGCTAGTTCCTAGCGGATGTTTCGCTAATCCCCCAGAGCCTTGGCAAGGTCTCTCCTATCAGCAGACTACCTCTTCTGAACAATATGATGAGAATGCACACCGAAACCGATGTAAACTAACGAGAGTGCTAGGCGCATACTGTCTGGAGGAAAAAAACGATGACAAGTCTTAGCCAGCGCATGATTGGCGCGGCCAAACTCGATGTGCACATCTACGAGGAAGTGGAAGCTGACACGAATGCCACTGGCCAGGCCTTGATGGTGGTGGTCCTTTCCAGCATCGCCCTCGCCCTCGGCACCCTTAACTTGGGAGGTCCGGGCCTGCTCGCTGGCACCGTTCAAGCACTGGCAAGTTGGTGCATCTGGGCTTTTCTTGTGTACCTTATAGGAACCAAGCTTATTCCCGAGCCAAATACCCGTTCGGACGTGCCCGAGCTCTTGCGCACCCTAGGATTCTCAGCCTCTCCGGGGCTGCTGGGAGTGCTGGGTCTGGTTCACCCAATGCTCGGGCCCCCTATCATTTTTTCAGTGCACATCTGGATGCTGATTGCCATGGTGATCGCGGTCCGCCAGGCACTCGACTACGAGAGCACAGGTCGCGCCATTGGGGTCTGCCTGATCGGCTGGTTCGCCAGAAGTGCAATCCTTGGGATTCTGATAGCGTCGGGTTGTGGTCGCGCCACTTGATCGATCCCCCATAAGGATTTCTTTAAGTAATCCGGAAGAGATTGAGGTTACAGGGGACGACGAGAATTCGGCCTTCCGCATGAGAGACCGGCGTGGGTGGAGTTTCACAATGATTTGGACTGCAAGGGAGCGGTGCACTAGCCGCGCCGGGCGCGGACCTCTTCGATCAATGCCTGTGCTCTGTCCAGGGAAGTGATCTTTTCCTGCAGTGATACACCAGCGGACCTCTTCCAAGATCTCCGGAGCGGCGGGACATAATTTTATCCAATTACTCACCGGAAAGACATCCAGCATTGGCGTTTTGAACGTGCCTGGGCAGCCGGCATTGACCCGGATCCCCGCCGCTCCATGTGGGAGTGTTTAGCTCCGTATTGCCCGCCTGACTCAGCGCGTCGAAACGCTACTGATCGGTCATAATGAACAGCAGGTTAACCGGTTGCTCGTGAGATTGTCGTACCGCCTGTTGCTGGGATTGGCGCAGCTGAGTAACAAAAGTGTTCCCAGCGCAGAAACAATCGAAAATTTGCGAGGGCCAACCATGAACAGGTAGATTACCTGGCTCTGGAAGAGCGAACAAGCTAATGCAAAACGACTGGGACTTATGAACTTCGATTGATCCGGCGGAGGGCATTGGAGTCTCAGTGCACGGATTGCCCCAGTCGGGACAAAATACATCGGTCCGGTCACGTGAAGACCTATGTCGGGTAAGCCTACAGTTCCATCCACCGGACCCGATCCTGCCGGGAAGCCCACGCTGAAGCGAGCGCTGGGGCTTCGAATGGCCCTGGTTATCGTGATCGGGAATGTCATTGGTTCCGGCATTTTTCTGAAGCCGGGAGCGATCGCTGGGGAAGCGGGACACTTCGGGTTGATCATCTCCGTCTGGGCGTTTGGCGGAGTTCTCTGCGTTCTGGGAGCGCTGTGCTTCGCCGAGTTGGCGACCATGTTGCCACGTGCCGGCGGGCTCTATGTATACCTGCGTGAGGCTTATGGTCGGCCGGTGGCCTTTCTGTTGGGCTGGATGGAATTGCTGTTGAGTCGTCCTGCTTCTCTGGGAGCTCTCTCAGCCGCCTTTGTCGGCTCTCTGACGCTGGCTCTGGATTGGAGAACTTCTCAGCTTACCGAACTGGTCCTGATCTTGACCCTGATTGGCGGCATGGCCTGGGTGAATATCATCGGTGTGATCTGGGGCGCGAGGGTGCAAATGGTCACCACTCTGATCAAAGGGATTGCCCTGGGATTAATGGCGGCAGTTCCCATTCTGCTTGTCCCCTTTACGAGCGTGGGTATTGAGCTCGCAAACTATGCTTCAACGGCTGTCCCCAGGCAGACGGGACTGGCCTCGCAGTTAGGCGTTGTTCTCCTGGCGGTAATGTGGGCCTACGACGGCTGGCACGGGATTACGCCGCTCACCGAAGAGGTTCGGAATCCTCAAAGAGTGATCCCTCGCGCTCTTTTTGGCGGCGTCGGTATCCTAATCATACTGTACCTATCAGCAAATTTCGCCTACCACGGGGTAATGACCATGGGAGAGATGAAAGCAGCCGGCGATCACGTCGCAGAGGAGATGCTGCGCAAGCTCCTGGGCCCGTTTGGTGTCACCCTCATGTCAGCAGTGATCATGTGCAGCGTTTTTGGCGGCATCAACTCAACGCTGCTACAGGCCCCGCGGGTGACTTTTGCGATGGGACGAGACGGGGTTTTCTTTCGCTCCCTGGGTAGAGTGCATGCCAAGTATCGAACTCCCGCTGTCGCGATCTTTGTTAAAGCCATCCTGGGAATGGCGTTGGTGATCATTGTGGTAGTTACCAAAAGTCTGGTGCGGGAGGTCAACATCGACTCCTACGACTCGAGAACGATGTTTCTCATCATCGAGAGCCTGCAGAACGATTCCATCTTCAGCCTGTTGACCAACATGGTGATCTTCGCGGCGAGCATCTTCTACGCGCTGGGAGTGTTGGCGGTGATCGTTCTGAGATATCGCCTTCCACAACAGGAACGTCCCTTCAAAACACCGGGGTATCCCTTGGTACCGTTGGCTTTTGTGCTGGTCTATGTTTGGTTTCTGTACCAGACATTTACCGATAAACCACTCGAGTCCCTCGTCGGCATCCTGTTGATCATCCTGGGGATTCCCATCTACTATGCCTATCAATGGGCCACAGCCGCCGGGAGGGAATAGCATTGACCGAACATTGGGGGTTGGCAAAACCAGAACAATGAAAGATGAACCCAGTAATCCGAGGTTGAAATGCAGGACAATCTGACATCAATCGAGCGGCAATACATTGAACAAACCCCGAAATCCGCAGCTCTTTACCAGCGATCCCGGCTACTGTTTCCCAGTGGAGTGACCCATGATTCCCGCTATATGGAGCCGCATCCCGTGGTGATTGATCGGGCGCAGGGTTCCCGAAAATGGGACATTGACGGCAACGAGTACGTGGATTACTTCGGTGGACATGGTGCGTTGTTACTGGGTCACAACCACCCAGCCATCGTCGAGGCCGTCACCCGGCAGCTCTCGAAGGGTACCCATCTGGGAGCGTCGACCGAGCTTGAAGTTGAATGGGCGGAGCTGATCAAACAGCTGGTCCCTTGCGCAGAGAAAGTACGGTTGACCAGCTCCGGCACCGAAGCCAGCCTTCTGGTGATGCGGGTTGCCCGAGCTTTTTCCGGAAAAAAAATGGTGGTCCGGCTCTTGTCACACTTTCACGGATGGCAGGATCAGACAAATTTCGGTGTCCATTCTCACTTTGACGGAGCCCTTCCCGCCGGCATTCCTGCGGAGACCGCCCGGAACATCATCCTCTGTCCGCCCAACGATGCGGATCGTCTAGAGCAGATCCTCGAAAGCCGTGATGATATTGCTGCCGTCATGCTGGAGCCGACCGGCTCGAGCTTCGGCCGGTTTCCAACGACCCCCGATTACGTTGCGGCTGTCCGCCGGCTGACCAGTGAACACGATGTTTTGCTCATTTTCGACGAAGTCATCAGCGGCTTTCGGTGTGCTCCGGGCGGGGCACAGGAATGCTACGGCATCACGCCCGATCTCGCGATGCTGGCCAAGACCATGGCCGGCGGGCTGCCAGGAGGAGCGGTGGTGGGGCGCGCCGATGTGATGGACACCCTAACCATGAGGAGCGATCCGATCTGGAATCGTGACCGAAGGGTTACCCACTACGGCACCTACAACGCAAATCCTCTCTCGGCCTGTGCGGGGATCGCTGCATTGAAGATCATTGCTGAGGGCGAGGCTACCCGGAAAGTAAACGAAAAAGCCGAAGAGCTGCGGCAGGGTTTGAGCCAGGTCATTGACGAACAGGGACTGAACTGGCTGGTCTACGGCCGGTTCTCGGAGTTTCAAATCTTTCCCAACTCCGAGGACAAAGAGGTGACCACCACTGATATTTATTCAGGTACAGTTCCTTTTATGGTGCTGCAGGAAGGAACGACCCAAGCCGCTGTGTTCGAAATCCGTGCGGGCATGTGCCTGGGTGGAGTGGACCTGATGTCCTGGCCTGGGGGGATGCTCTCGGCAGCCCATTCCTCCGAGGATCTCGACCAGACCGTCCAGGCCTTCGACAAGCTGGTCAGGATGTGGAAAGAACAGCTGCCGGTTGTTGCGCAGTCCTGACACTTCAATCGGAACTCTTATGGTCCCTGAAGAACTAGTCTCCTTCGAATCGCCCCGATAGTGGCCACCTCGGTCAGGCCGAGATCTCTCAGTCCCTGCTCCTGGAATTCCGCCACCTCGATGCGCTGATTGGTTTGTCCGAATACCCGAAAGAGTCGGGCGCCTTGCCTCCGAAATGGACGCCTCTGTCACCGATGAACTCCGAAACCGACAGTACCTCTCTGTATTTTTCAAGTCACTGTCCCTATTGACACGCACAGGCGGGGTTGGCGAAGCTGAAGGCAGCAGGGACGGTCTTGATGACAGCCACGAACGACAAAAAGACTGAGGCGACTCAGCCAGGCAATTACTTCCTTTCAAACTATCCGCCCTATTCCTTCTGGAAGCCGGAATTCGCCGACACCGCACTGCAAGCACTGGATGAGCCGCCCCGGAGCGGCACCCCGTTGGGCCTGTACGTGCACATTCCCTTTTGCCGGAAGCGCTGTCACTTCTGCTACTTCAAGGTTTACACACGGCGAAGATCCGGGGAAATCCAGGCATACTTGGAGGCTGTAATCGCGGAACTGGACCTTTACCGCAAGCATGCCTTCATGGGCGGGCGGAAACCCAGTTTCGTTTACTTGGGGGGGGGTACACCCTCCTATCTGTCTACAGACCAGTTCACTCATTTTGCGGAGCAGCTGAAGAAACGACTGCCCTGGAGTGCTTCGTGTGAGATCACCATGGAATGCGAGCCTGGAACGCTCAGTGCCAAGAAGGTTGAGATAATCTGCAGGCAAGGCATCACCCGCCTCAGCCTCGGTGTGGAGAACTTTGACGAGAGAATCCTGGGCATCAACGGCAGGGCTCACGGCAGCCGGGAGATCCATCAGGCCTGGGAGTGGATCCAGGCTCAGGATTTTCCGCAGGTCAACATCGACTTAATCGCGGGTATGCTCGAGGAAAGCGACGAAAACTGGCGGCGCTGTGTCGAGATGACGGTCAAAATGCGACCCCAGAGCGTGACCGTGTACCAGATGGAAGTCCCCTTCAACACGACGCTCTTCCAGAGCATGCAAGAGGAAGGAAGGATCACCGCACCCGTAGCGGACTGGCCCACAAAACGCCGCTGGGTCGATTATGCCTTTAGAGAACTGGAGAAGGTCGGTTACGAAGTTGTCAGTTCCTACACAGCTGTGCGCCGGGGCACAAGGGGGTCGTTCGTGTATCGAGATGCGCTGTGGAGGGGCGCGGACCTGCTCTCTCTCGGCGTGTCCGCGTTCGGCCACATCAACGGCACGCATTTGCAGAACGAGCAGAATCTGGGGCAGTATCTGGCGCGGGTTCAGGCCGGCGAACTGCCGATCCAGCGCGCGCTCTGTCCGAGTCGGAAGGAACTGATGATCCGCGAGCTCATCCTGCAGTTTAAGCTGGGGCATGTTCGCCCCGCTTACTTTGAGAAGAAATTTGGTGTTGACATCGGGGAGGAGTTCGCCGCCCAATTGGCCGGGTTGAGGAAGCAGGGGTACCTGCTGGCTGGAGACGCGGAGCTCGTTCTGACACGCAAGGGGCTTCTCCAGGTCGACTCCCTGCTCCCGGCCTTCTTTCTACCCCGGCACCGACATGCGCTCTAGCAGTCCGTGGTGAAAGCCGCGCGGCGGTTGTGCGCGAGGGAACTACGTTGGCTGGCAAGGTACGAGGAGAAAACCGATGCAGGTTCATCGGAGACGACGAGAAACACAGCAAAGGGCCAAACCTTGCCATGATGAGATGGACTCCTATCTTAGGATAGACGACAGCTAAAGTGCCAGATCCAAAGTGTTTAACTGTATCAGGAGGAGTCCAGATACGGGCTCCTAGCGGGGTGACTCTGAAATCACTCACGGACCGCCGGCCGGACTAGATGATTTTGGGTGAGACATAGCGCTGGACCTTTTTGATGGGAGCTTTGTCACCACTTATAGTGGTCAACTAAGTAGATCGGGTAGCCAAGGTTGCCCTTGAACTGGGAACCGTCATCCGAGCTCGACTGTTTCCATTCCGGGCGTTGCGCTCGGGGGGCGACATCGACCAGGGTGTTGCCCTTAAACTGGCAGGTGTACTCCCGGGCATACGAAGCCTCCCTGTATTTCTCCGTCGTTTCCACCATGGGAAACTCGATGGTGACTTCATTGTTCCTCGACAGCCTCTCAACGGTCAGGTAGTTGTTCAGCCAGTAGGGAGACCTTTCCCGATCGTTCACCAGGCAGCGAACTACCTTCTTGGCGACGCTCCATTCTGCCTCCTGCTAGGTGTCCGGTTAACGGAGAATCCTGAACTTCTGAATCAACTGTATCCGAAACAATGTGTCGAATCCAAGCCTGCGGGGTGTTATCGTTGGGAGCTGGAATCCGAGGAAGGAAAGCATGAAGGAAGCTGTCATTCTCGAGGCCCTGCGGACACCTTTTGGGCGACGGGGGGGAGCTCTCAGCCAGGTTCGACCCGACCAGCTTCTGGCCGACCTCTTGACCGGACTTCTCCAAAGAGCGGAGATCGGTCCCGAGTACATTGATGATGTAGTAGTCGGCACCGTAACTCAGATCGACGAGCAGGGCGCGAACCTCGGACGATTGGCCGTGTTACTGGCTGGTATGCCTGTAGAGGTGCCGGCCACGACGCTCAACCGCGCCTGCAGTTCCAGCCAGCAAACCGTCCATTCTGTTTCACAGGCGATTGATGCTGGGGACCTGGCTTACGGAATCGCGGCCGGAGTCGAGAGTATGACGCGGGTCCCGATGCACAGTGACATTTCCGGAGGATTCGACAACCTGAACCCAGCGCTACTGTCCAGGTTCGACCTGGTTCACCAGGGAGAAAGCGCCGAAAGGGTGGCTGAAGCCTGGGGAATCAGTAGAGAAGAGTGCGACGAATACGCAGCCGTGAGTCATGAGAGGGCAAGCCGGGGACCCCACCCTGAACTGGTTCCACTCACGGCTCCAGGAGACGACGGAGAGGGGCTATTGATCGATCGAGATGAGGGCATTCGAGACCCCGTCGACCGTGCCAGGATGGAGGTCTTGAAGCCGGTCTTTCGTTCCGATGGTAATGGAGTATTGACTGCAGCCAATGCGTCTCAGGTTTCCGACGGGGCGTCTGCCCTGTTGATCGGTGATCGTGCCCGTGCCCGTGCCGACGGCCTTCGCCCCCGTGCCCGATTTCGGGGTCGAGTTGTAGTGGGAGCCGACCCTGCACTGCAGTTTACGGGCATCCTGGGAGCCACTCCCAAGGTTCTGGAGCGAGCCGGATTGGGGATTCAGGACCTGGATTGGATCGAAATCAATGAGGCGTTTGCTCCGGTGCCCTTGATGTGGCTCCGGGAGTTCGATGCAGATCCTGAAAAGGTGAACCCCCGTGGAGGCGCGATTGCCCACGGTCACCCTCTGGGTGCCACAGGCGGGGGCCTGATGGCCAAGATGCTGGCAGGCCTGGAATCGATCGATGGCCAGTTCGGCCTTCAACTGATGTGCGCTGCCCAGGGTCTGGCTACTGCCACCATTCTGGAGAGGTTGTAGACAGGCTGCTGGATTGTCCGGTTGGATAGGATGGTCAATAGGATCTGGGCAATCAAAGAGAATGCTGTTCAAGGAAATTCAGGATTATCTCCCGGCTCCCATCCGGACCAGGTGGTAGTCGTCTTCGCTGATTCAGGCCATTCCGCTGACTTTTTTAAACGGTTCAACTTTCTTCATCGTCACCTTGAATTTGGGGCGAGGTGTGAAGGCCAGGATGAGAGTCTGATGTCCCTCGACGAAGTCACGGCCTTGAATTGTGAATTCGTAGAACTGGAAAAGTTCATGCAGGGCCCGTTCTTGCTTTTGGAGAGCTTGCGCTTTGCTTGCTTCCAGCTCTGATTGACTGGGCAAGCCTCGGTTCGGGGATTTCCGGGCATATTTCCGGACGTGCTGCGCATGTTCCCTGTCTTGCTTGCGCAGTTTGGCTTCTGCGAGGGGTTTCCCGTTTTTCGACACAAGCCTGCGGTACGTGATCTCCTGGACAGTCGAGGAAAAGACCTCGTAGATCATCATCTGTGTCTTCCTGGGCTTCCCATTTTTCCCCAGCTCGACGATCTCCGGACTTTCATGGTAGGTATAGTTGCGGAGGGGATAGCGGTCGCTTCTCAGGTCGCCGTGGACCTTCTCCAGAACTTCTTTCGACGCTCGGCAACAGGTCTTCAGAGGCTTCCAGGGAGAACAGCAGGAAAACAGAACAAGAGGCTTGCAAGGAGGGTCTTCCAGTCCGCAGCTGGAGTGCTTTTTACCGATCGACACATGTTCCCCGGGCTTTACAATCGGCCCTATGGGGAACTTATCAGAGCGGATCTGGATAAACGCCCCGGCCAGAAGATCCCAAATTTTCCCTTCAGGCGATCACTCTCGGCCCTCTGTTGTTGATCCGGCTAACGTGGGTCTGGCTCTCAATCCCGAGTCCCTCAAATACTGCCTGCATTGCTGCCGCGCACTTCTCAGCGGTCCTTTTCGAGGTGGTCAGCGCAAACACCGATGGTCCTGAACCGGAGATATTACAGCCTAGTGATCCGGCCTGAAGAGCAGCCGTCTTCACGGCTTCATAACTGGGGATGAAGGCAGAACGAACCGGCTCGATGAGATGGTCTTCCAGTGACCGGGAGATGAGGTCGAAGTCGCCCTTTGTAAGCCCGGCGATGAGTCCGGCGACATTGCCCCACTGGCTGACGGCATCCTTCAGATAGACTTTCTCTGGTAGCGCTTCTCGGGAATCTCTGGTTTGAATCGTAACCTCAGGGTGAACAAGGGCGCAGTGAAGCCGAGTTGGGTAGTCGATTTGGACGACGTCCAGGGGACTGTAGCTACGCACGATTACGAAGCCTCCCAGCAGGGCAGCTGCCACATTGTCCGCGTGTGCCGTCCCACATGCGATGCGTTCTCCCTCCATGGCAAAGGGTAGCAGCTCGCGGGAGGACAGAGGCTTCCCCAATAGTTCATTGACGGCGTAGACACCAGCCACCGAGCTCGCGGCACTCGATCCCATACCTCCGGAAAAAGGCACATTCTTGATCAGCTCAAATTCAAATCCTGCCCCATACTGAATATCTTCGAGGTACTTGAGAACAGGAGCCGTAATCGAGTTTTGTTTCGGATCGAGGGACAGTGCTCCACCGTCTCCTTCTATCTTCGTAATCGTCAAGCCTGCCTTACCGATTGCCTTGACAGTCACTTCGTCACCCGGCTCTTCAACTGCAAAACCGAGCACGTCGTAACCGCAGGCTACATTGGCTACGCTGGCCGGGGCGAAGACTCGAAGTTGTTGTTGTGGAGGACTGGCAAAGTGCCGGGCCGCCGTCTTGGTATTCTTTTTATGCACCATGGTCTGGTTCAAACCGGCTGGTCCATTCCCCGGTAAATCCTGCACGCCAGGGGCTTTCCATCCAGCCTAGAGATTAGAGATACGGATAATGTCAGCAAACACGCCGGCAGCCGTTACTTCGGCGCCGGCTCCGGGTCCGCGAACGATCAACGGGCGAGTGAAGTACCGATTTGTGGTGAATGACACCATGTTGTCGTTTCCCTGTAACGTGTAGAAGGGATGTGAGCTGTCAATCGCTTCCAGGGCCGCAGAAGCGCGCCCCTTTTCGACTGAAGCAATGTACTTCAGCTTTCTCCCTTTGGCCTTGGCCTTGATCCTCATCTTTTCGAAATCGGAGTCATGCCTAGCGAGTTCCTTGAAGAGCTTTGGAAGAGAGTCGATCGAGCGGCAGGGCTCAGGTACCAGATTCTCGACATCCACGTCTTGCAGCTCCAGCTTCAGTCCACTTTCCCGGGCAAGAATCAGCGCCTTACGGGCCACGTCCGTTCCCTCCAGGTCAAGTCTGGGGTCAGGTTCGGAGAATCCCAGTTCCACCGCCTCTCGCACAGCTTGCGAAAACCTCTTGCCTTTCCTTAACTCGTCGAAAATATAGCTTAGAGATCCGGAAAGAACTCCCTGGATTTGGATTACCTCGTCGCCGCTGTCGATCAGATCTTTCAGGGTGCTGAGCACGGGCAACCCGGCCCCGACATTGGTTTCGAACAAGAACCGGACCCCGCGTCTCTGGGCAACGCTCTTCAGCTCCTGATAATGCGAGAAGCTTCCCGAACACGCTACCTTGTTGGGTGTTACCACCGAAATGCTGGAGTCAAGAAGTTTTTCATAGGTAGAAGCGACAGCTGCATGGGCAGTGTTGTCGGCAAAAATCGAGTTGCGAAGATTCAGCTCTGCAATTCTCTCCGTGAACTTGTCGATGTCCGCCTTGGTGCGGGACCTCTTCAGGACAGTGGCCCAGTTTGCCGCAGGGATTCCTTCCTCGTCAAAGACCATCTTTCGACTGTTCGTGATACCGACGATGCGCAATTCGAGGCCGCTGTTTTCAAGAAGCGATTGTGCCTGTTCGTGAATCTGGGACAGCAATGTTTTTCCAACCAGTCCAGTCCCGGCGATGAATAGATTGAGTGTCTTTGTATCGGACAGGAAGAAGGATTCATGAACCGCGTTCAGCGCCTTGTTCAGGTCCTTCCTCGAGAGCACTACGGAGATGTTCAGCTCGGAGGATCCCTGGGCGATGGCGAGGACGTTCACCCCGTTTACGCCTAGAGTATGGAGCAGCCGCCCGGAAACGCCGGGGATGTGGCGCATGTTTTGACCTACCACCGCCATCACGGAAAGATTCCGTTCGATCAGAACCGGATCGACGAGGTTCGACTTTATTTCCATGTCGAACTCTTCTTCGATCGCCTGTTTGGCGGTCGCCGCCTCACTAGGGCTGACGGCGAAGCTGATGGAGTGCTCGGAGGATGCCTGGGTAATGAGGATTACGTTGATCTCGTGACTGGCAAGTGCACGAAACAGGCGCATGGAAACTCCACGGATGCCGACCATGCCGCTACCTGACAGGCGGAGCAGTGCGATGTCTCCGATCGATGAAATGCCCCTGATCATGGATTGTTCAGAGGCGGAGTGAAGATTCTCCTTGATTACCGTGCCCTTAAAATCCGGATTGAGCGCGTTGCGGACTCGAATCGGAATCTTCTGGTCAAGCGCCGGCTGAATGGTCGGGGGATAGATCACCTTGGCACCAAAGTGGGAAAGTTCCATGGCTTCCTCGTAAGAGAGTTCCCCAATCGGAAATGCCTTTTTCACCTTGTCTGGATCAGCTGTAAGGATGCCATCTACATGAGTCCAGATCTCGATTTCCTTCGCCCTGAGTGCAGCCGCGAAAATGGCGGCCGTATAGTCGGAGCCTCCGCGACTCGACCAGGTTCCCCGACCCAGCGTTGTGGTCTCCCCTTTGTCCGTCGATCCGATAAACCCTGTGATCACCTGAAGGTGTGTTGTGCCCTTAAAGTGGTTGCGAATGAGTCTGTCGGTCTTGCTGAAATTGACACTGGCGCCCCCAAAATCGGCGTTGGTTTTCACAATTTCACGCGCATCTAAAAAGTCCGCTTTGAACCTGGACTGCTTCAACTTCTGGCTAATGATGTAGCAGGACAGTCGCTCACCGAAGCTCACCACGAAATCTTGCGTTTTGGCGGAAAGTTCTTTGACCAGATAGGCCCCGTTCAGGACATCTCCCAACTCTTTGAGTACCTGCTTTGTGCGGGCCAGTACAGGAGTCTTCCTCTTCTTATCCAGTAATTCCTGGATGAATGTGCGGTGATGCTGCTCAATTGCTTTCAAAATGTTGAGGTAGGATTTGTCTCCTGCCGCCGCTCGCTCACCTGCCCTTATAAGGTCGTCCGTGACCCCTTCAAATGCTGAAAAAACCACTGCAATTGTGCCTTTGCGTGAAGAGTTCTGCAGAATCTTCCTCACGGCCTTGACCCGTTTAGGCGTACCGATCGATGCACCGCCGAATTTCAGTATTCTCATGTCGTGTCCATATTCGCCCAGCCAAACCGCTCTTCAGACTCACGAGCAGTGTACTCAGGCACTGAGACTGACGATCTTCAAACCGCAGAAAGGCAGAGCGTAAGCTCGCCGTTGGGCCAATAACTGGGAGGCCGCCAGGCCCTTCCTGCTTTTCTCCTGGCCGTTCCGGTTTACATCTGTCTTCCGGTTAATCTCGCCGCGAAGGTGACTTCATGCCACTACGGTTCATGTTCAGTGCACGCTTCTCAAGTTTAGACATAATTCTCGTACAAGCAACTAACCACAGTGTCCGCCACGAGAATCCGGACTGCACTGCCTACCATTGTCGTAGGATTCGTCAGACATGGAAAGGGTGAACTGCAGGTGCTCAAGAAAGGTGGCGGTTCCGGTGAAGCGAAATAGGGCAAGGTAAGCCTCACCGGGATCGAGAGCTGTCCCGGCCACTCTCCCGTCCGGATCGGACCATTTCCTTTAACTGGGAACAGGGACGGCTGATGGGTCAATGTTAAGCTGACAAGCAGACATACTAGCTAGTTAGGCCAGAGAGAGTCGGCCTCCAGAAGACCGGACTTTCCCCTGATCTTTGAGGTAATCGAAGTGGGCGTCTACTTCGCCCGCCCCCAGAAAAATGTGGATGCCCCTCAGGGTGCCAAAAAGCTGGCTGGCTACCTGCCAGGTAGTCATGTCTTTCTCGCCTGCCAGGATCTCGAGAATCCGGTCGCTGCGGTGATGATGGTGCCCTACCATGGAATCCAGACGTGCCGCGAGCCTGACGATCGGAGGACCGTGCCCCGGTAAGACCTGCAGGTCCTCGCTGCACAGAGAACGCAGACGTTGCAGAGATTTCAGGAACTTTTGCAGGAGACCTCGACTGCCGCAGTCGGTGGCCCCAATATTGGGAGTGTATTGCGGAAGTACGTGATCACCTGTCATCAGGGCGTTGCCGTAGCGGAGGCAGATCGATCCGAGCGTGTGGCCCGGGGTGTGAAGGACCTCCAGATCCTGTCCGTTGACCGGGAGTCGCTGCCCCTCATGAAGAGGCTCTGCGTCCACTGACTCTGCCATTCTTTTGGTAGCCTGCAGGGCAGGCTTGCACTCCTCGATCACTTCTCCAGGAGTACCCCAGAGCCGCAAACGGTCCAGGATTGTGGAAACCCCCTTCGCATGGTCTTCCGCAAACTGAAGGATATCTTCGCGATCCGACTCATGAATAAGTACGCGAGCCCCCGAAGCTAGCTGGATTCGCCGGGCCAAGCCGAAGTGATCGGCGTGTTTGTGAGTCAGAAGAATCTGCTGGATCGATTCGATCTGGAGGCCGATTTCGGCGAGGCCCTGCACCAGGGCCTCCCAGGCTACATCTGTCCCAATCCCGGTGTCCACCAGCGTCAGGGGTTCACCGAGGATGACATAGCAATTCACGTCGAGCTCGAAGAGAGAATTCGGCGATCTGATGCACTCGACAGACGATGACTTCATGAACCTCCGCAACTTACCCCAAGATCATACTCTGTCGGTGAGCCAGGGAGTCAGGGGAATAGACTCGGAACAAGCCGCTTGAGCCGAATGCTGAAGACGAAGTAGTCTTGAACGGGCGGAGACAGAGCATGAGTCCATTTCACGGCGACAGGCTGACCGACAGACGTTGTGGTAACTGCAAAACAATGTGCCTGTCAAAGCGCCTCGTTTTCCTGCTCGTTCTTGTGGTGGGCGTACCTCCCGGCAGATTAGTAGCCAGCGTGCGACCCATGGAACCTTATGACATCGTGCTGCAGGGTGGCCGGACCATGGATCCGGAGAGCGGTCTTGACGCGGTTCGAAATGTTGGCATTCGGGGTGGTCGAATCCAGGAGATCACAGAGGTAGCACTCACAGGTCGCGACGTTGTAGTTGTCTCGGGTCTGGTGGTAGCCCCTGGTTTCATCGATCTTCACGCTCATGGCCAGAACAGCCAGGCAAACGAATTCCAGGCCCATGATGGGGTCACGACTGCTCTGGATCTGGAGTCGGGAAAACCGTTTCTGGAACACTGGCTGGCTTCGCGTAGCGGTAATGCGGTCATCAACTTTGGGGCCTCTGTGGCACAGGGTACCCTGCGCTGGATGTCCATGGACCGCTACCAGAGCCAGGCCCGGCTGGCCGAGCAGATTGTCCGGCAGGCAGGCCTCAACAAGAATCGACTGGAAGCCGTCTTCCAGGAAATACGAGAAGCGCGCTACCAGAGCCTCAACGCTGAGGAGATAGACTCCATGATCGCAAAGCTGGATCAGGGGCTGGAGGCGGGAGGGCTGGGTATCGGGGTTCCTGTAGGTTATTACCCGAAAGCCACCCGTGGAGAGATCTTCCGGGTATATGCCTTTGCTGCGGGCAGGGGAGTGCCTGTGTTCACCCATGTTCGCGGGAGTGGTATCGTCGGAATGCAAGAAGCCATTTCTAATGCCGCCATCACCGGGGCACCCCTGCACGTCGTGCACGTTAACAGTATGGCTCTGGGTGAAATCGATGTCGCCGTGGCTATGGTGGAAGCTGGCCAGCAACGGGGTCTTGACATCACGACCGAATTGTATCCGTACACTGCCGCCTCTACCGCTCTGGAGTCCACGATTTTCGACCCGGGATGGCAGGATCGAAAATCGATTTCCTACGGGGACCTCCAGTGGATCTCGACAGGTGAGCGACTGACTGAAAAAACCTTTCAAGAGTATCGGAAGCGGGGCGGCACCGTCATCATTCATATGATGAAACCTGAGTGGATTGAGGTCGGTATTCGCTCCCCTGTGACTATGATCGCTTCAGATGGAATGCCGTTTACACCGGGGGCCCATCCACGCTCGGCAGGGACCTTTTCGAGGGTGCTGGGCCGCTACGTCAGGGAATGGAAGACGATCAGCCTGATGAGCGCGCTAGGCAAGATGACGATCATGCCGGCCAGACGGTTGGAGAGTGTGGCTCCCGGAGCGCATCTGAAGGGGCGTTTGCAGGTGGGCTGTGACGCCGACATCACGGTCTTCGATCCCGACCGGGTCATAGACACGGCGACCTTTGAAGACGATCTTTCTTTTTCCGAAGGTATTCACCACGTGCTGGTGAACGGAACCTTCGTGGTGAGGGACGAACAGACTGTTTCCGGGGTCCACCCCGGACTAGCACTGGTGGGGAAATACCTCCGCTGATGGCAGCGGCAGGTCAAAGTGCCTCGAATGGCGCGGCACTCTTCCGTTGGTGCGAACGGCGAGCTCAACGACTTGGCACGGAATATTCCTTCACGCGAGGGTGCTGCAGCGCCTGCCGGTGGACTGGCCGAGGAGTGGAGGAGTGCTGGACTTTCACTCCAGTCAGGAACTGTTCCAAATCCAGGTCCAGGCCTGCCGTTTCTTCTGGACCTACCTTTATATCGTTGATCTCGAGAAGGAATCGGAGGCCGTCCCCGCCATCGATGAACTGGCCGCCATTTCACTCGACGTCTGGGCTCGTGAAAAAGGCTATTCCAAAGAACAGATCAACCTGGTGGGCATCTGAAGATAGGAAAAAGTGGGAGACGCCTCAGGGCGTCGACCAAGGTTTTCTTATCTTCATGCCGATGAATCGCAGCCCCAAGCCCCACATGTTCCCACTCCCACTTTAATCCAGCTCGAACCCGTGCTGCAGACGGTGATGAGGGCCATCGTGGACCTGGGTCGACTTGAACGGCTCATGGCGTCCATCGCCGGCCTCCGGCTCTGCTCTGGCCTCCAGCTCCTGCATGGCCTCCGCTGAGAGCGGCTGAAAGTCGCGGGCGATCGCAACATCTTGCTCCAGCTCAGCCATCGAACTGACCCCGACGGCCAGAGTCGAGACCGGCAAGGTTAGAGCATAGCTGCGGCATTCCTTGGGTGTAAACGCGGTGTCGGATACAATCTTGCTGCCTCCCAGGCTCTTCATCGCGATTACACCCACGTCTTGCTCAAGGCAGATGGGCAGGATCTCCTTTTGAAAACTTCTATAGTGAGCATCCATCAGGTTGAGGGGCATCTGAGTGGTGCCCCAGTCATAGGGTTTGTCCAGCATTTTTTTATGGATACGCGGATCCTTGTGGCCGGTAAAGCCTATGTAGCGCACCTTGCCCGCCTTTTGGGCCTCCAGGGCATACTTTAGACCACCCCTATCGAAGATCCAGTCTGGATCATTGTCATAGAGGATCTCGTGAAACTGCCAGAGGTCGATGTAGTCGGTCTGCAGTCGCCGCAGGCTGTCTTCTAGGTTTCGCGGGCTTCCTTCGTAGTCCCTTTCACAATTCTTGGTCATCAGGAAGACTTTGTGGCGCCGGCCGCCACTGGCCAGGGCTTCTCCCATGACCTCTTCCGAGAGCCCGTCGTGATATTCCCAGCAGTTGTCGAAGAAGGTAATACCTTCATCGAGGGCCGCGTGCATGATGCGGATGGCCTCCTGGCGGTCTTCCTGGGCCGCTTTGCCTATATGCCAGCCGCCCAGGCAGAGGATGGAAATCTGTTCGTTAGTCCGACCCAGGCGACGCGTGGGCAGTCCATTGGGACTGTCCTGCTGGGCCGGAGCCCCTAGGGAAAGGGTGGTTGTCATAGCTGGTCGCGGCTCTGAAGCCCCTCCCACTTTAATAATGTCCTCATCGAGGGCAGCGTGCTTGATGCGGACAGCCCCGGCGATCTCCCTGAGCCACCTTTAGCCCTTTTTGTAAATGGGGACAAAGTAGGCTGCCCCTTTTTAGTTGGCGAAAATTTTCTGCAGTCGATCGAAACCGGCCTGATACACGCCCTCTACCAGCGCCACCGCTTCTTCATTGGGCACACCATGGGCAGTAAAGTAGCTGGACCAGTCGACAATCGAATGATCTCCCCTGCCCTGGGCAGTGACCTGCAGAGTAGACACGTAGTTGGACAGTGGAAGGGGAGAACTGACTATCGAGTAACGATAAAAGAGTTCCTCATCGCTGTGGGCTTCCAACTGCTCCACAATCTCGCCGTCGCCGCCGGCCAGCGTCAGGTGGCGAACTTTGCCACTGTCGCTAAGGGAACTTTTCTCTACGGCCGGGACCCAGTTGGGTATGTCGTTGAACTCACCGATCACGTTCCAGACTTCCCTGGGCGGGACTTTCAGTTCAAGTTGCATACGAACGCTCAGCATAGACAACATCCCCCTACTTTAATCTGTCACTATTGGCCCGCTACTTGCAACCTTTAAACCAGTACGTAAGGCTCCGTTCCACTTGCATCAGAGCAGCGGGAAGGTGGAAGATTGTGAGCTCGTATGATTCTGTTGTTCCGAAGCGGCCGCGGCCTGGGAGCTGACTCACGTTGCTCACGGCCCTTCGAGAAAGCAACAGAAGCATTATTGAATCTGGTTGCCGGCGGTGCGCTGTGAGCCTTTTACACAGGACGCTGATTGCTGTCCCATGTGTACTTAGAGCCCCGATCGAAAGTTGGAGAGGGGCTTGCTGAGAGCCTTCCTAGGGAACGCAGCCCCCTGGCGGACCCGCGCTCGACTCTTACGTACGGATCGCTAGTAGCGCGGGCTGCGATCGGGGCCTTCTCTACGCGGACGGGCCTGGCTGACCTTGACGTTCCGTCCTTGGACCGAGCTGTCATTCAGGGCGTTGATGGCCTCTTCCGCTTCTTCCTGGCTGGGCATTTCCACAAAGCCGAATCCCTTGGACTGCCCGGTGTACCGGTCACTGATAATGTTCACACTCGAGACTTCGCCAAACTCTCCAAACAGGTTTTTGAGTTCATCTTCGGTCACGGAGTAGGGGAGATTGCCGACGTAGATGTTCATCGATTCCTTCTTTCACGAGCTCATTGATTAAAACAGCATGCCAAGTCAGGCACGCGCGAATTATCAACCCTAATAGCCCAAAATGGCAAGCTCTATCTGTCTAGGTTCCCATTCACGCGTTTGTTCAGGATACCATTAATTCCCAGGGCCACCCCGCGAAAGGGCCAGGATCCGAGAAAGAACAGCTGAGGGCTCGACCCCATGGTTTTCGGCCAGCAGCCACGAATAGCGGAATCTGTTTGTCCCCTAGATCCCCAAAAATACGATCAGAAGGAGCGGCACGATCCAGGCATTCTGGAGCAGCAATCGCAATTCCGACAGCCGGGACTCAACCAGTGCCCAGGTTCAGAGAGGACGCGCTCAAGGAAAGTTCAAAGACAACGGCAGGCTGACCTTTTCCCTTATCGAGTAAATGTAGCTGGTAGCGTCCGATGTCCACACGGCGGTCTGGAGGCGGGAACCGCCACTGATCGATCAGGTCTCCCGCGTGCTATAGAGAGATCCAATCAGCAAAAGGCCAGGCCCAAGCGCCAGGATCCACAGCAAGGATGTCGATACATGCGCCGTGGGCTGTCTACTGAGCGAATCTTCATTCCAATCCTCCCCTTCAATTGTGAGGCAGTGTGTCTTACTCGCTTATGTTTTGTCGTGCCGCCTACGGTAACGATACCGGCGGTTCTTGTCCGCGTTCCAGTTCACCTGGAAAGTGCTCCAGTCAAAGCTTTCAGCAGTGTCTTTCAATTGCTCCATGGCTGCCTGGAAACGGGGCAGCCAATGGTCTGGATCAGAGTTGTTTGTGACCCGAATCGGATTTCCGAATATGACGAGAACACGGGTAAACGGTTTGGGTATCCGAAACTTGTCCCAGCTGTTCAACTCCCAGTAGTGCCGGGGCTGTACGTGCACAGGAAGAATCGGGAAGCCGGTATTTCCGGCCAACCAGAGAGGGCCGGGTTTGACCTTGTAGATCGGCCCGCGCGGCCCATCGATCGTAAAGGCGACATCGGTACCACTCTCCAGTTGGGTCTTCAATTCGAGAAGGGCGTCTGCACCTCCCAGGGTACTGGATCCACGTGCAGTGCGAAAGCCGAACAGGGCAATCATCCTGGCGACGAATTCCCCATCGAAATGGCGGCTGATGATGATAACAATGTCGCGAAAGCGCGCCAGGTAGCTCCAGCTGAAGATCTGGTTGTGCCAGAACGAGAAGATGATGCCACTCTGCGAGGCAGTCTTCTCAAGGCGGTTAAGACCCTCCACATGAACCCGAGTAGTCGAGTTGATCAGCCACACGAGGAGCCAGGCAAGCCTGCAGATCAGGGTCAGGTACGCCCGCTGCAGAAGAGTGAACCGGTGCGTTTTCATCGTCAAGAATTATAATTGCGTCAACATGCCCGAGAATACGCTATTTTCTTATCGGCGCAAGAACCTAGGTGAGAACAATGAGACGTTACGCTGGTGGTTGAGTGGAGACCGGGTAACAATTGAAAGAGACTGTCTGGGCCGGGACATGTTGAGTCAGAAGGGCCCAGGCTGGACGAATCTCACTCTGGTGGGTTCAGCTTGGTCCGATCGAAAACTCTTTTTTCATTTTGACTGCTGGTCCGGCGGCCCGCGCCAGGGCCAGGATAGCGTGGTTCTGGTAATACAGCCCGAGTCGGTAGGAACGAGCGTGAGGATCGAGATTGATTCTCATGGTCGATGTATAGACGCCCACGTCCTGCGAGCTGGAGTGGACATTGATTTGAAGTGGGAGTCGCGGGCCGAAGTCGAAATCGTTCCCGGGGATAAGGGACTGTCCCATCATCTCCAGGTAGCACTACCCCTGCACGATCTTCTCCTCCTGTGTTCCGAGGCTTCCCCCCAAGAAGGCTCGGTATGGCGCCTGAACCTGGCCCGGATCATCGAAATAGAAGAAGAAACTGAATATCTACTGTGGAGACCGAGTTTCTCTACTTATCCAGATGTTCTGGATCCGGCAGCGTTCGGCAACCTGATGTTCCTGGAGGCGTGAGAGCCAGGAACTGCTAATGGCAAGGCAAGGGTACCGTTCGCTGTCAGTAGCTGAGATCCGGCAGCGGTATCTGAACGAGGGGTCTGTACCTTCCTCTTACATTCTCTCCCTGATGCGCAAGGACAGACGGCGCGGAATCCAAAGGGCCTATCGAATCCTGAAAAAACGCGAGGCAGCCGGGAAGGCGGAGCGGTATCGCCTCGAAAAGTTGCTCCAGCGCGAAAAGCAACTTTGGGCGGAAGGCCGACGAGCTGTGGCCGGAGTCGACGAAGCCGGGGTGGGTCCGTTGGCGGGGCCGGTGGTTGCGGCGGCTGTGATTTTCAGGCCTGGCGTAAAGATCAAGGGACTCGATGATTCCAAGAAACTCGCTCCCGCAACCCGCAGAACCTTGAGCCGGGAGATCCAGGATAAGGCGGAATGCTACGCCCGTGGAGTCGCCGAGGTAGATGAGATCAATAGCATCAATATCTACCAGGCCTCGCTGAGGGCGATGCGGAGAGCCGTCCTCAGCCTGGCCATGAAGCCTGATTATTTACTGGTTGACGCCCGGCGCCTGCCGGACTTGAAGATTAACCAGGATGCTGTCATTGGCGGCGATCGCCGTCATTTCTCGATTGCTGCTGCCTCAATCCTCGCCAAGACTTTTCGAGACCGGCTCATGAAACGGCTGGATCGAGAACATCCTGGATATGGTCTGGCTCGTCACAAGGGCTACTCGACGCCCGAGCATCAGGAAGCCATTCGCCGGCTGGGGCCTTGCCCGATTCATCGCACATACTATGCCTGCATAGACGAGCTCTCCGGGGCCTATTCACAACAATTTTATCGGCTAAAGTCTCAGCTGAAGGCGGTTAGATGCAGCGAGGATCTCCTGCTGTTCAGACGCCGCCTGGCCCTTGTCACACATGTTCTGTCTGGCCCCGAGATCCACAAGATTCGTCTCTTGATCAGCCGGAAACTGAAGCGCTATCCGACAGCAGTCCAGCTGGATTTGTTGAGTGGGGAGGGTTGAGGGTTACCTGTTGATGGCTGCACCTGGAACGCAACGGCTACTAGAAGGAACAGTAGACCAGTAGGAATCCGAAGTAGAGATTCATGGGGTCAGTTGGATGTTCATTCGGTGGGAGCCTAGGTTGGCTGTCGCTGCTTGAACGGCAGTAACCAGGATGCTCAAGACCTCGTAGTCTTTCCGTATGGTGCCCAGCTTAAACTGTCCTGAGAAGATGTTGGTACGTCCTGCAAAGGAGAGGCTTAGGTCGGCGATCTGCTGGTCATTGTGGGAAACGAAGGCCCTGACCGTGATTCTGTCTGCATCCCAGAGCCCACCGGGCTCGATAGGACAGCCTCAGAGCAACCGCACTCCTGCTTCCAGGCAAACCTGTTCGTTGGAATGGAGGACATCAACAGCATGGGGCTGCATGATGTCCACGATGAAACCGTTCAGCTCCAGAATCAGGCCTTCCCCCACAATGTCCTGGCCGGGGATCAACCAGGTGGTCTTGGTGGCGCTCTGCAGGGCGTGAGGGGAAGCCAGGGGACCCTCGGCCCGTACTTCCACGAGCGTGGGTCGGAGAAGGTCCAGTGCCGCCTCGAAACAGGCGGACTGCGGTGTGTCGTAGATGACCGATCCACGCTGGTGGGGAGTCTTTATGATGGTCTCCGTCTCGCCCGATCCGCCCATTTGCAGACCCTGAGCCAGTAATTCTCTCGTTTCCAGGTTGCGGACCGTGATCCGGCATCCTCCCACTAGAGAACCGATGATTTTGGCGTCGCAGGAAACAACTCGAACACGAAGTAGTGTAGTCATAGATGCCTTTCCCTCGCGAATGTCGTTGCCGAGGATAGCAAAAATTCAGTTCCGAGTTTCGGGTTCCGAGTACCTTGAGATGATCAGAGCCGGCCGCGGGAGCGGCCGGGAAGCTGTGACGCAGATCGCTTTGGTCCTTCCGCCAGAGCTCTGATTCAACGTCAACTGTCAACTTTCTACAACAGGGAGTATCCAGAACCCAGAACCGAGCACCTGGAATCCGAGTGGGCGACCACGTGGCACCGGAGGCAGTGAACTGGTTAGAATAGCGACCGGGACCAGGACGGACCATGAAATTTCTGACCTACTCGGGTAACAACCTGCTGAACATAGATCTGCCGGACCGCTCTGCAGTCCTTTATCCGAACCCGCCTCTTCCGGGCATGAGCCGGGCCGAGATTCCCGCTGCGGTTGAGCTAGCATTCGAAAATCCCATGGGAATGGAACCCCTTCGGGAACTGGTGGGTTCCAGCTCCAGGATCCTGATTGCGTTTGACGACAACTGCCAACCCTTTCCCCCTATGCGCAGGCCGGATATCCGTCAGATCATTATCGAGAAGTTGCTCGAGATGCTTTTTTCCTACGGCGTCAAGGAAAGCAACATCGAGTTGCGCTGCGCCATCGCCCTGCACCGCAAGATGAAGAAACAAGAACTTGCGTACATGCTGGGCAAACGGATCATGAGCACCTTCTATCCCGGCCAGCTCAAGAATTTCGACGCGGAGGATCAAGACGATCTGGTCGAGCTCGGTGAAACTGACCATGGAGAGATCGTTGAGATCAGTCGGGCCGCCGTCGACTGCGACCTGATCATCTACGTCGATTCTGTTCAGATCCCTCTCAACGGAGGGCACAAGAGTGTCTCGGTGGGCTTCGCGGGTTATCGAACCATCGCCTGCCACCACTCCCCGGCCATGACCGAAGAATCGCCTCACGTCATGCAGCCCCATCGCTCTCGCATGCACGCTTCTATTGAGCGGATCGACCGGGTCATCCAGGAGCACACGAAAATTATGGTGCTAGAAGCGGCCATGAACAGCCAGACTTATCCCCCGTACGTACGGTACCTTTCCAAGCCCGGGGAGCGCTGCAATGTTGTGGAAAAGGCCCTTAAGGCAACCACACCCATGGCCATGAGCTTGCTCCCGGAGTCAGCCCGATTCCAAATCTTCAGCTCCATCAAGTCGAGCTACTCTCCCGTAGAAATCAATGTCGGATCGGTGGATGCCACCCACGAAAGGACTTTGGAGTTGCTGCGCGAACAGCTTGAGATCACTGTCGAGAAGCAGTACGACACGCTAGTTTTCGGTCTTCCCGATCTCAGCCCCTATTCCGTCGGAGCCCGAATCAATCCTGTCCTGGTCGTCAGTGATGTGCTGGGATATGTTTTCAACTGGTTCTACAACAAGCCCTTCCTCAAGAGGGGTGGTGTGGTCATCATTCTGAATCCCGTGTATGAGCTCTTCCACCCCCAGTACCATGCGGCTTATTCCCGCTTTTTCGAGGAAGTTCTGCCTGTGACTACGGACCCATTTGAAATGCAGGAGCAGTTTCAGGAGTCATTTTCCCGTGATCCGGAATTGCGAGACGCTTATCGCAACCGTTGGGCCCACCACGGTTTCCATCCTTTCACAGTTTGGTACTGGGCTACCTACCCTTTGAAGTATCTGTCCGAAGTGATTCTGGTGGGTCCTCCCGACAAAAGGATTGCCAGAAGGCTGGGGGTTTCGTGGGCACCGTCGGTTGAGCACGCACTGGGCCGGGCTCGCGAACTTACTGGAGGGGACGACGTCGTGGCACTCAGCCTACCCCCGTTTGCCTATCTGTCGGTCAAGGATGGGCGAGACTAGGTGTGGGTACCGGTTACCGGTTTAGAAGTGAGGGTTGAAGGTTGCCCAACCTGGAGCCTGGAGCGTGAAATCCGCAACGGTACGAACAAAGCTGTGTCCAGCAGTCCCCGCTTGCATAGGAAACGTGTCCTTTTCAGTCTTGATAGTATCGGGAACTTCTAGACCCGCGCGGCTCGCTGGATCCAGTCCAAACATTGTGGAGAACTGGCGCAGTTGAGTCATCAGCCGATGCCGCTCCGTCAAGCCGGGGTGCGGTTTTCTCCTCTTGGCAACCTGAATCACCTCAACCTCAGGGACAAGGAGAAGCCGACACAGGGGCAAGAAATTAAATCCTTCGACGGAAACTTGCTCAGCATCTTATAGCCGTTGTCGGTCACCACTAAGATCTCCTCGATTCTGGCCCCATCATTTCCGGATCCGGCCTAGGTCTCCAGAGCCATAATGTTTCAATGTGAGAGCTTTTGGCCACTGTCGCGGCAAGCATCATGTGGCCTTCTGTGGTTTCAGGATCAACCCTGTCTGCACCTGAGTTACAGCTCTCGTGTCCCCCAAACGGAACCTTGCTAGATAAAGACAGACTCCCGGAATTCTCCAAAAACATCTCGCAGCGCATCAGAGATCTCTCCGATGGTGGCGTAGGCCTGGACCGAACGGATCAATGCAGGCATGAGATTCTCCGTACCCTGAGCGGAGGCCCGAATGGCGTCCAGAGATGCCTGGACCTTGTGATCGGACCGGTCTTGCCTGAGATGCTTCAGAGCAACCCTCTGGTGTTCTTCGAAGCCCGGATCGATGCGCGTGATCTCCACAGGAGAGTCCCGTTCTTCCTCAAAGCGGTTGATCCCCACCACAACCCGTTCGCCATCCTCCACGGACTTTTGAAAGAGATAGGCAGAGTTCTGGATTTCCTTTTGAATAAAGCCGCTCTCTATGGCTTTGAGAACACCGCCCATGTCCCGGATCCTCAGCATGTATTCAGCAGCAGTTTCCTCGATCTCGTCGGTTAGGCTCTCCACATACCAGCTCCCTCCCAGCGGATCAGCCACGCTGCTAACCCCGGCTTCGAACGCCAGAACCTGCTGAGTCCGAAGGGCCAACCGGGCGGATTCCTCCGTCGGCAGAGCGAGGGCCTCGTCGCGTGCGTTTGTGTGCAGTGACTGGGTGCCGCCCAGCACGGCTGCCATAGCCTGATAGGCAACCCGAACCGTGTTGTTCTCCGGCTGCCGGGAAGTCAAGGTGCTACCCGCAGTCTGCGTGTGAAAGCGGAGTCTCCAGGATCGGGGATTCCTGGCCTTGAAGTGCTCACGCATAAGGCGGGCCCAAAGACGACGGGCAGCCCTGAACTTGGCTATTTCTTCGAAGAGATCGCTGTGACTGTTAAAAAAGAAGGAAAACCGGGGAGCGAATTCATCGACTTCGAGCCCCGCCGACAAAGCTGCCTGGGCATACGTCTCGGCGTTGGCGAGAGTGAACGCGACTTCCTGAGCGGCCGTGGATCCGGCCTCACGGATATGGTATCCGCTGATGGAAATCGTATTCCAGTGCGGAACGTGAAGATGGCAGAAAGTCATCAGGTCAGTGACGAGTCTCAGGGACGGGCCGGGTGGGAAAATATAGGTTCCCCTGGCTACGTACTCCTTCAGAATATCGTTCTGGACAGTTCCCCGCAGCTGATCGAATCGACAGCCTTGTGCTTCCGCAACACAAAGATAGAGGGAAAGAAGGATGGCGGCGGTGGAGTTAATCGTCATCGAGGTAGACACATCCGAAAGGGGGAGGTCGCGGCACAGGATCTCCATGTCACGAAGGCTGTCGATGGCGACTCCAACTCGTCCGACCTCGCCTGCCGCCTGTGGATGATCGGAGTCGAGGCCAATCTGAGTGGGTAAATCAAACGCCACCGATAGCCCGGTGGTCCCCTGTTCCAGTAGATACTTATAACGCCGGTTCGATTCCTCTGCTGTGGCGAAGCCGGCATACTGCCGTATCGTCCAGAGGCGGCGGGAATACATTTCCGCATGGATTCCTCGGGTGAAGGGATAGCAACCGGGATCACCCAGATCTTTTTCGTAGTCTAGCGAACTCTCGGAAGGCCGATAGACGACGCGAGGCGCCTTGCGTGGCTTGATCTTGCCGTTCTCCGCCATACTCGTCTTAAGGCATCGACTCGCTGCTTCGACTTTGGCTGGTTTCTGTCACGCTTCCGGCAGACATCAGCATACTCATGAAAAGGGGACTCTAGTCTGATATCATGAATCTTCGGCTGAGCGCCGGCGTTGTCCGGCCGGCGTTGTCCGGGATATTAGCAAAAGCCTGGGATGCACTTCAAATGCGGGACGAGGAACTCAAGAAGTATAAAAAAAACCTGGAAGTTGCTATTAATGAAGTGCTTAAGGATGCACCCCAGATCAAAGACGCTATCCAGACGATCCGCGAAGAGGGCTATGACGTGTTCCTGATGGTGGAAGCCACGATCGGGTTCAACAAATGCGAAGAAGGTTCTCCCGAGAACAGTACCGGGCCGGGTGGCGAACTGAATCTCTCTTCCCATGACGAGAAGTTCCTGCGCCAGCTGAAAATCAGTCCCAAGTAATTTTCTCGAAGTATCGAAGACATCTTTCACGGTTTCAACAGCTGGCGTGCAATCGTCATCAGCTGAATGTTAGACGTGCCCTCATAGATCTTCCCGATCTTGGCATCCCGATAGTATTTTTCGACAGGGTAGTCCTTCGTATAACCATAACCTCCGAAGACCTCTAGCGCTTCCGAAGTCACTGTTTCGGCGACTATGGCACTGAAATACTTTGCCATGGCTGCCTCCTGCAGAAAAGGTAGTCCGCAGTCCCGACGGCGTGCCGCGTTGTAGACGAGGAGACGTGCCGCTTCCAGTTCCGTCGCCATCTTGGCCAGCTGGAACTGGATTCCCTGGTAGGAGGAGATTGGTTTCCCGAAGGAATGGCGTTCCCGGGAATAGCGAAGAGCTTGCTCGAGAGCTCCCCTAGCTACACCGACCATTTGAGCCCCGATCCCGATCCGCCCTTGATTCAAGGTTTCGATCGCGACCTTGTAACCCTTGCCCACTTCTCCCAGCACGTTTGCCTCGGGTACAGGGCAGTCGTGCAACAGGACCTCGCAGGTCGAAGAGGCCCGTATCCCGAGTTTGTCCTCTTTCCTCCCCACCGTGAAGCCCTGGAACCCCCTTTCTACCAGAAAAGCAGTGATGCCCTTGTAGCCCAACGCTGGATCGGTGGTGGCAAAAACGAGGAATAGAGAAGCTTCCTTGGCATTCGTGATCCAGAGTTTCTGGCCGCTCAGGTAGAAAAGACCCTTGTGGTAGCGGGCCCGGGCGTCCAGTGCAAAGGCGTCGCTTCCCGATCCGGCCTCCGAGAGAGCGTAGGCCCCGACCCACTCGCTGGCCAGCCTGGGTAAGTAACGCTGTTTTTGTTCCTTCGTCCCCACTTTCATCAAAGCTCCATTGACCAGCGTGTTCTGCACATCTACGATCACTCCGGCCGAGGCGTCAACGCGGCTCAGCTCCTCAATGGCCAGGATGGCCATGAAGAAACTTGATCCTGCTCCCCCAAGGTTTTCGGGGATCTCCATTCCCATGAGACCCAGATCAAAAAAAGCCTCGATTAGATCTTCCCGAAACTCCGCTGCCTCGTCCATTTGGGCGACGTGGGGTCCGATCTTCTCGCGAGAGAAAGAAGCAACACTGTCGCGGAAGAGTTCCTCCTCTTCTGTGAGGTCTGTAAGAGGTCTTGGCGAGAGGTCTGGTTTCATGCTGACTGGTTGGTGGTTACCGGTTAAAAGTTAGAAATTGAAGGTTGTGGAACATGGAACATGAAACCTGGGACGCGGCAGAGTCAGGATACCTTCAGCACTATCTTTCCGAACTGTTGACCCTGAGCCAGACGAGAGAAAGCCTCCTTTCCCTGTTCGAGTGGCAGCACGCAGTCGATGACCGGTTGGAGTCGACCTTCACCGAGGAGATGGACGACCTGGTTGTATTCCTTGACGTTACTCAGGGTGCCCCCCATGATTGAGAGTTGTTTCCAGAAGATCAGGCGGATCTCGGTTTTGGGGTTGGGGCCTGTGGTTGCCCCACAGGTGACAATTCTTCCTCCCTTGCAGACCAGTTTGAGGCTCTGTAGCCAGGTCTTCTCGCCCACGGTGTCCACCACAAGATCCACTCCCCGGTTCCCGGTAGCGCTGCGCACCTGAGCTATGACATCTTCATTTTCGTAGTTCCAGGCAAATGTGGCTCCCAGTTCCCGGGCCCGTTTTAGTTTGGCATCATCCGAGGAAGATACGAAAATTCTTGCCCCGGCGAGGCGGGCGATTCCGAGAGCGGCGGTTGCGACGCCACCCCCAATCCCATGGATGAACACGTCCTCTCCCGGTTCAAGGTGTCCCCGCGAGATGAGCAGTCGCCACGCCGTCTGGTGAACCAGAGAAAACGCGGCCGCTTTAGAAAAGGAGATTCCCTCGGGGATTCGGGCCAAGTTTGTCTCTCCAGCCGTAAAATACTCGCGGAAGGTTCCGGGCGCATGTTCTCCCTTGAGCCGTAGATGTACGCACAGACTCTGCTCTCCCTGACGGCAGAACTCACATGTTCCACACCAGATACAGGGGTTGAGCATGACGTGGTCGCCGGGTCGGAAATCAGCTACATCAGACCCAACCTCGACGACTTCGCCGGCTCCGTCACTGCCCAGCACATGAGGCATTTCCAGGTCGATCCCGGGCAAGCCCTCCACCACGAACAAGTCGAGGCGATTGAGGGAAGCCGCGCACGTCCTGATCAGTACCTCCCTTTTGCCAATTGAGGGTGGGTCCAGATCCATCAGCTGGATGTCATTGAGAGTGCCGTGATTAGGTATGGCCAGTGCTTTCAAGAATCACCTCTTGTGTTGTTTCCTCTTCCAGAGTTTGAGTACCACAACTGGATTCAGCTTTTTCTTCCACCCCGTTGGGGGGCTCTTTCCAGGACCCCGCTCCCCACTACTACTCCAACTGCGGTGAACGTTGTCTGCTTCGCCCAGGGGGGAGGGACTCGTTGAGTCCCCTACGGCCTGCTTGAGAGACCAGTTGGTGAAGGGCTTGTCCAGAAACGGAAGGAATGCCAACGGCAGGGGTAGGATGGCGGCCAGGCATCGAAGCATTTTTGGATCTTGAAGGATGCGACTACTCGGGGGATTATAGCAGGGGCAGTCTGTTCTCGCAGACGCGTGTCCCCAAGTGTCATCACACTGCTTTTTTGAGCTCTTTGGTGAGGGCCGGAACGATCTCAAAGAGATCGCCTACAATGCCGTAGTGGGCAATGTTGAAGATAGGTGCGTTGCGGTCTGTGTTGATGGCCACAATACAGTCGGAGTTCTTCATTCCCACCACATGTTGAATGGCTCCGGAGATCCCGCAGGCTATATAGAGCCGGGGTTCGATGCTCTGGCCTGAACTGCCAATCTGTCGTTCCCGCTCAAGCCATTCCATGTCTACCACGGGCCGACTGGCACCGATTTCAGCACCCAGCACATCGGCCAGTTCCTGGATGAGATCCAGATTCTCCGGCTTACCTATCCCCCGGCCCACGCCGACTACAATTTCAGCTTTGTCCAGATCGATTTTTCCCCTGCCCACCTCGATCGTTTCCAAAAGAGTGCGACGAGGGGTGAAGTCTCCCATGGGAATCGGCTTGGAAAGCAAATCTGGGGCCCCGCTCCGCAGGCAATCCAGACTGGCAGATCCCCTCCGGATAGTGGCAATCGAGGGGGGACGGGAACGGACTCGAACATCCGCATTCAGCTTGTTTCGAAACATCTGACGGACAAAAACAACCCCTCCATCCTCCATTCGATAGCCGGTGCAGTCGGTAACCAGGCCCGACCCGACCCGAGCTGCCAACTTGGGGGCGAAATCAATGTTCTGGTAGGTATGGGCTAGCAGGAGAAAGTCGGGCCTCTGCTTCTTCAGAAAGGGGACAGTAGCGGCACAATAGCTGTCCGGATCGTATTCGCTCAACTCGGGTGCGGTCAGAAGGTGGACCCTCTCGGCGCCGACGCCGGACAGCAGTGAACTGAAGGGCTCCGGGTCGGAACACAGCAGCAGGACCTCGAGCGACGTCCCACTGTCACGGGCCAGGGCCTGACTGAGAACCAGCGCTTCAAGGGAGGCGTTGCGAAAAAGTCCATCGGCATGGTCAAGCAGAATACAGGTCGTGCCGGTGTCTGGGTCCAACTCAAATCACCCTGGCATCTGTCTTGAGCTTTTCAATCAGCGTTTCAATGACCGTTGCGGTGTCTCCCTCCAGGAATTCCACCTGGTTGGTGGCAGGGGGAGAGTAGAGCCGGATGATGTCAATTTCAGGAAGCCCTGACCAATCGATGTTCATTCCCTCGACATCGATCTGCCGGATCTCCTTTTTCCTAGCCTGCATGATCCCCTTCAGTGAGGGGTATCGAACTGGTGAACTACCGGCCTGAATCGTGAGTAGCGCCGGAAGTGGGAGTTCCAACCATTGGAACCTGCCGCTCTCCATCTCTCGCAGAGCTTTGATCGCCCGCCTATCAGGAGGGGCTTCGATTTCCATCACAATGGTGGCATGAGGAATACCAAGCAATTCCGCCAGGATAACCCCCGTTTGAGCATAGCTGAGATCGTCTGACTGAGTCCCGGCCAGAACGAGGTCAAAAGGCTCCTGGTCTAGAGCTCGGGCGAGAACCTCGGCAATGGCGTGTGGAGATTTTGCCCGGCCCTCGGGGTCCAGGACCTGCAGTGCTCGATCGCAGCCCATGGCCAGGCCTTTCCGAATGGACTTTTCGTTGCCCGGGCTTCCCAGGTTGAGAATGACTACCTCGCCCCCGTGGGCCTCTTTGATGCGTAGAGCCTCCTCGATGGAGTATTCATCGCACTCGTTGATTTCATAGGTCAGGTCAGTGGACTCGATCCAGGTTTCTTCCCGATTGGTTCGGAAGCGAGTCTCACGTCCCGGAACCTCTCTCAGGCAGGTGATCACTCTCAAGATTTGAAGAGCCTGTCGAAGGCGTCTCTTGGATCTTCGTGGTCTGGGTTGGAGGTAGTCTGCTTCTCGACGGCCCTTCGGGCCTTGAAGTAGGAGCAGTCGTTGCCGGCATCCTTGGGAGAGACCCGCTTTGCGATCGGTTTTGTACACTCGAAGCGGCTGGCGGGGTCAAAGAATGAGCAGTTTGTACAGGTGTGCAGATCCGATTGACAGTTCGGACAGCTGGTCTCTTGCAGGATCGCTTCAAAGCCGGGAGGCAGGAGTTTACCGCAAGTTTTGCAGCGGACCACTTTTTGAAACTGCGTCATTCTGGGCGCCCGGGGACCTTCGCGAGAGGTGTTCGACTGCGGCGTCCGTCGTTGACGCTTCTCTCCGTCGTCTCTCATATACCCCCGTTGCCGATACTTTCGACTCATGATTTCCCCTCTTGCTGAGATGTTGGAAACAAGACGGCATCCTTACTTGGGGTAGGATGAAATAGAACCGACATGGCGGATATGGGGTGAGCGGGAGGGCCCGTCAGCCCAGGTCTGCACACGCCTTTTTGATGCCAGCGAGATGCATAGCATCCTGCCCGGAATCGATCCTGCGAATAATGCCTCGTTTATCGATCAAGAAGCTCGTCCTGTTCGCGAATCCTCTTTTCGACAGAACGCCGTAAAGGCGGCTGACTTCGCGATCCGGCCAGTCGGCCAGAAACCGGTATTGAGCCCCCAATTCCTCGGCGAACTTCCTCTGACTGGGGCTTGCATCGACGCTGATTGCCAGGATCTCCGTATTGTGTTCCGTGAAGTACTCGATATCAGCCTGATACCGTGTCAACTCGGTCCGTCAGCCGCCGGTAAAGGAGAGTGGGTAGAACGCCATCACCACGTTCTTGCGTCCTCGGAACTGACTCAGCTTGACCGTCTCACCGTGCTGGTCCCTCAGCTCGAAGTCCGGAGCCTCGTCGCCGACCTCGAGTGAATTCGTGGCCAACGCGCTAGGGGCTCCATCAGCCATGGACACAATGCCGAGAGAGGCGCACAATAACAGAATAAGAATGGGCCACATGAGCCCGTAGGTGGAACGCATAAGGGAATTTTAAAGCAGCTATGGATCGTCTTCAAATTAAATTCTTTACCCGGCCTGGCTGCAAACTCTGTAAAGAGGGCCTGGGAGTCTTGAAGACTTTCGAGAACAGCTACCCGTTAGAGATCGAAATAGTCGACATTAGATGTTCTCCGCAACTGCTTGCCGCCTACCAGTACGACATACCCGTAGCCACACTGGGAGAAGAGGAGCTCTTCCGCCATCGGGCCGATCGCCGTAAGATTGAAGCTGCGCTGAAGGCAATGACGGCTTTGGGGAATACCGGGCTGAGGCACGAATAAGGAAAAACAATGACAGTCAAGAGCTGCCATCACTGCGGAGGGACGGGCTGGCTTCTGGTAGAAGAGGAGGGACTGGAGACGGTATCGGCTTGTCCGGAGTGTCGCAGCCCGGCCAAATCGCTTCAGCGGCTCGAGAGCGCCGCCATCCCACCGCGCTACACAGAACAGGGATTCGACACGTTTTCAACTCCTGATCCCCGGCTGCGGACGGCACAATTGCGAGCCATCGAGTTTGTTGACGCCTTTCCGACCTCGGACAGGGGACTCCTCTTTGTCGGGCCGTGTGGAGTCGGAAAGACGCACCTGTCGGTTGCCATCCTGAAGGCGATTGTGGCCAAGCACGATGTGAGTGCCCGCTTTGTGGATGAGGCCGAACTCCTGCGCAGTCTTCAGTACAGTTACGGTCGTGACTCCAGAGCCACTGAGGAGGAATTGCTGCGCCCCCTGCGCAGATCCGACCTTCTCATCTGGGACGACCTTGGTACTGGACGACCCACTGAGTGGGTTCGAGAGACTATCCACACGATTGTCAACCACCGATATACGAACCAACGGCTCACGGTCTTTTCCAGCAACTGGCGACTTCCCGAGAAGGCCGGTGTGGAGACCGTGTCGCGCGAGCCAACCCTGACGGATCGCATCGGGGAGCGACTCTACTCCCGCATACTCGAAATGTGCGAGATCATCAAGATGAAAGGTCCCGACTTCCGCAAGGAGGTACACAAAGCCGGCCAGGATTTTCGGAGAAGACGCCGGGGCAGAGACCCGGGTGTGCATAGCGAATCTTAGGTTGACGGGCCAAGCTCTCAAGTTGGAGTCAGAAATCGCAAGTCGTGGGTTGAATGGCATCGGCTCTCGTAAGCGACGCGCTTGTTACCACGCGAGCCATCTCGTCAGAAGTGGCAGTGAGCGAAGTGGGCAACTCGGAGCCTGGAGTCACTGCGGTGGCTTGGAGGGACGCATTTCGATCCGGCTTGTCAAGCAGCGGGGATCTCTTTGCAAAGTGTCGATGACCACGTCCGCCACGTCCTGGCCAGAGAGTTTCCAGGACTCCTGATCTGGAGTAGTTCCGCTGAATTCAGTGTTTACGCTACCGGGCATAATGTACGAGACCCGGATGTCATCGTAGCGGACCTCCTGCATTAAAGCCTCGCTGAAAGCCTTGAGTCCAAACTTGGAGGCGCAGTAGGCAGCACCTCTGGGAAAGGCGTTTTTCCCGGCGAGACTCCCGATATTGACGATAAACCCTCCCCCCTCCCCGCGCCTGATCGGTAACGTGTAGTGGCAGGTGAAAAAAAGAGAGGCCAGGTTAGTGCGCAACACTGAATGCCACTCTTCGGGTGTCATCTCGCTGACCGGGAGAAAGGTGCCTGTGCCAGCATTGTTGATCAGGATATCGATCCCGCCCAGTTGCTTGTCTGAGAAACGAACCAGTTCCTCAACCTGCTCGACACGACCCACATCGCAGACTTTCCACAAGACCTCATTGCCCGTAGTTGAAAGTTGGCCGGCAGCTTCGCTCAAGGCACCCCTGGAACGGGCACAGATCACAGTACGAACATCTTTCGAGACTAGAGACTTTGCTATCCGAAAACCGATGCCTCGACTGCCTCCGGTTACGATGGCCCGTTTCCCCGACAGGCTACCCCTCTTTGCTGCTTGCTTCTCCGATAGGGTCACTTTGGTTCTCATCGCTTCTATCCTCTCTCGGGCGGAGATCCGAAAGCCTGCCCGGTCCGGGGGCGTAACCAGGCGGATTATAATGTAGAAGTTGAGAGAATCCCTCCTTTTTTTAATGACTGTGAAAAAATGGCAGTGAGAACATCTCCTCACGGTTGTTCCATTTCCAGGGACTCCGAGCAGGTCGTGGACACGAAGAATGAAGTTTTAGGAGTTTCCTAGACCGTAATGGACTCTGGAACTCACATAGCCGCTTTTGTTCCGGGCCTGTTTCCAGGCTCTCCCGCAACCCTGGCCGGGCGCATCCTCATCAGCAGCGACGTTCCAATTGTGGCGACTGTGATCCGGACGCTCTCAGGGCTGGTCAGTGCCAGCCTGCAGGTGGCACAATGACTGGATGCCGGCACTGTTTGCTTTTCGAGGCCACCGTTTCAACCCTAAGATCGTAGGGCCTCTGGATCGGGTCGTCACCCAGCCCTACGACAAAATCTCAGACACTCTGCGGCAGGACTATCTGGGCCGGAGCCCCTTCAACGTTTCCCATTTGATCGTGAACAGCGACTACCGAGCAGCGGCAGGAAAACTGGACGAATGGATGCGGCTGGGTGCCCTGCGCCGGGACGATCCACCCTGTCTTTATGCCTACAGGCAATGCTACACGTGGGAGAACCAGACCGTCGAACGCACCGGCGTCATCGGACTAGTGCCGATTCAAGAGAGGGCAGGGGAAGTGAAGGGCCACGAGAAAACAATGTCGGGCCCTCTCCTGGATCGACTGCAGCTTCTCCGCTCGACTGAAACCCTTCCCGGCGTACCGATTTGCTTCTGGCAGGCATTGTGGAGGCCCGCCCCCCCGACCTGGATGTCGAGGACGATTGGGGTTTCCGGCACTGTCTGTGGAAAATCCCCGACCGGGGCGCCCAGGATAAACTCAACGAGGCCCTGTTGCCTCGCACCTTCTACATCGCCGATGGTCACCACCGCTTTCAAACGGCTGTCCAGTTCATGCAGGAGTGCAGGGAAAAGGGATGGCGGCCGGAAGGTGTCGAGAGCTTTGACAAGCGGATGATGGCCCTCTTCAACATGGAGAGTCCGGGCCTCCGGATCCTCCCTACGCATCGTGCGGTTCGGGACCTGGCCAGCTTTGATATACAGCGCTTGTTGAGTGTTCTGAAGAACGAGTTCGAAGTCAAACCCCTGCCTTCGCTGGATTCACTGCGAGGAAGCCTGCAACACAATCCGCGGACCATCGGGATGCTCTCCGGCAGTTCGCTCGATGCCTGGTCGATCCGACCGCGGAGCAAGATGCCGTCATCTCTCCAGAATCTCCCTCAAAGCTCTGCCACACTCGATGTCAACCTTCTCCATCTTGCGATCCTGGAACCGTTTCTGGGGATCGGGACGAAGGAGCTGGCTGCTCAGAGTCACGTGGACTACTTCCGTGACGCCGAAAGGCTTGCCGAGGATATTCGCAGTGGAATCTACCAGCTCGGTTTCCTGCTCAGTCCGACCACGCTGGAACAGGTCCGACGCTGCTCTGACGATGGGCTAATGATGCCCCAGAAATCGACTGATTTCTTTCCAAAACTACTTACGGGGCTTGTGTTCTCCCAAATGGGGATCATTAAGAACCCTCAAGGGGAGTGATCGGGGGAGAACACGTTGCTCGTTGAAGGTGCGAGAAACCTGAAATGTGGAACGCCAGTGGGGGACACCTTGGGAAGAGCGACCATGCGGGCCTCCGGGAAACGGGACTAGTTAGCGGAGCTTTTTCCATCTGGGGTTCCCCGATGGTATATTTTCGGCAATGACAAAGCCTGCCTTTCCAGGGCTTGCCAACCTGTCCGTTATCCTGGTGAACACCGTCAGTCCGGGAAACGTGGGCTCGATTGCCCGGGTTATGAAGAATCTGGGATTTCAGGTCCTCAAACTGGTGACCGTGAACCGACCCGATGATGAGGATTGCCGGAGGATGGCGGGTCGGGCCTTTGATCTCATACAAGGCGCCCGCAGATTCAACGATTTGAGCGAGGCGATTGCCGATGAGCAGATCCTGTTTGGGACAACTTCTGGTCGAGAGAGACTGGAGCGGGGCAAGGTTCTGGATCCCTGTCGAGCAGCCCATCGGATCCGCGAATATGCTCCAGAGAATCGGATCGGACTCGTCTTTGGACCGGAAAGATCCGGATTGAGTGAGCAGCAGCTTGCGCGCTGCCAGTTTCGGGTCTCCATACCTTCCAATCCTGAATACCCGGTCCTCAACATCTCCAAGGCAGTTGCCATTCTGCTTTACGAGATCTCCCGGGTTTCGCCACGGCTGTTTCGGGAAAAAAGGCGATTGGTATCGATGGCCGAGCGGGAGTCTTTCTATGAGGACCTGAAGCAAGTCCTGATTGAGATCGGTTTCCTGAGTGAATCGAATCCCGAACACATCATGAATGCCATTCGTGGCATCCTCAATCAGCCCGATCTGACGGAGCGCGATCTGAAAATCCTCCGCGGCATGGTAGGACAGCTGGACTGGTACATACGGGCAGGCCGACTGCGCCCCCCGGCTGACATCCGGAAGCCTTAATGCCCTCCCCCCGGTTTTCACTACAGGGACGGGAAGAACATAGAGAGAATGATCTGTGTCCCTGGTTCCTTGGTGGTGAAGACTTCCTCGTCCGGAGATTCAGCCCGCAGACACAGTGAAGCGTTCCACCAGCCGCCTCATGCGCGTAAGCCCCTCGCGAAGGTTCTCCCGAGAGGTGGCGTACGAAAGACGGATATAACCTTCGGTTCCAAAAGCAGACCCCGGTACGGTAGCCACCCGGGCCTCCTTGATGAGCAGCCGTGAGAAGTCGACCGAGGTTTCACATCCCGTCAACCGCATGGCTTTGGATACGTTTGGATAAGCATAGAAAGCGCCCTTTGGCTGGGCGCACGAGACACCCGGTATTTGTCCTACTAATTCAAGAACCAGATCCCTCCTGTAGCAATACTCATCGGTCATTTCTGTTATCACCAAGGGATCGAGTGAAAGGGCCGCCAGGGCCGCTTTTTGGGAAATGGAGACGGGGTTGCCGGACTCATGGCTCTGGTAGTCGGCCATTTTCTTGATTCGTTCCGCCGCCGTAATACAGTATCCGACCCTCCAGCCTGTCATCGAGTAAGTTTTCGAGAAAGAACTGATGATGGCAAAGTGTGGATCGTCTGGGTTAGCCATGGCTGCAATCGAGAAATGCCGGTCTCCACCGTAGACGAAGCAGTCATAAGTCTCATCCGACAGGAGGAGCACAGAACGCTCCTGGCAGATTCGATAGATCTCCTCCAGGGAAGCCTGTGGGATGACGGCTCCCGTGGGGTTATTGGGTGTGTTAAGGATTAAGCCTTTTGTGCGCGGCCCGATCGCCTTTTCGACTACCTCGGGACGGAGCTCGAAGTTGTCCTCCTCTCGAGTTTCGATAATATGCGGGGTTGCTTCTGTGACCTTGACCACTTCCGGAAAGGTGACCCAGTAGGGGGCCGGGATGAGGACTTCGTCACCTTCTTGGAAGCAACTCATACAAAGATTGTGAATTGTGTGCTTAGCGCCAGAGGAGAGGGCGACATGGGCAGCTTCAAACTCGCAGTCCCAGGCCCGGTTAAAGTGGTTCGCGACTCCTTTTCGTAGTTCCGCTGTTCCAATGGTCGGAGTGTAATTGGTGAAGTTGTTTTCAATCGCTGCTATAGCAGCCGCCTTGATCGGATCGGGTGTTGGGAAGTCTGGTTCCCCCGGACCCAGGTCAATGACATCGATGCCCTGTGCCTTCAGCTTGAGGGCTTCCTGCATTACAGCAATAGTCGGCGAGGCAGTGATGCCACCTAGTCTTTGTGCAAATCTCATAAGCAGCCGATTATACAGAAAGAGGGTTGTTGTCTAAACTGGTTTCCGGTTTTTGGTGCTACCTCCTCGCGGCTTGGGGCCGATGGGCTAGCTGTTCTCGAGACCCGTCGGCCTCGGCTATTTGCTATTGCCCTCTTTCGGACTTGAGGTAGCAGAGCGGCCGAGAGAAGATAGCCGGTGGCGGTCAGCTCACGGAAGATAATGTTGCCATTCCAGGAATGCCACCACCATGCATCCAGAAAAGCAGTCAACGCAGCCGCAGCCGTTGTCCTGGATAGATGACTTCCTGCCTCGTGAGTTTGTTCAGAGCTACAAGGCGTTTTACGGGGAGTCTGAACCGTCGAGCGATTTTGTAAAGAGAATCACCGCTGCGTACGGTATAGAAGGGATCTGAAGGAGTGCGGGACAGGGTCTGCGCACCGCCGCGATGCGGCTTAAGCGGAATGATCAACAATTGCCCCAGCCGCAGACGATTTGGGTTATGGATTCGGTTGATGTGAACGATTGCGTCGATACTGGTGCGATAGCCTCGGGCGAGGTGCCACAGGGTATCGCCCTTCTGGACCCGGTGGTGGCGGACTCGGAGACGCTTCTCCGGTGGAATTTCGGCAATGCGCCGAGCCGCAAGCTCAGCTTTACCGGGAGGGACCCGAAGTTGGTAGGGCTGATCCGTGTGAGGCGTAATTCTGCGTCTCAATTCCGGGTTGAGTTCTGCCAGAGTGGCCGACTCGACTCCAATCATCTCGGCAATTACCCGCAGATCGAACTGGTGCGAGATGGCTATGGTCTCGAACTGCAGGGGCTCATCCGTCTGGACAGAAAAGCCATACGTTGTAGGATGCTTGTAAATGAGGATCGAGGCCAGGATAGCCGGTACATAATTGCGTGACTCGCGGGGCAGTAACTTTCTCTCGACCATAGTCCAGTAATCAATTTTCCCAAACCTCTTCAGGTTTCGGCGAACCCTTCCAGGACCGGCGTTGTAGGCTGCCAGAGCCAGGTACCAGTCTCCGAACTCATCGTAGAGATCCCTCAGGTGCCGGGCGGCTGCCACTGTGGACAGTTCTACGTTGTGGCGCTCATCAACCCACCAGCCGACTTCCAGGTCATAGGTTCGGGCGGTGCCAGCTATGAACTGCCAGATACCTGCAGCATGAGCCCGTGAGTATGCAGTGACCTTGAAAAGGCTCTCCACGTGAGGCAGATAGATCAGATCCAGAGGTACTCCTTCTTGATTGAAGACCTCACGAAAATAAGACAGGTATTTCCCGGAACGTTTCAAGCCCTGCTCTGTAATGTGTCGACCAGGCCCCATGTAGTATTCCAAGAACCGGACCACCCTTTTGTTGATGATCATCGGCATGTCAAAGCGTCCCAGCTCGAGTTCCTCAGTGACGATTTCTCCGAGCTCGGGATCCACTTCTATCGCAAAAATATTGCGTCGGGTGATTTCGTCGAGAAAGCCCTCCTCCGTTTTGGGTGTGAAATTGGCGCTGGTTCGAACGAGGGCCTCCACATCAAGAGTCTGAATCCGTGCCACAATTCTGTAGTAGGCCTTGGTCAAGCGGGGATGTTCGGAAAAAGGGAACCCTGACTCGCGCAAGTCCCTCAAGATATGGTCGAAATACTGTCGAGCCTCCTCCTGACGTCCTTCCTGGAACCGGTGCTCTGCCCGCTTTATTCTCGCCCCTGACTTTTCTACCAGGACCTGGATTGGATCGGGGTCACGGAGTATCGGAGCCGGTTCATCGGACTCTACCTGCGGCGAAGGGTCTGACTGGTCGGGCGGTGGGGACGGATTTGTCGCTTCTGTCTGCTTGGCCGAGTCCGGCATTTCGGCATGTTTCGTTGGAATCGTGGCAGGGGTGGATCGGGGAGCACAGCTCATGCACGTAGCCCACAGTGAAAGCAGGAGGACAGGAGAAAAACCTGGGTGCAAACACCGACCGCAAGGATTCACTTTATGAACACGATGAAGAAAGGAAGGCCCAAAAGCAATTAGAGATGAGGCCTTAACCACTGGTCAAAGACTGCTCAACGAGAGTTCGAGCCCGGGGCAGCAAATCCAGGGCTTGCTGGACCTGGCGGTCAAGCTTGAGTGAGACGCGGTAGTATTCCTGATCGCCGAAAAGCTTGAGATAGATTCTCTGCTGGAGGTGATTGGTTATGATTCTGAGATCAGCATCGAAATCCGGGTCTTCAAACTCTAGCCCCTGTTCTCTCAAGTAGGTACGGAATTCCTCAACGATTCCGAGCGTGACCTCGGTCTCCTGAAGCAAAGCTTGTCTGTCTACAGGATTCAGGTTTGTATAGTCATCAGGAACCTTCTCAAAGGGAATCTTGTTTTGGGTTTCTCCCGTCCAGATTCTCTTTGAAAACTGATAGAAGAGGTCCCGCCTGGCGATGTTTCGAAACAATGGGGAGCCAGCCTCCTGACTGACGATTGCGTCAGGCTGGATTCCACCATCGGTTTCAGTGGCCTGGTTCCCAGAGCTGGCCTGAGCTGTCCGGTCGCGATTATAGAAGTAGTTATAAAAACCATCTGAGTAGTCCCGCTGGATGAGGCGGTTGTTTGGTGTGTAGTACTTTCCGGTGGTCAGAGCCAGCCCACGTTTGCCTCCGTCAAGCGGATAGATCGTCTGGACGAGGGCCTTGCCAAAACTGGTCTCTCCCACGATCAGAGCCCGATTATGATCCTGGAGGGCGCCGGCCACTATCTCGCTGGCACTGGCACTACTTTGATCGATGAGGACAATCATGGTATACCGTTCCCGGCTGCCCTGGGTCGTTCGGAACAGCCGTTTTTTGCTCTTGCGGCTCCGGGTACTGACAACCAGCTGACCCCTCTCCAAGAACCGGTCGGACACTTCGATCGCAGCCTTTAAGGCTCCTCCGGGATTTCCACGGAGGTCAAGGAGCAATGACTCCATTCCGTCCTGCTGGACTTTTTTCAAGGCCTTGTCTAGCTCGGGACCCGTGGTCTCCGAGAACTTGTCGATTCGGATGTAACCGACTCCCGGTTGGATTTGAAAGGCGTACTTGATAGTGAACAGGGGTATCTCGTCTCTTTCAACAGTGAAGTAAAGAGGCTTTGTCTCACCGGCCCGCTCAACGGTAACGTCAACCGTTGTTCCTTTGGGCCCCTTGAGATTCGGAATCACTTCTTCGTTGATATCCCAGTCCTCAATCGGTTGGCCGCGGATTTCGGAGATGACATCTCCGGCCTTGATCCCGGCTTTGTAGGCGGGGGTTCCTGGAACCGGAGGTTCGACGACCAGCACCCGACCGGACCCGGGAGCCTCGGGCCGAATCGTGATCCCCAGACCGAAGTATTTGCCCTTTTGCTCTTCCTGCAGACGACTGTAATCTGGAGTCGCGAAGAAAGAACTGTGGGGATCCAGGGTTCTGAGCAGGCCCTGGATGGCGTGCTCGACCAGTTTCTCGGAAGACACTTCACGTACATGCTGAGATTCAATCAGTGCGAGGACTTCGACAAACCGCAAGATCGACTCCTCTGAGTCGTAAGCCGAAGACCCGGCCCGGACGCGGTCACCCAACAAACCTCCGAGTGTGGAGGTGAGGAGAACCGTTAAGAACAGAACGAGGGGCAATCGATTCCGCATGTATTTGCTAGTGAGCAGCCCGTGGTGCACCAAGTTTCCTGGCGAGCAACCCCGCGTGGCTCCCAACGCGACTACTCTTGGTGGCCGACCGGCAGCAGTATAACATCCGGGGCCCTTGAGGAAATCGTTATCAGCGGCTCAGCGTCAAGAAGCGGGCAGTCACTAACTCTGAGATGCAGCCCTTGGAATAGGGGCTCCTTTCTTCATTGAACGCAATCCGAAGAGGCGTCCGATTTTCACAGAACGAGGAGGCTTTGGTTGGATTGACTTGCTTCCAAGGGCTGACTTACACTGAACACCTGGGGAATCGTTATGGGTCCACTTGGCTTTCCCGAACTCATCGTCATTTTTGTTGTTGCCCTTTTGGTCTTCGGACCCAGGAAGTTGCCCGACATTGGAAGATCACTGGGGAAGAGTCTCAACGAGTTCAAGCGAGCCAGTAACGACTTGAAGCGAACCTGGGAAAGGGAAGTCCAGGCCGAAGAAGAGGATCTTCGTAAGACAATCGCACAGGAGAAGGAAGAACTCGACGAGATCGGTCGGGATTAGTTCTGGCTCCGGGATTCACAAAGAACGCTCCGTCGATCATCCATGGACCACCACCCGACAGCTCCGCCCGACCAGCCGGAATCGGAGCCATCCGATTCATTACCTGAGCCCGAAAACGCCCTCGCCTCCATCTATGACAGCGGATCGCCGCCTGATGAAGAGGGGGTAGACGCGGAGGAAAAGCAACTCGGCGGCCGGATGACGTTTCTGGAGCACCTCGACGAACTTCGGAAGCGAATCCTCTACTCCTTGATCGCCTTGGTTGTGACCACTGCCGTGAGCTGGTTTTTCAGGGAGTGGGTCTTCGACATTCTCAGGGCCCCCCTGGGAGACGCTGTAGCCACACTGGTCTACACCAGAGTCACGGATACATTCATGATCTGGTTCAAGGTCTCGATTGCGGCCGGGGTCTTTCTGGCCTCGCCTTTTATTCTGTTGCAGGTCTGGCTCTTCATTTCACCGGGTCTTTACCGGAGGGAAAAGAGGTTTGCCGTCCCGTTTCTCCTTTCCGGCACGGCGCTCTTCATCACAGGGGGACTCTTCGCCTACTTTGTCATTCTGCCGGTTTCATTGAACTTCCTGATCAAAGAGTTGGGAAAGAGCCTCCATCCCATGTTAACGGCGGTCGACTATTTTAGCTTCGTGGTCGTCATTCTGCTGGGGATGGGGGCAGTGTTCCAGCTTCCTGTTCTGGTCGCCTTTTTTTCCCGTTTTGGCTTGATAACACCCGGGTTTTTGTGGAGGAATTTTCGCTACGCAGTGCTTCTTATCGTCATCATAGCGGCAATTGTGTCCCCCACTCCCGATGCGCTCAACCTGACTCTCTGGGTAGCCCCCATGGTCCTGCTTTACTTTGGAAGCATTGGCGTGTCCTGGGTGTTTCAGAAAAAGCGTCTCAGGGAGCAAGCTCTGTCCACGGATAGCTAGCCCTGAAGAGTCTAGTGCGAGTTGCTTCCCCGGGCCGGACTATTCCTGGAGGGAAGCACGGATAAGCTTCCGGTCGTTGCGGGCGAAAATATGCCCGTTTGCATAGGCCGGATGAGACCAGTTGACGACCCGTCCCGACCTGTGGCTGAAGGAGGACTCTGTGGTGGGCTCGATCAGGTAGGTCCGATCGATCTCGTGGTAGCCCTCCTCGTCAAAGCGGGCGATGATCAGGTCGCCCATATCGTTGTTGACAAAGTAGCGATTGCCGTTTCGAACGAGGAACGCGGCGGCCCAGCGACCCAACTCTATCATATCCAGAGACTCCCACAGCCGATCGCCCGTAGCTGCGTCCAGGCCTCTCAAGTGACCGTAGCTGCACACGCCGACGATCAAGTTTCCCTGGAGGACCGGGGTCGTGATCAGGGCATGGAGGCTATCGGTATCCTCGGGAAGCTCACTCCGTCCCTTGCGCTTCCAGGCCACCCGGGTGGAGGGACGGTCCGGGTCCAGCTTCAGCATCATGGAGCCGCCGTAAAACTGGGAAAGAAACAGATAGTTACCGCCTCGCACCGGCGTGGCTACAGTCATTCCGATGGGGACCTCCCAGGGCTCCTCCCAGTAAATGTTTCCAGTTGCCGGATCCAGTGAACTGACCATTTTCGGATGCCAAATTATGAGCTGTCGAACTCCTCCAGCCTCGAAAACCAGGGGCTGGGCATAGCCCATCTCCGGTTCCGACGATAGAGCTCGCCAGACCTCTTGCCCGCTGAACTTGTTGAAGGCGACGACTTCAGCATCCTCTGAGCCGCCCACGATAGCGATGAGGAGATCCTCTTCAATCAGGGGCGCGCTGGTTACCCCCCAGGTCGGAATCTCGGTCCCGAAATCTCTTTCGAAATTCTTTTCCCAGGCGAGCTTGCCTGACTCGGCCGCTAGCGCCTTCAAGATACCCGTGGCTCCGACGACATAGACCAAATCCGAGTCTACGGTCGGTGTAGCCCGTGGCCCTGTCGCATAAGTGCGTGACAATCGGGCGTAACTAGCCTCCCAGGAGTGAGTCCACAGAATCTTTCCGGTTTCCTCATCCAGACAATGGAGCCGCTCCACTCCCTGCAGCGGCCGATTCTCCTGAAAGTCGGAAACAAACACGCGGCCCTGTGCGACGGAGGGTCCCGAGTATCCTCCTTGAATCGGTACTTTCCAGGAAATCTCCAACCCTTCTGGCGGGAACTTCTCCAGGATTCCGGTCTCGTTCCAGATCCCAAAGCGTCCCTTACCCCGCCATTCCGGCCAGTCCTCGGCCCAGAGGGAAGAGGAAGACATCGCGAGGGTCGACAGTGCAGCAACAGAGAGAATAGTCGAAAAGGCTCGTGCTAATGATTCAAAAAATTGCATTAGCGAGATTCTTTCCCTTGGTGTTCAGTTCCCCAACTCCAGAGCCAGAATCGTCTCCCGGTCTCGGGCACCAGAGAGGCCCGTCCCGGCGACGGCCAGATTCTATTCGAGCCTTCCGGAACGGTCAAGGAATCTGGCCGTACGCCGGGACGGGCCTCTCTGGTGCTGAACTGATCCAAGTGCCAAATCCGAAATACGAAAACTCGAACTTACTGTTTGACCGCGATTCCCATGACCTCAAATGGACCCCGGAGCAGAAGTGGGCCGGAGCCAATGTAGGCCCGGGCCGGGTAGCGCTCCCTGAAGGGGGTTCGTAGGCTTCATTAGAAGTTTCGTAGAGGGTAAGATCCGGGCAGAAGGCCTGGACGGATACCAGGTCGTCCATTTTTATCCCCACTGCCTCCAGCCGACTCTTCATTCCATCCATTACCATCTTTACCCCCTCCCGAGAGTCGGAAGGCAGAGCACCGGTCGACGGGTCAATCCGATGGCCCCGGCCAGGTGCAGGTTGTTCCCGACCAGGACCGCGTTGCTATAGGACGGGTCATCATTCCTTCCATACCCATCAAGGGGCAGTGCACAGTTTTTAGAAGGGCTTCGTGCAAAGTGGGGTCGGTCGGTAACAATTCGGTAAACTCCTTGATCTTAACGATCCGACCATGCTACTTGATGTTCCTGGACTTTTGCCTGGAGCAGTCCAGATCTGCTTTCTCCGCCCGATCCTGCAAGTGAGGATGTCAAGACTATGAATGGTGACAAAACAAAAGCCGTTTATCTTTTTGGCAATGGAACTGCCGAAGGCAACCAGACCATGCGGGATCTGCTTGGAGGCAAAGGAGCTAACCTGGCAGAGATGAGCTCGATCGGACTTCCTGTCCCTCCCGGCTTCACGATCAGTACGGAGACTTGTCAGTATTACACCGATCAGGGAAGCCAGTGGCCCGAGCATCTCGATGAGGAGGTGGAGCAGGGAGTCCGCCACATCGAAGGTGCCATAGGATCGGGCCTGGGTGATCCCGACAATCCCCTGCTGGTTTCAGTGCGCAGTGGCGCTGCTATTTCCATGCCCGGCATGATGGACACGGTCCTCAACCTGGGCCTCAACGCCGAGGTGGCGGCAGGCCTGGCCAGAAAGACCGGAAATGAGCGTTTTGTTTATGACGCCTATCGACGCCTGATCGACATGTTTGGAGACGTGGTCATGGGAGTTCACCACAGCCACTTTGAGCACGCTATGGACGGTCTCAAGAAAGAGCGTGGCGTTGAACTGGACGTGGATCTGACGTCGGAAGACCTCAAGACCCTAGTCGATCTCTATCGGAGTATCTACGAGGAGCACACTGGGTTGCCGTTTCCGGAAGATCCTTTTGACCAGTTACGTTTTGCTGCTGATGCAGTCTTCAAGTCGTGGAACGTGAAAAGAGCCGTGAAGTACCGGCAGATTCATAAAATTACCCACCTGCTGGGGACGGCAGTGAACGTTCAGGCGATGGTCTTCGGAAACATGGGTGAGGACTGCGGTACCGGGGTATGTTTCACGCGTGACCCCGCGAACGGCGAGAAGACACTTTATGGTGAGTTCCTGGTCAATGCCCAGGGTGAGGACGTAGTGGCAGGCATTCGAACTCCGGTCAACATCGACAAGATGGTGAAAGTGTTTCCAGAAGCCTATCGGGAGCTCCTGGAGACGACCAACGGCCTGGAGCAGCACTATCAGAACATGCAGGACATCGAGTTTACGATCCAGCAGAATCGGCTTTTTATCCTGCAGACCCGTAACGGCGAGCGAACCGGTGCAGCCGCTCTTAAGATTGCCGTAGACATGGTCAACGAAGGCCTGGTCGAGAAATCGACGGCAGTCAGCAGACTGGTGGAACCCCGGCATCTCGGCCAGTTGCTACATCCTCAGTTCGAAAACGTGTCCGGTTACGCGAAACGGGTGATTGCCCGCGGCCTGCCGGCTTCTCCCGGAGCCGCGGTCGGTCAGGTGGCCTTCTCAGCCAAAGAGGCGGAGGCAGCGGAAGAGGCTGGACAGCAGGTCATACTGGTGCGAGTCGAAACGACGGCTGAAGATGTGGGAGGTATGAACGCGTCCGAGGGTGTTCTGACCTCGCGAGGTGGAATGACCTCACATGCAGCTGTTGTGGCCCGTGGATGGGGGAAACCCTGTGTGGTTGGCTGCAGTGAGATCAACATCGACGATGCGACCAAGACGTTCACTAACGGAGATGTCGCGGTGCGCCAGGGAGACTGGATCTCCATTAACGGGTCCACCGGAGAGGTCATACTCGGTCAGCAAAACTTGGTGGAGACTGAACTGGGAGAGGACTTTACAACCTTCATGGAGTGGGCCGACGAATTCCGAACCATGAAGGTCAGAACCAATGCGGACTCCCCGGACGACGCCGCCAAAGCCAGAGGCTTCGGGGCCCAGGGAATCGGCCTGTGTCGCACTGAGCACATGTTCTTTGTAGATGAACGCATTTTACGGATGCGGGAGATGATTCTGGCCCACTCGCAGGATGCCCGTCGAGAAGCACTTGCGAAACTCCTGCCCTACCAGAAAGAGGACTTCCGGGGCATTTTTCGGTCCATGGACGGTTTCCCGGTCACCATTCGTCTTCTGGACCCGCCCCTTCACGAGTTCCTACCCCACGATGAAGGGGAACAGCAAAAGATGGCCGAGACCATGGGCCTTTCCGCGTCCGAAGTCAGAGAGAAGATCAAGTTGCTGAGCGAGATCAATCCCATGCTGGGCCATCGGGGATGCCGGCTCGGAATCCTTTATCCGGAAATCACGGAAATGCAGTCGAGAGCCATCCTGGAGGCCGCCGTCGAACTGAACCAGGAGGGCGTGAGGGTGCTACCGGAAATCATGGTGCCCTTGGTAGGCACACTCCATGAATTCCGCGACCAGAAAGAGCTGATCCGTCGGACGGCCGCAAAAGTGTTAGCGGAAAAGGGTGCGCAGCTCGAGTATCTGATCGGTACCATGATTGAGGTTCCCCGAGCGGCCCTGACGGCCGACGAGATTGCACCAGAAAGCGACTTTTTTTCTTTCGGAACTAACGATCTGACTCAGATGACCTTCGGTTACAGCCGCGACGATACAATGAAGTTTCTTCCCGACTACATTGCACGCAAGATCCTTCCAGAAAACCCGTTCGAGTCCATTGACCGAGACGGGGTTGGGCAACTGGTCCGCTTGGCTACGGAAAGAGGCCGGACAGCCAGTCCCGGGCTCAAGGTGGGTATCTGTGGCGAGCACGGCGGCGATCCGGCCTCGGTGAGTTTCTGTTTTGAGGTAGGCATAGACTACGTTTCCTGTTCACCTTTCCGCGTACCCATCGCCCGACTGGCCGCAGCCCAGGCGGCATTGAAGGCAAAGGAATAGTCACCAAATTCTGGGGTTTTTCAAAGTGGGAGAGCCCCCTGAGCGCTCCACACAGCGGAATTCAAAGCCGATCCCACAATATCGGATCATGTCGAGAAACAGGCGACTAACAGCTCTGAGAAACGGCCAGACAGGATGGAAAGTGTTCCTGTTTCTGGCCTTGTTTCTTGGCACTTCGGTGTCGGTTCACGCCTATATTGGACCCGGTGCCGGCGTGGCCTTTGTCTCCTCCTTTCTGGTTGTTCTCACCACTCTTTTTCTGGCTTGTTTCACGCTCTTGACCTGGCCCCTACGTTGGGCTTTTCAAACTCTTCGAGGACGGACGGCTCTACGCAAGAGCCGAGTCCGGCGTGTCATCATCTTGGGGCTCGACGGGCAGGATCCGAACCTCACTGAAAGATTTATGGAAGAGGGAGAGCTGCCCCATTTTGCCAGGCTTCGGGAGGCCGGATCCTACACTCGCCTCGGTACTTCATTGCCTGCTGAGTCACCCGTGGCGTGGTCCTGTTTCCAAACTGGCTGCAATCCGGGTAAGCACAGCGTGTTCGACTTCCTGGTTCCCAACCGGAAGTCGTATCTTCCTGAGCTATGCTCGGCGCGGATCCAGGCTCCCCGGAGAACCCTCAAGATCGGCCCTTATCGCGTGCCCCTGGGCAAACCCCTGATTCAGTTCGAGCGCAAGAGCCAGTCCTTCTGGAAGATCCTGGGAGATTTTGGAATCTTCAGTACCATACTGCGGGTGCCCACCAGTTTTCCTCCGGAGAAGTTCCGGGGTGTCCTGCTTTCAGCCATGTCGGTACCCGACCTGCGTGGAACCCAGGGCACTTTTTCCTACTATTGCAGCGATCCCTCCGAGATCGGAAAAATGACGGGAGGAGAGCCGATCCTGGTACAACTCGAGAACGGTTCGGCCCGTACCTTTATTCTCGGCCCCACCAACCCCATCCGCCAGCAGTCGAGCGAGATGAGAATCCCCCTCCACATCGAAACTGCATCGAATGGATGTGACGCTCGCCTGAAAGTTGGAAAGAAGGAGTACCTGCTAACGACCCGTGAATTCAGTCCCTGGGTTCCCCTCGAGTTTCGCCCGGGTCTGGGCATGAAGATACGGGGAATGAGCCGCTTCTATTTGCTGGAAACTTCACCTCATCTCAAGCTCTATATGAGTGCCATCAATATCGTCCCGGATCGGCCGGCATTGCCGATATCCAATCCAGTCACGTATTCCATGTATCTTTCCAAGACGCAGGGGAGGTTTTGCACTCTGGGTCTGGCCGAAGACACCTGGGCGCTCAATGAGAGAGTTCTGGACGAGGAGGCATTCGTGGACCAGGCCTACCTGGTCCACGAAGAGCGGAGGAAAATGTTTTTCGACGCTCTGGCTCGCACCAGACGGGGATCGGTCGTGTGTGTCTTCGATATCACCGACCGACTACAGCACATGTTCTGGCGTTACCTGGAAGAAGATCACCCCGCCAATGCCGACAAGGAAGCAGCGGATTATCGAGATGAAATCCTCAAACTCTATCGTCGGATGGACGACCTGCTGGGGCGGACGCTGGAGGAAGTCGATGATGACACGGCACTCATCGTGATGTCTGACCACGGCTTCAACTCTTTTCGCCGTGGCGTGAACCTGAATACCTGGCTCTACCAGAACGGTTATCTGGCCATGGAGAATCCGCCTAGGGGAGAAGAGTGGTTTCATGATGTGGACTGGGAAAAAACTCGGGCCTACGCAGTAGGACTAGGAGGCATCTACCTGAACTTAGAAGGGCGAGAGAGCCGGGGTGTGGTGTCCCGCCCTGAGATGCAGCACCTGAAAGACGAACTGCGGTCAAAACTGAAGCGGCTGCGGGACGAAGAGACTGGAGCACTGCCCATCAGCGAAGTTTATGACACCCTCGAAGCTTATTCGGGTCCTTACGTGGCCGATGGCCCTGACCTGGTGGTGGGTTTCCGGACGGGCTACCGAACGTCCTGGCTTTCGGTAACAGGCGGCGTCACAGAACAGGTGCTGGAGGATAATCTGAAAAGCTGGAGTGGAGATCATTGTATGAATCCGCCGGAAGTACCCGGCATCCTTTTCTGCAACCGCAAGATGGATCGGACTAAAATCGAAATCACGGACATCGCACCCACCGTACTGGATCTCTTCGGAGTCCCGATCCCCAAATGGATGGACGGGAATCCATTCCTGGGAAAAGGTGAGGGTGCGGGTCAGGAAAGTCGAGAATGAGAAGGTTTCTTGGTTGCCTGGCCGGCCTGCTACTCTTTGCTGCCTGTTCCACTCAGAGCCCTCGCGCCCGGCGCGTATTCATTCTCGGAATTGATGGCCTTGATCCTAAGATGCTGCAGGAGTTCATGGAGGAGGGTTTCCTGCCCAATTTCAGAGCTTTGGCGACCGAGGGCGGCATGTCGCCCCTGACCACTACCATGCCCCCCCTCAGCCCAGTGGCCTGGTCCACTTTCATTACGGGCATGGATCCGGCTGGGCACGGAATTTTCGATTTTATCCACCGGAACCCTGCCAGCTATGCACCGGAGTTTTCCATAGCCAGGGCGATCCCGGCGGGCTGGGCTCTCTCTCTCGGGTCCTGGGTGATCCCTCTGCAGGGAGGGACCACTGAACAGTTGAGGCGGGGCACCTCTTTCTGGGAGGTGCTGGAAGGGCGGGGTGTCCCGACAACCATATTTCGCATGCCGGTCAACTTCCCCCCCAACTCCCCCGGATATTCACTTTCCGGGATGGGGACTCCGGATTTTCTGGGAACCCAGGGCGGGACCTTTACGCTTTTTACCACCAGCCCTCCGCCTCGTGCCAACGAGATCACGGGAGGCCGCTTCTTCAGGGTGGGTGTGGTCAACCACCAGGTGGAGGTGCGACTGGAAGGACCGGACAATCCATTCCGGCAGGAGGAAGTCCCCGCGCCGAGGGGAGGGGATCCGGTCTACCGGAGCCCCAAGCTGGGAATGGATTTCAAGGTTTTTGTGGATCCAGAGCATGCAGCTGCAAAACTGGATGTTCAGGGCCACGAGTTCGTTCTCCGTCAGGGTGAGTGGAGCGACTGGGTCCGGCTGGACTTCGAAGTGGTCCCCTACCTGGTGTCGATCAGCGCCACGGCTCGCTTTTACCTCAAACAAGTGCGACCCGACTTCGAGCTCTATCTCTCGCCCCTGCAGATCAATCCGGAAGATCCGGCTATGCCGATCTCGACCCCTGACGACTGGTCTAGGGAGCTGTTCCGAGACCTTGGGTACTTTTACACTCAGGAGCTTCCGGAAGATACCAAAGCCCTGTCCGGAGGAGTTTTTACGGGAAAGGAATTCTGGGAACAATCACAGCACGTGTACCGTGAGCAGATGAAGGCCCTCCGCCACCTTCTGGAGCGGTTCGAGGAGGGTCTTTTCTTTTTCTACTTCTCCTCCGTCGATCAAGGCTGCCACATGCTGTGGAGGTATATCGATCCTCAGCACCCGGCCTATGTTGACCACCCGGAATTGCGAGGTTCTGTCAGGACGTTGTATCGGGAGATGGACGAGGCTGTAGGGCTGATACGCGAGAAGATAGGGGGGCAAGACACCCTTATAGTGATGTCGGACCACGGGTTTTCTCCTTTTTACTGGCAGGTAAACCTGAACTCCTGGCTGGCGGAAAAGGGATATGTTCGCCTCAAGGATCCAACCAATCGGGCCGCTCCGCTGTTCTCCAACGTGGACTGGTCGAGAACGTCCGCTTACGCTCTGGGACTCAACGGTGTTTACGCCAATCTCAGAGGTCGAGAGGGAAGGGGGATTGTTTCTCAAGGTGCCGACTACGAAAGGCTTCTCGACCGGCTGGAAATTGATCTGAAGTCCATGACGGATCCGCGTAACGGAAATTCGCCGGTCACCTTCGTCCGCAGGCCCCGCCGAGACCTGCGGGGAGAACATGGAGAACACGGCCCCGATCTGATTATAGGTTACAACACAGGCTACCGGACTTCCTGGAAGAGTCCTCTAGGAGAATTCCCCCGGGAAGTCTTCGAGGACAATGAAGATGCCTGGAGCGGAGACCACAGCATCGACTACCGCCTGGTCCCGGGCGTTCTGCTCAGCAACCGCAAAATCAGCCTGGCCGCCCCGGCACTGTACGATCTCACCGTTGCGGTGCTAGACGAATACGGTGTCGAAAAACTTCCCGAAATGATCGGAGAGGATTGTCTTGCTGCCCGCTAGACGCCGAACAAGGAGAATCTCATGTTTGTACCCAGGGTAAAGATCAACAAACATTTGATGGAGAAGATCAGGAAATACTCGGAGATTGCCGGCTACTCCTCGGTGGAGGAGTTCGTGGAACACGCCCTTGAGAACGAGCTGGCCAAACTGGAGGATGTCGACTCAGAAGAGGAAATCAAGAAAAGGCTTCAGGGCCTCGGGTATATCTCATAGGACTGGGTTTTGAGTTCTGGAATTCCTTGAAGTGGTAGGGGCCTTGGGAGCCGCGACCGTTTAAACCCCTTCGGTGCGCGGCTCCCAAGGCCCCTCCCACTCTCCTCAGCGCGGCGACCGCGTCTAATATGACGACTGTCATCTACACCATCAATCGATTCATGGAGGCCATCTTCGCCCTCCTGCTCTGGCCTTTTCACGGGCTGGCTCCCATCTGGGGGCTGGCATTCCTCTCGGCTTTGACAGGTGTTTTCATGGTGTGGGTCTACGGACGGGTTTCAAACCAGGAGGGAATTGCAGGAGTGCGAGACAGGATTCGGGGCAATCTGCTGGGAGTCCGGCTCTACCAGCACGACGTTCCCGTGGTGCTCCGCCTTCAAGTGAAGATTCTGAGAGACACGCTCACCTATATGCGCCATTCGCTGTTTCCGATGCTGATTCTTCTGGCTCCGATTCTCCTCCTTCTGATTCAGCTCAATTACAGTTTTGGTTATCGGCCGCTTCTTCCCGAAGAGAGCACCCTCCTGAAGGCCACCTTTGCAAACCCGACGTTGCTCGAGCAGGTGCGGCTGGAGGCCCCACCCGCAGTCACGGTTGAAACACCTCCTGTGCGCATTCCGGGCCTGGGCGAGGCCGCCTGGAGAATCCGACTCAAAGAACCCGGACGACATTCGCTGGAGCTTCACATAGGCTCTCAGATGGTTAGAAAGAATGTTCAAGGAGGGACTGGATGGGAGCCGGTCTCGCCTCTCAAGTCTGCTCGTCTCGCCGACGTGCTTCTGTATCACGGTGAGGAGCCACTGGCGGACTCGGTGCTGGTTTCGAGCATTGAAGTGGTGTATCCGCCCCTTCCACTGAAGGTGTTCGGGTGGCGGATTCACTGGCTAGTTTTCTTTTTCGTTGCTTCCGTCCTGGCAGCCTTTGTTTGCAAGGGACCGATGGGAGTGAAGCTATAATAGCGCTGTGCTAACGGAATACTAGGGGAAGATACTCTTGCTTGCGAACCTCCGACGGTTCTGGATACGGCGCAGCCATGGAGAACCCGTCATTGTAGTGTCCGGGCTGCCCCGTTCCGGAACATCCATGGCGATGAAAATGCTCGCCGCAGGTGGCATCCCTTTGTTGACAGACCGGGTACGAATCCCTGACGAGGACAATCCCAAGGGTTACTTCGAGATGGAAAGGGTCAAGGGCCTGGCTGAGCAAGGCGACAAGTCCTGGTTGAAAGAGGCTCGGGGGAAGGCTGTCAAGATTATCTCGCACCTCCTCCGTGAACTGCCGGACGAGCATGCTTACCGCGTCATCTTCATGAATCGTCATTTACAGGAAGTGATGCGTTCCCAGAATAAGATGCTGGTGCGGCGGGGAGAGGTACTCAGCTCGGATGACAAGAAGGTGATCGCTCTTTTCGAGCAGCACCTGCGGTCGCTCGAGCCGTGGCTCAGACAACAGTCCAATTTTAAAGTGCTCGATCTTCAGTACTCCGAGGTGGTCGGCGACCCGCTGCGAGGAGCCGCACAGCTGGCAGAATTTCTCCAGCAAGAACTTGACGCCACAGTCATGGCATCTGCCGTGGAACCCGGTCTCTACCGCAATCGGGCGAGCTGATGCGTTGCTTGAAAGTCCAGGGTGCCGGGTTCTGAATCTCTTGACTTTTGACCGTCGACCTTAGAAGAAAAGGAGGATTTCTATGCGTTTCTTAACTGACCGCGAGCCTGCCCCAAGAGCTGTTCAATACCTTGGTAAGGGAGGGCACTGCCGGTAAAAACCAGTGGCTATTCTGGAGGATCTGAATCCTGAGTCGGTCTACTTCACCGAGCGGGTCGGCACCAGAATGACCCCTACGGTCCAAGCTTTCTAATGTTACGACTGCTACTGCACCTGTTCGAGGATCGCAAAATCCCCCGGGTTCCAGGCCTGGGCGATGATGTAGTAACGGTCGCCGATCTTGCGCAAAACCGCGTTGTGGATGTGCTGGAACTTTTCCAGGCCCAGCTCCTCTTTGATCATGACCGTGGAAACCAGCTTACGGTTCTCGAAGAGGTAAATAGGTGCACCTTTATCCCGGTCGTGTCCATGCAGGCAACCGGCAATGGCCAGATTGCCCGAATAGTCGACGTCGCAGGGATAGGAGCCGATGGGCAGGCTCCAGGTGGAACGGTAGTGGCCATAGGGCGTAAAGCGCTCCACTTCCGAGTTGGGCCGGTCGGCCACATCAACTCTCTTCTGATCCGGTGAAACCGTGATCCCATGGCCTGTTCCGAGCTGTCCCGGCCCTTTCCCCTTTCCCCCAAAAGCCAGGTCATTCCAGACCACGCGAAAGGGCTTGGTGCCGGTGACCCTTGCCGTCAACACATAGTCGAGGGCGGAATAGCCAGTTGCGATATAGAGCAGTCCCTTCAAATACTCGACGTCGGTCGGCGCAAATTTCCCCCCGACGAAGAAATAATCGTCGACGGTAGGCAAGTCGAAGTTCGCCCGGCCACTCGGAGGGCCCAGCGTGTGCACGAGTTTTCCTTGAATAGTGGTCGTGAAGACGCGAGCGCCATTGTTGGCCGGGAAACTTAGAAAGGGCGTTCCATCCGAATCGTACCAGATGGTGGCATTGTGCATATTCAGGCCCTTCATGCTCTCATCCGTGTCGAGCATTCGGGTAGAGGCCAGGTCGCCACTGATCTCGATGATTCCGGCTCCCGGCAGAGCGAAATAGGTCTGCCCCCTGCCCTGTCGCCGGTCGACGGCAAAGCCGCCGTGAGCCGACTCCAGAACGGCAACCGCCTCCTCGGGGAGGTGTGAGCGCATATAAAGCACTCGAAAGCGTAAGTCTCCCTGCCCGCTCACTCCTGTGGGGGCGGTAACGGCCACTGCAGCTTTACCGCCTCCTGCAGTCTCGCTTGGACCATGGCCGGGATGTGGATGATGGCCTAGTGACCAGGACAGGCCCAAACCGATGACGACTGGATACAATACCCACTTGAAACTGTTCATGCTTGAAAACCTCCAGCTGCGGCGATACATCTGCTGACTTCCGCAGCATTGTAGTACTTTGGGTCCCGAATAACACTCTTGATCGCTACGTAGTTCTATGAAGCCGGGGGGGCGGTCTCGTGTCGTCCCGCTGAGGGGCAAACCTAGGGTTGCCCCTACGAACCTGGAACCCTGACGAAGGCGACCACCGGGGTTACCCCCTACCAGATAGACCCTGGTTGAAGAGTCGGCAGCAGGTAACCATGACGGTTGTTCGGTGGGAGTTCTAGAGTTCTGGCCGCCGGGATGATAATCTGGTACCCGTTTTCAACTAACCGGGGGAAGAAAGGCCATCTCATCGGCAGGAGGAAATCATGGCGGAAAATCGGGGTGTCGTTTACTTGGAGCCGGGTGTTGTAGAGGTCCAGAGCCTAGACTTTCCGGTCCTGGAGCTAGGCAGCCGAAAATGCGACCACGGTGTCATTCTCAAGATCGTGTCCACTAACATTTGTGGAAGCGATCAACACATGGTGCGGGGGCGAACTACCGCGCCGGCTGGATTAGTGCTCGGTCACGAGATTACGGGGGAGATCATTGAGTGCGGCAGGGACGTCGAATTTCTCCAAGTGGGAGACTTGGTCTCTGTTCCTTTCAACATCGCCTGCGGCCGCTGTCGCAGCTGCAAGGAACGGCACACCGGGGTCTGTCTCAGCGTCAATCCAGCCCGCCCCGGTGCCGCCTATGGCTATGTGGACATGGGAGGCTGGGTCGGGGGTCAAGCCGAGTATGTGATGGTCCCCTACGCGGACTTCAATCTTTTGAAGTTCCCGGATAAGGATCAGGCAATGGACAAGATCCGAGATCTCACCCTGCTCTCGGATATCTTTCCGACCGGCTTTCACGGTGCTGTAACGGCTGGGGTCGGTCCCGGAGCCATCGCCTATGTGGCTGGAGCGGGACCTGTCGGTCTGGCCAGCGCTGCCTCCTGCCAGCTTCTGGGAGCCGCCTGTGTCATCGTCGGAGATATGATTCCGGAACGGCTCGAACAGGCTCGATCCTTCGGCTGTGAGACGGTGGACCTGCGCCAGGATGCAACACTGGGGGAACAGATCGAGCAGATCGTGGGCGAACCGGAAGTGGACGCGGCCGTTGACTGTGTGGGATTCGAAGCCCGCGGTCACGGCTCCGACGCAGCAGCGGAACATCCGGCCACAGTGTTGAACGCTACCATGCAGATCACCAGGGCCGGAGGCGCGATCGGTATCCCCGGTCTCTACGTCACCGGCGATCCGGGTGCTACCGATGAGAACGCCAAGATCGGGGTGTTGAACATCCGCATTGGCCTGGGCTGGGCCAAGAGCCACCGCTTTACCACGGGGCAGTGTCCGGTCATGAAGTATCACAGAGAGTTGATGCAGTCTATCCTGTGGGATCGGATCCAGATTGCCGATGCCGTGAATGCGACGGTCATTTCCTTGGATGAGTCACCGATGGGCTACAAAGACTTTGACCAGGGAGCTGCTAAGAAGTATGTGATCGACCCTCATGGCATGGTGGCGTAGCCCACGTTCCGGACGGCACACCCGCAGCGAATAGCAGCCTGTGGAATTCTCAACACAGGCTGCTGGAAAAACATTAGACTGCCTGAGTTCCCCGGCTGGTACGGCTTGGAAGCGTGTTATCACTTCTTGCGGGTTTAACCGACTATTGAGTCCCCATGATCCGTCAGATTGTCTTCTGTTGCGCCCTGTCCATCCTTTTCGGTTCCTGCTCTTCTCTGTCCCGTTTTGAGATGCCTCCCGACCTGCCTGATCAGGTCGCATTCAACCGCGACATCCGCCCGATTCTCTCGAACGACTGCTCAGCCGGCCACGGCCCGGATGGCGGACCTCGCAGGGCGAATCTGAGGCTCGATGTCCGGGAAGTAGCCATCGGCCTGCGCCAGGGCTATGACGCTCCGGCCATTTCGCCGGGCTCGCCGCGAGCCAGCGCACTGGTGGAGCGGATACTCCAGGAGGATCCGCAAAAGCGCATGCCTCCGCCCGAGAAGGACGAAGTGGGAAGCGGGGGCACAGTACTGCACCACCGTGAAAAGGCCCTTTTGATTCGATGGATAGAGCAGGGAGCCAAATGGGAGCCGCACTGGGCCTACAAACCTCTGGTTCGTCCCGTGGTTCCTTCTCCCCAGAACCCGGCAGGACCTGAACGCGGGTCCATAGATCGTTTCATCCGGGCGAAGCTGGCGGAAGCGAAGCTGAGCCCTTCGCCCCGGGCCGACAAGAGGACTCTGATTCGACGTTTGAGCTTCGACCTGCTGGGACTACCCCCGGCCTATGAGGAGGTCCAGGAATTTCTCGAGGCTGTGGATCCGAGGGCCTACGAGAAGGTGGTCGACCGCTTGCTGGCATCGCCCCACTTCGGAGAAAAGATGGCGGTGATGTGGCTGGACCTGGTTCGATATGCCGATACCAACGGGTATCACTCCGACGTCCATCGGCGTATCTGGCCGTATCGGGACTGGGTCATTCGGGCTTTCAATCGGAATCTGCCCTTTGATAAGTTTACCCGTCAGCAACTGGCGGGCGACTTGCTTCCCGGAGCCGACCGTGACCACAAGATAGCGTCAGGCTTCAACCGGCTCGGACAGACCACCAAGGAAGGAGGATCTCAGTCCAAGGAATACCTAGCCAAGTATGCCGCCGATCGCGTTCGCACGGTCAGCACCACCTGGCTGGGTTCGACCATGGCCTGCGCCGAATGCCACGACCACAAGTTCGACCCCTTTACTACACGCGACTTCTACAGCATGGCTGCTTTCTTTGCGGATATTAAGGAGATGGCCCTGTTCCTCAACGACCCCTTCATGATGCCGGAGCGGCCGCTCCCTCCCCATCCTGCGTCGCGCCAGAAACTGGCTGAGCTCAAGAAAGTCGAGTATCGACTGCGAGTTCTTCAGAACCCGGAACCGAATGAAGATACCGAAACGGAGGCCAAGTCCCGCCAAAAGAAGATCGCTCAGAAGCAGGTCAGGTTGGACCACCTGTCCGATGAACTTCACGTTACTCTGGTGACCGAGGCCGTAGAGCCCCGCATGGTACGAGTCCTTCCCCGAGGCAACTGGCAGGACGATTCCGGAGAAATCGTGCAGCCTGCGGTCCCGGAGTTTTTACCGGGCCTCAGCACGGCCGGCCACCGCGCTACCCGGCTCGATCTGGCCAACTGGATTGCCTCGCCCCAGAATCCCCTTACGGCAAGGGCCTTTGTCAACCGTCTGTGGAGAGAGTTTTTCGGGAGAGGCATCTCCGGAAATACTGGCGACCTGGGAGCCCAGGGCGAGTGGCCTACCCATCCCGGTTTGCTTGACTGGCTTGCCGTCGAGTTTATGGAGAGAGGTTGGGACATCAAGGCCGTCGTCAAGTCCATCGTCATGTCGGAGACCTATCGGCAGTCGTCTGTTCCCAGCCAGGAAATAACGGCGCTTGATCCGGACAATCAACTGTTTTCAAGGCAGTCACGGTTCCGGCTCAAGGCCGAACTGGTGCGTGACGCTGCCCTGGCCATCAGCGGACTCCTCCATCGCAGCATCGGAGGCCCCAGTTTCAAGCCCTATCAGCCGGAGGGCTACTGGAAAGACATCCAGACCTTTGGAGTTCTGGGGCCCGGATCGGAGTGGGTTGCATCTCCCGGAGCGGATCAGTATCGACGCGGTCTCTATGTCTACTGGAAGAGGACCTTTCTGCATCCTGCTCTGAAGGCCTTTGATGCTCCTGAGCGCCAGGAATGTACTGCCGAGAGAGCGACCTCCAACACTCCCCTTCAGGCCCTGGTTCTGCTCAATGATCCGACGTTTGTGGAATCGGCGCGTGTGTTCGCTCAGAAGGTCCTGGCTCAGTCGGAGACCGGTTCGGGTTCACGGCTCGATTTTGCTTTCAGGAGAGCCGTGGGAAGGATCCCCTCGGCAAGAGAGAAAGAAGAGTTGAACAAGTTCCTGGAAAATCAACTCGAGCGTTATCGGAAGGAACCGGCCACAGCGAAAGAGCTCGTGGCGGTGGGACAGGCACCCCTTCCTGCCGTCCTTGATTCACGTGAGTTGGCAGCCTGGACCGCCGTCTGCCGAGTAGTTTTAAACCTGCACGAGACAATCACGAGGAGTTGATAAGGTGGCACCCAGACAAGAGTCGTATCTGGAAAACATGGAAAAAATTCGAGTTGAGGAGACGCGCCGGGAGTTCTTGGTGCGCTCCGCTCAGGGTCTCGGCACCCTAGCCCTAGCCTCACTTCTGGGCCAGAATCGATTGATCAGCGGGGCGGAACCCTCGGTAGACAGCGTGTGGAGGGGGGCTCTCGACGCCCCGCACTTCGTGCCGAGGGCCAAACGGATCATCTATCTATATCAGGCCGGTGGCCCGTCCCATGCTGATATTCTGGATTACAAGGCCACCCTCGAATCAGCACATGGTCAGAAGATGCCCGAGTCCCTGACCCGGGGCCAGCAGATGACCACCATGACCAGTGGCCAGCGGCTGACCATCATGAGGCCGCAGTACCCCTTTGCACGTTTCGGCCAGTCGGGCCAGCAGATCAGCACCATCCTTCCCCACATCGGTCAGATCGCTGATGACATTTGCATAATCCGCTCCATGCATACAGAGCAGATCAATCACGACCCGGCTCATACCTTAATGAACACGGGCTCCATTATTGCCGGCCGGCCCAGTATGGGATCCTGGCTGTCCTACGGGTTGGGCAACCAATCTGATAACCTGCCGGGCTTCGTCGTGATGACTTCCTTGGGTGGTGGTGGAAGCCAGCCGATCGCTGCACGACAGTGGCACAGTGGATTTCTGCCCGGCCGCTTTCAGGGCGTACTTTTCAACTCCAAGGGCAGCCCTGTTCACTATCTGGAGGCGCCTCCAGGGGTCACGCTGGACGATCAGAAAGGCCTGGTGGACAAGATCCGCTCCTTGAATTCCGCGCGCTATGACGTGGTCAGAGACCCTGAGATCGCCACCCGTATCAATCAGTATGAAATGGCCTTCCGAATGCAAACCAGCGTGCCCGACCTCATGGATCTGTCGGACGAGCCTCAGTACATCAAGGATATGTACGGGACACAAGGTGCGGACGGTAGTTTTGCGGCTAATTGCCTGCTGGCGCGGCGAATGGCGGAACGAGGGGTGCGTTTCATCCAGCTTTATCACCGCGGCTGGGACCATCACGGCGCAATCAAGAAGAACCTGCAAGAAGTCACCGGGTTGGTCGACAGGGCGTCCGCGGCGCTGGTCCTTGATCTGAAACAGCGGGGCATGCTGGAAGACACCCTGGTTATCTGGGGTGGAGAATTCGGCCGCACGCCCATGGCTCAACCTAGCAAAAAGGAGGGAGAGGAAGGCCGCGATCATCACATCAAGGTTTTCTCTCTGTGGCTGGCGGGAGGCGGCATCAAAGGGGGCGTCCATTACGGAAGCAGCGATGACTTCGCCTATGATGTGGCTACCGATCCAGTCCACGTCCATGACCTTCACGCCACCATCCTGCGGGTCATGGGAATTGATCACAAGCAGCTCACCTACCGTCACCAGGGGCGGGATTTTCGTCTGACCGACGTGCACGGCAAGGTCGTCGAACAGATCCTGGCTTGAGCAGTAATCCATGAAAGTGCGCGCAAAGTGGCTTGGGGCCGGGGGAGCCTTGCTGGTTGCCCTCCTGATTCTTGCGGGCATCAATCTCCAGGATCCGCCCACTCTGGTACGCTTGGCCGGGCGATTGCATCCCCTGATCGTACATTTCCCGATCGGCCTGCTACTTCTGGCGCTGCTCTTTCGTTTCCGGGCTTTTAGAGGGACAGCACCTGGCAACCTCGGGTATTCGGCTGACCTGATCTGGGATCTCGGTGCCCTGAGCGCTCTGGCAGTTGCCCTGACCGGCAACGCACTTTCCCTGGAGGGTGGCTTCGATAAGGAGCTCATCTACTGGCACAAGCGCCTGGGGATCGCCGTTGCCCTAGCTTCGTCCGGGGCAAGTGTGGTCCGGCGCCTCCGGGTGGTCCCAGGCTCGGTGCACTGGACGATTCTGCACTACCTGTTGGTGTCTGCAACCGCGATCTCACTCGTGGCCGCCGGCCACCTGGGAGGAACCATGGTTCACGGTGCCGGGTACTGGTCAGCTTATCTCCCTGAATCGGTGGGAAGACTGGTGGATCCATTCGCTCCCCGCTTTATTCGTGGTGAACCCTACGTAGACTTTCACCAGGCCCGGATCTTCCCGGATCTCGTGGTGCCGGTTCTAAACAGCAAGTGCACGTCCTGTCATGGGCCCACTCGCCAGGAGGCTGGCTTGAGGCTGAATTCTTATGAAGCAGTGCTGGCGGGCAGCAACCGGGGGGCTATTCTCCAGGCGGGGGCCCCCTACTCCAGCGAGCTGCTAAGGCGAGTGACCGCCCCCTTGGCGGATAAAGACCATATGCCGCCCGCCGGTAATGCCCCGCTTGGGATCGGAGAGACTGAGTTACTGCGCTGGTGGATCAGTGAGGGAGCCCCGCAGGACCTTCGCATTGTCGATGCTCAGGACCTGCCTCCTGCCGTGGATACATTCCTAAATCGGCGTTTCGGAAATCGGGACAGAGCAAAGATTGGAATCTATGCCCTTGATGTCTCTCCTCTCGATCCAGCTTCCATACGAGTGGCACGGGCCGCGGGGTTCGGTGTCCGCCAGGTCTCCCCGGACCACCCCTTCGTTCACATCGACGCAATCAACCTGGGCGGATCCTGTGATGATGAAGCGATCCACGCACTGAACTCTTTGGCGGGACACGTAGCAGGGTTGAACCTGAGTCGTACTCGCGTAGGCGATGCCGGCCTGCAACTCATTGCGTCCATGCCACACCTCACTCACCTGAATCTCTCCCGGACCCGGGTTGCCGATGAGGGGCTGGTTCACCTCAAGTCACTCAGATATTTGGAGTATCTCAACCTGTTCGGCACTCGAGTTACCGACGACGGCCTGCTGCACCTGCATACTTTTCCGGCCCTGAAGAATCTGTATCTTTGGCAAACGGGAACTACCGTGGACGGTCTAGAGCGTTTTCGACAACAGGCACCGGGAGTCGATGTGCAAGCTGGACTGCAATTGAAGCCTTTGGCTGGGGAGGAACAGGAGCAATGAGACGTCTCCTGTGGGTGGTCTTTTCACTGGCAGCCCCCTGCCTTTACTGCAGCAGACCAGTAGAAAACACCTCTTTTTCGGACAGGACCGCGTCCCCGGCGCCCCGGAGTGCAAACTCACAAATCCTCCCCCCCCGAATCGAGCCGTTCAGCTACGCGGTGGCAGCCGTGAACAACCGCGTCTTTCTGGGGAGAGGCCGTGAGCTGATCGTGATTGAACTGAACGCGCAGGCTCAACCGAAACTGCTGGGCCGTACGCAGCTCGGGGGAGAGGTAAGGGATATCGCAGTGGACGGGGACCATGTCTTTGTCGCCGTCAGAGGGTCGGGACTCAGCGTCGTCGACTGCACAGTACCCGACAGCCCGGGCCAGATGGCTCTGTTCCGGTTGCCTCTGGCAGAGGGCGTGGATGTCTTCGAGGATAAAGCCTATGTCGCAGCTCGCACAGGCGGTCTTCGAGTTCTCGATGTGCAGGACCCGGCGGTACCACGCGAACTGGGGAGCTACCAGACTTCTGAGGCTGCCCTCAAAGTGGAGGTCCAGGGCCCACTCCTGTATGTGGCCTCTTCTTATGCAGGAATGCGGATCCTGGACGTGAAGGATCCGGGCCGGATTTCGGAGATCGGATTTGCGACCCGTGGAAGCTACGGGCAGGGCGCTGCCTGGGATGTAACGGTAAATGGAAATCGTGCCTATTCCGCAATCCCTGACAACGGCCTGCGTCAGGTGGATGTGGGGAAACCAACAGAAGCCGAGACACTGATCCTCTACCGGGAACTTTATGCTCCTGTTGCAGTGGTGGTCCAGGGGCGGCATGTTTTTGTGGCCGATCAGGCCGCCGGCTTACGAGTGATCGGCGTGGGACAAGAAAGCATGAGGGAAGTGGCCCGTCTCTCACTTGATGACCCCGTGATGGACCTGGCCCTGGCCGGGAAACGACTTCTGCTGGCCTTGAAGACCCGGGGCCTAGCTGTTGTCGACGTCCGGCATCCATCCAGCCCTCGTCTAGAGGCCGCGCTGGTGGTACCAGACTGAGGATGTGGGAGGCGGCGCATTAGGCGGCCCCCCACACCCAAGTCCTGAACATATAATCCTGAGCGTAAGAGCCTGCACCCAGGCACCTCCCACTTTAAGAGACGGCCTGGTAGGGGTAAACTGTATGAGACGAGTAAATCATTGCAGAGGCTCTCTTTCATCGCATTTGTTGAGGCGAGCGTGGAGTCCAATCCCGTCAGAATTTGAAGGCGCCGACCTTGGGGCCCAATCGAAGTTATGAGGCAAGTATCATCGGGAAACGTGACGTCTGAGTCCAGCGCTCTGGACTATGTGCTTGAAGTGATTCGAATCGTGTCGGGCAGCCCCAGCCTGAGATCCGCATTGCCCCGCCTGATGGAGGTTCTTGAAGCCCACGCAGGAGCCGTCCGGGCCATTGTAGCCCTGCTCGAAGAGGACTCCAAGAGCCTCTATATTGAAGCTGGACAGGGGCTCAGCACGACTGGACTTCGAGCCCGCTATGATCTGGGCGAGGGTATCATCGGTAAAGTGGTTGAGTCGGGAAAGCCCGTCATCATCCCCCAGATTAGTCGCGAGCCGATGTTCTTGAATCGCGCGGGGAGAAGGAACGAGGAGGACCGCCAGAAGCTGACGTTTCTTTGCGTTCCCATCCACGTGGACCTGGGAGTGGTCGGCGCCCTGGGCGTCGATGTGGTCTTTCAGCCCCTTCGGGAGTACGAGGTGACTTTGCGCTCAGTCGAGGTCGTGGCCCAGATGATCGGTGTAGTGTTGAAGGCCGAGCGTTCAGAAAGAAACCGATCTGGCAATTTGCCGGGTGTCCAGGTAGCTAGCGGTTTTGATTTCTCGAATATTGTGGGCAACAGCAGCGCCATCCGTCAGGTATACGGGCAGATTTCGCAGGTTGCACGTACCAACACAACTGTGCTGCTGCGGGGAGATTCGGGGACGGGCAAGGAGCTGATCGCCCGGTCGATTCATGACAACTCTCTGCGCGGCGAAAACCCATTCGTCAAAGTGAGCTGCGCGGCCCTACCAGAGAACCTGATCGAATCAGAGCTGTTCGGCTATAAACGAGGTGCATTCACCGGGGCCGATAAGACCAAGCCGGGCCGCTTTGAGCTGGCCGATGGCGGGACCATCTTCCTCGACGAAATTGGTGAGATCGGTCTAAGCACCCAGGTCAAGCTCCTCCGTGTCCTGCAGGAAAAAGAGTTTGAACCCCTGGGGAGTACCGAGACGATCAAAGTGGATGTTCGACTCATTGCCGCCACTAACCGAGATCTCGAATCGGCTATTTCGGAAAAGGAGTTTCGACCGGACCTCTACTATCGCCTGAATGTTTTCGCGATCTTCCTGCCGCCTCTGAGCGATCGCAAACCAGACATTCTGTTGCTGGCGGACTTTTTCCTGGAAAGGTACAGTGCGCGGCATCGGAAAAACGTCCGACGTATTTCGACCCCTGCCATTGACATGCTGATGGCCTATCACTGGCCGGGAAATATCCGGGAGCTCGAAAATGCCATGGAACGGGCTGTCATTGTCTGCGATGACAACGTGATCCACAGCTATCACCTGCCACCAACTTTGCAGACAGCGGAAGCTTCAGGGACGGTGATGGGGCTTTCCCTCAAGGAAGCAGCTGAGAATTACGAGCGTGAACTGATTCAGGATGCCCTGAAAACCACTCGTGGCAACCGCGCCAGAGCGGCGCATCTTCTCCAGACCACGGAACGCATCATCGGTTACAAGGTCCGCAAGCTGGACATCGACTGCACGCGCTTCCGTAACTGATTTCGGCAGGCCAGGCCAATGATTCGTCGGGCCGACACAAGGCCGGCTCCTACGCTTGCGACCAGCTAGGCCCCCATCCCCCAAGTCAGGTGCCAGCTTCGGGTGCTCTTGGCCGCAACGAAGCTTTCACTTGTGTATTTTCTGGAAAAATCGACCCGGTCAAAGGGAGCGGAACAGGGTTCGAGAAGGCAATAGAAGCGGGGCCCGGAGCCTGCTTCATCGACCACAACTGCAAAGTAGGGCAGCTGCTCTGCCGGCCATTCAAGGTTCAGGGTCGCACCGTTTGAAGGGTGACGGAGGCGGCACCGGCCCTCCTTCAGCCGGTTCGTGAAGAAGTATTTCTCGACATCTCCTGCCTGGGGAGACCGAATCACACTCAAGTCGTGGGTGTTCCCATGCCGATCCGTCCACACCGGCCATGTGAACTCATCTCCATAGCCGCCCAGTCGTCCACTCAAGCTCAAGATCGGCCTGGCTCTTTCGCATTCTTCCGGGACCTCAAATTGGGAGCCCTCCTCGACCCGCAACATGGGGTGAGCCGACCACACATACGAGAGGTCCAGCGGCGACAGGTTTTCCAGAAGATAATCCATTTTCAGGTGGCTCTCCTCGGGGAGGCTCATCCTCCGGCTCAGAAGGTAAGGGAGTCTGACACCGTGCACCGATGCGGTCAGAGCCGAGTCCTCCTCCACCATGTCCCAGTCCAGGGCCCATACTTCCCCATGATCGGGCAGTTGAACGCCCTCCCAGGGGAAATCTTCATAGTGGCAGGCGTCGATGGTGGGAAACATATCATCGTAGCCGGCCGCATGATCTGGTGTCATGGGGTGGCCGAACCTGGAGTGCAAATACGATTGTCCGGTCTGCTTCACGAGAAACTCATGGTCCAGTTGCTTGTCCACCAGAGAGACCATGCGGGCTCCCTGAACTACGAATTCGGCTCGAAGTCGAGTGCTCTCCAGCACAAAGCTGGGAGTGCCCTTATAAGCGCTCTGACTAACGGTAGTTGTCATTCAAGTTTCCTCCTTGGGTACCCACATCAAGAATCCGGCCCCAACTACAAACCCCACACCATTCGTGGGGGGAACTACGAAGTGTTGCCGAACTGTGACCTGTCCTCCAGGGTCAGGTCACTCTGCTTCCGGAGCCTGCGCTGGTCTCGGGGAAGCGTCGGATTCGGTTTCCACCAGGGGCTGCAGTCCTCCCGCGCTGGCTACATAGGCAATCAGGTCAAGAATATCCTCTGAGGTGGCAGTGTTGACCAGACCTTCGGGCATGGGAGAGACAGCTGATTGCCATCTTTCGGCGATGGTGTGCTTTGGCACTTCATCCGCCTCCTCGCTCTCCAAGGGGTTCGAGATCAGACGCACGACCCGGTTGTCCTCGTACTCCACGACACCCGTGAAGAGCCTGCCGTCTCGGGTCTTGACCACCTCGGTTCGGTACTTCTCTTCCATGGAACTGGAGGGTTCAATGAGCTCCCTCAGCAGTCCCGTTCGGTCCAGATCTCCTCTGGCCAGCTTGTCTCTGACCCCGGTCAGGTCAGGACCGACCCGCCCCCCCGTACTATTCATCCGGTGACACTTACTGCAGGACAGCTGCTGGAACAGGTCTGCTCCATTGGTAAAATTCCGATCTGCATCCAGCCGGCTGAGAGAGCTGGTCAGATCCTCTACTCTCCAGGCTTTGACGAAGTCTCTTGCCGCAACGAGTGCGGCCTCAGGTTCGGGTGTAGATTCTTCGATCCCATCCAGGGTGGTCACGACGTGCATGGTACCGAACATGGTGCGCCAGTGACCCGGGAAAGTGCAGACATAGGGGTAATCTCCCAGCATTTCTGGTGCTGTAAATCGGAGCTTGTCAATCTCTTGAGACTGGAGCATTCTGGAGGCATAGAGCACACTGGGAGAATCGGGAATGAACTGTCGATCAAAGGCGTCAGGGTGTGCCGCCATCGCTTCTGCCGCCAGGCCCACCTCGAACAACGCACCTGGAGAGGTAATGATCAGGTTGTGGGGCCTGATGTCGATGTTCTCAAAAACGATTGCCACTGGGCGGCCCGCAGGTACGAGAATCTCCTTCCGGTCGTACTGCATCCGGTGCGGGAGAGGGCGGATGACGATCCGCGTGACCACGAGGTCCGCCAGCCGGTCCTTGAAATTCCCGGAAAGATGGGACGGCAGCGACCGAGTTAGGTCACCGGCCAGGCGGCTTGCCACCAGCCCGTCTTCGGAAGTGCGCTGCTCAAGTGAAATGGATTTCAGGTAGCTCAGGAGTCCTTCCAGCAATGGAACCGCATCTTCATCGTGAATCGATTCCCGGGGCAGCCGGTCAATGGCGCGAATGGCGGCTGGAGCAGACTCAACCGGGCCCACCAACCCGGCCAGGAGGCGCAGCGTCTGGGTTCCGTGTCCCGGGATGGATGGAAGAGCCTCGATGGCCGCCGTGCGTATCCTAGCCGGATGAACCGGGTCGGCCAGGATCCGCTCCAAACCAGGGTAGAGAGCCGCCCGCAGACCGAGGTCCGAAATCATGGGTATGGATTCGACCAGGTTTAGCAAGGCACCCTCGGATTTGTTGGCGCGTTGCCAGGAGTTAGATATGCTCGGCTCGGCGACCATCAAGGCCACCCACGCTATTTGTCGGGTAACGGAATTTCGGGCGGACTCAGCCAGGCCCTCGATCTCGCGACCAGCGGCCTGTAGTTTTTCCACCGGCCGAGTTTCCAGCAGGTCTCCCAGATCCTGAAGCACCGATTCTATGTCCGCTCCATCGGCTTTGTCGGTCCTGCGGATGGCCTTCAGCAGCTCCGCAGTCCGACTAGTCGAATTCAGTTCCGCCAGCCTGGCCAGCGCTTTCTCACGGAATTCCGGTTGTACGTCGGCCCGTGCCAACAGGGCCAGCAGGGTCGGCGGGGTGGGGGCGGCCTGCTGCAAGGCGGCCACGTCTAGCCGCGCTAGCAGATATTCGCTACCGGCGGTATTCGACTCTATGAGCACACGCCCAGAGGTGATTAGCGGCTCCCAGTAGGGTTTTAAGGTCGCTATGGTCTCGTTGAGCGTGTAGCTCAGATAGTAGTCCAAAGGGTGCCGCAAGATTTCCAGAGCGACCTCTGCCGCACTCGCGCTCTCGAGAAAACTCAACGCGCGGACCGTCTCCAGGCGCACACGGGGATGTTCGTCATTCGCTTGGGTGCGAAGAAGGTCCATGAGGCCCTTGATGTCGTTCCGCCAGTAGGAGAGCACCCTTGTGGCAGCCGCCCGGGCCCTGTAATCGGGTGAACGAAGGACGCGCCGGAGAAGGGGCAAGTTTAAAGCATTGTGATGCTGATGGACCCAGAGTGCCTCCAGGAGTTGGTGCTCATAATCCTGGTCCATCGGGTCCAGCCCCTCGATCCACCGGTCCGCTGCTGAGACTACTTGTTCCTGATCATGCTCCCGGAGCTCCAGCCGGGCCCGATATCGAGTCCGGTCCTCAGGGCTCTTGAGCAGTTCAAAGAGCGCTTCAAGCGGTTCACCGGCGATCCTGGGAGGAGTTATGAGAGGACGGCTTGGATAGGTGATCCTCCACACTCTGCCGTGTGTCTTGTCTCGGTTGGGATCGCGCAGATTGTGCTGCATGTGGCCAATGAGAGGGTTGAACCAGTCCACTACGTAGAGTGCTCCATCGGGCCCGAACTGCATATCGGTGGGGCGGAAGTTTCGATCGCTGGAAAAGAGAATCGGTTCGATCTCGGTCCCCACGAATCCGGAGCCGGCCTCCGTTACTCTGTGCTGGAGAATTCCCTGGAACCCGATCACATTGTTCAACAAAAAGTTGCCCTGGGCCGATGGGGGGAAGTGGCGGCTGGAAACGATCTCGCACCCCGAGGTCGGGCGCACCCGCATGGGGATGAAAGTCTTCATGCGACGCCGATTGATAAACTTGAAAGGCCCGAAGTCCGGCTGCCCGGAAAACGGGGGTGCCTTGCCGGAAAACGCCGTGGCGAAGTAATTGTGGCCACCCGAGGCGTCGGCCACGAAATCCTGGCCCCAGGCATCGAATACGTGGCCCCAGGGATTCGCGAAGTTGTAGCTCACGAAGGTTTCCAGACGTTGCCTGGTAGGGTCAAAGCGGTAGACGCCGCCATGGGCGTTGCGGATGGGACCGGAGTGAGTTTCCACCGAAGTGAAATGAAACGTGCCCTCGTTCATATAGAGCCCGCCGCCGGGACCCCATGTGAAAGCGCTGATCGAATGGTGCGAATCGGCCGAGTCGAATCCGTGCAGGATGAGCTCCCGCAGATCCGCACGGTCATCGCCATCCGTGTCTTTCAGGAACATGAGATTGGGTTGCTGGGCGACATAGACGCCCCCATCTCCCAGTTCGAATCCGGTGGGAACGTGGAGACCGTCCGCGAACACCTGCAGCTTGTCGGCACGGCCATCTCCGTCCAGATCTTCCAGGAAAAGTAGTCGATCGTTGGGACGGTTGGGTGGCTGAAACATCGGATAGTCGGGCATGGTCAGAATCCAGAGGCGGCCCCTGGCGTCAAACGTTAGTTGCACCGGGTTCTTGAGTTCGGGGAACTCCACCTCGCTGGCAAAAAGGTTGACTGAATACCCCGGTGCTGGCTTGAACTTTTTCAGTGCTTCTTCGGGTGGGAGGACCCGAGCCGGTTGATGCAGGTTGGTCGGAATCTCGTAGAGAGGTCGCGTCTGAGTATCGTTGATGATTTCACTGACAGGAAGTCCTCGGGCAACTGTCCAGACACGCCGGTCACGGATGGCCACCATGTCATCCAGCTTGCCTCGTTCGTTCTCTAGGACATAAGCATCGGTGAAGGGTGGGTTTCCGTTGTTACGCTGCGATCTTCCCCCGTAGATGTAGTAGCCGTTAACAGCCCGATAGCGATGAAAGAAAAAAAGATTCTTCTCATTCACTTCGGACCTCAGCTCAAAGGTTTCCTTCTCTGGATTCGGATGGCCTCCAAACAGTCCTGTGTCCAGGAGCTCTGCGATGACTGAATAGCCCTCCTCATCGAGATGGATCCCGTTGAAGGTCAGGGGCCTGGAGCGTGCCTCCATAGCCTGCAACGAGGCGGTAAACAGATCTACGAAAGACACATTGTGCTGATAGGCGAGGTCCTCCATTGCCCGGGTGTATATTTCAAGGTTGACGTTATTGGCGGAGCCGTCCGGGTAGTTGGGGTTTCCCAGGTTTTCGTGTGCGATGGGTGAGACCAGTACCAGTTGTGGAGCCGATTCGCCGTTGTAGGACTGAGACTTGGTGTGCTGGATGAATTCCGCCAGATCTGCCTTGAAGTCCTCGAGTCCCTTCGGGCCGGAAAAAGACTCATTGAACCCGAAGAAGGCAACAATTACGTCGGCTTTCCACATCGTCAAATGGTCGTCGGGGCTGCCGAAGTTCAGGGACCGGGGTCGGAAACTGAGCTCATCGGCAGAGTAGCCCAGATTTCGAACCACCAGCTCGTGTTCGGGAAAGCGCGAGTGCAGAAGGGTTTCGAAGTAGCCGAAGTACTGCATGCGCTCGGCCAGAGTGTTTCCGACGAGGATCACATGATCCCCTTTCTGGAGATGCAGTGTGGGCCCGAAAATCGAGCAACCTGGGAGCAGAGCAGAGCCAAAGGCTGCCGACAATCCCATGAAGCACACAGCCGCGCGCGATTTCCCCCACGGAGCGATATTACTCAATCGCATCAGTGTGCCACCGTTCCTTTCACGCGCCCCGCCGCAGTGGGACTTCCTTTACTGTTCCTTGAGTTCCTTGAGGTAAATGTTCTTGAACCATAACGGGGAGCCGTGATGTTGCAGGATGATCGAGCCTCGTGGCCTCTGGAAATCTGCAGCATACTTGTCGAGAACCAACTCGTCATTAAGACGAACGGTCACCAGGTCCCCCTCCACCCGGATCTCAAAATGGTTCCACTCGCCCAGCGGATGGTCGGCCGTCCGAAGAGGGATTCGTTCCTCTGAGTTATAAAAAACGACGCCCCCGGACCCGTGGAGAGATGAGTAAACGACGGCGGTCCTGTCCCAGATTTCCACCTGTACCTCCGACGCCGATGTTCCGTACCCCTTATCCACCAGAATGTTCGGCGTTTCCGGGGCGGCGCGCAGGAAGATTCCGCTGTTGCCGTCTTTTTCGATCTTCCAATCGATAAGAAGGATAAAGTCGCCGTACTCCTTTTCTGTGTGCAGATTCCGCTCCCACACCGTATTGGGATAGGGTTGCCAGCCTCCGCCGTCGTACACGAGTACGTCATTTTCCGCCCCCCAGTGTCCGCTCCCGTCATACCCCCAGCCGGTCAGATCATGGCCGTTGAACAAGTTCGTGAATCCTGCGGGTGGGGAGATCGGAGCTGGCCCGTTGCAAGCCAACGGCGCGAACAGCCCAATTGTCATGCATAACCATCGCATTTTGTTCAGCATGGATATTCCTTTCGTCGCGCTCCCGACGGAGCTCCTACTTGTTCCTGAAAGTGAGTACTACTGGAAGGCCTGGTGGTTCGGATTTCCTCCTGTGCTCAGATAAGCGATCAGGTCCAGAATCTCATCTTCGGTGAGGACATTAAGCAGCCCTTCGGGCATTTCTGAAGTTTCCACTAGTTTGCGTGTCGCAATTTTATTGACGGCAAGGTCGCTCACCGTTTGAGTGAAAGGGTCTTTGCGAATCCGCAGCAGTTTTCCGTCGTTGTAGACCACCCTGCCTGTGTGGATCACGCCGTCCTCCATTTTGATGACCTCGTTGAGGAAACGATCGGAAACCACCTTGGATGGAACAAGAAGGGATTCCAGAAGGTACTGAGCGTCGAAACGATTTCCCACTGCAGTAATGTCGGGTCCCGTGGTGCCTCCCTGGTCACTGAACCGGTGGCATTTGGCGCACCCCGTGGCCGTGTAGGCAGACCGGCCGCTTTCGTAAGAGCGGCCGCTTTCCACCCGATCGAGCAGGGCGAGAAAATCGGCCGGTTTCCACTCGCGTACAAATTTCCGGCTGGATTCCAAACCCGCCACCTTCACATCCTTCTCGATGACGTCCTCGAGTGCCGCTCTTTCTCGGTCGCTCAGGCTTTCAGCCACATCCCGGCGAAAGGTCTCAATCATGTAGACGAATCGACTGTTCAGACCGCTTCTCCCCAGGGCCGTCTCGGCCAGGAGATACTCTTCCTGAGCAAGGTTCAGCAAACTGAAGAAAACCTGGAGCTGTTGCCGCGTCCAACCTACTCTGACCTGACTCAGGGTGGCGGAGTAAAACATCTGCTCCTGTTCCTGAGATGCTTGGAGCAGCTTCAACAATTTGTCGATCACCCCAGGAGCCTCCAGGTAAACCAGCAGCAGGGAAAGTTCCCGGTTCAGTCTCTGGCTGGACGAGGGAAACAGGGGGGCCAGGCGTTGGATGACGCCGCTCGCAATGGCTTCGTGCACAGGGCCCATACGGATGAGAGCTAGGCCATAGGCACGGAGTACCTCCAGGAGTTTCTCTTCGGAAAGCTTCTGCAGGGGGAGCTGGTTGAGCCTCCCCAGGACTTTCTTCTGCAGGCTTGCTTCACCCACTCGTGCCAGGCCTACCAGGGCCTGGGTCGCGGCAACAACGTCCTCCTCCCGCAGCGCCCGATCCTGCCACCGTGCCGGGTTCTGGTGCTCGATCGCGATACGGGCTGCGTAGCGGATGGCGCGGTCGGGACTGGACAGATGAGGCCAGGCCTCCTGCACTGCCCGCGGATTTTCACGACCATGAAACTCTTCCAGGTGTCTGCGCAACTTCCGGGCTCGGGAGGCCGAGGGATTGTCGATCGGCCCGACCGGATCCGTGTCTGGAACGTGACGGTTTAACGCTAGAATGGGCCTATAGACATCCGTGTCCTCCTTCGTGTAGCGGATGCGGAACAGGCCGGACCTGGCCTCCCGACCCCCCACCGTGAAATAAAGGGCTCCGTCCTGGTGGACCACGATGTCGGTCACCGGCAGAGCACTTCCCTTCAGGAAGGTCTCAAAAGTTGCCTTGTAAGTGGCCCCCTGTGGTTGCAGGTGAATGGCATAGATCTTTCCCGAGGCCCAGTCACAGGCAAAGAGCGCCCGCTGATACCTGCTTGGGAAACGAGCTCCAGTTCCGAAAACCAGCCCGGCCGGGGAACCGAAGCCAACATCGACGGCACTACCCACGCTGTCGGGATAGTGATTGGGCCACTTGCCGTAGGGCCGCCAGGGGCCCGAATCGTAACGCCAGCCATATTCCCCAGCAGACACCACATGGTGGACTCGAGTAGGTCGATACCAGGGCATGCCGATGTCGTGTTCGGAATCTGCGTCGAAGGTGAACAGTTCCCCGTCCGCTTGAAAAGCAATGTCATAGGAGTTGCGAAGTCCGCCGGCAAACAACTCCCAGGCCTCCCCTGTTTTGTCAGTGCGGGCAATCCAACCGCCGGGCACAAAGGCGTCACTCGTGGGAATCAGCAGATCATCGGCCCAACCGCGGTGCGGAGACGTCGGTTCCAGCGGCTGCGGCAAGCTAGTGCCATTGCCGGCAACCAGATAAATGCGACCGTCGGGAGCAAGCCGCAGGGCGTGGGGTCCGTGTTCTCCGTGTCCGTTTTCATTTTTCACGGGCTCCAGCGATTGCAGCAGCTCGACCTGGTCGAACTGATCATCTCCGTCGCTGTCCCATAGTCGATAGACTCCACTTCCTTCCGTACCCGTATCCTTTGCACTCGGGTAGAGGTTTACCGTTACATAGAGGCTGTCATGGGCATAGAGAAGTCCCTGTGCGTGACCGATGGGTACGTCCAACTTCTCGACCCTGGTCCCGAAAGCTCGCTCCCCGACGGTGACCCGGTACAGACTTCCAAATTGATCTGAGGTAATCAGTCGCCCTGCGGCGTCTGACGTCAGCGCGACCCAGGAACCCTGTTTTTCGAGCGGCACCGCATAGATGAGCTCCACCTGGAATCCTTCCGGTACCTCCAGGTTCCGGGACACTTCATAAAGGGCGCTGTCGTGGAGGGCTTTGAGAGCTGCCACTTCGGAGGGGTCCTGCCACTGACAAGAACACAGGCCAGTGGCGAACAGGGAGGCGACGATCAATCGGTTGCCGTTCATTCCCATGGTTTTTTTATCAATCTCCCCTTCTTCGGAGGGAATTGCACCCAGGAATTCTTGCGGATTCGAATTGACCGCTCTTCCGTTCTCCTGGAGAATCGCCTTTCGCCAGACTACGTTACTTGAACAGGGCAGATCTTTAAACTTTAAACTTGGGTCGGTTCGATGACTGCCTTTTCCGGATCGCCTGGGTACATGTTGCCGGGAGTGCCAGAAACCGTGAGGAGTATGAAGACCATCGTCGGTAGAGATGGACTGTTGACCCCAACTTTTTTACGCTGGGTGGAAGATCAGCCTGATGCTGTCGTTCTCGAGACGGCAAGGCCCGGGCGGTCGGAGTTTCGCAGTTACATCTTCCTTGAACCCCATTCCACGATAGAGTGCTACGCGCTGGAGGAAGTATCCGGTTGTCTCGAGCAGTTGGAGAATGCGGTCGACGAGGGCTCCTTTGCAGCCGGCTTCATGGCCTATGAGCTGGGTTATGCCTTCGAGGATGGTTTCTCCGGTGGTGGCAAGGCAGCAACGCCGCTGATGTGGTTCGGGCTTTACGAAGAGCCGTGGATCTACAATCACCGAAGCAAGGCCTTCGAAAGTGGCGAGGAGCGCGCCCTGAAGATCGCTGCTGACCTGGAGGGATCGCATTACGCCCCGACCATCCGTGAGATTGTCCCCGCGCCCTCAATGGATGAAGAAGAATTCCACCGTGCTCTGCACCAGATAAAGCAGCACATCCGGAATGGAAACACCTACCAGGTGAACTTCTCATTCAAGGTGAGCTTTCCCTGGGAGCATTGTTTGGCCGATCTCTACTGTCAGCTTCGAGGGAGACAGCGGGTCGCTTACACGGCTTTTGTCAAAATGGACAGAAATTCTATGCTCTCCTTTTCTCCAGAGCTGTTCTTGTGTCTCCAGAACGATCAATTAACGCTGCGACCCATGAAGGGAACCGCCCCGCGCGGGCGAACCCCTGACGAAGATGAGCGAAATCGCCGCAGGTTGCTTGACTCCGCCAAAGACCGTGCCGAGAACCTGATGATCGTGGACTTGCTTCGCAACGACGTCGGCCGTATAGCGAAAGTGGGAAGCGTGAAGGTGCCGGAGTACTACGCTGTCGAAGAGTACGAGACCGTGTACCAGGCAACTTCGGTCATTGAGGCTGAGCTGCGCCCGGGGTGTTCTCTGCAGGAACTCATCCGCGGTGTTTTCCCCAGCGGTTCGGTTACGGGTGCCCCAAAGATTCGAACCATGCAGATTATCCAGGAACTGGAGAGGGAGCCCCGAGGTGTGTACACGGGCTCCGTCGGGTTTTTTTCCCCGGGGCGACAGTCGGTATTCAATGTGGCGATCCGGACCGTCGTTGTGGATGGCGAGCAGGGCCTGGCAGAGATGGGCGTGGGCAGCGGTGTGACCTATGATTCGGATAACGCTGCCGAATATCGGGAGTGCCTCACGAAGGCCCGCTTTCTAGGGGGTTCTCTATACGATCTAGAGCTTCTGGAAACCCTCAGATGGGATCGAACCAGTGGCTGGTTTCTACTGGAGGAGCACTGCCGGCGAGCCGAGAATTCGGCAAGCCATTTCGGATTCTCCTTTGATCCCGGGGAGATGCGGGACTCCCTGCGGCTCCATGAGGAGAAACTGCAGGGTGAGAGTGAAGGGAATGATGTCTTTCGAGTCCGGATGGTTGTGAACCGAAGAGGAGAGGTGCGAATATCTCATCGCAGGATTGCTCCGGCAAGGGACATTGAGAGCGTGGCCATAGCTTTGCAACGAATCGACCCATGCAATCGTTTTCTCTACCACAAGACCAGCAAGCGGGCAGGCTATGATCGAGCCCTGCGCAGCGCACAGGAAATGGGGTTGTTCGACCTGGTTTTTCTAAATGAGCGGGGTGAGGTCGCCGAGGGCGCGCGCAGCAATGTGGTCATCAGGCAAGGATCGCAGCACTTCACGCCTCCGGTCGATTGCGGACTGCTGCCCGGCCTTTTCCGGCAGTATCTGCTGGATTCCCAGGAGATCGCAATAGAGGAGAGAGTTCTGTATCCAGCAGATTTTGCTTCTGCGGATGAGGTGTTTCTCTGCAATTCGGTTCGTTGCCTGCAACGAGTTGAACTAGTGGACGACTTTTCCGGTTCTCGGTTTACGAGCCTTGATGGACCGAAGAGATGAGGACCGGACAAGGGCAAGGTCAGAAGCAGACTGACAGACAGAGTGTTCAGTCTGCGGTGAGCCTCAATGAGTCGTCCCTTTCATCGATAAAGGCATGGAAAACTCCTTAGCCAGTATCGACCTCGTCATCTTTGTTGGGGCCCTGCTTGCCGCTATGGCAATTGGGTTCGTGGCCGGGCGCAGGGAGGAAACGTCCGAGGACTACTTCCTGGCCGGAAGGAAGATTCCCTGGTGGGGTGTGGCCGGATCGATTTTCGGCAGCAATGTCAGCGCCAACCACCTGGTTGGCATGATGGGGATCGGCTTCGGAGTCGGATTCGCACAGAGCCACTTCGAACTGGGGGCGATCGCGGGGCTGATGCTCCTGTGCTACGGCTTTCTGCCGGTTTATCGAGCGCTCAATGTCTTTACGCTCTCCGAGTACCTTGGGAAACGCTACGACGAGCGGAGTCGCTTGTTGTACGCGATCATCATGGTTCTCCTCCTGGTGGTGGTGCAAATGGTTCCTGCGCTCTACATCGGCTCTCGAACCACCTGCATTCTGATGGGTGGAGAGTTCGTCGAGCAGGTAAAGGAAGGAGGGAAGATAGCCCTCGAAGTCAACTACCTGTACTACGTTATTATCGTGCTCGGGTTAGCCGGGATCTCTGCGGGCTACACGATTCTGGGTGGTCTCAAGGCGGTTGTCTGGACTGATTTCGTGCAGTCTCTCCTGCTCCTTGCCGGAGGCCTCACCCTCGCTTTTCTGACCTTCAACGAGATTGGAGGCTGGGGTGAGATGATGGCGTTGGATCAGGGGAAACAGGGTGCCGACAAGATGCATCTCTATCTCCCCAGGAGTCACCGCGAACTGCCCTGGACGGGAGTACTCACCGGGCTTATGGCCATGCATTGCTTTTACTGGGGCACGAACCAGTTCATCGTGCAGAGGGCCCTCGGAGCCCGCAGTGACCGCGAAGCACGGCTGGGAATCGTGGCCGCCGGCTATCTCAAACTCACCATCCCTTTCTTTGCCATTGGCACGGGTGTGGCAGCCTACTATCTCTTTCTGGACAGGATTCCGGAGCGGACTATCGACTCCGACGCCGCATTCTCCGAGCTTGTGAAGCTGGTGATCCCCCTTGGCTACGGAATCGTGGGCTTGATCTCGGCGGGTGTGATCGGGGCGATCCTCTCATCCATCGACTCCATGATGAACTCGGCTGCCACAATCGTGACCGTGGACGTTTACCAGCGCTACATCAACCCCCGGGCCAGCGATCGACAGATGATACGAGTGGGACGGGTCTGTGTCGCGGCCTTTGTCACGCTGGCAACCCTGATGGCGATTTTGGTTCTGGATCCCAACTCGGAAGGACATTTTTTCCTCCAAATCGTCGACTATCAGGGTTATCTGACTCCCGGCCTCTTGGTGACCTTCTTCTTGGGGATCTTCTGGCGGCGGGCCACGGGGCTGGGTAGCTTCGTGACCATACTCGTGGGCGTTTTCTTCTCCTGGATCGTCCAGGCCATCTACGACGGCTGCTTGGGTAGCATCCCTGCAGTCAGCGCCTATTTCGGAGAACAGCTCAATTTCTTGCACCGCGTTGCAGCCGTCATCCTGCTCTGCCTGCTGACGCACGTTGTGGTGAGCCTGCTTTCCAAGCCCGATGCCAAAAAGGGGAAACTCGTCTGGACCGACCTGGGAGGGCACCGGCCGACAAGTCTGAGGAATCTCGCCATCGCCGTCCTTGCCTCCATTCTCTTGCTGGTGGTTCTGGGTAGAGTCATGGTAGCCGGCTGGCTCACACCGACGGTGTGTGGAGTACTTGGCGGAGTCTGGGTCCTGGCCGTGTTCGTGGGTGTGATCCTGCTGGGGTTTCAGAAGCGGAGGGAAGAGGCCGCCAGGGATGCGTCCACGCTTGGCCTGTTGCTGGGTGACGACCGGCTCTGGGCCGGCCTCCTGTGCTCGCTGTCTGTCTTCCTGATGTACCATTACTACTGATTCGAGCTTCTCTTTCGCCGCCTGTGGGGGCTTGAGGCCGCAGCAGCGGCCGGTAGAGAATAGCCGTGGCCGGTAAGCCCACTGAAGGTGACGGAATCAGGCATCAGCCCGGGAGGGGCGGCAGATGCTGTCAGCCAAGATCGACGGGGTTACCCGTCTGGATCGATTCGAGAACGGCATCGATGACCTGCATATTGACCAGGCTGAACTCGGGCGGAATTCGATTGGAGGCGCCCGTCTCGAGACACTCACACAGGTGAAGGAGTTGCAGGTCGAACTGGTTCACGGGCTGAAACTGGTAGACTTCGCTATCGAAGTTGTCCAGAAAAACCTCGATTGTGGAGGGCAACTCTTCTTTCTCTACAAACTCCTGATCTCTGATGCTTCGCTGATCAAACGGTAAATCCATCCGAACCCAGCCCAGGGTACCGAGAACCTCAGTGGCCTGGCAGTAGCCGTACTGATAGCTGGAGGTCAGTTTGGCGCTGGCACCGCCAGGAAACTCAAGCAGGATCGAGGCCGACATCTCCACGTCCGCAATTTCTTCATCGAAAGAGCCGACTGCATAAACTCGCCACGGTTCTGTTCCCATGATGTAGCGGGCAAGATGAATCAGGTACCCGGCAGTGTCGTACACCGACCCTCCCCCCCGGTGGCGGTCGTAGCGCCAATTCTGGGCAGGTACATAACGAACCAGAGGACAAGACAGGGTAGCCTGAAGCGACATCACTCGACCAATTCGACCGGAGTCAAGGATGTCCCTGAGGCGAAGGTGCTGGGGCGTATGCCGCCACTTAAATCCCTCGGTAAGAAGGACTTCATGTTCGGCAGCGGTGGCGATCATCCCCTCGCATTCCGTGGCTGTCGCGCTGATCGGTTTTTCGACCAGAATGGCCCGTACTTTCCCCGAACGGGCGACTGTGTTGGTCACTTCCGCATGATGAACTCCCCAGGTCGAGACGACGACAATATCCAGGGCTTCCCTAGCCAGCATCTCATCCAGGATCGAGTACCGGTTGGACACGCCGAACTCATCACCAAACCGTTCCAGTGCCGCCTCGGAGATGTCGCAAATGGCCACCAGCTCTGTCTGTTCAACGTCGCGACAGGATCGGCCGTGGTCCCGTGCATTCTCGCCGGCTCCAACAATTCCGACCTTGTAAGTCGTCCGCTTTCCCATAGCAGGCAGCGCATTATAGTCTCACAGCCCGGGAAGTGCCAGGAGGGAAACTGAGTTGGGATCTGACCCGATGTGAAGGAAAGGTACAGAGCGTTAGAGTGTCAGCTTACCGTGGTGTCCATTGCAGCCTCATAGTGCTGGGCCACAGTCTTCCAGCTGACGACATTCCACCAGGCACGGATGTACTCGGCACGACGATTCTGGTACTTCAGGTAATAGGCGTGCTCCCACAGATCCAAACCCAAGAGAGGGACATCTCCAGTCTGCATATAGGGGTTGTCCTGATTGGGTGTGCTGTAGACGCCAAGGTTGCCATCGAGTTTTAGAACCAGCCACCCCCAGCCACTTCCAAAGCGGCCAAGAGCGACTTTCCCGAAGAGCTCCCGGAATTGATCGAGAGTACCGAAACTTGCGCCGATCGCGGCAGCCAACTCTCCGTCTGGCACACCACCACCGTCTGGACTCATCGTGTCCCAGAACAGGCTGTGGTTGGCGTGTCCGCCGCCGCTGTTGCGTACAGTTCCCCGTACATCTGCCGGCACCTGATACAGCCTTCCCAGCAGCTTGGCCAGATCCACATCCTCGAATTCAGTTCCTGCGATTGCTTGATTCAGGCCGTGGACGTAAGCCGCGTGGTGTTTCTCGTGATGAATCCGTAGGGTCCGTTCATCCAGATAGGGTTCCAGAGCCGCATAAGCGTACGGGAGTGGCGGCAACTTATGAGGCATTGGAGCTTTCTCCCTGGGAGTAAATAACCGGGAAACGGTCGCCTGCCCACAAGTCACCATCCTTGAGTTCTTTGTCCGTTTGACTGGCCAGGACAGCGACCGCCCAGGGATGGTCGCCGGTCCCGGATTGATAGCGCGTGTCGCCCGGTAACATGTGCACAATAATGGTGCGACGAGGGTTTTCGGTCCGGTTCTCACCACTCCCATGGATGGTACGGCTGTGGTGAAATGACACCTGACCTGGTTTCAATTCCAGCAGCTCCACTTCTATGTTCTCTCCATCCGGGACCTCGAACTCCGGCAAGTCTTCAATGGTCGCGTCGGACTGGAAGAACATCTTCGTCGACTGAAGCGGCCAATGACAACTGCTGGGAACGACCCTCATGCATCCGTTTTCGAGTGTCTCCCCGTCCACGGAAATACGCGCGGTAAGAGCGTGATCCGGCCTTGTGCATTTCCAGTAACTCCAGTCCTGATGCCAGCCGACCGAACCCGACCGAGGGCTATCAGGTCCGATGCCGGGTTTGTGAAGCAGTTGATCCTGAAAGAGCCGAACCTTGTCGGAACGGGACAGCTGCGCGGCGATTGACCCGATCACGGGTGACTGGACGAGGCGGCGGATGACATAGTCCGCCCACCAGGCGTTGTCGACCTTTTTCATTTCCGTCTCGGGGTCGCCAGGCAACCAGTCGATCTTGTTGGGCGGGACGTTGGTCTCATATTCCTGATCAAAGACTCGACCCATGTGTTCTCCGGCCTCCTCCATTTCCTCCCGGCGAAACAGGACATCCGAGATGAAGTATCCATTCTCCTCCCAGAAGCGAATCTGACGTTCCTCAAGACAGTGGTGCTGGAGCGAATTGTGAGTTGTCATAGTCTTGTGCAGAAGCCGATACCGCTTCCCAGGATCCCAACGCTTTAGATTGACGATTTGGCGTGAATGGAGTATCTCCCCTTCACAACCCCTTGTGCAAGTCTCCCCGGGACGATCGCCAGATTCAGCAAGTACTGCTGAAGCGCCGTTTGTGAGTCAGAGTTTGAGTCACGAGCCCGGACCCGGCACAATTCTCTAGGAGGTAATTCTATGAAGGGAACAAGAACCGAATTTGCCTTCCAGGTATCCACGTCCAGCCTTCGTTTCGGAGCCGGAGTAACGGCTGAAATTGGGATGGACTTCCGGGAGATGGGAGCCAGTTCGGTGCTGGTTGTGACTGACAAGAAGGTGGCGGGACTTCGACCTGTGGAGACGGTCCGGGGCTCTCTGGAGCGAGAGGGCATTCGCTACGATCTGTTTGACGAGGTGCGGATCGAGCCGAATGACAGATCCTTTCAGGCAGCCATTGAAGTTGCTTCGGAGGGAGAATACGATGGGTTCGCGGCGGTGGGCGGGGGCTCAACGATCGACACGGCCAAGGCAGCCAATCTGTATTCGACCTTTCCTGACGAATTCCTGGCCTATGTAAATGCGCCGCTGGGAGAGGGAAAACCGATCCCGGGGCCCTTGAAGCCACTGATTGCAGTACCAACGACTTCCGGCACGGGCAGCGAGGCTACTGGAGTCTCTATCTTCGACTTGTCCGAGAAACGAGCCAAGACAGGAATCGCCCACCGACGGCTCAAACCTGCACTAGGGCTTGTAGACCCGGAGAATATTCTTTCATCACCTCGTGCGGTGATAGCTTCAACGGGTCTCGATGTCCTCTGTCATGCTCTCGAGTCTTATACAGCCTTACCCTTCACAGAGCGCCCCTACCACGAGAGCCCGTTACTGCGTCCCGCCTATCAGGGTTCCAATCCCGTCAGTGACATCTGGGCCATTGAGTCGATCCGGATGGTCTCTAGGTACCTTCGGCGGCTTTACGAGAATCCTGCTGACGAAGAAGCCCGAACCCAAATGGTGATGGCTGCTTCTTACGCCGGTCTGGGTTTCGGGAACGCGGGAGTCCATCTCTGTCATGGGATGTCGTATCCCGTCAGCAGCATGGTGCGGGACTATTATCCGGACGGATATCCGAAGAACCACCCTATGGTACCCCATGGAGTATCGGTGGCTCTGACGGCGCCGGCCGTGTTTCGTTTTACTGCGAGTGCGAATCCCTCCCGCCACTTGTTTGCAGCTGCAGCCCTGGGACTCGATGTGACAGAGGCGTCTTTCGACGATGCCGGTGAGATCCTGGTGGAGGGTCTGGTCGCCCTGATGCGAACGCTGGGTGTGCCAAATGGTCTTGTTGCGTTGGGCTTTAACGAAGACGACATTCCCCAGCTTGTCGCCGGGACACTGCCGCAGCACCGCGTCACGAAACTGTCACCACGATCCGCCAGTGGCGAAGATCTGACACAGTTGTTCAGGGACTCGATGAGAATCTGGTAAGGGATTAGTGACTTGATGCGAGACGTGATCCAGGCCAAGATAGAACACTGGAAAAGAAAACGAAACAATCTCGAGTCGGGATTGAGATCAAGCAAGAGAAACGGAGATTATGGTGAGCAGCGAAAGTAAGGTTCTGAACTTTATTGGCGGTAGCTGGCAGAAGTCATCCACCGGCGAGATGCTCAGTGTGACGAATCCGGCGACGGCAGAAGAGATTGCAAAGGTGCCTCTCTCCGATGTGGGCGAGGTCGAACAAGCAGCAATCACTGCAGCTCAAGCCTTCCGGGAGTGGCGCCGAACTCCACCGGTGGAACGAGTCCAGTACCTTTTCAAACTCAAACGCCTGCTCGAGGATCACTTTGACGAGGTGGCTCGTCTGGTGACCGAAGAGTGCGGAAAGACTCTGGAGGAGTCCAAGGGTGAGCTGCAGCGCGGGATCGAAAACGTCGAGGTCGCCTGTGGTATCCCGTCCCTGCTCCAGGGGTACAACAGCGAGGACATTGCCCGTGGCATCGACGAAACGATGATCCGACAACCCGTGGGAGTCGTGGCCGCCATTACTCCCTTCAACTTCCCCTCCATGATTCCTCTCTGGTTCTTGCCCTATGCGATTGCCTGCGGAAACTGCATCATTCTCAAGCCCAGTGAGAAAGTTCCCCTCACTATGCAGCGGATCGTACAGCTGGTAGAACAGACGGATCTCCCGCGAGGGGTTGTTCAGCTAGTCAACGGCTCCAAAGCGGCAGTAGACGCGATTCTGGATCACCCGTCGATAGGGGCCGTCAGCTTTGTGGGCTCCACACCCGTAGCTAAGTACATTTACAGCCGGGCGGCCGCCCAGGGAAAGCGAGTTCAGTGCCAGGGTGGAGCTAAGAATCCGCTCATCGTTCTCCCCGACGCTGACATGGAAGCGAGCGCGCGCATCGTCGGGGAATCCGCCTTTGGATGTGCCGGTCAACGATGTCTGGCCGGTTCGATCGTGGCCACCGTGGGTGCGGCTCACCAACCCTTCCAAGAAGCGATTTCAGAGGTCGCACGGTCCCGGAAGGTGGGATTCGGTCTGGAGGAAGGAGTCGAGATGGGGCCGGTCATCTCGAATGAAAGCCGGGAGCGGATTGAAGCCCTCATCGAGGAAGGCGCAGGGGATGGCGCCAGCCTCTCAATGGACGGCCGGAGTCCTCGGATACCCGGCTATGAGGACGGCTATTTCGTAGGGCCGACCATTCTCAGTGATGTCCATCCGGAGAGCGACCTGGCCGCTACCGAGATCTTCGGGCCGGTTTTGAGCCTCCTTCCCTTTGAACGCGTGAGCGACGCAATCGATTTCGCGAACAGTGGAAGATACGGCAACATGGCCTGTCTGTTTACCCGCAGCGGCTCGGCTGCAAGAAGGTTTCGATACGAGGTAGAGGCAGGCAATATCGGGATCAATATCGGAGTTGCTGCCCCCGTCGCCTCGTTTCCCTTCAGCGGCTGGAAGGATAGCTTCTTTGGCGATCTACACGGGCAGGGCCAAGATGCAGTCGAGTTCTATACGCTCAAAAAGGTAGTGATCGAACGCTGGCCACCCGAATCTGAATAGTCGGCCGGTCCCGAGCCTCAGAATCAAGAAGTGTTGTAGACGCTGGCCCTCATGGAATGTTGGGGGTGGCGCTGGTGGCCGCTCGCCGACCGCGGGACAGGCGGGAATTCGAATCTCACAACGGAGGATAAGTGATGCATGACAGACGTAGAATGGAAGGGCAACGTGTCCTGGTCACGGGAGCCGGGACCGGTATCGGACGGGGCGTTGCTCTCGAGTTCGCCAGGGAAGGGGCTTCAGTCGTTCTCCATTACTGTCACAGCAGTGCTGGCTGTGAGTCTGCCGTTGAGGAGATCCGCGCCCTTGGCGGTCATGCCAAAGCCATCGGGGCGGACTTCCGGGAAGTGCAATCGATTCGGGACCTGGCGGTAGGGGCTATGGATTTTCTGGGCGGAATCGATGTACTCATCAACAATTCTGGAATCACGGCTAATCGTCCATTTGCGGAAACTACCCCCGAGCACTTCGACACCCTCTTTGACGTCAACTTGAAGGCAATGTTCTTTTTGACCCAGGCTGTTTTACCAGACATGACGAAACGCGGCCGGGGTGCGGTCATCAATCTGACTTCTGTCCACGCCTTTGCCGGGAAGGTTGAGCATTCTGTCTACGCAGCCACAAAAGGAGCGATTGTTGCTTTTACCAGGGAAGTTTCGCTGGAACTGATCCAGAACGGAGTGCGCGTCAATGCCATCGCTCCGGGCTGGGTCCGGGTCGAGAATCACGAAAAAGTGCTGGGCGAGGACTTTGACTGGGAGGGGGCGAAGAGAACACTGCCAGCCGGTTTTATCGGTACGCCGGCTGACGTTGGACAACTAGCGATCTTCCTGGCCTCGGATGATTCGCGCTACATCATCGGGCAGACTATGGTCATCGACGGAGGGCTACTGGCGATCATGCCGAATAGCGGCGATTTCCGAAGTACCCGGGAAGTCCAGTTTGGCCGCCAATACGTCCAGGGTCTGGACGACCGCTGACAGGAAAATGTAGGAGCCGCGTCGAGGGGAAACCCGAGCTAGGGACCGCATCGGGCTTAAATGCCGACGCGAGAATGCGGTTCCGGCAACCCGATTACACCAGGTTGGAGTGAGATTAAGGTGCCGGCTGCCGGGCCCAGTTCTTCACCCTCCGGAAGCCTCCCTGTGGTGACGAATAGCTGAGACAGATCTTGTCCGCCAAAAGCCACGCTGGAGACGAACCGGGCAGGCAGTTCAATACTCCTCTTCAGCTCGGCATCGGGGCCATACTGCACCACCTTCCATCCCATCGCCATAGCGATCCACAGGTTGCCCTCACTGTCCAGCGTCATTCCGTCGGCATGCCCCTCATCTGGATCGAATTCAAGGAAGGCTCGACGGTTGCTGATGTCCCCGGTTTTTCGTTCGTAATCGAATTTCCACACAACGTTGTCGAGGGAGTCAATGAAGAAGAAAAACCGCCGGTCCAATGTGAAGGCCATACCGTTGGGTATCCCAACTTTTTCGAGCACTACGGTATATGACCCGTCGTGATCCAATCGGTAAAGCCGCCCGCTTCTTTGGTCAACGTTGTCAAAGGGCATAGACCCGGCAAAAACCCGTCCCTCGGGATCGGCAGCTACATCATTGAAGCGCTGCTCGATCTCAGCCGGGATGGTGTCGACGATGGTGCGGGTCACCTGGCCGTCATCGCACACTGCTACGGTTCCCTTGTCCATGAAGAGCAACAGAGAATGGTCGGCCTGGACCGTCAACCCACCGACGATCCGTCCCTCGTAGTAGAGCTGACTCTTACCCGTGCTGGGTTCGTACCAGAAGAGTCGCCCCTCTAGGATGTCGGTCCAGTAGAGCTTCTTGTGGTGGGCGTGCCAGACCGGCCCTTCCCCGACCGTGCAACTAAAATCGGCTACCTCCTGATGGGTCATTTCGGCTACCTCCTGATGGGTCATTCTCGAAGTCACGATTCGATTCGCTTCAGCTCTCCCATAATCCGTTCGGCCATAGGGTGGCCAGAAAAACGGCTCAAATACTCTCTCCAGATACTGGCTGCCTCACTGCGATTCCCCAGGTTCAAATGGATTTCTCCCTGCAGTGCCATGGCGTGGCCCACCAACTCGGAGTGAGGGAATCGATGCCGCAGGGTGTCCAGCCGCTGTAGAGCCTGCCGCTCCTTGCCCTGCTGGGCCAGACTGATAGCGAGAGAAAAATAGCTCTTATCGAGTTGGGCGTCGGAATCTGCTTGAATCAGAGCGCGGTACATTCGCTCGGCTCCGGGGTAGTGCCGCCGTTCCATGTAGGCTGTCCCCAGCTCACGCATAGATTCACTTGACTCCGGATGCATCCCGACTCTGGCCCGCAGCTCAAGAATCGGCTTCAGACTCCCCCTGTGCCGGTGTAGCTCTTGCCCCAGCTGTTGGGCAGTTAGAAACCCGGAGGTTTTCTCAAAGAGTCCCTCCTCGGGCTCGATGAGTAGGGTAGCTGGATAGCTCATTACCCGAAAGCGTCTCTGCGCTTCTCTCCCATCCTCTTCGGTTTCGGCATTCAGCCGAAGCCACACATATTCTGGTCCCAGCTCCCGGACGACCGAAGGATCAGTGTAGGTCTGCACATCCATTACCCGACAATAGCCGCACCAGTTCGTATAGAGGTCAAGGACGATCAGTTTGTTCCGCCCTTTTGCGACCTTTACGGCTTGCTCCCAGTTGGTCATCCAGTCGAGGCCTTCCGAAGGTTCGGAGGCCACAGACAGCGCAACTCCAGGAAGACAGACGAGCAGGATGAGTACGAGCATTGCCATGGGAGATTCTCGCAGCAGTGGACTTTTAAATGCAGACGATGCCGGACTCTATTCCCGAATTCTTGTATCAGGACTTGAATCCGGCATTCAGAGGGGCCGCTCTCAAAAGTCCTTGTATTCCTCTCGGACGGGGTAAAAAACCTCTACGAATTCGGAAGCTTCCAGTGCCTCAGCGCCGTGGACCTGGTGAGGGTCCAGGACATAAGAGTCCCCGGCCCGGGCCTCGAAGGAATCCTCATCCGCTGCACCCAGAAAGCGCACGGCACCTTTCACAACGAATCCGATTTGGCTGGCTCGATGGTCATGCAGCGGAATCCTGGCACCCTCATTCAGCTGGAAATGACAGAGCATAACCTCCTCGTTATAGGACAGGGTCTTGCGCACGACTCCGTCCAGTTGTTCGATTCCGGAAGCCTGATCTAGTGATTTAGCCTTCATATTTCACAAATCCCCTTTCCACAATCATGGTAATGCCTGAAGACAGGTTTTGCGAGGTCAGGACAGGACAGGAGGAAGTCTGCAAAATGATCACAGCCGCGAGCGGAAGCAAGCGGGAGTGGTTTTTCACCGCCGCCAGCTAATCGTTCTGGAAAACCCCAGGGTTCGCAACGAAGCGGGGCCGTGACCCTTCCAGAACAGCGGCCATGCCTTCTGCCATGGTCTTGAAAATTCGGCTCATGGCTCCGTGCGTCATCCCCAGAGAATGGGGTGAAGTCAAGCAGTTGGAATGTTGAAAGATGGGATGGGTTACGTCTGGGGGCTCCGGCTCAAACACATCGAGGCCCACACCTGCTAGGATTCCCTCCAGCAACGCTTCATGGAGCGTGTCCAAGCTGTCGATGAGTCCACCGCGGGCCAAATTGACCAGATAGGCGCCTCGTTTGACAAGCTGCATCCGCTGGCGATTGATCAGTCCCTTTGTTTCGGGGATCAGTGGAGCATGAATCGAAATAAAATCGGCCCGGGCCAGCAAATCCTCCAGGCCGACGAGTTCGACTCCGAGTTCGGAGGCCCTTTCCGTTTTGACGTATGGATCATGGCCCAGGATCGACATGCCAAAGGGCCCAGCTAGCTGGGCCAGGGTCTGTCCGATATTGCCCAGACCAACAATCCCCAGAACCGCTCCGTAGAGGTCAGCCGGCCTTGATTGTTCCCGACTTCCCCAGTTTCCGTTCTTGAGCTGCTGGTCCCAGTAGTTGAGCTGTTTGCACAGGGCCAGCATATAGGCCATGGCGCCTTCGGCCACTGCCGAAGCCCCTGCGGCCGGAGCGTAAACCACCGGGATGCCCCGGCTGGTTGCCGTATCCACATCCACGTTGTCTAGGCCCACGCCGCTGCGACCAATCACCCGCAGGTTTTCAGCTGCTTCAATGACGCTCCGATCAACACTTCCCCCACCGCGAACAGCAATACCGATCGCGTCCCCGACAAACGGGAGGATTGACGCCGGTTCTCCGTCAGGAGTTACCAGGACCCTCCCGAACGGGCTGAGAATGTCGATGGCCACTTGATCGATGGGTCCGGTGGCAAGAATTGTTGTTTGTTTGTCCATTGGTTCAGTACTCCTTTTCAAGTGAAGGGATGAGAGCGTCGAAGAGCATCTCCATCGGGTCCAACCTCTGTCTTAGACCCTCCTCGGTGAGGCCCTTCACAGCTTTCGCATGTCCCTCTAGAGTGTGCTGAAACAGCCCCTTTAGAATCTCTTCCTTGGTGGTCATAGGTGGGCTTCGGAGGGCGGTAAATTCGCCTGATTGTAGACGCGAATAGTAAATTGTATCAACAACCTGACAGGTTGTCGCAGGACATCCCAGATTCCATATTTCAAGTTCCAATTTCCACGAACTGTACACTTTCAACCATTCATGATTAACCGGTTTCAAGACCCCATAACATCGTAAAAACACAGTAGCACTACGGCCACGCTCGAAGTCACCAATCCCACATATTGTCGGGAAGTCGGCCTTTCCCCCAGCAGCAGGGTGGCAAAAAGTGTTGTTACAGTTAGCGAGGCACAGGCGGCGGCCGGGAAGGCGATGATTCCAGGCAGCTCAGTGAGGGCTCGGACAAGGAACAGTGACTGCACGATGTTGATGAGGCCGAGGAGGCTTCCATAGGCCCACGCTGAGGAAGGCATGGCTGGTCTCTGCCAGAGAAGTTTTGCCGTAGCTCCAATACCGGAGAAAGCGAACAAAGCAATGAAAAAGAAGGCGGTCTGTTCCGGAGCCCCCATTTCAGTGAAGGCCTTGGCCATGAGTCGCGCGCTCCCGATCAAGAGAAACATGCCCGCCATGGTCCAGCGCAGGGAGGTCCGGGTTCGCTGTTCCAGGTCCTGACGCGCATCGAGCAGGACGATCGATCCCACGGCAATGATGAGTCCCAGGATTTGCATTCCATGAGGGCGCTCGTTCCACCAGAACACCGAGAAAATAATGGGGATAATCAGGGCAAGCTGCATCAAGGCTCGGGTTGCGGATACTCCTTGATAGGTGATGGAATAAAGGACCAGGAAAAAGGATGACAAATAGCAGAAACCCATGGCTGTTCCCAGCCCCAGGGTCACCCAGGCAACCTCAGCATTTACCTGCCCGGCCCACAGTGGTATTCCCACCAGTGCGGCGACCACAAAATTCAAAGTTCCGATGGTTGTCATATCCATTTGGCGAAGAGTGCCCCGCTTGACGATGAGTTCGAACGAGCAAAGGAATACAACGTGCAATAAAAGACTAACCATCAGGACCAAGTTTCAGCATGTTTGGGAGCCGAGTAGTTTCAGTTGACCCGAGATTGCTATGTTAAAATCTAGTAGTCAGATCTAGTAGTCAAGCGATGGTAGCTTTGGTAGGATTTTTAATAATCTGCAAGTTTTTTTGTAATTGGCAGTGTATTCAATGTCCGGTTTGACTCGACTTTTCAGGGGCCTCCTCTTTTCCTGCGGTGTGATGTCTGTATTGTTTGCGCAGGAGGAGGAGCCGCTTCCAGCGGAGCCTCAAGCTCTCTACATCTTTCCGGTGGGGGGGCAACAAGGTTCAACCGTGAAGGTGACAATTGACGGACAGACGCTGGCCGACACATATGCTGTCTGGACGGACTGCGAGGAGCTGCAGGCCAGCGTAGAACGAGTTGATGAGACAGATCGTAAGATCTGGGAAGCGAACTATGTTCCGCAAAAGCAATTGACCCACCAGGTCACTGTGCAGGTTCGGATCTCCCCAGCGGCCGAATTGGGCGGTCATAGTCTGCGGCTGGTTTCACGGCGCGGCATCTCCAACCCCATGCCCTTTCGAGTCAGCTCAGGTCTCGAACCGGTCGTCCGAGAGGACGAAAACCAGACCGACACCGACAAACCTATCCAGGGACAATCTGTGCAATACCCGGTGGCGATCAACGGGAGAATAGGCAAGATATTGGGCGGTGAGGTCGATTATTACGGCTTCGATGTCGAGGCGGGTCGAGAGCTCTACTTTGAGGTGTTCTTTCCACTGCTGGGCGGCCTTAACAACTTCGACGGTGGTAAGATGCTTCTCTACCTCTATGAGTTCTCCCCGAGCTGGGTAGATCCCCATCGCCTTGTACAACTGGCATTCAACGACGATCCTATCGCTCAGGAAGGAAGCTTGTTTGGCGAATCTGCGCGCATGGTCGTGAGGGCTCGGCTGAAGCATCTCTTTACCCGGTCTGACCGATATCTGATTGCGGTAAAGGCTTTTGACGATCGGGGTGGGCCCAAGTTTGTTTACCAGCTTCGCATTGCCCCGCCACCGCTGCAGGAGATGGCAGGTAACAACCAGGCGTGGCCGCTGGCCCACCCGGTATCGGACCGTTGGAGGGAACGGGGTTTTGACCGACACATCTCCGCCAGCCATCTGCAGGAACTCTCGAGGCGGACTGTTCTGGCAGAAGCGGAAGCCCAAGAGCTGGAGGTTCAAGCTGGTTCCGGCGTTAGGGGGGATGTGGCAGACAAGGGGTACGAAGAGCGGACAACTCTGGAATTCGATCCTCTCGATCCGGTGAACACCTACCCTGCCGCAAGGGAGCTCAAGGGGAGCCAGGTACAAGCGCCAATAGTAGGGCTGCCTGCTATTCTGGAAGGAGCCATTGATGATCCCGGCAAGACTGACTATTTCAAATTCAAGGCCGAAGCAGGAAAGGGGCTGGTCTTCGAAGTGGAAACACCCCGCGAAGGAAGTCCCGTATTTAGTCCCTGGGTGAAAATCCTGGATGCACAACAAGAGGTGGTATTCAGCTCCATCTACAATCGTGTTCACGGGAACAATGTTCAGCTATTTCGCTACCTCAAATCCAAGATGGTGTACACGTTCGAAAAGGGTGGCGAATACACAGTGCAGATCCGTGATCTGACAAGTCGCTATGGAGAGCCCGGGTTTTCTTACCGCCTTCTGATTCGCTCCCAGGTTCCTCATATCGGAGAGTTGAAACTGGATGCGGACCGCATCAACCTGGTACAGGGTGAAGCGAAGCAGCTGACAGTTACGGCTGACCGCGAAGAAGGGTTTGTAGGTGAGATTGCCATCGGAGTGGAGAACTTGCCTGCCGGTGTGCAAGCTTATCCGACGGTAATACTGGAGGCCCACCGTCCTCCTCCCTTCGACGAAGGACAAAAAAAGGTTTTTCTGCCCGAGACGCAGAAGGTCTCTATCACCCTGATCGCTGAGGAAGGAGCCTCCACCACGCAGTTGCCGTGCTTTTTGCGTGTAAAGGCGAGGGCAGTTGTCAACGGCACGCCCGGGGCAGAGATTGCAGTGGGAGAGATTCCGCTGATGGTTGTATCGGCCCGGCAGAGTCAAATCAGAGAAGAAACCGCCCGAGCATCCCAGAACTAACAATAGGGGCCGAACCTCGGAATGATGACGCAGAAGATAATGCCCAGAAAATCCTTGACTTCTTTTCCAGTTCGTTCCA